>CAMAUX010000036.1 GCA_945861435.1 Chthoniobacter flavus | reverse complement strand
GGAGCGAAGCACCTTTACGTGGATATCGATCTGGAGTCCGGCGCCAGAATGCCCTGCCCCCGGTGCGGGCAGGCCTGTGCGCTTTACGACCATGAGATCAAGACCTGGCGGCATCTCAACTTCTGGCAGCACGCCACAGTCCTGAGTGCCCGGGTGCCGCGTCGCGCAGCCGCGGATAAAGTGCGACGAGCACGGGGTGCTGCCTTCCGTCCTTCATCCGTCGAGATGATACGGGTGCGTTCAAGGTTTAGGCGCTTGCGCGGCCGTTGCTCAGCAGACTGATGTGGTGAAAATCACTAGACACCCTATTTGCAGCAACGCTTCCACCAAAGCTCGGACTTCAGCGCCGTCACGGTGTCTTAGAGCACGACTGGACATCGGATGTTTTTCCCAGCTTTGAGTTTCGTTCAAATTGGCGGAGTGGCGCGGCGTGAGTGGCTGTTGCGCGCCATCCATGGGTGTTTCATCGCGGCAGTTCCTCGATAAGGGCCTTCAGAAAAGAAAGCACCACCGCAACTGACTCGCCTCTTGGACGGGAGTCGGTCGGGACTTTTTTTCTGCAGGCCAAAAACTCCTCTGCAAGATCCTCCAGAAGAAGCGGCTGTGCGCTATTGGAAACCCATCCGGCCAAAATGTTCGGCGATTTCTCGCGAGCTTTGAACATTGCTTTGGCAAAAGCCTTTATCTCTGCGGTCATGCGATGCGCGATCGCTTCGAAGTCAAGAAAGTGGGGGGCCTTGCTCTCAGGCCATAATATTTGGCAGGCACGCACAATCAGGACCTCTAAAAACAGGCACTCACTTTCGTTGAGGACTTTTTGATTAATGTCCCGAGCAAACTCCAGCAGATCAGGAAAAGCAAAGTCCACCGCATCCACCGCATCCTCATAATCAGGGCACCGTTTGTGGGCCGCTTTCACCATGGATTCAAATTCAGCCTCCGAAAATGGAGCCCTGGATACGAGGGGCTCCTGCCGGCCTTTTTTGGCGATCAGGCTTTGAAAAAAACCGCCGCTTTCGACGTCAAAATCAGAGTCAGAATCCGCATCTTCTTCTTCACATTCTACAGTTCCCAAAGGAGGAGGCTCGGAAATCAATTCTTGGAGTCCAAGTTGCTCAAGCAGAGGATTGAGATTCAAATCAATTCCTTTGGTTCGCCTGACGCCATCACAGGAGCAAATGTGCGATTTCATTAGTCGGACTAATGCCGGCCGGAGTAACGGATTCGCAGCTGCGGCAAGCGGTGTTGAACCTTTAAGCGCGGGCAAAGATTGCTCCTTGAAAGTCGCATACAAGTCCTTGTAGTAACTCGCCATCCCCGCCGCCGCACCATCACGGCCTGTATCAACAAGAGCGGCTTCCATCGAAATTGGAGCCACATTTTCGAGCAATCGCTTGGGTACCAAGCTTGCGTCATAAGCGGTGGAGGCGGGCTTGAGGGCACTGGACTTCAGATTCTCCACGTGTTCGCTTAACAAACTGGCGTCCCTGCCCATGAGTGTTTCCAGCGCCTTCCTAAGGACAGCGCTGTGTTGTTCAGAAAACACTTCGAGACTAACCGCGTCTCTTCCCACCAGCACACGCCCCCGAATCAAATTCTTGCCCGTCGCATTATCCTCATCGAAAAGACGCAATTGCGGATCCGGAGGCATATTCCCCTTGTTCTTTCGCGCATCCAAGCTGCCCCACACAAAAACATGCGTCACCCCGCGGGAAGCCTCCTCGGGACTCGGGCTCTCTGGGTAAAGATTCCCCTCTTTTCTAAACACCGGGAGGAGCCTATGTGTTTTGCTTGCCTTGTATTCAGTCTTGAAAACACGGGCGTCGACGGAGTCCATCGACATGTTCCAGCGCACCTCCTGAACAGCTTTCACCGCGGCATAGACCCGTGTGAAATGCTCTGTAATCCATGGGCTTTGCAGGCCGACCTGCGCAGGGCCGCCCAAGTGCACAATGATTTCTCTCAACGCTTCTTCTGGGGTAAGGTGGGGCAATTCAGGCCAGGTTATCGCCATCCCGCTAAGCCGGTCGTAGTGCGGCAGCGAATAAACCCATGTGAGGCTCACCGCATAACGGCGGGCGCTCCCCGCCAAAGCGCGATCCACCACCCGCAGTTTTGCACCCGTGAGCAGGTCCACGCAATCCACCGTCTGCGGGTCTATAATGCGCTGCAATTCCAACAGCGCCGGACGCATCCCATTCACAGCGTGTAGTAAAACACGCTCGTCATTTTTCAAGCCGCTGTTGCTGTCCGCCAACCAGCTTTCTCCGAAGCTGAGTCCGGAAGCGCCTTTTTTGCCATGATAAAGCCATATGCAATTGGCATGAACACCCAACGAGGATGTAAATCCATCTCCCCGAGTTCCAAGGGGTCCCAGCATGGAATCTTTACCGGTGCCATTGCCCATCCGCGCGAAGCGTTCGTGTGTTTTTCGAATCAGCTTCGATTCGATCTCTAGATGCTGGTCGTAATTGGCGGGGCTGAAGGGGAAGTGGGGACAGTCCACAGGGCACGGATGTCGCGAACCACGCTCAGAGCCACAGTCTGCCGGAGATATGGAACGCCCAAGAACTGGGCAACTGCGCTGTAACTTGTTAACTTTGTTCACTCAGACACCTTTTCTTGAGCCAGAAAATCACGCAACCGCAAACATTAAGCCCCCCCTGCGCCGCCCGATCCAAAGCCCCCCCCAGGGAGGTTTCCTCGGACTCATCTAAATGTCACCGGTCGATTCCGTTGGTTGTCCCGCAAAACGGCACACCCGGCACGACTTCTCAAAGTTCTGCCGATTCAGGACTCCCTACATCCAGCACTTGCGCGGTGCGGATGTGCAGGGATTACGGCGAAAAAATGCACCCTCTTCAAGAGATCGACCGGCCTTGAATAAAGACCGGCGTGGAGCAGCTTCTCGGGGAGCTGAGAATTTCGGGAATCTCACGATTGGCAACAACCCCAGGGATGAGGGCGATCGGCCCCGCCAACGGGTGTGGGCGTTCAGCTGATGCTATTTCTCCCACTCGCTCACCTTGAATTTGAGGTTCGTCGCGTTCTCGCTCACGGCCCGGCGCACTTGCTCGGCTGCCCCTTGCGGGAACTCTGCGCTGATCTCCACGTTCACGCTCACCTTTGCCATCGGGTCGCTCACCAACTGGCTGATCACTTCCTCGGCGATCTGCAGCAGCCGTGCCCGCGCAGTAGCAGCAGTCACTTCCACCGTGCCGTGGAACGACTTCATTTTAGGACTACTCGGCGAACCCTGTGGGTCGGGGGTGGCAGGCGGATAGACAGTGGGGGTACTACCCGGCAGCGCGGTTGGTTGGGCCGCCGGCTGTACGCCTCCCAACCCGATTGGAGTCGCGGGGGCTTCCGGCGTAGATGCGAGAGACGCCCGGAAAGCCTTCGCTGCGACGGGTTCTAATAGCAGCAGGGTGTCGTCGACGTGTACATGCGGCACCCCAAGCTGAAATCCTTCGAAACGCCCGTCCTTCTCTCCTAAAGCGGTCCCGAAAAAGTCCTCAGTCGCAACCCCCTGTTGGATCGCCTGCTCAAAGACCTCATGCGAGCGCAGTCGCGGCAAATACAGGTACTTGAGGGTGTCCTGCCAGACAGCCCCCGCCCCCACCGCGGGCCTCTCGGCCTTCCAGTAGTACTGAATCAAGAGCGAGCGCAGGTGCATGGCAGACCAGCGACTAATCACCAGTTCGTTGTCGGTGCAGATACGCGCCAACTCGACCATTAACTCGTCCCCCCCGGTATTCACTTGAAACGCCTCGATACTGGCCTCCTTAAGACCGGGATCATTGCTCCCAGGACACAGCAGCCATTTATAGCATTCCCGTGCGGTGCGGGGTATCGCATCGTCCACGGCCTTGGCTTCTTTTTTCGCCTGATCCTCTTGGACACGGTCGATGTTCAACTTGCCATTGCCCACATCGTCCAAGATCGACATCCACGCCAGCGAGCAGCGAACCGCGTCCCACAGCCTCGCCACCACATCTCCATCGGCAGCGAGAAAAAGCAGTCGGTTCTGACGGTACCGCGGCTGATTACCGTGGTTCCTCAGCACCTCGCGCACCGCATCATAGGCGAGTCGGTTCTCGAGCTTGCTGTAATACCTCACTGGATCCAGCACCACCAATCGCAACCCCGAGTCGTCTGGAATATCCCCCGTCGGTGTCATGACATGCACGCCGTCGAAGAGCTTCGAGCCCCGAGTCAGCTTTTGTAGCGTCTCCACCACCCTGGGCAGCACTTCCTGCGTTTCGTGGAATCGGCGTTTGCGCTCCTCCATCTCCCGCCCCAGATTCGCCCGGGTATCAAACCAGAACCGCGCCGCATCCTGCGACTTTTCCCCGGACACGTTCAGGTAATGCAAACGGTCCACCAATCGGTTGAGTACGTCGGAGTACAGCGAGGCCGTCTGCCCGGGCTGCATACACCCCAGCAACACCCGACTCCGCTCCAGTCCGCGGGCAAGACTTTGACGCGTGGAGACCGATGCCGGAGCGGTGCCAAAGAACAGGGTTCGGGCCACCCGACGGGCCGCCTGCACCGCTCCAAAACGGACGTCCTTGGTTTCCATCTCCGTCGTCTCCGCCCGTTCGCCGTCGATGTCCGTCTGCACCACCGCGTCCCAACCGGGCTGGAGGTGATACGCCAGTTCGTTGCGGGTCTCGCCGTCGTAGAGCGGCAGACTGGAGGGCAGAATCAAGAGGTCCGCATTCTGATCCTTCCACAGGCGGTAGATCACCTTCGCCATCAGTTTGAGCACGCCACGGGTCCGCTGGAAGCCGTCAATTGTAGACCAGTCCTCAAACAGCCGATCGAAAATCTCTGGGTGAATCGGATACGCTTGGGTGAGGCGGTGCTGGTACTTGGCCTCCTGCGTTTCTGCGGGAAACTTCGTACCTTCCGCCACATAGGTAGCAGCAAATGCGCGGCATACAGTATCCCGGTTGGCCTCGTCCTTGACCGTCTCGAACAGCCTGCGCCGCACGATCTCAAAGGATTCCTCCACGGACACCGTTTTCCACAACGCCTGCACCCGGCCGAAGTACTTCTCCAACGCCCGCAACGCCGTCACGCCCTTGCCGCTGCCCGCCTCCACATCTGATTCCGGCAGCGACGCCAGCAGCATTGCGTTCGGCACCAG
The DNA here is from genome assembly GCA_945861435.1 of Chthoniobacter flavus. GTDB lineage: Bacteria > Verrucomicrobiota > Verrucomicrobiia > Chthoniobacterales > Chthoniobacteraceae > CAIURC01. The sequence goes on along the minus strand of CAMAUX010000036.1, from coordinate 48,763 downwards.
TTTGATGGCCTGCGTGAGGGACTGGATGAAGCTCAGGTTGCTGTCGTAGGTCCCGCCGCTGATTCGCTCGTCGCCTGTGAACTGCCGGATGTAGGCCACCAATTCGTCCACCAAAATCACGCAGGGACCGTGGGTACGCAAAAGCTGCTCCAAGGCCTCGTTGCCCGGACTCGTGCCCGTGGTATCCGCTTCCGCCACCAGTGCGTAGCCGTCTTCCCCGCCCAACTGCCACGCCAACTCTCCCCAAAGCGTGTGGATCGTCTTTTTCCCATGTTTCCATGCCTGTCCGGGAGAAAACTGCGTGCCGTCCAATACGGCCACCCTAGCCGTTGGGACATCCAGCAACTTTGCCTCGTCCAAGATCGCAGGTACGCCCGGCAAATCCTGCAAGGACCCTGGCCGGGTCGCCAAATGATAGACCGCCAGCATCGTGTGCGTTTTGCCGCCCCCGAAGGCTGTTTGCAGCTGGATGACGGGATCGCCGCCCTGCCCATTGAGGCGTTTGGCGACGGAAAGGAGCAGCAGGCGCATCCCCTCGGTGATGAAGGTCCGCTCGTAAAAGGCTGTGGCGTCTTGGTATTCCCGGGTGGCTTTCCCGTTTTTGACGGCCGAAATGTCTGCGGCAAATTCGGACTGCTGGAAGGTGCCTTCCAAGACATCGGGATGAGGGGCTATGGTTTCTCGCCAAGGTTTCATGGGTAAAGGAGGAGGGTTGAGAGAAGGAAAGCAGGGTTATGGCAGACGGTATTTTTGGAGCCTGCTGTTGGGCTTGTCAGGGAGGGTGTACTCGATCTTACCGACCTGCATGAGGTGCCGCAGGGAGCGTTTGAGACCGCCAGAAACCGTGGTATGGCCGAGCTGTTTGACCAGTGCGGAACGACTGAGTGGGCCTTTTTTGAGTGCGTTCAGCAACTCCGACTCTAGCTGCGACTCTAGCTGCGACTCTGGCCCTGACTCTGGCCCTGACTCTGGCCCTGACTCGGCCCCAGTCTTTTGCTGCACCACTTCCAAGGCGGCCGGATGAATAGGCAAACGGACCAGAAAATAGGAGTGGTCCTCGTCGAACTCAAACTCTGGAGCGGGCGAGCCGTTTTCCCGCATCGCTTCGAGAATCTTGGAAATCCCCGTGGACCGTCCCTCCGTAAACTTCAGCTCCTTCAAAAACTCCCCGATCCGCCTGTTCCGATAGCGGCGTGCGTGCGCTTTACCCTTCTGTAACTGCTCCAAACGCACAGAGCGGTCCGGCCCCGGATAGCTCAGCACCACCTTAAATGGGCTGTTCCACTCATTCGCGCAAGGGCATGAAGCCCAATCCAGATAGTTTGATTACGGCTGCTGTTTCAGCACAGGAACCGCAAGTGGTTTTTTCCAGAAGCTAACATGCGATTCCGGGATGGAGGTCATGTATCCATCTCAGGGGACTCCATCCGACAACCGCCAATCACAGTTGAGGATTCACCGCGAAATTCATCAAACGAACGATGCACAGGGCTCAAAGCGGTCCTGTTTTGGGGGGTTTATTTTGAGACTCGAGGTGGGCTACAAATTCATCTCTCACTGTCTTGTTGAATATCATCGCGCCGACGCTGATCGGTGTGTCTTCGAACAATCAAAACGAGCCAGTTTGGAAGCGTAGGTGCCAATACGTGCCTCTGCTTCAGCTGCGGCGCTGTTAAAATCCTCATTCCTTAGGTATCTTGGCCACCCTAGTTTATCCGCCAACTCCTTCGCTTTTTTCTTAATTCGGTCTGCTCCCCCAATCGCCGAGTTTTTGGTGAAGGTGAAATCGGGCATGAAGGTGTTCACTCTATATTCAATGAACTGCGTGGCATCGAGGCCCGCACGCTTTGCGCGCCATGCACCAAGTTGAAACAACTCGATTTTTTTGGCTTTCACCTCCCGAGAGAGTGAAAGTTCCGTTTTTTTAAAAACAGATGCGGACGAGTGACTTGTGAACTGCTGGAACGTTTCGTCAACCCAACGATTGAATTCGCTTTTGATTGCAGAGATTCCCCGCGACCAGTCAACGCGCACCGAGTGAAAGCTCATCACCGCATCAGGAGACTCGGTCGACAGGGTCAGTGTATTCGAGAAGCGAGCAGGGCCGATTCCAACAATCTGATCTCTCCACCAATTAAGTTGAGAGGAGCATTTCTGATACCTCGTAGAAACTCCGCTTTTGATATTTTCGCGGCCTCTTAAGAGATTCTGGAGAAGACTCATCAATACCATCGGATCGATCTCGGAAAATCCAGGACTGGGCTTCCAAAAGTCTGCCGACGGCAACCCTACCTTCTCTTGATCTGGAATCCCGATCTTGAGCAATTGGTTGCTCACTAGGCGCGTGATCGGGATCGGGAAAAAGTCGCTTAGCTTAGCCCAGGGCAGTGCGTTGGCACCCTCCGCAGGAACGGGAATCCGTATTTCATGATACAGAGCGCGAATCTCCCTCGCATATTCCCAAAACACCGCAAAATCCAATTGGCTGGAGTCTAGGGAGCGGAAGTCAATCTCGTCACCGTCGAGGGGAGTGGGAATTTTTCGCCAATTGTCTTTCGGACAGAATTCAGTTCTGGCGATTAAATTTCCCGCCGTTTCGATTAGCGGCGCCTTCCGTGGGCCGTGCACTTTCATCAATTGTTCACGGTCCCTGACTGCTAGTTTCAGAGAAAGGCTAGGCGTCCCTTCCTTATCCTCGGGGGTGGCTGCAGCCTCAGGTATTGTGGTTTTTTTTCGCTTTTCTGGCGTGCGCTTGTGTTTCATGCCGGTTTTTTTGCGTTATTAGCCGACAAAAAAAGGGACACAGCACCCCCTGTGCGTGTCATACGCCCCCGGTTGAATAGGGCGGAAAATTACCAAGCAATTACCAAGCCGAAAATCCGAAACCTTCAGCCGAAGGTTGATGGCCCTTTCGCAAATCCCTCGTTATTAGCTGCTTAAGAAGAGAGCCGGCAACCGGGTTCGAACCGGTGACCTGCTGATTACAAATCAGCTGCTCTACCAACTGAGCTATGCCGGCGAAACGGGGCAGCCGGAGAACGGCTGCCATCGATCCGCGCAGACCATGCCATGGACCACTCCGGGCCGCAAGCATCTCGGAGGCAGGGCGCAAAGATCGGTCTCCGCGACGATCGTGGAAGCGGCATCATTGGGCGCGGCGTCATTACCGCAGAGTTGCCGCGGTAGAGGTGCGGCCATGGGTCGAGGCCTGCGGAAGGGACACGGATCCGCGGGTTACTGCCGCACGGATCCAGGGCGCGCGCATCCAGGCCACACACATCCAGGCCGCACACATCAAGGTCGCGCGAGTCAGGGCCGCACGGATCAGGGCCGCGGGGGCATGGCGGCGAATGTCTTCTCGATGTTCTCCAAAAGCGCGTGCGTGGAACGGACGCCGAGTTCGATGTATTCCTCGCCCTTCTCTGCGGTGGATTGCGTGGGGTCGCCCCATGTGCCGGACTTGGTCGCCCAATAGACGGATCCCGGTGAGGTCAGGAAGAAGGCGGTATGCACGCCGCCGGTAGGCACGGTGTAGTCCGGGAATGGCGGGAATTCGGCGGAGGCCTTGTCGAGGTCGACGAGCGCAGGATTGATCGCCATGACGGCGGAGGTCTCCGCTTCGTTGGCATGCAGGCCGTTGGGGAGTCCGGACCAACGGGCCACGTCTTCCGGAGTGAACGCATCCCAGTAATTCACCGGGAATGCTTTTACCGCGGTGCCGATTTTTTCGGCGGCATTGGCGCATCCATAGGCGATGGCGTGGGTGTTGTCGTAGTGACCGTTCAGGAAGATGATGCGGCGGAAACCCGCTGTGGCAAAGGAGACGCAGAGATCTTCGATGAGCGCCATGAAGGTGCTGATTCGCACATGCACGAGGCCCGTGAAACCCACGTGCGGATAGGAGAGCGCGTAATTGAGCGGGGGCGCGACAAGGGCGTTGATCCGCGGCGCGAGACGGCGCGCGATTTCCTGCGGGATGAGGACGTCGGTGAGGAGCGGGGCATGGGGACCGTGCTGCTCGGTGGCGCCGACAGGGACGATGATGGTGTGATGCTGCGCGAGGTAGGCTTCCACCTCGGGGTTGGTCATTTCACCAAAGAAGACGGTGGGGGGTTTCATGCGGTCCCCTTGTGACTGCAGGTGGGAACGGCGTCAACGCCAGTGCGAATCAGGACGCCGGCGCGATCTCGACGGAAGGCGGAGCGGGATCGGGTGCGGGGAGAGGAGCGGGCAGCGTGAAACCAAGGGTGCGCGCGGCTTCAACCCACAATGCGGTGTCCCGCGGGACGAAGCGACGGGTTGGGAAGGAGGTGCGGACGACGTTGCGCACGGCGTCGCGGATGGAGCCGGAACCCTTGAGATGACCGAGTGCGACGGCTTGGAGAAGAAGGCTGCCCGCGGAGGTGGCCTCGACCGGACCCGCGATGACGATGCGGCCGGTGGCGTTGGCGACCATTTGGTTGAGGAGATCGCACTGGCTGCCACCACCGACGATGTGGACGACACGAAGCGGGCGTTCGAGGATGTGCTCGAGCTCCGCGAGGGTGCGTGCATACAGGAGCGCGAGGCTTTCGAAGATGGACCGGACGAACTCGCCCGTAGTCTGCGGTGCGACCTGACCGGACCCGGTGCACCATGTGGCGATTTTTTCGAGGACGTCGCCGGCTTGTCCGAAGCGCGGGTCGCTGGCGTCGAAGAGAGAGCGGAGCGCGGGGGCTCCGGTGGCCTCCTGTGTGAGAGCGGCGTAGTCGAGGGCGACCTCCTTCGGCGCGAGTTCCTTGCGGGCCTGCTGAAGGAGCCAGAGTCCGACGAGGTTTTTGAGAAAGCGGGTGGTGTTGTCGAAGCCGGCCTCGTTGGTGAAGTTACGGACGCGGACCTGTCCGCTGATGAGCGGAGCGGAGAGTTCCACACCGAGGAGGGACCATGTGCCGGAGCTGATGAACGCCCAGTCGGATCCAGTGGCGGGCACGGCGGCGACGGCGGCAGCGGTGTCGTGCGAACAACCCGCGACGACGGCGATGCTGCCAAGGCCTGTCTCCGCCGCGATTCCCGGACGGAGGGCGCCGATGCGCGTCGCGGAGTCGACGAGGTTCGGGAAGATGCGTTCCGGAAGACGGGCGGTGTCGATGACGGGGCGCGACCAGGATTGGGTGCGGGGATTGTAGAGCTGGGTGGTGCTGGCGAGGGAGCGCTCAGCGAGAAGAACCCCCGAGAGAAGGAAGTGAATGTAGTCGGCGATGGGGAGAAACTTGGCCACGAGGTCGAACCGGGCGGGGTTGGCCTGCCGCTCGGCGATGAGTTGGTAGAGGGTGTTGATGGGCATGAACTGCAGGCCCGTTTCAGAAAAGATGAGGTCGGCCCAACCAGCGTCCATCACCGATGCATACGAGCCTTCGGTCCGCGGATCTCGGTAATGGTAGGGAAGCGCGAGCAGAGACTCCTGCTCGCCGATGAGCGCGTAGTCGACGCCCCATGAGGTGACGCTGATGCTGTCCACCATGGCGCGGATGGCGGTGGTCTTGCGGAGACCGGTGAGGATTTCTGCAAAAATCCGCGGGAGCTCCCAGCGCTGCGCTTCATCAAAGTAAAAGGGGCCGTTGGGAAATCGGTGGATCTGCTGCAGGCCGAGCCAGCCGTCCGTGAACGTGCCAAGCATGACGCGGCCGCTTTCAGCACCAAGATCGCAGGCGAGGTAGGAGTGGACGCTCACAGGTTGAGTGCACGCTGGCGGTAATGCTCGTCGCGACGGCCGCCGATGCGGGCGATGTCCTCCGGACGCAGGAAACACGGGCCTCCGAGGGCGGCGGCACCGAGGAAGATGGACGCCGCCTTCTCTGTCATGCTCATCGCGGCCCGGACCGCAGCAGCAGTGGGGCCGAAGGTGATGATGCCGTGGTTTTGGAGAAGGACCACGCGGGGTTCCATGTGATGCGTGGCGCGAAATTGTTCGGTGCCGCGACGGATGGCGCGCGCGAGCGCGAGGCCGGGATCGGTGTACGGAACGAAAACGGAGGCGGGGCCGCAGCAGACGACTTCATCGGGACAGAGGCGATGGTCCGCGAGTTCGCGTGCACGCGGAGAGCAGAGGATGGAATTGATGGTGACGGGATGGGTATGGCCGACCCAGTCGACGCCGGGCTGCGAGAGAAGCCATGCGTGGAAAACGGCTTCCACAGAGGGTTTGCGGGCGGCGGGATCGATACGGCTCGCAAGGAGGGTCTCATCGACCTCGTCGTCGGAGGGTTGTGAACGCTCGAGCAGTGCGAGCAGCGGGGCGAAGCGGCAGGCGACGACATCAGCCTCGGCGAGGGTGGAGAGGCTGCTGCCGCTGGCCTTCACGAGGAAGGTCTCGGCATCGATCCGCGTGGAGGTGTTTCCTTCACCGAGGATGGCCATGCGGCGTTCCGGAAGGCCGAGCTCGCGCGAGAGAGCGAGAAGTTCGGCGAGGCGCTGGCCGGCGTTGTGGGTGGAGTTTTGAGTGCTCATTCCACCTCCCCGCAGAGGAAGACTTCGAGGCCGAGTTCGCGCATGGCTGCTGCCTTGGCGAAGAGTGCGCGGCGGGCGGCGGCGCGGTCCGGCGCGTAGGCGACCTGGATGTGATTGGAGGGATGGCGCGCCATCATCTGATCGCGGGTGATGCCATGGAAGACGGTGTGCATGATGGGCCACTGCGATGTGGTGAGCTGCCAGCGCTCCTCGGTCTCGCGCTTCGGCAGGCGGACGACTTCGGCGAGACCGGTGTCGAATTGAAGACGGCCGTCGGCGACGTAGACGCGGCTCCAGACGATCCAGCCCGGTTTGCTGACACCCTTGAGGGTGCCGCCGCCGAGACGGAAGTACATGGCGGGCTGGCGTTCGCTGCTCGCGCCCTTCCAGCCGCCAATGAAGTGTGCAGGCGGTGCGGCGCCCGAGATGAGGAGGACCCAGACATACGCGTCGAGATCTGGCCCGGAGAAATGCCTGCCCCAGCGAAGGTCGTGAAGGGTGGTCTCGGGATCGAGGCCGAGCTTGCGCCAGAGACGGTGGGTGATAAGCGCATCGAGGCCCGCGCATTCGTCGACCTCGTTGAAGTGCGGCACGGGTTCGCCTTCAAAGAGCACCTGACGCGAGCCTTCACGAGTGACGGGCGGCCGGTCGGCGTTGTTGAGCATGCCCTCGACGAGGTCGGATGCCGGGGCGAGATCTTTGAGACCCTGCTGGTACTGGATGCCGATGGTGGCGCAACCGAACTCATCCGCAAGACGCACGGCGGCGATGTACATCTTGCACTGCGCGAGGACTTGGGCGCGGGTGAGTTCCGTCGCTTCGTCCGTGCCGAACTGGAACTGGATGCCCTTGCGAAGAAGCCAGCGCAGGACGGCTCGCGCCTCGGCATCGGAGACGGTGAGCATCTTGGCGTAGAGGGTGGCTTGGCTGAGACGCTCCTTGAAGACCCCGGTGCGGTGGAGGAGTTCGTCCGGGATGATGGCGTTGTACATTCCCATGCACCCCTCGTCGAAGACGCCCATGATCGCTTTGTCGCGCTGGAGTTCCTGTGCGATGCGCGTGCCGATTTTCACGGGCGCGGCGGGAGCGGCGACGCGCGCGAGCGGGCGGACATGCCGTGTGTTGTGGACGATGCGGCCTGTCTCGAGCCATGTGCGCAGACCGCGCGTGAAGAAGGGGTCGGTGAAGTTCTCGCTCCAGAGTGTGCTGAAAGCGACGCCGGCTTTTTTGAGGGAGCCGTTGAGGTTCAGCATGCCGACGAGGCCCGGCCATGTGCCGCTCCAGTTGGCGAGGGTGAGAATGGGGCCGCGATGGCTGAGGAGGCCGTGGAGGATGTGGTGGCTGTATTGCCAGACAGCCTCGGCGACGATGAGAGGGGCGTCGGCGGGGATGTTGCGGAAGACCTCCATGCCATGCTTCTGGCTGTCGATGAAGCCGTGCTGTTTGCGCGGGTCGATCGGATGGGCGCGCCGAAGGATGCGGCCTTCGCGGGCGACGGCCTCCGCGATCTGATCCTCCATGGCCTGCTGGGCAGGCTGGCACTTTTGATTAGCAGAGAGGCGCAGGTCGCCGTTGGCGATGAGGTAGACGGGCTTCATGGGGTGGAGGCGGCATTTTATGCCATGCGAGGGAACGCTGTGGGAAGGGTGATGGTGGGATGGACTGGCAGGGGCCGCATGAGCGCGGCGGTTGTGAGGGAGGCGAGCGGAGGGTGCGGGGGGTGACTCGCGGCGAAGGAGGGGCGGGCGTTCCCAGCTCAGGACTCGCTCATCTAACAACACTTACGGTTAAAACCGCTATTTGTTTACTACTAGATAGAGCCGACCTATTCGTTCGGCATGTCCCGCCTCCAGCCGATTCCGCGAATCCCCGTTCCGCTCAGCCACGCGACCGCGTTCGGAAGGTGGGGAGGGCTGGCTCCCTACCGCCCACGGATGCAGGAGCTGCTCAGTACTTATCTGAAGGAACTCGATCTGGGGCCGATCAAGACTTATCGCGGGGTCATTGAGACGGTCGCCAACTGGACCCTGCCCAACTCGCTGAACCGCGAGATTACCGATTTGTCTGAGATTCTCGGGATCGACAGGAGCGACCTCCTGCTCATCAACCTGTATTATGATTTAACCAACGCATTCTTCCGGTTGAATGAAATGCCGTCACTTACAGACCTGCCGGGCGCCATATTCGATATTTTCAGCAAGGCCCGCCCTTATGCCTGCACGTCCTTCGCGTTCACAGGATCAGACGGCACGCCGTGGCATGCGCGGAACCTCGACTGGTGGAGCGACGGACGCCTGCTTGCTTCTGAATCCGTCCTGCTCGATTACCAAACATCGTCCGGGGCGAAGTTCTCCGTCCTCGGCTGGCCCGGGATGGTTGGCGCCTTTACTGGGATACGAAAGGGGGCATTTACGGTGTCGCTCAACACCGTCTTGAGCGAGGAGAAGCTGACCATGGGTTTGCCGCTGCCGATGCTTATCCGGCAGGTTCTGGAGGAATGCTCGAACTACGCCGAGGCGGTGAAACAGCTTTCCGAAACGAAGACGCTTTCCGACGGCCTCCTCATGGTCACCGGCACGAAGGCTGGCGAGATGGTGGTGATCGAGCGCACCCCTTCCCAGTATGCTCTGCGTTATGCGGATAAAACCGGCCTGCTCGTGGCGACTAATTCCTACGAGGTCGTGAAGGGCCCCGGAAAAGTGATCCAGAGCGAACTTTCCGCGAGTGCCGACGGCCGTCGGGCCGGGGTTTGCGCGGGGTGCGCGCCAGACCAGCGCCCGAAAACGTTGGAAGGCTGTCTGGACGTTTTGAGGCGCGCCGATGTGCAGATGAATATCACCATGCAACGAGCGGTCATGCGGGCTGCAGACGGGTTCATCATGGCCGAAGCCGTTGGCCAAGGGTGCTGAGCCGCGCGCCAGATGCGCACCGAGGGAGCCGGACCTTCTGCGGATTTCGCAAAAAGAGGAGTCGCCGCGGCCATATCGCGGCTTAATGTGGCGCCATGCAATCTAATGTCCTCGGCACCGCGCTCGTTTGCTGCTGCGCAAGTCCAGTGACTGGCTTTTACCGCGATGGGTTCTGCCGCACGGGTCCCGGCGATACCGGCCTGCACACCGTCTGCGCCCAGATGACCGAAGACTTCCTCACATTCTCACGCGCACGGGGCAATGACCTCAGCACCCCGCGTCCTGAATGGGATTTCCCCGGTCTTCAGCCCGGCGAGTGGTGGTGCCTTTGCGTGAGCCGCTGGGTGGAGGCGCACGAAGCAGGCCTCGCGCCGCTGGTCCGCCTCTCTGCGTGTCACATCTCCGTCCTCGAATTCGTGGACCTCGACATTCTTCAGGAGATGGCTGCCGACGAGTCCGCCTGATTGCGCGGAGAGCTTTTGGAAACGAGATCGAACCCCTCTGCGTGACGGGTTCTTGGCATCTCATGCGGAGGCGTCCGCTTCAGGATGCGTGCTCCCGCATGGCGACTGCGAGCCGTTCGGCCAGAAGGATCACATCGCCGGCCTCCGGCTCAGGCAGCAGCCAGCGGCAGTTCGCGCGCCACACTTCGAGCCACTTCTCAAAGTGTTCGGGACCGAGCCCGAGCCGCCCGTGGCGCGCAAGCGACCCCGTGTAATGGGACGGCCCGCCCATCTGCTCGCACCAGAAGTCGGTGAGCACCTCCAGATGCGGCCCCCAGCGGGTGATGTGCGCATCGAAGATGGGTTGGAGCAGCGGCTCAAACCGCACATGCGCGTAGAACCACTTCACCAGCGTGGACACACCGGTCCTCCCGCCAAGCCGTTCATACAGCGTCCCGCCCTCCGGAAATGTCCGGATCTTGCCGGTCTTCAGAACGCGGTGGGAGAAATCCATTGGCCCGCAATTAGCGCAGGTCCGCTCACCAGCGCAAGCGACACGGTGCACACACCGGGGTCGCTGGAGACTTGTGCGGCGCCCGCATCCGCTTCGGAACGAAAGGCCATTTCCCTTTTGCGCGCCCCAAGCGAACAACCGGCGTGCACGCAGGGAAATCGAAGAAAAACCGAGGCCATCCTTCTTCCAGCAGCCGTGCCTTGGATTAGCCCGCTCGACTGAAGATCTGTGCAGGTGGGGCGCGGCGCGCGGGGAAACGCGATCCAGTGGTTCCCGCCATCCGCTTGGCGGAATGGCGTTCACCGACCGTCTGTTGGCTTCCATGCCTCCGACAGGCTGGCGGTAAGAGCGACTAATTCGTGGCCGGGTTACCCCAGCGAGGCATGGCCGATGCACTTATCTCAATGCCATTCTGTCTGTCCCTTAACGGAGCCTCTGCAGGCGGCAAGCTTCTGAAAGCCGCTCAAGGCCTCGGTCTCCGCGATACCCATGCAGACCGTGGGACTGTATTTGTCCGACCGCTTTTGTTTCAGTGCGCCCGCATTCAGATGCAAAAACTCATCCGCCATATCGCCAAAGTCTCAAGCCGCCTCAGGGCCGCGAATACGATTCACGTCCTGACGCTGCCTCAACTAAACCGCGCCCTGGCCACCGTATGGGAGGAGTTGACCGCACTCGGCTTTGCGAGCAAGGCCGTTGACCGGGTGCCGGTTTGGCTCGTGTCGCCGCTGGGACTTTTCTCCGCACGAACAGAATTCAATTCGCCTTATGGGTTCTTCGAACCCGCCTCTCGTTCCGGCGCGATCAACATCCCGTCGATTTCGCTTTCTACGCTCAGTGATTTACTCGCAGCGCGGGCCTATGTCTCGCTGCGCGACATCCTGCGGCACGAATACGCCCATGCCATTGAGCATCATCACCGCGGACTGATCCACTGCCCACGCTTTGAGGACGCGTTTGGCTCCGCACATGATGATCATGAAGACGTCGAGTTTGATCCCGCGCGCCACGTTTCTGAATACGCCGCCTCCTGCGTCGGTCAGGAGGATTATGCCGAAACCTTCATGCTGTTCGTGAAGCACGGCGGTCAATTGCCGCGACGATTCGACACACGGACGATCCGTCGCAAGTGGCGTTTCATCGCGGATTTGGGAAAAGCCGTCCATCGCAACCAGCGATCCTGGTAAACGCCCCCGCGGGGACCGGCTCGGTTCGCGCCGCCATCAGCAACGGATCAGAGCCCCGGCAGTCTTCGATCTCACGCCTGCAGTTCCGCTGACGCGGTTTCTTGACACCCGCACCCTCGGTGAAGCGGGTCACCACGCGGGCCGAGAGGGAATGCTGTCTGTCGTGTGTCCCTATCGGCCCGTGCAGCGCCCCGGCTCTGCTTGGTGCCTTGGTTCCTCAGTGTGCCCTTCAGTCGCCGTTTCTCACACCAAGACGCCACGCTGTAAAAGGATGAGATGATGCCTCCCTCTCAGTCTCCATGGGAAAACCGGGCGCACGTTGGAGGTCGTGTTATCCTCACGCGCGCGCCGACCAAAGCTCGCATCTGGACCCCCAATATTCCTCTCCCCATGCCCCGCCGCTCGCTCCTCCCGTTTGCCCTCGCGCTCTTCACCATCCACGCACTGGCTCAGGAAAAGCCCAATCCCTTCGCGCAACTCGTCCGCCCCACCGATCCCCTCCCGCCCGCAAAACAGGCCGAATCCTTCCACCTGCCCGCAGGCTTCGCCATCCAGCTCGTCGCCAGCGAGCCCGATCTGCGCAAGCCCATGAACATGCAGTGGGACGCCCTCGGCCGCCTCTGGATCACAGAGTCCCGCGAGTATCCCTTCGCAATCAAGGACGGCTCCCCCGGCCGCGACACCGTCCGCATCTTCTCCGACTTCGGTCCCGACGGCCGCGCCCGCAAAGTCGAGATTTTCGCCGACGGCCTCAACATCCCCACCGGCCTCTATCCCTTTCGTTCACCCGACGCACAGGGCCACGTGACGTGGAAATGCATCGTCTGGAGCATCCCGAATATCTGGTTAATGGAGGACACCGATGGCGACGGAAAAGCAGATCGACGCGAGGTGCTCGTCGGGCCGCTGGGCTGGGAACGCGACACCCATGGCAACCTCTCCTCCTACCGACGCGGCGCCGATGGCTGGCTCTACGGCACGCATGGATTCAACAACCAAAGCACTCTCAGGGGCAAAGACGGCAGCGAACTCCAGATCCAGAGCGGCAACACATGGCGCATCCGCCTCGACGGCTCACGCGTCGAAGGCCACACCTTCGGGCAGGTCAACCCCTTCGGCCTCTGCTGGGATGACAGAGGCAACCTCTATAGCGCCGACTGCCACAGCGCCCCAATCTATCAACTCCTCCGCGGCGCTTATTACCCCAGCTTCGGCAAACCCAACGACGGCCTCGGATTCGCCCCCCAGACCATTCTCCATTCCCACGGAAGCACCGCCATCTGCGGTCCCCTCTACATCTCCGACCCTTCGTGGCCCGCGGAATTCCAGAACCACATGTTCGTCGGCAACGTGCAGACAAGCCGCCTCAACCACGACCTCATCGAGTGGCACGGCTCGTCTTCCAAGGGCAGGGAACTCCCGGATTTCCTGAGCACGGACGACCCCTGGTTCCGCCCGGTCGACCTGAGCTGGGGGCCCGATGGCGCGCTCTATGTCGCCGACTTTTACAACAAAATCATCGGTCACTACGAAGTGCCGCTCACGCATCCCGAGCGCGACCGCGAGCGGGGCCGGCTCTGGCGCATCGTCCATCTCGATGCCCGCAATCAAGCACCCATGCCGCCCGCCGCTCTTCCGCAGGACATCGCGGGCCTCGTTCTCGAACTTGCCTCCACCAATCCCACCCGCAGAACACTCGCCCTCAATGAACTCTGCGACCGCATCGGCGCTTCCGCGGTGACCCCTTTGAAGGCGGCGCTGAACAAGCCCGTCAACGCCCTCCAGAAGCTCCACGCCGTATGGGCGCTCCACCGTCTCGGCACACTTGAGGAAGCGGCTCTTCTCCAGGCTCTCGCTGACAAGGATCCCCTCGTGCGCACGCACGCTGCACGCACCGCCAGCGAAGTGCGTCCATGGTCCGCGGCCCTCACCACCGCACTCCAGAACCTCACACGAGATCCCGACGCTCTCGTGCAACGATGCGCTGCGGAAGCTCTCGGCACGCATCCCGCAAAGGACCACATCCCCGTGCTCCTCACGCTCCTGAACAGCGTGCCGCGGGACGACGACCATCTCCTGCACTCCGCCCGCATCGCCCTCCGCGAACAGGTGCGCTCGTTCACCACCGACGACGCCCCGATGCTCGAGAACCTTCCGAAGGACGACCTCCATCGCTTTGTTCTCGACGTCTTCCTCGGCATCCCCGGCGAGCAATCCGCCTCGCTGCGCCTGCACTTGTTCCAAAAACCCGGCCTCCTCTCCGATGCGGCTTTCACGAAGCACCTCGCGCATCTGTCCAAGGGAATTCCATCGGCCCAACTCCCCGCGCTCGTCTCCCTTTCCACGCAACGTCTCAGCGGAGCAACACCCAGCCCCGAACAGTTCGCCGCGCTCAAAGACCTTGCGGCTGGTCTCGCGGAACGCAGCCCCGAAGCTGCAGCAACGCTCACCACATGGGCGAAGACCGCCGTCCCATCAGCCTTGGCGGCGGGTGGAGAGTCCATCGGAACAGCGGTGGAGATCGCCGCGAACCTCAAGATTGCCGAAGCTCTTCCGGGCGTGCGCGCCGTGCTTGTCGATGCGAAAGCCAGTCCCGAAACCAAGGCGAAAGCGGTCATGGCGCTCGTCCGTCTCGAGACTTCGCCGGTGACCGCTCTGCGCCCTGTGTTACTCGATGCCAGCGCGCCCGCTCTGGTGCGGGAAAAAGTGGCGGCCGCCTTTGGCGACATGCCCTCCACGGAGGCGCGCACCGCCCTCACCGCTGCGTTCAAGGGCTCCTCGCACGGCTTTCAACGCATCCTCGCCACGGCGCTCAGCGCCAGCACCGAGGGGGCAGCGCTGCTCCTCAACGCCTGCACCGACGGCACCGCCGCGCCCTCGCTGCTTCTGGAAAAGCGGCTCTCCGAAAAACTCCTCGCCCTCAAGCAGCCGCAGCTCACCGCAAAACTCGAGCAGCTCACCGCCAGTCTGCCGCCTCTCAACGTGGCTTTGGACAAGCTCATCGCCGATCGCAGCAAGGCGTTCAATCCCGCCAAAGCCGACGCGCGGCACGGGCTCGAGGTCTTCACCCAGACCTGCGCAGCCTGCCACGCCATCGATGGCAAAGGCGGCAACATCGGCCCGCAGCTTGACGGCATCGGCGGCCGCGGCGCCACGCGTCTGCTGGAGGACATCCTCGATCCGGGCCGCAACGTGGACAAAGCATTCCGCCTCACCATGGCCACCAAGAAGGACGGCGCCGTGGTGACTGGAATGCTGCGCCGCGAGGAAGCCGGACAGATCATCCTCGTCGACCTCGCCGGTCAGGAGATCCGCCTGCAGCAGTCGGAAGTCAGCGCGCGCAAGGAAACCGAGACCTCGCTCATGCCGCCCAACTTCGCCGAGCTTCTCTCCGAACCGCAGCTCAACGACCTGCTCGCCTTCCTCCTCAGCAAGGCGGCGACGAAGTAGACGGCAGTTCCCTGCGCGACTCACCCCCGACCCTACTGCGCCGGCTTGCCGGGGAGTGTGGGCGGGGCGCCGCTGCCGGCGAGGTCGCCAAAGGCGACGGCGTGGACGTAATAGGATTTCTCGTTCGGCATCGGACTCCATTGCACACCGTCGCGGCTGCACTGGACCTTGCTGGGCGGCCAGCCTTTTGCGTAAAGCCATCCGCCTGCCTTGAAGACCGAGCCAGGCAGCTTGGTGGCCTGCGGCTGCCATTCCACCCCGTCCTTCGAAAGCAAGATCCCGCGCTCTTTCGCGACCGCAAGAAAGTGATCGCCCACCCACACCACCGACGTGATGTCCCCGCGCTCGGGATGCGTCTCGTTGTTCTTCCACGTGATCCCGTCCTTGGTCGTCGCGAGCAAGCCGTCCTGCCCGCACACCACAAACACCCCGCCGCCAAACGCCACACTCCGGAACCCCGGATTCTTCACGGTCTGCCCGGCCATCTGCGTGATGGTGATCTTCTCCGTCGCAGGATCAAACGCGAGTGCAGGGCCGAAATCGCCGCACCCGAGCAGGATCCCGTTGCCGGTCTTGGTGAACCGGATCCAATGGGTGGGCGAGGGCATCTGCGGCGTGCCGACCACCGTCCAATCCGCACCGTTGCTGGTTTTGAAGACCTTCCCGCGAAGGTCGACGGCGTAGAGCGTGTCGTTGAGCACCTCGAGTCCGAAGATCGGTGAGCTCTTCGGCAGCACGCCCTCGCTCCATGTCTTCCCATCACGGGTCGCGGTCATCCGACCGCTGAAGAAACCACCGCCGATGTAAGCCGTGCCCTTGTAAAAAGCGGCGCAGTTCAGATCGTTCTGGTCGTGCTTGGGCTCACCCCACGCGAAGTGGTTTTCCCATGTCTGACCGTCCTTGGCCAACATCCGCTGTCCGCCGGGGCCGACCGCGAGATAGGTATCCGCGGCTCCTGCGCTGAGTCCAGCGAGAGCGAGCAACGCGAGGGGGAGCAGGGGCGTTTTCATGCGTGTGCGCAATCGGTGATGGTTACGGGGCCTGCGATGAACGGCTCACTTCACTTCAAGGAACTGGAAGCACACGGGCGCCCCGAGCTCGAACCGTGTGCCGGTCGGCGTCAGCGCGCCGGTGGCTTGGTCGATCTTGAACTGGACGATGGTGTCGGAGCCTTGGTTGCCAGCGAGGAGCCAGCGCCCACTGGGATCCACACCGAATCCGCGCGGGGTCTTTCCTTCCGTGGAGGTGTGGCCCACAAGCGTCAGCCGGCCGGTGGCGGCATCCACCGAATAAACCACGATGCTGTCGTGTCCGCGGTTGGATCCGTAAAGGAACTTGCCGGAGGGATGCATGATCAACTCGGCCGTGGAGCCGCCCTTCCCATCAAAATCCTTCGGGATCGTGGGGATGCTTTGGATCTGGTTCAACACACCGAGCTTCGCGTCGAAGGTGAAGGCCGTGACGCTCAGCGAGCGCTCATCGATGTTGTAGCAGAAGCGGCCATCCGCGCTGAAGGTGAGGTGGCGCGGATGCGTGTCGGCGACGGTGGTCGCAAACGGCGGTTCGTTGGCAGTGAGTGCACCCGTGGCGGCGTCGAACCGGTACACATAAATGCGGTCGATTCCGGCGTCGCAGCTGAGGACGAACTTGTTGCCCGGGGCGAACTCCGAGGCGTGCCCGTGCGGCTTCTGCTTTTCACCGAGAGTCGGATGGCGGTCCACCCATGCGGAGGGAGCGAGCTGCCCGTCGGCTGCGATCGCGAGGGAGGCAATACTGCCATCGCCGTAATTCGACACCACGATGGTCTTGCCAGTGGCATCAATCGCGAGATGGCACGGGCCCTTTCCGTTCGGCTCCTGCGCGTTGATCGCCGTCAGCTTTCCATCCGCCCCAATCCCAAACCCCGCCACCGCGCCGCCGCCGCCCTTCTGTCCGCCCTCTCCGACGGCGTACAGGAATTTGCGGCTCGGATGGATGGTGACCCAGGAGGGGTTGATCATCTCGCCTGCAAGCTCCGGCGCGCTCATCACGCCCGTGGCGGGATCGAGGCGTGAGACGTAGATGCCCTGGCTTTTCTTGCCCGTGTACGTGCCGATGTACACGAGGACGCTGCCGGGTTTGGCAGGCTCCGCGGCATGGACTGGCGCGAGGGTTGCGAGGATTAAAGCAGCGGGAACGAGAATCGTGAGGAGATGATGGAGGGGGCGCATGGGTTTGTGGTGGGGATTGTGTGAGTGGTTAGTGGACGTGGGATGGAAGCTGCGATTCAAGCGGATTCAAGGCGCGTTGCGATACTCGCGCCGAGGTTCGCTTTGTGTAAAACGCAGCCATGGAGCCGCTCGGCAAAGCCGGCATCTGGAAAACGGAACGCACGCATCAGCATCTCACGCCTCCATGGAGTAAAGGTGGATCGGTGAGTTGTTCGGCAGATACGGCGCGCCCTTCGCCGGCCTGCCGTTTCCATTCGAACCTTTGTTCGTGCCGATGACCGCAAGAAACCTGCCCCCGGGATGCAGCGCGATGGACTGGCAGTTCGCCACCGATTTGTCCGCAAAGAACGGACCCTTCTCGCCCGGCTTGAAAAACACCAACTGCCCCGAACCCGGCTGCCCGCTGAGCGCGCCTGCAAGGAAGCCCGCCGGATGCCATCCCAGATCGAGGAAGAACCCTTCGGATTCACCGCCCACCACCGTGACTTCCCCCACCTTCCCGCTCGCGTAATCGATGGGCAGGGCATTCGGCGTCCCTTTCACAAAGCCGCCAGACGCGGGCTTGCAACCCGCCGCGATGAGCGTCGCGCCATCGGGACTGAACCGCAGCACCCGCAGTCCCGTGACCTCCTGCATCCGCGAGAGGAGATAAAGCGGGGACGCATCCAGCTTCCGCTCGATCCGCCGGAGACCGGCGTCCGCCACATGGATTGCGCATGAAAAATCGCCGAACACCAGCTGCGCGCCATCCGGGCTGAAAGCGAGGCAGTACACATCCTGCGCGTGCTTGAACTCAGCGATCTTCCTTCCATCGCGCGTGTCCCAGATCCGCACATACTGATCGCGTCCGCACGAGGCCAGCAGATCGCCCTTCGGAGAAACCGCGAGCTGCCGGATCCATCCCTCATGCGCGTGGTCGATGCACCAGAGCGGGGCGGTCCCGTCAGCCAGCGCGTCCCACGCACCCAGGCGTCCCCATGCATCCGCGGCGTATACGGTGGACGCTGAGGGATGGGTCGCAAGCGTCTGCACCCATGATTGGAAACCCTGGATGGGCGCGAGCTCGACAAGATCCTGCGGCGCCACCGGCTTCCCTTTTGCCGCAGGTTTCGGCTGGGGCTTGGCATCCGGAGCAGACGGAGCCGCGGCTTCCGGTGGCGGATCCACAAAGCGCCAGCGCCGGACGGTGGAATCCATGCAGGCGGCCACCAGAGCCGTTCCGCAGGCGGTGAACCGCGCGTGGAAAATCTGGGAGGCTGTCTGAAACGTTTTGAGCAGCGCGGCCTTGGTGGGTGCGTCCTGAGGATTCATGCGAGGGCCTCCTTGATGGGCGCCATGTCCTCGTGAGCAAGCGGGAGCGGCTGGCCCTTGTGCTTGTACTGGCGCTCCTCGGAGTCGATCCCAAGAGCCTTGAACCACGTGTGGAAGACGGCGCCGATGTCGTGCTTTGCATCCTTGATCTCCACTCCGTTCGCATCGGTCGCGCCCACCACGGCTCCGGCTCGAATGCCGCACCCCGCCATGGCAAGGCTCCACGAATCCGGCCAGTGGTCGCGGCCCGCGTGCCCGTTGATGCGCGGCGTGCGGCCGAATTCGCTCATGGCAATGACGAGCGTGCGCTCCAGCAGGCCGGACGCTGCGAGGTCCTCAAGGATCGATGCAAAAGCCCGGTCAAACTTCGGAACGAGCGAGGCGTGCGCATTGAAATTATCGCCGTGCGAATCCCATCCGAAACTCGCGACTTTCACGAAGCGGACTCCGGCGGTGAGCATGTTCCGGGCGATGAGCATGTGCGTGCCGATCTCTGTGCGGCCGTACCTGTCGAGGTCCCGTTCGGACAGACGGCTGGTGTCGAAGATGTCCTGGCGACGCATCAGCTCGCGCGCCGTGTCGTACGCAAACGTGCTCGCCTGCGTCAGCGCGGGCCGGCGCTGCGCGGCGTAGCGGCGGTTGAACAGGTCGCGCAATGCGTTGCGTTCCTCGTCGTCCGCTTCCGTGAGCGCGGCGTTGCGAAGCAGATCCTCCGGAGGCTTGCCGTCTCCAAATGCGAGCGAGCCATAGGCGGGCCCGAGAAAGCCGGCGTCCTCGGCACGAAATCCGCCCGTGCCTTCCTTGATGACCACATAGGGAGGAAGACGGCTCTCCATCGGCCCCAACAGGTTCGCCACGGACGATCCAAAGAACGGATAGGGCACGCCGCGGTTCTTCGGATCGCCCCGCTGGATCCGTGCGACGCCGGAGGAATGATCCTGATCCTTTGTGCAAAGGCTCCGCAGCAGGCACAGGCGGTGCATCTGCCTTGCACACTGCGGCATCAACTCGCTGATGTGCGTGCCGGGCACCGAGGTCGGGATCGCGCGGAACGGGCCGCCATACAGGCTGTTCGGCTTCGGATCCCAACTCTCGAACTGGCTGATCCCGCCATCCAGCCACACGAACAGCACCTGCCGGTCACTCGCCTTCATCGCCTCCGCAGCGCGCGCGGAGAACAATCCTCCGAGACCGCCCGCCATCGTCGCGCCAAGCGCCGTTCCGAGGAAGCGCCGCCGCGAAACCGCATGTTCACTTGGATTGCAGAGCATTTGGATTCCTCAGTGGTTGGTGAAAAACTCCATCGACGCGGTCATCGCCCACACCAGTTGGGAGATGGTTTTGCCGCGGTCCGCGGTCGGGTTGAGGATCGCCTGCACATCCCGCCGTTCCTCCTCCGTGGGAAGGCGGCTGAAGATGGAAAGGTACGCCTCCTCGGCCAGTGCGTCCGGGGATTGCAGAGCGCTGAGACGCTCGACGAGGTTGCCCTTCCGCGGCTGAAGCGCCCACAGAACCGTCGTGTTATTCCTCAGGAAAAGCGCGCCGCGCAGGGACGGACTCGCACGCAACTCGGGCTCCTTCGCCGCATTGGCAAAGGCCCGCAGAAAGGACGCGCGCACTTTTTTGAAATCCTGCCGTGGCTCCCCCATCTCCTCCCAACCCTTCCCATCAACCACCCGCGCGTATTCGCCGGTCGCGGTGAGGAACGCCTTCAGGAACTGCTCGGCTGAGACCTGCCTCTCCATCGCAAGCGCGTACAAATCGTCCGCCGCCTCCGCGTCCCCATCGCTCCTGCGTCCCGAGCGTTGGTAGGTCTCCGAAAGCACGATCTCTTTCACGAGCCAGCGCAGATCGAACTCCCGCTCCCCCATCGTCGCAGCAAGCGCCGCCATCAACTCAGGATGCGATGCAGGATTCGCTGCGTGATTGAGATCCAGCGGCTCCACCAATCCCCGCCCCATGAACTGCCACCATAGCCGGTTCACAATGTTCCGTGCAAAGTACGGGTTCTCCCGCGAGGTGAGCTTTTCCGAAAGCGTCCGCAGCGGACTGAAGCGCGGCACTCCTGCATTCCGCGTCTTCTTGTCGGGCGGAACAACCCAGCGTTCTGATTCGGAGAGGGCGGGGATTTCGATCTCCGCGCCCAACGGCACGCGCGGACCGGTGGCACCCTTTGCGCCGGTGAGGACGGAGGTGAACTCGAACTTCGCCTCCACCATCCCCTCGCTCAACCACTTGGTCTTATGATCTCCGCCCGGCTCGTTCAGCTTGAGGTTTTGGAATACGAGGAACAGCCCGTTGAAATCGACCTGCTTGTAATCTTTGACGGTGAGATGGTTGTGGCACTGGCAGCACTGCAGATCGAGCCCCATGAACATCCGGCCCACATCGCGCGTCAGGCCCGGATAATCCGTCTCCTGCGAGCCGATCTTCTCCAGCCGGCGCGTCATAAAGTAACCAGCGGGCCGCTTCTGCTCGTCGTTGAAATCGGGGCTGAGAATCTCGCGCACCAACACATCCCATGGCTTGTTGGCCTGCATGGAGGCGGTGAGATACGCGAGCCATTGCTCATCGTCGCCCGCGCGCTCCATCAACTGCACATGAAACGCCTCGGCCATGCGGATCGGAAATCGCGGGTCCGCCATCAACCGCTCCACCAGTGCGCGCCGCTTGTCCGGAGCGGTGTCCTGTAAAAACCGCCTCGCCTCGTTCGCATCCGGGATCGTCCCCATCAGATCCAGCCAGAGACGGCGTTGGAACTCTCCATCATCAGAACGGGGCGCAACGCTGACCTTCGCCGCCTGTGCCTTCGCCATCACCTGCCCGTCGATGAATCCCGCATCCGCAGTGAGCGCTCCCGCATCCGGGCATGCAGCCGCGAAGACGACTGCCAGCAAAACGGCAGTCCTGCGGAACGCGCGCTTGGGGGGGATGCTTCGCATGAGGGGGTGGGGCCTTTATTCCTAATGAGTCTGCGCCATGAGTGAAAGCCGCATTCCGCGGGCACCCAGATCCGCTGCAAAGGCGACAAAGCACGATGCTCCCCCGGTGGCCCGCTCATTTCTTGCGTGCTGAAGAGTGGACGGCCATGCGAGCCTCCCGTCATTAGGCAGCGCCCTCCACCCCTTGGTGCCTTTGTGCCTCCGTGTGAGAATCTGCCTCCATCGCGCACCCCCAGACACCAAGGCACAAAGAAAAGCCCCACCCCCAAAGCTCTCCCCCATGAAACGCACCCTCCTCCTCCTCGCCGCCACTTCAAGTCTGCGGGCCTTTGCCCAGCAGGAGATCGACGCGGTCGCCGAAGGCAAAGCCGCCTTCGAAGTCTACGGCTGCATTGTCTGCCACGCAGTCGACAAGAACGACGCCTCCATTCGCACCGGCCCTGGGCTGCACGGCCTCTTCCTCTCCCAACCGCGCGAGCGCGAAGTACTCGACTCCAAAACCAACGGCCGCCGCACTGTCCGGGCCGATAAACCCTATTACCTCGAGTCTGTCCGCAAGGCGTCCGACATCCTTGCCATCGCGGAGAACGGTCCGACCAAAGGCGCGCCCTATCCCGCTGCGATGCCTCTCTTCACTCCGGAAGTGCTGCCGGACACCGCAGTCGAGAACATCTGGAATTACCTCCGCACACTCGCCGATGCGCCGCAGGCCGGGCCTGCGACGGTCATGGTGAAGGTTGAGAAGAAGGCGCCCGCCAAGAACATCCTTGAGATCCAGGGCGAGGAGCCGGTGGCGAAGCGTACAAGGATTGTCCGCGCACCCATCGTCGGCTCGAGCGGACGCGCCCTCCACGTCGGCCTGCCCAGCGGCATCAACTACACCTTCGATCAACGGTTCCTTTCGGTCCGGAACATCTGGGGGGGAGGCTACCTCAACCTCGCAAAGGAACGGCAGGGCCGTGGCCAGCCGGGCTCGGAGCGCGGCCAGGGCGCAAGGCTCCTGCATGAAGGCACGCCCCTCCTCCAGCCCCTTGATGCCAATAACGCCCCCATCGACCTCGAATTCAAACAACCCGATGTGCTCGACGAAAAAGCGGTCGAAAAATGGCTCTGGGACGACCGCTCCTTCTCCCAACTCCTCGCAGCGAATGCCGACACCCACTTCCTCGGCCACGAAGTCGATCCCGCAACCGGCGACCCGGTTTTCCGCATCAAAGTGGGCGCGAACACCTTCACGGAGCGCCTCAAGGTCACGCCCGACGGCCGCCTCGAGATTCTCGTCGAGGGGCGCCTCGCCGCTCCGCTGAAGTTCCGACTGAACACGGACGGCCTTGCCGACATCCGCACCGAAGGCGGCGCACTGCAGAATGGCGAGTGGACGCTCACCCAAGGATCCACGAGCACCTTCAAGCTTTCAGCCGCACTCCCCGGCGGACTCATCGCGCGCCCGCTCCTCGCGCAGGATGAGAACTGGACCCCACAACCCGTCGTTCGCAAACCCAGCAGCGAAGGCAAGACACCGCAGCAACTGCCCGCGGGCTATGCGGTCGAGGACTGGGAATCCCCCAAAGATCTCTTCGGGCGCGCGCAACTCTTCGAGCCCACTGGCATCGCCGTGGCCAAGGACGGCACCATCGTTCTTGGAACAAGGACCGCAGGCATCTGGCGGATTCGCGGCAACCAATGGACCCTGTTCGCTGAGGGAACTTATGAGTGCCTCGGCATCTTCATCGAAGACGACAAGGGCGACCGCATCGTCGTCATCCAGAAGCCTGAACTCACGCGCATCACCGACACCAACAGCGACGGGCGTGCCGACAAGTTCGAGACCCTTTGCGACGATTACGGTTTCCACGCCAATTACCACGAATACGCACACGGCCCCGTGCGCGATGCCGCGGGTAATTACTACTTCGCGCTCAACCTCACCCACTCCAGCAACGACCGCGCTTCATGGCGCGCCGGCGGCCCGTTCATGGGCTCGATGGGCGGCTTCCGCGGATGGGCCATCCGCCTCACTCCCGATGGAAAATTCCAGCCCTTCGCCAATGGTCTGCGCAGCCCGGCTGGCCTCGCCTTCGATCCGGACGGCCGCCTCTGGTACGCGGAGAATCAGGGCGAATACGTCGGCTCCTCCAAAGTCGTGCCCCTTGAGGAAGGCCAGTTCTACGGCCATCTCTCCGGCCTACTCGACCTTCCGGGCGCCCGCATGCGGCCGGATTCCCCGGAGCTGAAGTTCACCCTGTGGAAGGACAAGATTCGCAAATGCGCGGTCTGGCTGCCCCACGGCAAGCTTGCGAACTCGCCGGGCAACCCTGTGTGGGACACGACCGCCGGCAAATTCGGTCCTTACGCGAAGCAGATGTTCATTGGCGACCAGACGCTCTCAACACTCCTGCGGGTCGTGACGGAAAAGGTCGACGGTGCCGATCAAGGCTGTGTCATCCCGTTCGCCTTCGGCATGGGATCCGGTGTGATGCGCCCCTGCTTCCTTCCCGATGGCAGCCTCCTCGTCGGCCAGACCGGACGCGGCTGGTCGGCCAAGGGAGGCTTTCAGGACAAACTCCAGCGCCTCTCCTTCGACGGGAAAACCGTCCCCGCCGACATCCACCGCGTGACGGCGGACAAGTCCGGATTCACCCTCCACTTCACCCAACCCCTTGCGGCTTCGGTGAAGGAACAGGAGTTCGTCGCCGCGTGGAAAGCCACCTCGTGGTTCTACTCCGACGGGCTGCCCTACGGCTCACCGGAGAATGAAAAACGCGATCTCCCCATCGCCGCGGCAAAGATCAGCGCGGACCGGAAGACCGTCACTCTCGCGCTGGAAGGCTTCGGAAGCGACAACCGCTGGCTCGACCGGATTTATCATCTGCGCACCGAAGACACGCAGCAGATGTTCGCGCCGCATTCCGCATGGAAGCGGCTGGAGACTTATTACACCCTGCGCGCGATTCCGCGGTAATATCAGCCCGTCGTATCATTAGCTCGCGCGGGAGCAAGCTGTGTAAGGGGAAACGATGGCCTCCATCGGGACACGTCCGCACGATTTCCCGACCGGATTCCATTCAGGGTCCGCGTTCCCGCGTCAGCGGGCGATGCCGCTTGTCAACAGCACCCGGGGGGAAGATGGTCGCCCCTTACTCCTCTTCCCCCCGAGATGAAGATCCTGGTCGCCCCAGACAAATTCAAAGGCTCCCTCTCCGCCGCAGAGGCTGCCCACGCCATCTCGCGCGGATGGCTCAGTGCCGATCCCTCCGCCGTCCTTGACCTCGCCCCCATCGCCGATGGCGGGGAGGGCTTTGCGGAAACCCTCGAGACCGCGCTCAACGGCACATGGGTTCACACCACCGTCCAAGATCCCCTCGGCCGGCCCGTCGACGCCCGTTACCTCTGGATCTCCGACCGTTCCACCGCGGTCCTTGCCATGAGCGAAGCGTCCGGTCTCTGGCGCCTCCACCCTGAGGAACGCTCCGCCATGGACGCGCACACCTTCGGCACAGGCGAACTCCTCCGCCACGCCACTGCCCATGGCGCGCGCACCATCCTCCTCGGCCTCGGCGGCAGCGCCACTACCGATGGCGGAGTGGGCATGGCTCAGGCGCTGGGCTTCCGCTTTCTCGATGCCTCCGGCGCACCGCTCCCCCCCGCCCCGCGCCATCTCGCAGGCCTCGCCTCCATCCAGCCTCCCTCCACCGGCCCGAGCCCGGAAATCATCGCCGCGTGCGACGTCGAGAACCCACTCCTCGGACCGCGCGGCACCGCCCATGTCTTCAGCCCCCAGAAGGGCGCCTCTCCTTACGAAGTCGCCGGGCTTGAGCAAGCCATGGCCCAACTCGCGGCCATCGCGGCACGCGATCTCGGCTCCGACTTCCGCGACATCCCGGGCGCGGGGGCAGCGGGCGGCATCGGCTTCGGCCTCCTCACCTTCTGCCACGCTAGGATCCGCTCAGGGTTCACCGTCGTGTCCGAAGCCCTTGGCTTGGAGGATCGCATCGCCGCGGCCTCCTTGGTCATCACGGGCGAGGGTCGCCTCGACGACCAAACCCTCGATGGCAAAGGCCCGGCAGGCGTTGCCCACCTTGCACGCCGCCACGGGAAACCCGTGCTCGCCTTCGCCGGCAGCATCGCCCCGGCTGCGGAATCGCTTTTCAACCTCACCTGCCCCATCGTAGACCGTCCCGTCCCGATTGCAGAGGCCATGGAACGCGGGGCAGAATTCCTCGAACGCGCCGCCCATCGGACGGCCAAATCCTTCCTCCTCGCCAAAAGCCTATGAACAAACGCATCGCACTTCTCTTCTCCGGCCAGGGCGCACAGACCGTCGGCATGGGCCGGGATCTCGCTGCCAAGTACCCAGCCGCGGCAGATCTTTTTGCCAAAGCCGATGCCATCCTCGGCACGCCCCTCAGCAGGACCGCGTTCGAGGGACCGGAGGCCGACCTCATGCAGACGCGGAACTGCCAGCCTGCCCTCTTCGTCCACGGCCTCGCCTGCCTCGCAGCGCTGCGTCAGGAAATCGGGGAACTCCCCGTCCACGCCGCCGCGGGTCTTTCGCTTGGGGAATTCACCGCACACGCCGCCGCGGGCACCTTCGACTTTGAGACGGGGGTGCGTCTCGTGGGCCGGCGCGGGCTCTTCATGCAGGAAGCCTGCGAACAGACTTCAGGCGCCATGGCCGCGATGATCGGCGCCGATGAAAGCGCCGTGCGCACCCTCGCCTCCGAGACCGACGTCGATGTCGCCAACCTCAACAGCCCGGGTCAGATCGTCATCTCGGGCGAGACCGCAAAGGTCACCCTCGCCGTCTCGCTCGCAAAGGAGAACGGCATCCGCATGGCTAAAATGCTGAACGTGGCCGGCGCCTACCACTCGCGCCTCATGAACTCCGCCTTCCTCAAACTCGGCGAAGAACTCCAGCGCACCGATTTCAACACCCCTCACTTCCCCGTCATCTGCAACATCGACGCACGTCCCGTCAGCGATCCCGAAGAGATCCGCTCCTCGCTTCAGGATCAGGTCACTGGCACCGTGCGCTGGACCGAGACCATGGAGCTCCTCGTCGATGACATGAAGTGCGACCTCTTTCTCGAGCTCGGCCCCGGCGGCGTCCTCTCCAGCCTCCTCAACCGCACCCGCAAAGGCACCCCGTGCATCTCCCTCTCCGACTGCGCGAGCCTCAACGCCGCAGTCGCCCAGCTCCGCGCACTCGCGTAAATACGGGGCCCACGGGAGCTCGCAGTCCCGCACGCCTCAGCGCAGCTGCATGTCGAGCCCGTACAGCCTCCACCGCCCCTCCTCCGAAGCGAACTTCAGGCTGAAGAACAACCGCAGCGGCGCGCTCGGATAGTACCCGGCCGCCACCAACAGCCCCTCCGGATCCACGTACGGAGCGGGATCGTAGAGCGGAACCAGCTTCTCCACCTGCGCGAGATCAAACCCCGAATCACGCACGGACGAGAACGCCGTCTCGAGTCCCTTCGCGGTGGCCCTCTCCCTCCACGCCTGCGCGAGATGCGCATGAAACTCCTGCATCGATCCGGCATTCAACGCGCGCTGCAGCCCCGCCAATTCCCCGCCCACCAATGCGCGCAACTCCGCCTCGGAAGGCGCCGCGGGATACAGATACGGATTAAGACCGCGCTGCCGGCCGATGCTTGAGAACAGGTCCGCATCCGGTCCGCGCGCGACGTTGCGCGGCTTGCATACAACAGACACACGCCAACGGCCGTCCTCCTGCACCAGCTCGACACGCAGCGTGCTCCGTACTCCGGCTGCGTTCTGCACCGCACCCTCCACCGCCGCGCGCCTTCCCTCCACCACCGCCGGCTGCCACTGAGCCTTCGCAAACTCCGCGAGCCCCACCTCACGCACCGTCCGCGCAAAGTGCTCCGCATCCTGATGCGCCCGGAATGCAAACGCCGCTCCTCCGTAAGCCTCTGCGTAAGCACCACGCGCGACCTGCTCGAAAAACTCGCGCACCCGCGCACCGGGATCCGCCTGCCGCTCGCATCCGGCAATCCACAACCCCACCGCAAAGAGCATCCCGCGCAGCCATCCCGCTTGAAGCCCTGCGCCCATGCGACTCTCCAGACCGCTCAGGCGCTGAGCTCCAGCATCCGGCGGATCGGCAGCTCGGCCCGGCGCCGCAGCGGCTCCGGCAGCACGATCTCAGGCTCCAGATTCAGCAGCGCCGCATGCAGCTTCTCCAGCGTGTTCATCTTCATGAACCGGCAGTCCGCGCACGCGCACTTGTCCGTCGGCCCTGCGATGAACTCCCGGTCCGGCATCTCACGCCGCAGCCGGTGCAACATCCCGGACTCCGTCACGATGATGAACTTCTTCGCCTCGGAAGCACGGCAGTACGTGATCATCTTCTCCGTCGAGCACACCTCGTCCGCAAGGATCCGCACCGCATGCGTGCACTCGGGATGCGCCACCACAGGCGCCCCGGGATGTTCCAAGCGAATCTTCTCGATGGCCGCCCGCGTGAATTCCACGTGCACATAACACGCGCCCTTCCAAAGTTCCATCGGCCGCCCCGTCTGCTCCATCACCCATGCGCCGAGATTCTGGTCCGGGACGAAGAGGATGTTGCGGTCCTTCGGCGCGGCATGGACGATCTTCACCGCATTGCCGCTGGTGCAGATCACATCGCTCAGCGCCTTCACCCCGGCCGAGCAGTTGATGTAAGCGATCACGTGGTAGTTCTTGTCCGCGTTCGCCTTCAAGTACGCCTCCAGCTTGTCCGCGGGACACGACTCCGAGAGCGAGCAACCCGCATCCAAATCCGGCAACACGACGCGCTTCGATGGATTCACGATCTTGGCCGTCTCAGCCATGAAATGCACCCCGCAGAACGCGATCACCTCCGCGTCCGTCTTTGCCGCCTGGTAGCTGAGCCCGAGGCTGTCGCCCACATAGTCGGCGATCTCCTGGATCTCCTTCACCTGGTAATTGTGCGCGAGGATCACGGCATTGCGCTGCTTCTTGAGCTCGAGGATTTCCTCGACGAGGTCGATTCCGGCAAAGGCCATAAGGAAGGGGAAGGGAGGGGCTGCGGTGCGGGGTTAATTCAAAAGCTGGTACCAAGTGTTGCGCTGATGCGGCGCGTAGCCCGCCTCGCGGATGAGCTGCTCGATCTCCTCCTTCGCAAGCCGGAAACTTGTACCCGCCTTGCTCACCACGTTTTCCTCCATCATCACGCTTCCGAAATCATTCGCTCCGTACTTGAGCGCCACCTGCCCGATCTGCGGCCCCTGCGTCACCCAGGAGCTCTGCAGGTTTGGAATGTTATCGAGATAAATCCGGCTCAGCGCCTGCATCCGGAGGTATTCGGCGCTGCCCACCGGCTCGGCGCGGAGCTTCGTGTTGTCGGGCTGGAACGTCCAGCAGATGAACGCGCTGAAACCGCCCGTCGCATCCTGCTGCACGCGGAGTCGCTCCAGATGCTCGATGCGTTCCTCCAGGGTCTCCACGTGGCCGAACATCATCGTCGCACTCGACTTCAACCCCAGCTCATGCGCGATCTCCATCACCTTCAACCAATGGTCGCTGTCGCACTTCAACGGCGCGATCCGGTTGCGCACACGATCCACGAGGATCTCGCCGCCACCACCCGGGATCGACCCGAGCCCCGCCTCCTTGAAGCGCTCGATCACCTCGCGCAGCGACATCCCGAACACCTCCGCAAAATGGTTGAACTCCGGCGGGCTGAACCCGTGGACGTTGATGTGCGGATACTTCGCGCGGATGTGCGCCAGCATCTCCAGGTAAAAATCGATCCCCAGTCCGGGATGATGCCCGCCTTGCAGCAGCACCTGCACACCGCCGATCGCCGTCAGCTCGTCCAGCTTCTGATCCAGTTCCTCGCGGCTGAGCACGTAATGGTCGGCATCCCGTTCCGTCCGGTAGAACGCGCAGAACTTGCAGTACACGTTGCAGACATTGGTGTAGTTCACGTTCCGGTCCACGATGTACGTGACCACCTCGTTCCCGCGCCCCCCGTGCGCACCCGCCTGTGCCGCCCGCCGCCGCCAGTCCGCCAGCGCCCCCAGCTCGCTCAACGGCAGACGGTACAGCACCGCCGCGTCCTCCGCGCCAATGCGTCCGCCCTCGAGCACCCGCTCGACGACCCGCTCCCGCTGCACGTCCTGTAGAGCTGCTGACATCCCCCTTATTTAAGTTCGATCGCCCGGAAGGTAAAGCACGCGCCCCCCGCCCGCACTCAGGTCAGCCGGTTCACAATCGCATCACAGATCCGCCGCACCAGACCCGGTCCCTGGTAGATCAGCCCTGTGTAGATCTGGATCAGCGCTGCGCCCGCATCCAACTTCTCCAACGCATCGTCCGCGCTGAAGATCCCGCCGACCGCCACCACGGGAAGGCTCGTGCGCTTCGTGATAAAACGCACCACCTCCGTCGCCCGCTTGCGCAGAGGACTCCCGCTCAGGCCGCCCTGCTCATCGCGGCCCGCGGGCACCGGCGAATGATCGAGCGTGGTGTTCGTCGCAATGATGCCCGCCAGTTTGTGGCCCTCGGCCAAGGCGATGATTTCTTCAATCGCCCCCGATTCCAGATCCGGCGCGATTTTCACGAGCAAAGGATGTCTGTCCGTATTGCGCTCCTGAACGGCGCCCATCAACTCGTCGAGCGCCTCCCGGCCCTGCAGCGTCCGCAATCCGGGCGTGTTCGGCGAACTCACGTTCAGCACGAAGTAATCCCCGAACCGCCGCAGCCTCTCAAAGGAAAGCAGGTAGTCGCCCGTCGCCTCGTTCAACGGAGTCACCTTCGACTTCCCAAGGTTGATCCCCACAGGAATCCGCGGCCAGAGCCGAGCCGCCTCCAACCGCCGCAACCGCTCCGCGACTGCATCCGCGCCGTCGTTGTTGAACCCCAGCCGGTTGATCAGCCCCTCGATCTCAGGAACTCGGAAAATGCGCGGCTTCGGATTCCCGGGCTGTGCACGCGCCGTGATCGTCCCCACCTCCGCGAAGCCGAACCCCATCGCCTGCCACGCAGCCAGCGCCACCGCGTTTTTATCGAACCCGGCTGCGAGCCCCACCGGATTCGGAAAACGCACGCCGAACACCTGCCGCGCCAGACGCGGATCGTGCTCCGGAACAATCCGGCCGAGCAGTCGGCTTGTGTACTGCATCGCATCCATTGCCATGTGATGCACGCACTCGGGATCCATCCGGAAAAAGACCGGCCGCAGAAGGTGACGATAAATCGAGAAAGCCATGGGAAAAGGAAACGTCCTGTCTAAAGCGGCGGCCCTCCGCGCGGAAGGACGGATTGCGCTCCCTCATCCACCACCGCACAGCGCCCACACCGCCCACGCCGCATCCACGGCCCGCAAGCCGCCACTCTCGATGGGACCTTGGTTAAGGACATGGGTCGTGCCCTGCAAAGGAAGGCCACGCAGAAAACCCTCACCCGCAACTTCCGCATGCCGGAGGCATGAGAGAAATTAGCCGGTGGTGCATGCAGTCCGCTACGCGGACGCAAGGAACCACCGGATCCCAATGCCCCGCGCGACGCGCCCCGGCAGCGGGCGCGAGAAACACCGACGAGGAGAGGAGATTTTGACTGTCCCTATCGGCGCCTTTTCTTTGTCGGCGCCATTCAGGCCACTCTCATTTCCCAATGCAGAAGCTGCTGAAGATTTTCCCCAGCACATCCTCCGCATCGGTGCGTCCCACGAGATCTCCGAGCGCCTCGAGAACCCCGCGCAATTCCTCCGCGACAAACTCTGCAGAAAGACCGCTCTTCAAAGCGCCACGCGCCGCATCCACAAACCCCGTGGCCTTCTCCAAGCCGGCCTGGTGACGCGCGTTGATCGCGAGCGCCCAATCCGACTTCACCGTGCGCCCACCGTCGATGCGCCCCACGATGGCCGCTTCCAACTCACCCACCCCTTCACCGCGCAGACACGACAGACGCACCGCCTCCGCGCCAGCCCAGCTTGGATGCTCACCCAGATCCACCTTGTTGAGCACGCACACCCGCGTCGCCTGCCCCTGCTGCGGTTCGCCGGAAAGAACCGCCGGCCGCGGCTGGCTCGCGTCGAACACCTCCAGCGCAAGATCCGCGCGCTCCAACTGACGCCGGGTGCGTTCCATCCCCTCGCACTCAATCTCATCCTCGCTCTCCCGCAGACCCGCCGTGTCCACCAGCCGCAATGCGTATCCGCGCACATGCACCGCCTCCTCGATCACGTCCCGCGTCGTGCCCGGACGCGCACTCACAATCGCGCGCTCGTAACCGAGCAGCAGGTTGAGCAGGGAGGATTTCCCCACATTAGGCTCGCCGAAAATCACCGTCCGCACGCCTTCGCGCAACAGCCTGCCGCGTCCCGCCGTGGCCAGCAATTCGCGGCACCCGTGCTCCAGCGCATCGAGACGGCCCAGCAACTGCGCCCCCGTATCCGGATCGATGTCCTCGTCTGGAAAATCGATATACGCCTCCACATGCGCGAGCACCTCGAGCGCTCCATCCTTCAGCGCTCGCAGCCGCTCTCCCAGCCGACCCTCCAGCTGTTCCGTCGCCGCCCGCAACGCGAGGTCGCTCTGGGCCGCGATCAGATCCATCACCGCCTCCGCCTGGGTCAGATCCATCCGCCCCTCAAGAAAAGCGCGCTGCGTGAATTCGCCGGGCTGCGCCGGACGCGCTCCGCGTGCGAGCACCGCCTCAAGCACCCGCCGGCTCAGCAGCACGCCTCCGTGGCAGCTGATCTCCACCACATCCTCCCCCGTGTAACTGCGCGGCCGGCGGTACACGCACGCCAGCACCTCGTCCAACTTGCGCCCTTCTTCTTCCAGAACCCCAAAATACTGGCGGCGCGGCTCCATCCCGTCCACCGCACACGCGCCACGAAACAACCTTCCAAGGATCGCCACCGCGTCCGGGCCGCTCAAACGCACGACCGCCACCGCCCCTTCTCCGAGGGCTGTGGAAATCGCGGCGATCGTGTCGTTGCTCACCACAAGCAGGTGCGCGGAATCAAGGAACGGCCCGCGTCTCAGGCGGACACGGTGCCCAGCAACGGCCGGAGCTCATCGAGGAACCGCCGGTTCTGCTCCATGGTTCCGATCGACACCCGGATCCACTCTGGAAGCCCGTAGGCGGCCATATCGCGCACGATCACGCCCTTCTTCATCAGCGCGTTGAAGACCGCTTTCCCGTCGCCCACCTTCACCAGCACGAAGTTCGCCCAGCTCGGCACGTACTCCAGCCCCAGCGCGCCGAACTCTCCCTGCATCCAGTCCCGCCCCTCGATGGTCAGCGCGCGCGTCTTCGCCTGGTGCTCCTCATCGAGCAACCCTGCAAGCGCCCCGGCCTGCCCGATGCCGTTCGCGTTGAAAGGCTGCCGCGTCTTCTGCAGCACCGACACGAGATCCGCCGGCCCCAGCCCGTATCCAATCCGCAGACTCGCCAGCCCTTGGATCTTCGAAAACGTCCGCAGCACCACCACGTTCCGCCCCTCGCGCACATACTTGAGCGTGTCCGGCGGATTCTCCACGAACTCGTAATAGGCCTCGTCGAAGACCACCACCACGTGCGGCGGCACCTTCTCCATAAAGCGGTCGATTTCCTCCTGGCTCACCATCGTCCCGGTCGGATTGTTCGGATTCGCGATGAACACCTCGCGTGTCTGCGGCGTGATCGCGGCCGCCATCGCATCCAGATCATGCGTGAACCCGGGATCCTCCACCTCCACCGTCCGCGCCCCGAAGAGCGTGGCCATGAGCTTGTACACCACAAAGGCGTGGCGCGCCGTGATGATCTCGTCGCCGGGCTTCAGAAACGCCTTCCCCACAAACTCGATGATCTCGTTGGAACCGCATCCGAGGATCACGTTCTCCCGCTTCAACCCGAACTTCTCCGCAATCCCCTCGCGTAAATAGTACCCGCCGCCATCCGGATAAAAGTGCGCGCGCTCCACCGCCTCGCGCATCGCCGCCACAGCCTTCGGCGACGGGCCCAACGGATTCTCGTTGGAAGCCAGCTTGATGATCTCGTGCGGCTGGAGCCCCAGCTCGCGGGCAACGTCCTCGATCGGCTTGCCGGGTTCATAGGAAACCAGCTCGCGCAGCCATGGGTGGGCGGAATTCCAGATAGACATAAAGCCGAGCAAACTAGCTAAACCCCAAACAAACTCCAGAGGGTTGTCGCCCTCCATCCGCCCGCCCGCCTCCATCCACACCCGTTCTCATCCCGCGATTTTCGTTGCCCGCGTCCAAACACGCGCCCCATCCTCACCGCGCTTCCGGCCCACCCCTCCCCGCCATGGACGCGGCTCACCCCTCGCCAATCCCCACCCTCTTCGACCTCCAGGTCAACGGCTTCGCCGGCGTCGATTTTCAAGACCCAGCGCTCGACGCCGCCTCCCTGCGCCGCGCCGTCGAGAGCCTGCACGCCCATCACACGGGACACATCCTGCTCACCCTCATCAGCGACGATCTCGACGCACTCGCACGCCAGTTCGAACGCATCGAAGGCCTGCGTTCACGCGACCCGCTCATAGCCCAAACCATCTGCGGTTATCATCTCGAGGGCCCCTTCCTCAGCCCGCTCCCGGGCTTCTGCGGCGCGCATCCACCGGAGGTTCAACAGGCCCCCAGCCTCGCCGCCTTCACCCGCCTCCAAGACGCCGCCAACGGACGCATCCGCCTAGTGACCCTCGCCCCGGAATGGCCCGGCAGCCCTGAGTTCATCGCCGCATTGCACGCCCGCGGCGTCCTCGTTTCGCTCGGACACACCGACGCCTCCGACGCCCACATCGACGATGCCATCCGCGCCGGTGCACGCCTCTGCACCCACCTCGGCAACGGCACCCCGCAACTCCTCCACCGCCACGACAATATCGTCCAACGCCTCCTCGCACGCGACGAACTCACCGCCTGCCTCATCCCCGACGGCGTCCATCTCCCACCCGCCGTCCTCCGGAATTTCTTCCGCGCAAAACCTCCCGGCAAAACCCTTCTCACCACGGACGCCATGGCCGCCGCCGCCGCACCGCCCGGCAGGTATCGCATCGGCCGGAGCGAGGTGGAATCCCGGGACGGTGTCGTGCGCGTTCCCGGCCAGCCCAACTTCGCGGGCTCCTGCCTCACCCCGGATGCCGGAGTGCGCAACGCCGCCCGCTGGCTCGGCATTCCAGAGCCGGAAGCACGCGCCCTCTTCTCCTCCCGCGTCGCCGATTTCTTCCCCCTCCCATGAAAACCTTTGGACAACTCCACACCTCCATTCACGCGACGCGCTCAGAAGCAGGACGTGCCGCCGCTCTCCGCGTCCAATCCACCATCGCGCAAGCCTGCAGCGCCCGCGGCGAAGCCCGTGTCATCTTCGCCTGCGCACCCTCGCAGGACGAATTCATCGAGGCCCTCCTCACTCTCGATGTCGACTGGGCGCGGGTCGTCGTCTTCCACATGGACGACTACGTCGGCCTCACCGCCGACCAACCCCAGAGCTTCCGCCATTACCTCAAGCAACACCTGCTCTCACGCGTGCCCGCCGTGAAGGCGTTCCATCCCATCGGCGCTGAAAATCCGGACCTCGCAGCCGAATGCGCACGCTACTCGGCATTGCTCCGCGAAAAGCCGATCGACCTCGTCTGCCTCGGCATCGGCGAGAACGGGCACATCGCTTTCAACGATCCCCCCGTCGCCGACTTCCACGATCCCGCGCTCATCAAACCCGTCGAGATCGACGCCGCCTGCCGCCAGCAGCAGGTCAACGACGGCTGCTTCCCCAACCTCGCCGCGGTCCCCACCCTCGCGCTCTCCCTCACCATCCCCGCGCTCTGCGGCGCACGCGCCCTCTCCTGCGTCGTTCCCGGCCCGCGCAAGGCCGAGGCTGTGCGCGCCACGCTCCTCGGCCCCATCGAAACCAGCTGCCCCGCCTCCATCCTTCGCCAACACCCGGACGCCGTCCTCTACATCGACCACGCATCCGCGAGCCTTCTGGACTAAAGGCCCCTGCCACCGCACCCCGCCCGCATTCGTATGAAAACGCGCTTCGCCTTCACCGGATTCCGCCACTCTCACATTCTCGACCTGCTCGCCGGGGTCGAAGAACACCCGCAGACCGAGCTCGTCGCCTGCTGCGAGGAGGATGCGGAAACCCGCGCCGATCTCGCCGCAAAGGGGCGCGTCCACATCACACACCAGGACCACGCCGCGATGCTGCGCGAGGTGCCCTGTGACGTCGTCGCCATCGGCGATACTTATGGTCGGCGCGGCGCGCTCGTGCTCGCAGCGCTCAAGGCCGGCAAACACATCCTCTCCGACAAACCCCTCTGCACCTCCCTCGCCGAACTCGATGCCATCGAGGCCGCAGCCGCCGAGCGCAACCTCCTCATCGGCCTCCAGCTTGATTCCCGCGGCTATGGCGCCATGCGCACCCTGCGCGAGATCATCCTCTCAGGCCGCATCGGCGCACTCTGCAGCCTCCACATCGGCGGCCAGCACCCGCTCCTCCTCGGCCGCAGACCTGCGTGGTACTTCGTCCCCGGCCAGCACGGCGGCACCATCAACGACATCGGCGTCCATGCCTTCGACTTCGTCCCGTGGATGACCGGCCTCTCATGGGACGGCATCCCGTTCGCACGCAGCTGGAACGCCAAGGCCTCCGAATTCCCGCACTTTGAAGACTGCGCCCAGCTCATGGGCACCCTCGACAACGGCGCCGGTGTTCTCGCGGACTTCTCCTACCTCGCGCCGGACACGCTCGGCTACCAACTCCCTTTCTACTGGAGGATCCTCGCGCACGGCACCCGCGGTCAGGCGCAGACCCACCTCCTCGGCACCGACGTGGAACTCATCACGGACTCCGCCACCGAGCCTGAGCGCATCCCCGTTCTTCCCCACACTCCCCGCGCCTACCTCAACGACTTCCTCCTCGAGATCTTCGGCCACCCGCCGCAGGACGGCCTCCGCTCGGTGGACGCCCTGCGCGCCACCCGCCTTGCGCTTCAGACGCAGGCCCGCGCGAGCCGCTGAGATTCTTCACAACAACCGCGCCCCAAAGCGCACCCCGAACCCCTCACTCCGCGGACCCGCCGCGCTCCAGCTTCCCGGCCAGTTCCTGCTGGAAGAGCTGCATCTGCTCGACCATCAACGGCACCCGCTCCAGCACTGCGGCCGCGAGCTTCTCCGCGTAATCGGGCTTTCGCTGGAAAAGCTCCGCCATCGCCGTCATCAGCCCGAGATGATTGCCCATGTCGTGCTTCAGCATCCGGAAGCGCTCATGCAACGCCTCGCATTCCTCGCGGGTGATCTCGAATTCGGCCATGCCTCCATCTCCTCCACCATTCCGCCCCGCGCTCAACTTTTAACTGCTCCGAGTGCATTTCCTCCATCCCCGCAAAGCCTCGATTCACCCCCGTCCACCATCCGCCGCCCAACCCACTTCCCGCTGGCGGCCCACCCCCGGGCTCTGCTTCAATCGTGGGTTCCACTTTCCCGGGAAAAATGCCTGCGCAAACGATCAAAA
The DNA here is from genome assembly GCA_945861435.1 of Chthoniobacter flavus. Lineage (GTDB taxonomy): Bacteria > Verrucomicrobiota > Verrucomicrobiia > Chthoniobacterales > Chthoniobacteraceae > CAIURC01. The sequence continues at coordinate 11,816 of CAMAUX010000036.1, read as the reverse complement.
TCACTGGGGCGCGCCAGCACAACCTCCGCGACCTCTCCCTCGAGATCCCGCGCGACAAGCTCGTGGTGATGACCGGGCTGAGCGGCTCCGGCAAATCCTCGCTCGCCTTCGACACCCTCTACGCCGAGGGGCAGCGGCGCTACGTCGAGAGCCTCTCTGCCTACGCGCGCCAGTTCCTCGACCGCCTTCAGAAACCGGAGGTCGACTTCATTGAAGGCCTTTCCCCGGCGATCGCCATCGAGCAGCGCAGCTCCGGCGGCAGCCCGCGTTCGACCATCGCCACCACCACCGAGATCTACGACTACCTGCGCCTCCTCTTCGCCGCCGTCGGCCAGCCGCACGATCCCGTCACGGGCGAGCCCATCTCCAAGCTCAGCCCCACCCAGATCGTCGACCAACTCATGGCCCTGCCGGCCGACAGCCGCCTCGTCCTTCTCGCGCCTGTCGTTCAAAGCGAGGTCGGCGAATTCCGCGACGTCCTCGAAAAGCTCCGGCGCGAAGGCTTCGTGCGTGCGCGGGTCGACGGCGAGATCGTCGAACTCGGCGGCCCGCAACCCGTGAAACTGCGCAAAGGCGCCAGCCATGTCATCGAGGCGGTGGTCGACCGGCTCGTCCTCCGCGAAGGCATCCGCGCCCGCATGGCTGATTCCGTCGAGACCGCGCTCCGGTGGGGCGAGGGCTCCATGAGCGTGCTCCGCGAGACCGGCCCCGCGAAGTGGGAATCGCTTCAGTTCTCCATCCACTACCGCAACCCCGCCACGGGCTTCAGTCTTCCGCGTCTCACGCCAAAACACTTCTCCTTCAACAGTCATCTCGGGGCATGCACCAAGTGCCACGGCATCGGCACCGAACAGGTCTGCGATCCCGAACTGCTCGTGCCCGATCCGCAGAAGAGTCTCGCTGAGGGTGCCGTCGCTCCGTGGGCCAAGGCCACCAAGGCGATGCGGAAGTATTACCAGACCCTCCTCGAAGCCCTCGCCTCCGCCTACAAAGTCCCGCTCGACACCCCTTACGAACAGCTTCCCGAAGCCTTCCGCCACGCCCTCATGCATGGCACCGGCGACAAGACCATCGCCTTCGTCGGCCACGAGAAAAAGGGAAGCCGCACCGAGAAACCCTTCGACGGCCTGATCAGCCAGCTCAACCACCTTTACGAAACCACCGAGAGCGAATTCTCCCGCCAGCGCATCCGCCAGTACATGAGCCGCCGCACCTGCAGCGCCTGTGGCGGCGCGCGGCTCAAGCCCGAGATGCTCGCCGTCACCGTGCGGCCGCAACTCGGCGCCCCGCTCGGCATCCATCAATTCTGCAGACTCACCGTCGCGGAGGCGCACGCCTTCATCAACGCGCTCGCGCTCACCGAACAGCAGCTCCACATCACCACCGAGGTTCGGCGTGAAGTCTCCAACCGCCTCGCCTTCCTCGCAGAGGTCGGCCTCGGTTACCTCAGCCTCGAGCGCGAAAGCGGCACGCTCTCCGGCGGCGAAGCCCAGCGCATCCGCCTCGCCACCCAGATCGGCTCGGGCCTCGCCGGCTGCCTCTACGTTCTCGACGAACCCAGCATCGGCCTTCATCAACGCGACAACGACCGCCTCATCGCCACCCTCCGCAGACTGCGCGATCTCGGCAACTCCGTCATCGTCGTCGAACACGACGAGGACACCATCCGCGCCGCCGATCACATCATCGACCTCGGGCCCGGCGCAGGCGCACGCGGCGGCCAGATCGTCGCCCAAGGCTCCCTCGCAGACATCCTCGCCAGCGAAGCCTCCCTCACCGGCCAGTATCTCAGCGGACGCGCGCGCATCCCGGTTCCAAAAGTCCGCCGCCAGCCGCAATTCGTCGCCGAGGAAAACCCCGCGCCCCCTCAAAAATCGCGCGCCCGCAGCGCATCCAAGCCCGGCTGGATCACCATCACGGGCGCTAGGGAAAACAACCTGCAGAACCTCGACGTCAGCCTCCCGCTGGGCTGCCTCACCTGCGTCACCGGCGTCTCTGGCAGCGGCAAGTCCACCCTTGTCGACGACATCCTCCGACGCGCCCTCTTCCGCCACTTCCATCGTTCCAAGGATCGCCCGGGTGCGCACGACCGCATCCTCGGCCTCGAGCAACTCGACAAGGCCATCGTCATCGACCAGGACCCCATCGGCCGCACTCCGCGCTCCAACCCCGTCACCTACACTGGCGCCTTCGGGCCGATCCGCGACCTCTTCGCCGGCCTTCCCGCTTCACGCATCCGCGGCTACGAAGCCGGCCGGTTCAGCTTCAACGTGAAAGGCGGCAGGTGCGAGTCCTGCGAAGGCGACGGCATGAAGCGGATCGAGATGGCCTTCCTTGCCGACGTCTACGTCGAGTGCGAGGTGTGCCGCGGCCGCCGTTACAATCGCGAAACCCTCGAGGTGACCTACAAGGGCAAGAACATCGCCGACATCCTCGACCTCACCGTGGATGAAGCCGCGCGCTTTTTCCGCAACGTCCCTCAGATCTGCGACAAGCTTCTCGCGCTCGAAGACGTCGGCGTCGGCTACGTCCGCCTCGGCCAGTCGGGCACCACCCTCTCGGGCGGCGAAGCACAGCGCATCAAGCTCGCCGCGGAACTCGCGCGCAAAGCCACCGGCCGCACCATTTACCTCCTGGACGAACCCACCACAGGCCTTCACCACGCCGACATCCACAAGCTTCTCGAGGTCCTCCAAAAACTACGCGACGCAGGCAACACGCTCGTCGTCATCGAACACAATCTCGAGGTCATCAAGTGCGCCGACTGGATCGTCGACCTCGGGCCGGAGGGCGGCAGCGGCGGCGGTCGCATCGTGGCCCAGGGAACCCCGGAATTCGTCGCCAAAACGCCCGCCAGTTTCACGGGCCAATACCTCAAGCGCATGCTATGAGGTCCCGCATGGCATTCATCGCACGCACCCCATGGCCGCAACGCCCGCTCCGGCGCGCACTGCTCGCCTTCGCGTGCCTCACCTTTGCGCACACCGAAGGACATGGTGCCGGACCCGCCACCCAGAGTGCTTCAGACCGCCCACCCGCTCTGGCGCAGGCCCTCCAAGCCCTCGACGAAGGCATCGCGCCCGTCGCCATTCAGAAGCTCAAAGCCTGCCTGAACTCCGGCATCCTCACCCCGCAGCAAACCACCGAAGCACGCCGCCAGCTCGCCCGCGCGCACCTCCAGTGCGGTCAGGACGCCCATGCTCTCGACGCTCTCAAGCCCCTGCTCAGCAACGCCGATCCCGAAACCTCCCTCCTCCACGCGCGCGTCCTCATGGGCTCGGGGCACTGGGCGGAAGCTCTCGCCCTCTACGATCGCGCAGCCACAGACAACACGGCCGAGGCCGCTGCCGAGACATTCATTGGACGCGCAGAATGCCAGCACGCACTGGGCGACACCGCCGCCGCCATCGCCACACTCGAGACACTTCTCGAAAAAAAGCCCGGTCTCCAGAGAACCCGCCTCCGCCTCACCGGCCTCCTCCTTGATCAAGGCGCGCTCGGCAAGGCTGCGCACATTCTCCAATCCCTACACCCCTCCAGCGCGCCTGCAATCAAGTGGGGACGCGTCCTCCAAGCCCGCCTCCTTCTGCTGCAGGGCAGGCACGAGGAGGCGCGCGACGCCTTCAAGGAAGTGCTCGCCGACCCCGCCCACCTCGCGCCCGAACTGCTCACCACCGCCGTCTTCGGCGCCACCGCCGCTCGGATCCAACTCGAGGGCGACGAGGCTGCGGACCAGGAACTCGAAGTCTTCATCCAGCAAAACCCGGAGAGTCCTCAGCTTGAGCTCCTCTTCGTCCGCCTCGACGAGATCTACAGCCGGGAACGCAACCAGACCGAGGGCGAGTTCAAGAAGTGGATCCAACAACCACCGCCCCGCCGAGCTGCCCTCGCGCTTTTCTACCTCGCGCGCATGCAGGTCCGCGAAGGCGACCCACAGAAGGCCTCCGAACAACTCACCTCTTTCGTCGCTCAAAACCCCTCGCACCCGCTGCTGCCGCGCGTCCACCAGATGCAGGCCGGCCTGCTCTTGGACCGCAACGATTTTCCCGGCGCACTTCGCTCGCTCGAAGCCGCCGCTCGGCATGCCTCCGACCCGCAGACCCGGGCCGGCATCGAACTCCAAACCGGCATCGCACATTACCGCGCCGGGGACTTCCTGCTCGCTGCCAATTGCTTTGAAAACGCAAGGCGCCGCGATCCCGCACTGAGCGAGACCTGCCTCTTCAACGAGGGACTGGCGGCCCTGCAACAAGCCGGCCCACAGCGCTTCGAAAAGCTCGCTGAAGAACTCGGCAAGCGTTTCCCCAAAAGCCCGCTCCGCGGCGAACTCGCTCTCGAACACGGCCTCGTCCAAGCCCGGAAACACGACAATCGAGCCGCCGCCACCCTGCGCGCCTTCCTCCACCAGTTCTCTTCCCACGCCCGCGCACCCGAGGCACGGCTCGCCCTCGCAGAACTCGCCGCAGAATCCGGCGACTGGGATGCCGCCGAGGATTACCGGCGCGTAGTCAACACCGCCGAATCTCCCAAGGCTGTGGACGAGCAATCCGAGTATCTCTCCCTCTACCTCCTCGACGCCCAGGGCAAGGGACAGGAGGACACCCTCGTCCAGAAAGCCACCGACTTCCTGCGCAATCGCCCCGGATCGCCGCTCGCCACCGAGGTCCGCATGAAGCTGGCCCAAGTCTATTTCCGCAGGAACGACTTCGCCAATGCCGAGACCCAGTTCGCCACCGTCGCCCGCGAGGCCGCCCAGAGCCCTTACGCCGAGACCGCCCTCTTCCTCGCCGGCCAGTCCGCCATGCGCACCATCAACACAGGCGCGGTCGACCGCGCACTCGATCTCTTCGACCAAGTCGCCAAGCGCGACGGCCCCCTGAAACTCCACGCGCGCGAACAACAGGCCGTCATCCAGCGCCAACTCGAGAAAGACAGCGAGGCCGTGAAACTCTACGACATCATCCTCGGCTCCAAACCCGCGCCGGACCGCGACCTTCTCTGCACCGCGCTCGCAGGCAAGGGCGACGCCCTTCTCTCTATGGGCCGCAAGGATCCCGCCCAAAACGAGGCCGCCGTGCGCACCTTCCAACAACTCGCCGAGCTGCCTGAGGCAAGCGCCGACTGGCGCAACCAAGCTCTCTACAAAAAGGGCAAGGCAGCCGCAGCCCTCGGACGTCAGGAGGACGCCATCGCCGCTTATTTCGAAGTCCTTGCCCCGGCCAAACCTTCCGAACCCGAACGGTTCTGGTACTACACCGCAGGCTTCGAACTTGCCCGCCTCTTCGAAAGCCAGCGCCAGTGGAAACCCGCCATCGCCGTCTACGAAAAAATCGCCGCCCAAAAGGGAAGCCGCGCCGACGAGGCCCGCGCGCAGATCAAACGCGTACGCCTCGAACACTTCGTCTGGGAATAATCGAGGCCCGCGCTGCGACACACCCGCTGTCCCTCTCAATTTCCTCCACCCGATGGTTGCGGGGGGGAAGGCTTTCCTCTTTTATCGGGGACTCGAAAAACAGAGCACCCGCACCCGATGAAGCTTTACATCCCTGGCCCTATCGAAGTCTCCCAGAAGACCTTCAACGCCTTCTGCAAACCCATGATCGGCCACCGCAGCGGCGACTTCAAAAAGCTCTACGGCGGCATCCAGCCGAGGCTTCAGGAACTGTTCCAAACCAAGCAGCCCGTCTTCCTCTCCACCTCCTCCGCATGGGGCGTGATGGAGGGTTCCGTCCGCAACCTCGTCGGCTCTGGCAAGGTCCTCAACTGCATGTGCGGGGCCTTCTCCGACAAGTGGCTCGACGTCTCCAAAAAGTGCGGCAAGCAGGCCGAGGCTCTCCAAGTCGAATGGGGCCAACCCATCCGCGGTGAACAACTCCGCGAGAAGCTCAACGCAGGCGGATTCGAAGCCGTCACCGTCATCCACAACGAAACCTCCACGGGCGTCATGTCCCCGCTTCAGGAAATCTGCGAGGTCATGCGCGAGTTCCCGGAGGTGATGCTCATCGTCGACACCGTCTCCTCCTTCTCCGTCGTCCCCATCCCCATGGACGAATGGGGCATCGATGTGCTCCTCACCGGCTCCCAAAAAGCCCTCGCCATGCCCCCCGGCCTCGCCCTCTTCAGCGCCAGCCCCAAGGCCATGGCCCGCGCAGAAAAGGTCTCCGGTCGCGGCTATTACTTCGACTTCCTCGAGTTCAAAAAGAACCAGGCCGAGGACATGACCCCCTCGACCCCCTCCATCTCCCACATCTACGCGCTCGAATCCAAACTCGAAGACATCTTCACCGAAGGCGTCGCCAACCGCCACGCGCGCCATGCCGAACTCAATGGCATGGTAGCCGACTGGGTGCGGAATAACGGCTTCGAGTTCTTCGCTCCGGAAGGCTTCCGCTCCAAATCCCTCACCTGCGTCGCCAACAACCGCCAGATCGACGTCGCGGCCCTCCTCAAAAACCTCAAGGACCGCCACGGCATCCTCATCGACGGTGGCTACGGCAAGCTCAAGGGCCTCACCTTCCGCATCTCCAACATGGGCGACGAGTCGCGCGAATCCATCGGCACGGTCCTCGCCGCCCTGGACGACAGCCTTCCGCGCTGACCCCGCTCCTTTCTTAAAACACCGCCCTCACTCCAACCCCAACCCACCAAACCCCATGGCAAACCTCGTCGGAAAAAAAGCCCCAGACTTCAACGCCCACGCCGTGCTCGACGGGCACATCATCACCGAAAGCTTCACCCTCGAGCAGTTTCACGGGAAAAAGTACGTCGTCCTCTTCTTTTACCCGAAGGACTTCACCTTCGTGTGCCCCACCGAGCTCCACGCCTTCCAGGAAAAGCTCGCTGAATTCAAGAAGCGCAACGTCGAGGTCCTCGCCTGCTCCACCGACACCGAACAGTCCCACTGGGGCTGGCTCCAGCTTGCCAAGAAACAAGGCGGCATCGCCGGGGTCACCTACCCGCTCCTTGCGGACACCAACAAAACCATCAGCGCTGCCTACGGCGTCCTCAACGGCGAGTTCGGTGTCGATGACGACGAGCGCCTCACCGCCTCCAGCGAGATGATCGCCTACCGCGCTCTCTTCCTCATCGACCGCGAAGGCATCGTCCGCCACCAGCTCATCAACGACCTCCCCCTCGGCCGCAGCGTCGATGAAACCCTGCGCATCGTCGACGCCCTCCAGTACTTCGAACTCCACGGCGAGGTCTGCCCCGCCAACTGGTCCGCCGGCAAGGAAGGCATGAAAGCCACCTTCGAAGGCGTCGCCAGTTATCTCTCCAACAACTAGCCCGGGGATGCGGGGCGCTTAGTAATTAAGCCAGCCTCTCATACTCTCCGTAATTATAAGGAGCGCGCAGCGTCTCGATGCCCGGCGATTGCGGCGTGGAGATATTGCGCAATGGCTAGGGACTCGCTTTTTCGTCCGGTGCATTGGGAGCCGTCGGAGAGCGATCTGAGCGCACAGGAGTGAGGGGGCCAGGCCGCAAAGCTAGGCAGCCGAGCCCGTGCGCCCACGTGCCAGCGCTGGCAACAGCGCATGGGTGCGACGATCTCGCTTCTCGCGAAACCCGCCGCAGGCACTGGCGGCGCACCCGAACTCTCCCGCCCCGATCTCGTCCACATCACACGCTACGTCGGCACGCTCGGCGTGAGCGCGTACCACGATCATCGACAGGGCGACGAGGTCGGCTTGACCCCTCACTCCCCTGGCCTCAAGCCGCGCCCCGCGCCGTCCCCGGAACACCGGAACACCGGAACAAAACGTAATTCCCTCGCAATAACATCCCGCCGGCGACTCTGGAAAACTGTGGGGCGCGGGATCGGCGAGCCCGCCCTTTCCGGCGTGTAGTCAGGTAAGCAACGGTTTGCAGCAATTCCGCGTGCAAACAAATCGAGGGATGTGCAGTATGATTTTCTGGCTAACCAAATGTCATTTGTTGACCGCAAACTACTATTAGTCGCACTTCTCTCCTGTTCAGCCGCCGGCGGTCTTTTGACATCCCGCCCGTTATTCGGGGCGGATGCGCCACGGGTCACCGCGGCCCACGCCCCGGACGCCTCGAAGGTTGCCAGTTTGTTGTTTGAGGCGGACGTGCATTGGAAATTGGATCAGGCGGAACGCGCGCATGCGCTTTATAAAAAGGGCGACCTCTCGGGAAGTTGCCCTCCAAGTCTTGTGGCAGCGTATGAAGCCACTCAGGGCGGGGGCGAGCAGCTCTATCTGGATATGCAAGCTGCGCGCAGAGGGGACATGACGGCACTGCGCGGCGCGTTGGATCGGTTGTATCTTAAAAGAGCGGATCCGTACGCGGACCCGAAACTCGCCCTCGAGCTTTACGAGCGGGCCAAGCAATCAAACCCAAACGGCACGTTCGAGAATGAACGGGAGATCGCGGAGCTTTTGACCATGGCGGCCGCTCCGGGGCCCTTCGATATCGCGGCGTTTTTGAAGCACCATTCCGCCATCGATGGCAGCTCGGCCCAGACCGAAGATGGCAAATGGCAGCCTTATTTTTTATGGGACTTGGCTGAGGAGGCCTCCCTTGGGGGCGCTTTTGGGAAACCGGATCCGGCGCTGGTTTTGCAGTTGGTGGCGCGTGGGTCGGGCGAGATTTCCGAGCGCATTTCCGCCGTTCGAGCCGCCTTTGCATTTTGGAAATTAGAAAAGCCAGGACGCTTCACGTGTACAGATCACCTCTCCTCGCACCAGGGAGTGCGACACGCCGTTCGCCGAATGCTCCTGCACTGGGATCAGGACCAAAAGCGGCGCGCAGCCAAGCTCCTTGCACAGGCCGGAGTTGGTCGCGCCGAATCAACCCTAAAAGAGGCTTTGGAAAGCGCTGAACAGTACGCTCAGCAAAAGGGTAAACACCTGCATTTTACCAACCGTTACGAGCCCGGATGGCAGTCTGCACTGGTGTTTCACTGGGAGTTCGAAAAATCGATTCGCCTGCTGGAATCCGTGTTCTCTGGATGGAAGCCCGATTTCTCCCCGCCTCTTTCCCAAAGCCTCGAACGCTTCCAACAATGGTGCGCCGCAGCCGAATCCAAAGTGCCGGCCCACTTGATTGAAAACGGACTGGTGAGCAGCGCCGGACCTTATCTGGCATTTGCCGGGACAGAAGATCTCAAGGAGGTCATCCGGTCATCCGAGGTGTATATCAACGCATTGTCAGGGACGTTTGCGCAGTTCAACCCGGCCCTGCCCATGGAGGAATGGAAAAGCTGGCTGCTCGCCGGAATCTTGCGCGACTTCGATGGCTCCGTTCACGCCTTGGAGCGATGGGACCCGGCACCGGCTCCGACGCAAAAGCCCATCGTGCCCGGGGATTCAAAGGACCGGGCAAAGACGGAGGAGAAGGAAATAGAAAAAGACCTTTCAGCGATTCGCGCCAGTATGAAGTCCGACCACGCTGCGCTGTTTGATTCCATGAAGGACGCCGCTTTTGAATGGATCGAGCGGCAGGCCGCCATGGCAGGTGGTGGCGACAGCGGCGGTGCGGGTGCGGATTTTGCAATGGCCGCTCAACAAAAGTGGCTGCTCAAAATGAAACCGCTGCTGAGTGGATTCATCCCCTCGCGCCTGATTCCGGGGAGACTTGCCGAAACTGTTTTGAATGCGCAGGCCAAGGCATCCAAGGGGCTTTCCTCGAGTGTTCCGGGAAGGGAGGAAGCCGAGACAGCGGCCTGGTTGGAGTATCGCAACCGGGCGAGCAAGCTTTTAGCAAAGGTCTCTCCCTTGCTTGGTGAGGAGGATTGGAAGGGTTGGTTTTCGGAGGAGCGGGCTTGGGAGCTTCCCGATTGCGCGCTTGCCTATACGGAGGGGGAAAGGGAGCGCTTGGCCGATGAAAAATACGAACGCAATCGGGAAGCGTTTGAGAAGGAGTTCAAGCAGCGTGAAGCCGTTTTCAAGGATCCACGCACAATGGAACTGGACCTAGGACGGATGGAAATCCCGGGGCTTGCCTGCTCCGAGGACGGAAAGCTAAGGATTTTGAGCTGGGATACAGAGACCGGCGGCACGATGCACAACTACTGCGTGCTGTCCCAATTTAAGTCGCCAGACGGCCGGGCGGGATACGCTGTTTTGCACAGCGAAGACCGTGACGACGATAAAGGGACCACGAACGTCGGGGTGTTCGGGGCAGTTGGAAATAAAATCAAAACGATTGTGACCAAGTCTCAGGGAACCGTTTATTTGCTGTCGTGGCATGCGAGGGCTGCGACCCGTTCTTGGGCAGAGGGAGTGGCTGCGGTAAGGCTCGATAACCGCCATATTAAAAGCGTGCCCTTTTTTCGGACAAAAAAGGAGTTACTCAGCCATATCGAGATTAATTACGGATACGATTCGCTTCAGGCAGGTGCGGAAATCAAATTTGAAAAGACAAACGGTTACACGGTCCAGATTCCGGCTATTTCCGGCCGGGATCAATTTTCCGGAAAGTTTCTTCAGTACATTTTCGACGGCAACAACTTCGTCTATCGCGGTGTGAAGTAGTTCATTCCTAGAAATTGGCTTTTCATCCGGTGCACCGGGGAGACGTCGGAGAACTTGTCGGGGGCCAAGGGAGTGAGCGGTTCTGGTCTACCTCGTCGCCCTGTCGATGATCGTGGGGCTGGTCTACGAGCAGAACATGGCCGCGCTCCTCACCACTCCAGGCGCCGGCGGCGTCGTGCTCGGCCTGGCGGCGCGCGGCATCTTCTCCGACTTCTTCACCGGGCTGGCAGTCAACCTCCACGGCAACGTGGTCATCAACGACTGGATCCAAATCTCCCACCGCTCGGCGCAGGCACGACGTGGCTGACGTGCTCTCCCCGGCGGGTGCGGAACGAAAGGTCGGCCACGCGGCCATGGAGGAGGCAGTGGCAACGCTCAGCAGCAAGGCGAGCTGCATGGGTCGGGGCTTTTTCTCCCGCCTCACGCTGGCGGTTCCTCGCAGGCTGCGTCTCTAACCCAAGTTCCGCAGTTTCTGGGAAAAACGCACCGATTTTCGCTGTTCGCTGGGTGGGCAATTGAGAGTGGAAGGGGATTTGCGGGCGGTGCCTTCGCAATGTGAGCGTGTAGTGGAGAAGAGCCCCTTGTGGATCGCGATTTGGGTCCGGAAAATCGCGGCATGTTTTTACGCCGCAATCGCAAGCGTTCCTCCGGTGAACTCTACGAGTACTGGACGCTTTGTGAGACGGTTCGCACAGCAAAGGGACCCCGTCAGCGGGTGGTGGCGACGCTCGGAAAATTGACCGAGGAAGATCTCGCTGCGGGCTGGGAGGATATTGAGGCGCTCTGGGAGGGAACCAACCGTGTCGGAAGGCAGATGGAACTCCACGAGGGCCGTCAAACCGCAGCCGGGCGCTCCGCCCAAAAATGGGAGTTGGCAGATTTGAGCGGGCTCAAAGTGGAGCGGGTCCGCGAGTTTGGGAGCGTGTACCCTGCTCTGGCCCTGTGGCGGCGGCTCGGACTGCATCGGTTGTTGGAGGAGTTGATGGGAGAAGGACGCGAGACGGTTTCATGGGCGGAAGTCGCGGCGGTGCTGACGGTGGGCAAGTTCTGCGGTCAGGCATCCGAACTGGGGATCGCAGAGCACTGGTACGGGCGCACCGCGCTGGAGGACCTGATGGGCATTGAGCCTGGACGCATCAACGACGACCGGCTTTACCGCGGGTTGGACCAGGTCGGCAAACAGAAGGATCGTCTGTGCGCCCATCTCATGGAGCGTTACCGGACCTGGTTTGGGGTGCAGTTCGAGTTTTTGCTCTATGACGTGACGAGCACGTTTTTTGAAGGCATGGCGCTCGGCAACCAGAAGGCGGCCCGCGGGTA
>CAMAUX010000035.1 GCA_945861435.1 Chthoniobacter flavus | reverse complement strand
CCACGACATTGCGGGCCCCAAGTTCATCAAAAAACAGCTGACGGTGAAACACTCTGTCGGGCTGGGTGCGGGCTTCGGGTCTCCGGTATGTGTCTGCATGCGAGGCTATAACACCGCATCCTCGCTTTCGTTACGCCCCGCGTGTGATTGATTCGGGTTAGAAATACCTTTCTTTCGATAAGGCATCGTCAGGCTTCGAGGATCACAGCGAGCTCTCCGCGCGTTTGCTCCGGCGCTTCGGCTCGCAAAGCGCCTGGTCACTGTTCCGGGTCGGGGAGAGAAAAATGCGGTCTCCTCTCGCAACCGGACGCTTCTAAAAACCGCGCATGGGTTTTTCCAGACGCGCGACGTTTGGGAGGAAGTTCAGACGGTCGTCAACTCCGGCACATCATGCGAGCACGCCAGTGTTTTGCAGCGACGGGTCGGAGTCTTCTTGGAGCACACCACTTCCATGTCACCGGGATGTACACGAACTCCATGGCAGCGTGGGATCAAAACGCACACGCGAACCCATCCATATTATCCAGAGAGACGCCTCTTCCCCGCGCCGCCCTCACACCCACATTCCCCGCAGCGCTGCTCAGAGTCCGCTGGGGTGATCGATAAACTCCCACGGCACCCGGAATCGCCGGCTGAGATGCGCCGCGAGCGCCTTCACCCCGAAGGTCTCCGTCGCGTAATGCCCTCCATAAAACAGGTTCACCCCGAGTTCCTCCGCCAACGCATACGAATGGTGCGGCCCCTCGCCCGTGATGAACGTGTCCACGCCCTCCGCCTTCGCCCGCGCCACCTCCGCACCCGCACCGCCCGTCACCACCCCCACGCACCCCGTCACACTCGGCCCACCCGGCGCAAGGTGCGGGCTTGATCCAAGGACCGCCCCCAAACGCCTCGCCACCTCCTCCAACGGCAGGCGCACCTTCGCCTTCCATCCAATGTGCCGCCCCTTTTCGAAAAAGAACGGTTCGCATTTGCGCAACCCGATCGCCTTGGCCAGCAGCGCGTTGTTGCCCAGCTTCGGATGCGCATCCAAAGGCAGGTGCGCACTGTAAATGGCGAGGTCGTGCGTGATCGCACGCTGCAACTTCCGATACCCCGCCCCCACCAACGGTTGCACCCCGCCCCAGAACAACCCGTGGTGCACCACGAGCAACCCAGCCCCTCTTTCCACCGCGAGCCCGATCACCGCCTCGCTCGCGTCCACGGCCGCCGCGATCCGCCCCACCCGCCCCGAGTTCTCCAACTGCAACCCGTTCCATGCGTTCGGCCAGTCCCCCACCTCCCGGCATTTCAGGATCTCATCGGCATGTTGGACCAGAGCGCTCAGCGATTGCATGGATTACGGGGGTTGATAACGCCCCTTTCTTCACGGCACCCACTCCACTTGCAAAGCGAACTTTCCTCACACGCCCGGCTTTTTGATTGAAGCCCCCAGCCTAATGCAGTCAATTCGCCCCCCTGCCGGCGCCCGCCCCCCGCCACCGCCCGGCGATTGACCCACACTCCAACCCGCCCTCCTCCCGCCCTTTTTATATGCTCTCCGCTGGTATCGTCGGTCTCCCTAACGTCGGCAAATCCACCCTCTTCAACGCCGTCACCAAGACCCAGAAGGCGCAGGCGGCCAACTATCCCTTCTGCACCATCGACCCCAACGTCGGCATCGTCACCGTGCCGGACCACCGCCTCGCCGCCCTCTCGAAACTTTCCCACTCGAAGAAACTCGTCCCCGCCGCCATCGAGTTCGTAGACATCGCGGGCCTCGTGAGCGGCGCAAGTTCCGGCGAAGGCCTTGGCAACAAATTCCTCAGCCACATCCGCGAAGTCCACGCCATCGTCCAGGTGGTCCGCTGCTTTGAGGACTCCGACATCCACCACGTCAGCGGCTCCGTCGATCCCGTGCGCGACATCGAGGTCATCAACACCGAACTCGTCCTCGCAGACCTCGCCGCCGTCCAGAAACGCGCCGAACGCGTCCAGAAAATGGCACGTACCGGCGACAAAGCCGCCAAGGCCGAACTCGCCCTCTGCGAAAAATTCATCCCCCACCTGAACGAGGGCAAACCCGCCATCACGCTCTCGCTCACTGACGAAGAACAAAAGCTCGCGCGCGACTTCTTCCTCCTCAGCCACAAGCCCACCATCTTCGCCTGCAACGTATCCGAGGCAGACATTTCCAATGCCTCCGCCGTGCTCGCTGGCAAACAACCCGCCGAAAACACCCCCGCGGTCACCCACGTCAAAGCCGTTCAGGAATACGCCAAGGCCCACTTCGCCACCGAAGCCGTGGTTATCAGCGCGCAGATTGAAAGCGAACTCGCCGGCCTCTCCGAAGAAGAAGCTACTGAGTACCTCCACGGTCTCGGCGTCGAAAGCAGCGGCGTCGGCCTTCTCATCCGCGCCGTCTACCACCTCCTCGGCCTGCGCACCTACCTCACCACCGGCGAACAGGAAACCCGCGCATGGACCATCCGCGCCGGCGACAAAGCTCCCGCCGCCGCTGGCGTCATCCACAGCGATTTCGAACGCGGCTTCATCGCCGCGGAAACCGTCCACTTCGACGACCTCATCTCCCTCGGCTCCTTCGCCAAGGCCCGCGAAGCCGGCAAGCTCCGCATCGAAGGCAAGGAATACGTGATGCAGGACGGCGACGTCGTCGAATTCCGTTTCAACGTGTAAGGCCCTCCGAGAAAAGGACCGGGTCGGTCTTTCGCGCTCATGTCGAACTCGGCCGACGCTGACCCGCCACGCAGATTCCTGCGTGCGGTTTTCGTCGAGGGCTCCCGTTTCTGGGAACGCGCACGGATTCTCTACAACGCCGCGCAACTGCTCCTCACCATCGTCCTTTTCACCCTTCGCTGGCCCGATTCCCGCCTCCTCCTTTCCCAAATTCCCGCCTACCTCGCCTTCGCCCTCGTCTCCAACCTCCTGTACTCGAGCGCCTACTTCGCTGAAGCCATCCTCCAGATCGACGACCTCCGCCCCTTCGCCCGCCGCCTGCGATGGCTGATCCTCCTCACGGGCACAGTCTTCGCCTGCTTCCTCGCCTCCATCGCCTTCGACGCGCTCATCGCCCCGCAAGACTGAAAAGCTTGCGCGCACCGGACACGCAGGCCCGCCTACAACTCCAGCGACACCCCGGGCTGCGCCACCATCACAGCGCTCCCCGGCAGGTCCGCGCTCAACGTCGTGCGGAACCAGTCCACCGCCGGCTCATCCCCGTGCACCAACACCACCTTGCCCGGACGCACCCGGTTCACATACTCCCGGATGTTCTCGCGCGAGGCATGCCCGCTGAGTTGGAACGCCTCCACCTGACAACGCAACGGTTGCGAGGGCAGTTGCGCACTGAGCTCCACCATCGACCCATGCGCCGCACTCCGGACCCTGCCCGCAGGCGACTCCGGATCCGCATAACCCACAAAGAAAAGGGCGTGCAGAGGATCGCTCAACATCAGGCTCGCCACCGTGTTTGACACGGTCTTCTCCGTCATCATCCCGCTGGAAAGCGCATAAATCCTGCCTCGCTTCATCGGAAGCGAACGCGCCTCCTGCCCCCCCACCACATAGGGCGCCACCTGATCCAGCAGCTGCAAACCCGGATACTGCCGCGGCGTCTGGCTCGCCAACCGGTCGTGCACCTGCGTCAGCTTCGCACCCAGCCCCCCGATGTAGATCGGACAATCCATGCCCAGCCACCCGCGCCGCCGGAACTGATGAAAAAGCGCCAGCATCTCCTGGGTCTTTCCCAACGCAAAAAGGGGCATCACCACGCACCCACCACGCTCAAACACTGCACCAATGGACTCCGCCAGCCGGCGCTCCTCCGCCTCCCGGCTGAACCCCTCGGGCGTGGCCCGGTCGCCGCGCGTCGCCTCGATCACCAGCACATCCACCGAATGCTCGGGAAAACGCGCGGCCTGCATCAGGCTCTGGTCGGCGAAATTCACATCTCCCGTATAGAGCAAAGTACGCCCCCCGCTGCGGATCAACGTGCCGGCAGATCCCAAGATGTGCCCTGCATCGTGGAACTCGATCGAGGGCTCCTCCTCCTCAGGCCCCAAGCGTTCTCCCTCCAGACTGAATCGCTGCCGTAGCGGCGCCTTCGTCCACCGCCTGGCCTGAAGGTCCACCTCCCGGTGTGTGAAAAGCGGCGCTCCGCCGATCCCCTCGTCGCGCCGCTTGAGCATCACATTCACCGAGTTGTGCAGCATCACCTCCCCCATCGCCAGCGTTGCCTCCGTCATGAACACCGACGCGCGCCGCTGCCTTCGCAAAAGCACAGGCAGCGCACCCACGTGATCCTGATGCGCATGCGTCACCACCACCGCATCCACGCTGTCCTCCCCGAGTCCACCCCACTGGGGCAGCGCCTCCTCCCCCTCCAACCGTGGATGAAGACCCGCGTCCAACACCACCCGCCGTCCCTCCACCTCAAGCAAATAGCTGTTAGCTCCGATCCCCACGGCTCGCGTCAGACTAGTGAAAACAAATGCGCCCATCTCTTCCATCCACCCTCGCGACCGAACCCTCCCGTGGCAACCGTTTCCTGCGCAACCTCCTGCAACGTCCACTCCGCTCATTCCCCACCCCATCTCAGCCTACCCCGCATTGACTTCCCATCCTTCACCCCTATCCTCCCTGCGGTGAAAGAAACCGCGAATGCCCCGGGCACTTCCAGCAAATCTCAAGCTCTCAAGGCTGTCCTCAGCCTGATCGAGGCTCCGCTGGAAATCGTCGAACGGCGCATTCGCGAACAGGCCCGCTCCTTCGACCCCGCCGTCGAGGGCTACGTCGCCTTCGCCATCGAGAGCAACGGCAAACGCCTCCGCCCAGCACTCACCCTCCTCTGCGCTGGTGCCACGGGCAACACCATCCCGGAACACACCGACCTCGCCGTCGTCATCGAACTCATCCACGCCGCCACCCTCGTCCACGACGACATCCTCGACGGCGCCGACAAACGCCGCGGCCAACCCACCGCCAACGCCAAGTGGGGCAACTCCCTCTCCGTCCTTCTCGGCGACTGCCTCTTCGCCCACGCCCTCAAACTCTCCAGCGACTTCGACGACCGCGAAATCGGACGCCGCATCGCCTCCGCAGCCAACGAGGTCTGCACCGGCGAAATCATCCAGACCCAGCGCAAGTTCGACCTCACCCTCAGCGTCCCGGACTACTACCGCATCATCGCGATGAAGACCGGCGCCCTCTTCGCCGCGGCCTCCGAACTCAGCGCCCTCCTCAACCACGCCCCGGCACCCGCCGTCGAAGCCTTCCGCCTCCTCGGCATGCGCCTCGGCACCGCCTACCAGATCTACGACGACTGCCTCGACCTCGCCGGCGACGAAGCCCAAGCCGGCAAATCCCTCGGCAGCGACCTTCGCAAGGGCAAACTCACCCTCCCTGTCCTCCACCTTCTGGACCGCAGCTCCACAGCCGAGCGCCATAGCCTCAGCGAGATCATCCTCAAGGGCTCCGACGCCGACCTCCAGAGCCTCGTCCTCCTCACCAAGGAATCCGGCGCCCTCGCGGACGCCATTACCGCCGGACAATCCCTCCTCCAGGAAGCCGGGGATTGCCTCAGCCACGCCAAGGAAAACGCCTGCTCCGCCGCCCTCGCCGAACTGCTGCGAACGCTCGACGAGATGCTCGCCCGCTTCGCACCCTGACCCTGCCCCCGCGCCACGCAAGCGCCTCAGGCACGCGCGGAGACACTCCCCACCCCGGCTCAGGGCGGGAAAAAAATCCAGCCAGTCACCGCCACACTCCCGACTCGTGGTTGGAAGTGGTCAAGCCCGCTTCACCACGCTTCTAATCCATGCGCTCCCAGACCATCCGCGAACTGCCGGAAGGCGAGCGCCCAAGGGAAAAACTCGCTCTCCGCGGCACCCAATCCCTGAGTGACTGCGAACTTCTCGCCATCCTTCTACGCACTGGCGTCACCGGCCTCAGCGCGCTGGACCTCGCCCGCAAACTGCTCGGCCACTTCCAATCCCTCGAAGGCCTCGCACGCGCTGCACCAGCCGAACTCGCCTCCCTCCACGGCATGGGCCCCGCCAAAGCCGTCCAACTCGCCGCCGCCTTCGGCCTCGCCGGTCGACTCGCTGTCGAACAACTCAGCCGCCAGCGAATCGACACCCCGGAGGCCGTCTGCGCCCTGCTCGGCGTAGAAATGCGCAGCCTTCAGCGCGAATCACTACGCGTCCTGCTTCTGGACACCAAACACCGCCTGCTGCGCACCGAGGAAATCTCCCTCGGCAGCCTCAACGAAAGCATCGCCCATCCTCGCGAAATCCTTCGCCCAGCCCTCCTCCACTCCGCCTACGCATTCCTCCTCGTCCACAACCACCCCTCCGGCGACCCCCTCCCCAGCGATGCCGACCACCGCCTCACCCGCCGCATCGCAGACGCCGCCCGCCTCCTCCAGATCCCCCTCCTCGACCACGTCATCCTCGGCTCAGGATCACCCGCATGGTTTAGTTTCCGCACAGCAGGCCTCCTGTGAACTGTGGCACCGCCTCCCGGAACTTCACACTCGTTCCACCAGCCCTCTTCTGCTTCAAACACCCCTTCCCACCCTTCCACCTTCGCATGAGCATCCACCCCACCGCCGTCATCCATCCCGACGCCGAGATCGGCGAAGGCACCGTGGTCGGACCCTACGCCGTCATCGAAGGCGCCGCGCGCATCGGCCAAGCCTGTACCATCCAAGCCCACGCCATCATCGGTGCCCGCGTGACCATGGGCAGCCACAACTTCATCGGCTACGGCGCCGTCCTCGGCGCGGACCCTCAGGACACCTCTTTCAACCCCGAAACCCCCAGCGACCTGCGCATCGGCAACAACAACCGCATCCGCGAATACTGCACCCTCCACCGCGGCACCACCGCCGGTAGCGCCACCATCGTAGGCGACGACTGCTTCCTCATGGGAGGAGTCCACCTCGCCCACGACGTGGAACTCGGCAGCCACGTCATCATCGCCAACAACGCTCTCCTTGGGGGCCATGTAAAAGTCGCCGACCGCGTTTTCATCGGCGGCGGCTGCGTCTTCCACCAGCACGTCCGCGTCGGCCGCCTCGCCATCTGCCAGGGTACATCCGGTTTCAGTAAAAACGTCCCCCCCTTCTCCCTCGCCGCTGAACGCAACAGCGTCGCCGGCCTCAACGTCGTCGGCCTCCGCAGGGCGGGCCTCGGCCCCGAAACCCGCGCAGAAATCAAACGCGCCTTCGAACTCATCTACCGCAGCGGCCTCAACCTCACCCAAGCCCTCGAGGCCGCATCCGCCCATCCATGGGGCGACGAGGCGGCCCACTTCTTCGCCTTCGCCTCAGAGTCCCGCACGCGCGGCATCTGCGCCCTTCTCAACCACCGCAGGAACGGACAGCCCCCAGCAGACCCAGCCCCCGGGCAGTGACCGCTTTGCGGTTGCCCCCTCCCCCACCTCCCTCCTAGGGTCGCGGCCCGATGAATCCGCCCCCCTGCATGCCCTCCCCCGGGCTCTGCCTCCGGCTCGCCTTCATCGCCCTCATACTCTCCGGTTGCGCCACCACTCAGGAGCAGACGCCGGACCACCCTCCCGCACAGGGCAATCGCATGATGGTACGTACCACCGCCTACACCCACACCGAGGCTGGAGGCGCAGTCAACGGCATCGGTGGCCGCCTGCGTTTTGGCGGTTCAGTCCAAAGCGCCGCCGCCGACTGGTCGTGGCTCCCCCTCGGCACCCGATTCCGCATCTGCAACACCGGCCAAGTCTATGTCATCGAAGACTACGGCTCCGCACTCGTCGGCCGCCAGACCATCGACCTCTACACCCCCAGCCGACGCGCAATGAACGCATGGGGCGTCCGCCAAGTCGAAATCGAGATCCTTGAATGGGGCTCCCACGCCATGAGCCTCAAACTGCTCGAAGGCCGCACCGGCAACTCCCACGTCCGCGCAATGGTCGCCTCCCTTCGTTCCCGCGAACACCTCCCCACCCCCACCACCGCGCTCGCCCCTCCCTCCGACCAGTCATCCCGCCCGCGCTCTCCGCTTGCTCGCCCCCCCGCCCGCCGATAGCAAAGATTTCCCAAACCCTCTTCCTCCTCAAATGCACATCCTCGTCACCGGCGGCGCCGGATACATCGGCAGTGTTTGCGTCGAACAACTCCTCCAAACCGGTCACAAGGTCACCGTCTTCGACAACCTCAGCGAAGGCCATCGCAGCGCAGTCTCTCCGGGCGCCCAACTCGTCATTGGCGACCTCCAAGATCGCTCAGCTATCTCCGCAGCCGTCGCCCACGCAAAACCCGACGCCGTCATGCACTTCGCCGCAAACGCGCTCGTCGGCGAGTCCATGCTCAACCCCTCCAAGTACTTCCGCAACAACGTCGCCGCCGGCGTCAACCTCCTCGACGCCATGGTGGAAAACGGCGTGCTCAAGTTCATCTTCAGCTCCACCTGCGCCACCTTCGGCCTCCCAGACCAACTCCCCATCGACGAACAGACCCCCCAACTCCCCATCAACCCCTACGGCGAGTCCAAGCTGATCTTCGAAAAAATCCTCCGCTGGTACGACGAAGTCCACGGACTTAAGTTCGTCGCCCTCAGATACTTCAACGCCGCAGGCGCCTCCGAATGCTTCGGGGAAGACCACCGCATTGAGACCCACCTCATCCCCAACGTCCTCAAGGTCGCTCTCGGCCAGAAGTCCCATGTCGATATCTTCGGCACAGACTACCCCACTCCAGACGGCACCTGCATCCGCGATTACATTCACATCCTCGACCTCGCCCAAGCCCACATCCTCGCTCTGAACTCCGCCCAGAGCGCACGCTACAACCTCGGCACCGGCGGCGGCACCAGTGTCCGCGAGATCATCGCCTGCTGCGAACGGGTCTCCGGCAAACCCATCCGCGTCGTCGAAAGCCCTCGCAGACCCGGCGATCCAGCCCGCCTCATCGCCGCCTCCGCCAAAGTCCAACGCGAACTGGGTTGGTCCCCTCGCTTCCAGTCCATCGACGCCATCGTCCAAAGCGCATGGAACTGGCACGTCCGACACCCCAACGGCTACGGCGACTAGCGACCACGCCAGACTGCGGTACATCGGTCAACGCCCTGAGCTGAGGATACTCCTTTTCACTTGGCTCGAACACAGCCGGAACGCTAGGGTGCGACCGCCCGAATAAACCGGGTGCGACGACCTCTAATGAAACGCCTCCCCACGTCCGCCGCCTGGCTTCCCCTCCTCCTCTGCCTGCTCGCCGGCCCCCTCGCTGCTCACGCGCAATTCGGCAGCTTCGCCGATGTGCCCATCGAAATCTCCGTCGGTGAAGCCGGATACACGGGTTACCAAAACGGCGTCGCCACTGCCGACGGCGAAGTCTCCATCAACTACGGCGATGTCTCCATCTCCTGCGAGCACGCAGAGTACAACGCCGAAACCCGCGACATCCTCGTCTCGGGCTCCGTTCGCATCTACCGCCAGGGCCGTCTCTTCACCGCGGACAGAGCCGTCTACAACCTCGAGACCAAGCGCATCACCGCAGCCGATTTCCACACCCAAGCAGCTCCCTTCCGCGTCGCAGGCGAGTCTGTCGACTCCCTCGGCGGCAACGCCTACATCGTCACCAACGGCTACCTGACCACCAACGACAACTCCATCCCCGGCTACCACATCCGCGCCAAGTCCGTACGGATCTATCCCAAGGACAAGATCATCCTCACCCACGCCACCCTCTACCTCGGCCGCACCCCTGTCCTCTGGTTGCCCTACGTCTACCAGTCCCTCAATCGCGACCAAGGCTTCCTCATCACCCCAGGATTTCACAGCACCTGGGGCGCGCACCTCCTCACCAGCTACAGCTTCCCCATTGGCGAATCCACCTCCGGTAAACTCCGCGTCGACCTCATGAGCAAACGCGGCGTCGGCGCGGGCTTCGAAGCCAACTGGGGCAACGCCCCCCGTTCCTCTGACTCCACCCCACCACGCTTCCGCCCTCTCAACTCTGCAACCCCGTCCGCAGAAGGAGAACCATCCACACCCTCCTCCGAAAAACTCACCGCAGACGCCGTGAAGGAAAAGGGCGATTGGGGACGTTTCCGCTCCTATTTCATCGACGACGCCAGCCCAAACACCAACCGCACCGCCCTTAACCGCGAACCCATCGATCCCAGCAGATACAGGATCTCCCTCCAAAACCGCACCTACCTCGGGGAAGACCTCTACGCGTCCATCAACATCAACAAACTCAGCGACGCCCGCTTCCTCCAAGACTTCGCCCAAAACGAGTTCCGCCACGATCCCAACCCGGACAACGCCATCGCCATCACCAAGTGGAACGAAAACTACTCCGCAACTCTCACGATTCGTAAAAACCTCAACGTCAAAAGCTTCGAAATGACCGAGCGCCTCCCCGAGGCCGCCCTCGATGTCAAACGCATCCCCCTCGGCGACTCCGGCTTCTTCTACGAAGGCGAAACCTCCGGCGGCTTCTACAAGCGCAACTTCGAAACCTCATCCCTCTTCTCCGACTACGAATCCTTCCGCGCCGATTCCTTCCACCAGATCACCTACCCGGGCACCTACTTCGACTGGCTCTCACTTGTCCCGCGCATCGGAATCCGTGGCACCTACTACTCCAAAAGCGGCTTCTATGCAGACCGCAAGGGCCCGGACGCCGTACCGGAAACCGGCACCGACCCCCTCCTCAACACCAATGTCCAGCGTATCGTCAACCAAGGCGGCCTCTTCCGCCCCGTCCTCAACGCTGGCGCTGAGGCCTCCTTCAAATTCTCCCGCGAGTTCGATCAGGTGGAGTCCCGCACCTGGGGCCTCGACGGCCTCCGTCACGTCGTCCAGCCCTACACCAACCTCTCCCTCGTCTACAGTGGCCAGGATCCCACGGAAATCCTCCAGTTCGACCGCTATACCGCCGCCACCCATCCCCTCGCCATCGATTTCCCCCAGTTCAACTCCATCGACTCCATCGACAACTGGAGCGTCCTGCGCCTCGGCGTCCAGAACCGCCTCCAAACCAAGCGCGACGGCTCCACCCTCAACTGGATGGAGCTCAACAGCTTCTTCGACGTCAACCTCCAGCCCTCAGAATTCCTCCAGCGCCTCCGCTCAGACGGCGGCAACTTCTCCAACGTCGTCAACAACTTCCGCTGGCAGCCTCTCCCCTGGGCCCGCCTCGCCATCGAATCCCAAATCCCCCTTCTCGATGAGGGCTTCACTGAGGTCGACACCACCGCCTCCTTCATGGTCAACCAAGACCTCCAAGTCGATGTCGGCCACCGCCATCTCGGAGGCCACAAGTTCCTCCAAGACAGCAGCCTCGTAAGCCTCGGCGGCTACCTTCGCATCAACGAAAACTGGGGCCTCTCCATCCGCGAATCCTACGAACTCGACGACAGCACCCTCGAATACCAGAGCTACGAAATCCACCACGACCTCGCCAACTGGGTCGCCTCACTCGGCCTCTTCGTCCGCGACAACCGCACCTCCACCTCCGGCAATGTCACCGATCTCGGTGTCGTCCTCTCCTTCACCCTCCGGGATCTCCCAAACATCTACCTCCCCGTCTCCTTCAACCCTGACTCCGGAAGCGGCCAGGGATCCTCAGGCAGAAACCGCTAATCCCAACGCCAAGCGCCCAGCGCCCGCTCACCGCTGCCCTCAAAACAGTTCCGATGTCCGACCAACCTCGCTCTTACCTCATTGGCTCCCCGATCGTCGAAGGCAGCACCTCCGTCATCTTCGAAGCTTACGACCCCTTCCTCGGCAGACAGGTCGCCCTCAAACGCCTCCGCCCTGAAAGCCAACAGGATCCAGTTTTCACACAACGCTTCCTCCGCGAGACCCGCATCGGCAGCCTCCTCCAACATCCAGGCGTCCCACCAGTCTACGACTCCGGCACAGACGAACTCGGCAGCCTCTACTACACCACCCAACTCCTCGAGGGCCGCTCCCTCTCATCCCTCATCGCCAGCCTCTCCGATCCCGCAGAGCAGCACCCCCCGGATTTCCACCACCTCCTCCACATCTTCCTCCGCGTCTGCGACACCATCGCCTACGCACACTGCCACGGAATCTACCACGGCTCCCTCCATCCAGACTACATCACCGTCGGTCACTTCGGAGAAGTCTTCGTCCTCAACTGGGCACTCGCAACCGTCCGCAACGAGCGTCCCGAGGAACATCCCGTCCCTCTCCAAATCTCACCGGCAGACCGTCAACCACCCCACTCCGAATTCACCGCCCCAGAAATGGCGGCGGGTCAAATCGACGACGTCGGCCCCCTCACAGACGTCTACTCCCTCGGCGCAATCCTCTTCCAAATCCTCACCCGCGTCCCTCCCGTCGCCGCCACGGATTCTGACTCCCTTCTCGAGGCCATCCTCACGGGTTCCCTCCTCCAACCCGCATCCCTGCCCACCACCCATTTCGCCCACTGCCCGGACGGCAACATCCCGGACGCTCTGCTCGCAACCGCCCTCAAGGCCATGAGCCTCGCCCCAGAGGACAGAATCCCCTCCGCTCAGGACCTCCAACATGAGGTCACTCGCGACGAAAACGCCTCCGCAGGACACCGCATCTGGAAAGGCTTGGGCAAACCCGCCATCCGCATCTTCGACCGCCTGCAGCAACAACTCTCCAGTCACGTCCTTCACCGGGACAGCCACTAGGCCACCTCGTCGAGCCTCTCTGCTCGCAGTCTCAAATGGCGCAGACGCCCAGCGGGACTCGGCTTCTGCAACGCGTGCACCCACTGCTGGGGCCCGAATAAAGTGCACGATGCACCCCTCCTCCCTCCCCGCATTCGGACGTGGGTTAATCTCAAAGAGGCGGTAGCGCCGCTCCCCGTCCCTGCTCGTCACCTCAAATCTCGCAGGTGCCGTCTCCCACAGTCAAAACGCCTCCCAACCGCCCCAAGCCCACCCGGCAAGGCCTCAAAATTCTGAGGCAACAGAGCCCGCTCGTTCTTAAAATCAAGGTTGACCTCATCGGACCCCTGAGCAAGAGTATCCACAGATCGCCGCTGGTGGCGACCCTCTGGTTCCTGTGGTTACTCTGTCGGGGTTTGGGTTGGCAAATCCTCCCCCCCCGTCGATTCCCTGCAATTTCCGCAATTTCTGACAACGTCCCCAATGGGATGGACGCTGGATTCGGAATGAGGGAAGCCAGATGCCTCCTCTGTTTGGCCTCAATGCCCTCCGGTCCAATAAAACCGCACTGAAGCCTCACGAGAATCGGGTCCCCAGCGGCTTCCCCACAAGATTTCAAGGGCTCCACGACGATCCCCTCCTCATAAGCCCAATGGGCTCTCAGCCCCCACATGAGGAGGCAGCGCGTCCTACCAGCCAATCAGCCTTCAAAGCATACGGGATACCCTCCCTGCGCCTCCAAATCCTCCACCCCATTTTCACCACCCTCCCCTTTTACCTCTTCTGCCCATCCTATGAGCCCACACGCCGAGCCAGAGCTGCCTTTCCCTAAACAATCGGAGCAGCCTGCAAAGAAATCTCCCAAACGAAGCACCGCATCCAAGGCCCCAAAAGCCCCAAAAGCCCCAAAAGCTCCCAAGGATGCAACGGCTGCAACGGCGACAAAAGCTTCCAAGACCACAAAGAGCCGCAAACCCGCAGAGCCCGCCATCGCCGCTCCTGAACCCACTCCGACACCCCCCACCTCCCCGACCCCAAAGGCGCCCAGCAAACGCAAATCCACGGCAAAAACGGCTCCTCCGGAAACCGTCCTTCCTCCCCCAGCCCAGCCAACAGCGAAGGCAACACCCCCTCCGATCCCCACGCCCGTCCCCCCAGTCGCCCCCCCACCAACCCCGAAACCCTTGCCTCATGAAGGCGAGGAATGGCGCCCTTCACAGGACCGCGCTTCAGGCGAATCCACAACCTCCGGAACTCCCTCGCGGCATTACCCTGTCTATGTGCCGCGCCATGTCGCCAAGCAAATGGAACAGGAAGGCAAGTCCGCACCGCTCGCGGTCTCAGCCTCCGAGGCCGCACATCTTCATCTTCCCCCGCCAGAATCTGCCCCGGCACGGCCCGAAAGAGAACGCCAAGGGGAGACCCAAGACCGCGGAGAACAACCCAATCGCCACGAACGGCAGGAGCGCAATGACCGCAATGACCGCAATGACCGCCATGGCCACGACCGCGGCGGTCGAGGTGGACGTGGCGGACGCGGCGGGCGCCACGAACGTGGACCTCGCAACGATCGCCGGGACGATCGCCCAGCTCCCGATGCCGAAGCCGACCTCGCCCGCGAACACTCCATCCCCCAAGAACCTCCGAAGCCCGAGGAACTCGGCTTCGGCGAGGGCATCGTCGAGATTTCCGGCAAAGGTTTCGGATTCATCCGCGACCCAAAGCGCAATTTCTCCCAGCATCCCAACGATATCTTTGTACCTCCAGAAACCGTGCGCCGTTTCCACCTGCGCGACGGCCAGTGGATCAAGGGCGAAACACGCCGCAGCCAGCGTGGATCCCAGCTCCACCGACTTCTGGAAATCAACGGCCAAGATCCCGAACAGGCGCGGAACCTCCCCGCCTTCGACGAACTCACCGTCATCAGTCCTCTGGAACGCATCCGCCTGGAGACCGTCCCCGAGCGCTTCACGACACGCATCGTGGACCTCATGTCCCCCATCGGCAAAGGCCAGCGCGGCCTCATCGTCGCTCCCCCGCGCACGGGTAAAACCACGCTCCTTCAGCACATCGCCGATGCGGTCGGTAAAAACCATCCCGAGGTCAAACTCATGATCCTCCTCGTCGACGAGCGCCCGGAGGAAGTCACCGACTTCCGCCGCAGCGTGCCCGGGGCCGAGATCATGGCCAGCTCCAACGACATGGACGTCAAGAGCCACACCCGCATCGCACAGCTGGCCATCGAACGCGCCAAACGCCTCGTCGAATCCGGTCAGGACGTCTTCATCCTCCTCGACTCCATCACCCGCGTCGGACGCGCCTTCAACAACTCCTCCACCGGCGGACGCACCATGTCCGGTGGCATCGATTCGCGCGCCATGGAAATCCCCCGCCGTATCTTCGCCGCCGCGCGCAACACCGAAGAGGCCGGCTCACTCACCATCATCGCCACCGCCCTCATCGACACCAACAGCCGCATGGACGAGGTGATCTTCCAGGAGTTCAAAGGCACCGGCAACATGGAGCTCGTCCTCGATCGCAAGATCGCAGAACAGCGCACCTACCCCGCAGTCGATATCTTCCAGTCCGGCACCCGGCGCGAAGAACTCATCGTACCGGCCGACGAACTCCACAAAGTCCACGTCATCCGCCGTGGACTCGCGGGCTACAAACCAGAAGAAGCCATCGACCGACTCCTCTTCTTCACCAAAAAATTCCCCACCAACGCACAGATGCTCAAGGAAATCCCGGGTTAGGCCCGCAGCCGTCCTCCGATCAGCCGCAGCACTCCGCAGCCCGGCTGCTCCACTCCCGGAGACAAAAGAGACCGACCCCATTCGGCGCAGCTTCGTAACACACACGAAGCGCCTCTCGGCGTGCGCGCCGCTAACCGCCGCGCACCACAGCCCCGCACTCGCCTCCTCCCCTCATGAAGGTCCAGTCCGCACCGCATGCAGCCCATGGAGTCCATGCCATCCGCTGGGCCACCGCCATCCTGGCCGCCGCGATCCTGGCCTGCCCCTCGCAGTCAGCCGAACCACCACTCACGCCCAAACTCCCACACCCCACGGCGCCCCACCACAAGCTGGTCCCCGACTGGCCAAGACTGCCAAAAGACCACGTGCTGGGACTCTGCTCAGGAGTCGGCGTGGACGCTCAAAACCGCGTCTTCGTGTTTCACCGCAGCGGCCGCTCATGGACCACCCCCTTCCCAAAGGATCCCATCAGCGAACCCACGCTCAGCATCCTCAAAGCCGACTCGGGCGAGTTGCTTGCATCTTGGGGCGCGCAACGCTTCGTCATGCCCCACGGACTCCACGTCGACCGCGAGGGCAACCTTTGGCTGACAGACGTCGCCCTCCACCAAGTCTTCAAACTCACTCCCGAAGGCACGCCATTGCTCACTCTCGGCGAAGCGGGCGTCCCCGGATGCGACGCTGATCACTTCGCCATGCCCACCGACGTCGCCGTGCTCAGCGACGGCTCCTTCTGCGTCAGCGATGGCTACCGCAACAGCCGCGTCGCACGCTTCGACGCCCAAGGAAAATTCCTCACCTCCTGGGGCTCCAAGGGAACCGGCCCGGGCCAGCTCCAGCTTCCACACGGCATCGCCGCCGATGCGCACGACCGCCTCTACGTCTGCGATCGTTCCAACTCGCGCATCCAACTCTTCGACTCAAAGGGCAGTTTTCTCGCGCAATGGTCAGGCCCTCACATCGGTCGCCCCTACGGCATCTCCGTGAGCCCCACAGGCACCCTCTTCGCAATCGACGGCGGCGACCCCGCACTCCCCGCCGCCCAACGCGGCAAGGTCGTTGAACTCGATGCCGAAGGCCGCTTACTCGACTCCTTCGGCGCTCCAGGCTCTGGCCCTGGCCAGTTCCAGACCGGACACGACATCGCAGTCGGCCCCGACAGCTCAGTCTACGTCGCCGAAGGTGCTGGCGCGCGCGTGCAAAAGTTTGTGCCACTGCACTGATTCGGCGCGGCATTCCGCGTCCCCTTCCAGCCTCCGCACCCACGGCGGAGCTTCTCTTCGCAAAAGATTCAGTCACCATACCGCCATGCGACTGCTCCGCTGCGCCTGCGCGTTCGCCGCGTTCCTCCCTCTCCCCATCCTTTCCGCACCCCCGGATGGCGATCCCCAAAACCCCACGACTGCCGCCCAAACCAAGCTCGAACAGAAATCGGAGACGCACGAAAAGACGCGCACGGTTTCAGAAATTGCGAAGGCGGTGAAACCCTCCTTGGTGAAGGTCACGCAGTTCGGCCGCGAAGGAGCCTCAGGAATGGGCAGCGGATTCGTGCTCTCGGCCGAAGGCCTCGTCGCCACCAACCGGCACGTGATCGGCGACGGACGCAGGCTCAGCGTCGAGACCAGCGATGGCACCGTGCACGAGGTCACCGAAGTCCACGCAAGCGACACCCGGCTCGATCTTGCCATCCTCCGCATCGCCCCCAAGAACCTCAAAGCCCTGCCCCTCGGCGATTCCGACTCGCTCCACCAAGGCGACCCCATCGTCGCCATGGGCAACCCCGTCGGCTTCGACTTCAGCGTCGTCGAAGGCGTCGTGTCCGAGCCCGCACGCGATGTCGAGGGCGTGCCCATGATCCAGGTCGCCATCCCGGTCGAGCAGGGCAACAGCGGCGGCCCACTTCTGGACCGGCAGGGACGCGTGGTCGGCCTCGTCACATTGAAGTCGGCACGCACCGAAAACCTCGGCTTCGCCATGCCTGTCAACGCGCTCAAAAAACTCCTCGAAAAACCCAACCCCGTCCCCATCGAACGCTGGCTCACCATCGGCGTGCTCAACCCGCGCCTCTGGAGCACGCGCATGGGCGCTCAATGGACCCAGCGCGCCGGACTCGTCAGCGTCGCCCAGCCCGGAAGCGGCTTCGGTGGCCGCTCACTCTGCCTCTGGCGCAAGCGCCCCGCGGATTCCTTCGATGCAAGCGTCACCGTCAAACTCGACGATGAAGCCGGTGCCGCGGGCCTCGCCTTCTGCGCTGATGAGGAAGACCGCCATTACGGCTTCTATCCCACCGCCGGTAAACTACGCCTCACCCGCTTCGACGGCCCCGACGTGTTCTCATGGAAAATCCTCGCCGAACTCGAGGCCCCAGCCTACCTGCCCGGCGACTGGAACACCCTCCACGTTCGCCTCGAGGGCAGCAGGATCCGCTGCAGCGTCAACGACACCGAGGTCCTCAACATCGAGGACGACGGCCTGCGCGGCGGACGCGTCGGCCTCTGCAAATTCCGCTCCACCTCTGCCAGCTTCAAAGGCTTCCAGACCGGCGCCAGCACCGCGTCGCAAAAGCCAGACGCAGAATCCGCCGCCACACTGCGCAGCCTCTTGGAATCAGGCCTGCAGGACGACCAAAGCCGCGAAGCGGCCATGTCTCAACTCCTCAAACAACCCGAGGCCGCCGGACGCGCCATCGAACAGCGGCGCACTCAGCTTGAAAAGGAAGCCATCCTGCTGCGCGAAATGGGCGGGGAACTCCACCGACGCACGGTCCGCGAACAACTCGCCTCCGAACTCGCCAAGCCCGACGCCAGCACGGATCTCCTCCGATGCACACTCCTGCTCGCGCGGCATGACAACCCGGAACTCGAGATCCAAAGCTACGAAGAGGCCCTCGCTCAAATGGCGCAGGAACTGCGCGCCGATCCCGAAATCGCCGCCGGCACCACACAGGCCGTCCAGCGCATCAGCCGCTTCCTCTTTCAGGAAAACGGATTTCACGGAAGCCGCACCGATTTCACCAGCCGCTCCAACAGCTACCTCAACGAAGTCCTCGACGACCGCGAGGGCCTCCCAATCACCCTCTCCGTGGTTTTCCTCGAACTCGCACGCCGTCTCGAAGTGCCGCGCGTCGCGGGCATCCCCCTCCCGGGCCGCTTCATGGTAGGCTACAAACCGCAGGACAACTCTCCCTACACACTCATCGACGTCTTCGAAGGCGGAAAAGAAATGACCATGGAGGAGGCGCTCACATCCATCGGCGGAGAAGATCGCATCTCGGCCAGTGCCATGAAACCGGCCCTCAAACGCGACATCCTTCTGCGCATGATCCACAACCTCCTCGGCCCGCTGCGCGATGCTCGCTCCCTGCGACGCGAAGCACTCCCCTACCTCGACCTCACCCTCGCTCTCGAACCCGACGCAATCCCAGAACGCTTCAGCAGGGCCGTCCTCCGGGAGCGTCTCGCGGACAAACGCGGTGCACGCGCGGATGTGATGTGGCTCCTCGAGCACCCACCAGAAGAACTGCCCGAAGAGCAGCAACGCAGCCTCCGGCTTTGGATGGAACGGCTCCAATGAGCGGATGCACACCGCCCGATGCAGCCCACTCGCAGATTGCCCATGCCCACACCAGCCGCTAGGTTCCGCGACCGCACATGAGCTCGCTCAACAAAAAATTTCCGCTGCTGTTACCCGACCCCATCAGGAAAAACGTCGGCGTCGCAGATCTCATCGACTCCACCTTCAAGGCCTACAACGGCGGCCGCCTCGCCGAAGCCTGCCGGCTTTTCAGCCAGAAAATGGTCGCAGGCAAAGGCGTCGTCGGCATGTCGCTCACCGGCGCTCTCACCCCGGCGGGCCTCGGCCGTTCGGCCATTGTCCCCCTCATGAAAGCCGGCTTCGTGGACTGGATCATCTCCACCGGAGCCAACCTCTATCACGACCTTCACTACGGGCTGGGCATGAAGCTCTACGCAGGCTCCCCCTTCCTCAACGATGTGCAGTTGCGCCACGATGGCATCATCCGCATCTACGACGTGCTCTTCGATTATGACGTCCTTCTGGACACCGATGCCTTCGTCCGCGAGGTCATCCAAGCGCCTGAATTCCAGAAAGCCATGGGCAGCGATGAATTCCATTACCGCCTCGGCCGCTACGTCCACGAGCGTGAACGCAAACTCGGCATCAAGGAAACAAGCGTCCTGAGCGCCGCCTACCAACTCGGAGTTCCCATCTTCACAAGCTCCCCGGGCGACAGCTCCATCGGCATGAACGTCGCCGCCATGGCACTCCGCGACTCGCAACTCCTCATCGACGTCAACCGCGACGTCAACCAGACCGCCGCCATCGTCTACGACGCCAAATCCAGCGGCGCCACCTCCAGCGTGTTCATCCTCGGCGGCGGTTCGCCCAAAAATTTCATGCTCCAGACCGAGCCCCAGATCCAAGAGGTCATGGGCATCGAAGAACGCGGACACGACTACTTCCTCCAGTGCACCGATGCCCGCCCGGATACCGGCGGACTCAGCGGCGCAACTCCGGGCGAGGCCGTGAGCTGGGGCAAGATCGATCCCGACAACCTGCCCGACTGCGTAGTCTGCTATACCGACTCCACCATCGCGCTCCCGCTCCTCACCAGCTACGCCCTCAGCCGCGTGGCCCCGCGCAAGCCCAAGCGCCTCTA
Organism: Chthoniobacter flavus; assembly: GCA_945861435.1. Classification (GTDB taxonomy): domain Bacteria; phylum Verrucomicrobiota; class Verrucomicrobiia; order Chthoniobacterales; family Chthoniobacteraceae; genus CAIURC01. Next base: position 34,278 of record CAMAUX010000035.1, on the reverse strand, counting down.
TGAGCGCCGCGACGACCAGTACCAAACCCTACGCGCTGCCTACTTCAAACACGGCAAGATCCAGAAGATCGACCACCGCACAGACCTCTCCAAGGCAAAGACAAAGTCCAAGCCCAAGGCAAAAACCGCGCCCAAGCGTGGACGCTCGGGCCGCTCTGTCACTGGCACGAAGCGCGACTAACGCGCCCCCTCACCTCCCGTCATGCGCATCCTCCGTCACCGTGATCCCGGCTTTGCCAAGGCCGTAGCCAGCCTCCAACGCAAGGCGGAGCCTCATCCCGACGTCGAGAAGGCCGTGCGAGAAATCATCGCCGCCGTCCGCGCAGGCGGCGACAGCGCGCTCCTCGAACTCGGTGTGCGCTTCGGCGGACCCGCACTGCGCTCCGCCCAACTGCGGCTGAAGGGAACCCCGAAAGTCGACCGCGCCACCGCCGCAGCCATCGCCCAGTCCCACGCCAATGTGCACGCGTTCGCCAAACGCAGCCTCCGCAAGAGCTGGCAGGCCCGCAACGCCCAGGGTGCTCTGGTGGGCGAACGCTTCGACCCCTTCCAACGCGTCGGAATCTACGTGCCGGGCGGCACCGCCCCACTGGTTTCCACCGCAGTGATGACCGTCACCCTCGCAACTGCCGCAGGCGTGCCGGAAATCGTCGTCACCACGCCACCGGGACCGGACGGCCGCATCAATCCAGCTCTCCATCACGCCCTGCTCCATGCCGGTGCCACGGAAATCTACAAAACCGGCGGCGCCCAGGCCATCGCAGCCTTGGCCTACGGCACTCGGACGATCCGCCCGGTTCAAAAAATCTTCGGCCCCGGCAACGCCTATGTGGTGGAAGCCAAGCGGCAGGTGTTCGGCCAAGTCTCCATCGACCTGCTTCCCGGACCGAGCGAGGTGCTGGTGCTTGCCGACGCCTCCGCCAACCCCGCGTGGGCGGCAGCCGATCTCCTCGCTCAGGCCGAACACGGCAAGGGCAGTTCCATCCTCCTCGTCACCAACTCCGAGAAACTGCTCACCGCCGTCGCCCGTCAGATCGAACTTCAGCTCCAAAGCCTGAGCAGGCAGGAGCACCTCGCAGGCGTCCTCGCCAAAGACTGCGCGCTCGTCCTCGTGCGCTCCATGGAGGACGGCATCCGCATGGCCAACGAGTTCGCTCCGGAACACCTCGCCCTCATGGTGCGCAACGAAGACAGCGTCGCACCGCGCATCACCACCAGCGGCGCCATCTTCCTCGGCGGCTATTCGCCCGTCGCAGCCGGCGACTTCCTCGCCGGGCCAAGTCACACACTGCCCACGGGCGGTGCCGGCAAGTCCTTCCCGGGCCTGATGGCGGACATGTTCCAGCGCCGCACCAGCCTTGTGCGACTCGACCGCCGCTCGCTGGCCAAGTCGCTCCAAACCATCGAACAGTTCAGCCTCGTCGAGGGCCTCGACGCCCACGGCCGCTCCGCAAGCATCCGCCTCCGCTGACGCTCTCCCGCCCGCCATGCCTGCGCGCCTCACCCACCCGACACCCGCGTGGATGCTGCTCCTGACGGCCTGCGCAACGATTGCCGCGGACTCGCCCGATCCCTCCGCAAAAAACACGCCGGCACCCAGTTCACAACTCCTCGAACACGGCAGCTTTGAGCGGCCCAGCGTGCAGAGCCGCACCCCCGTCGCCCGCGGTGCAAACCCCTCCCTGTTTGGCGGGCGGGACACATGGTCGCTGCTCACCCACCCAAGACCTCAGGCCGATGGGGGCTCGATAACGACGGGCCTCACCAACGAAACCGCCCGCACAGGCCGTCAATCGCTCTACGTGCGCTTCGACAAATTCACCGCCCGCAACGCCGGAGCAACACTCGCCACGGCACTGCTGCCCATCCAACCCGGCAAACCCTATCACCTCGGCATCTTCGGCAAGATCGACCGCAAGGACCCGCTCACCCTCGTCCAGCGCCAACCCTTCCTCAAACTGCTCGTCGAATTCTACCAAACCGATCGCGAAACCCCGACGGGAACCCCCGTGATCCGCACCCATCCCCTTCCCGACCACAGGGTCCGCATCGCCAACCGCCCCCTGCTTTTTAACACCGAATCCTGGAATGAATTCGGCGTCGAACTGCGCTCCCCCGAAGACGCAGCCTACCTTAAAGCCACATGGAAGTGGGAGACCAACCACGCCGAGGGGGTGACCACGGGAGTAATCTACTTCGACGACGCCATCCTCATCGGCGAGCCCGTCCCGCAAAAACCATCCACTGCTCAGGCCCCGTAGGAAGCCTCTCCACAAGGCTCCCGCTGACACCTCTCTCCTACCGACTCGGGCGCCCCTTCTGGGCCCTGCCGATCAGGGCCGCCTGCTCCTTGCCGAGCAACTCCGAGTGCAGCCGGATCTTCTCCTGAAACGCCAGATACTCCCCAAGCACCGCGTCCTGCTCGAACGTGAGGCCGCCATCCTTCTGCAGAGACCACCCACCCCACTTCTGCCTGAGCATCGACAGCACCTCGAGCACCGCCTCCGCGATCACCCGGTCATGCTCGCGCAGCGCAAGGTTCGTCTCAATGCTGGCTCCACGCGCGAACGCAGCAGCCACCTCCGTCTTCACACTATCGGAGAGCTTCTCGCGGTTGATCTCGCTGCGGAAGTTCTTCTCCAGATCTTGGTAAAACTGGGTCACCGCGCGGTTCGCATCCTGAAACTGCCGGGCCAGCTTTTCGCGCCGTGCGATTTCCTCAAGGGACGTCAGCGAAGAAGGGTCCGCGCCGCCCGCATCGTTGAGCTCATCCATGGCGGCCTCGTATCCCGCCATCAACGGAGCCAGCCGCGCAAAAACACGCTGCGTCGCAAACAGCGCCTTCCGTTCGCTCGGATTCATCGATGCCGCGGCCGCACCAATTTTGTTGGAGTAGTTGCGGATGCGCTCCGCAGCCTGCTCCACCGACGGCTCGTCAGAAAATGACTCCTCCTCCTGAATCAACGCCAAGCGCTGATCCGCCTGCCGCCGGGTTTCCAGCACCCACCATCCGTACCACCCCAGTGCACCCAGGAGGATCGCCCCGCCAGCCAGCAGCCACAGTCGCCGGCCACCCATGGCTACCGCCTTTCTGCTTCAAACTTCGCCTGCACGCGATCCGCCAGCTTCTCGCCGATACACGGCGCCCCCAAGCGCTCGATGACCTCGTGCAGAAAACCATTCACGATGAGCCTCTGTGCCTGACGCAGGGGGATCCCACGGGAAAGCAGATAGAAGAGTTCCTCCGCCTCGATCTGCCCGGTCGTCGCGCCATGAGTGCACCGCACGTCATCGGCTTCAATCTCCAGACCCGGAGCGCTGTTGGCCTCGGCCTCGTCGCTGAGCAGAAGGTTGCGCACCTTCTGATACGCATCGGTCTTGTGAGCCCCTGAATCCACCCGGATCAAGCCCGCGAAAATCGTCCGCGCCTTGTCGTCCAACGCGTTCTTGAAAAGCAGATCGCTCGAAGTGTGCTCCACCTCGTGCACCTGAAGAGTGCGCTGATCGAACTCCTGCGAACCGTCCGCCACGCAGATCGCCAGCATGTCGCTGCGCCCGCCCTGCCCGCGGAGCCGGCTCACATTCTCCGAACGCACATGCGCCCCGCCCAATTGCAACGCAAGCGCCGTCGCCCGCGCATCGCGCCCGACCACCGTGGCGTTCACCTGCCATCCCGCCACCCGCCGGCTCCAATCCTGCACCGACACATAAGTCACCTGCGCACCCGCCCCCAGCCAGAGATCGTTCACGCCGCACACCATGCCCGCGTCCTCGCCTGCCGAACGCAGCACGTCCACCAGCGTCACCCGACTGCGCTCCTCCGCGATGATCAGCGTGTGCGGAAAAGCCGATCCCGCCTCACCGCAAAGCCAGTGGTGCGCTTCAAACGGAAGCTCCACCTCCACCCCGCGCGGCACGTACAACACACTCCCCGCACGCACTCGCGCACGGTGCAGTTCGGCAAACTTCTGCGAACCGAGGACGGCTCCCTCCCGCATGAAGTGTCGCGCCATCAACTCGGGATGCTCCGCCACTGCACGCTCCAAGGGCAGCCAGAGGACACCCTTCGCCCGCAAAGCTTCGGAGACCGGTTCGTGTGCCAGCAGTTGGTCGTTGGCAAACACCAGACGCCCCGCCACCGCTTCCATCTCCCGCGAGCGATCCAACAACGTCCGCGCCAGCTCCGCATCCACCGGCGCCGGAGCACGGTACGCATCGAGTTGGATGGCCTTCAGATTGGCAAAGCGCCAGCGCTCGTCGGTGCGCACAGGCATGGGCACCTCCTTAAACCGCCCCCATGCGGCGGCTTGCTCCTCACGAAACGCCGGTGTGGAGGACGTCGTAACGGCCCCAGCCTCAAGAAGAAGGGGCTGTTGGTTTCCCACTGCTTTTCCGGCAGGGTCGGATTCCAAGGTGGCGGTGGTCATTGGGTCGGGGTGTGCCGGGGGGGCGTTAGCCGACGGAGCCTTCCATTTCCATGTCGATGAGCCGTTTGAGTTCCACGCTGTACTCCATCGGGAACTGGCGGACGAGGTCGTTGACGAAGCCGTTGACCGAGAGACTCATGGCCTGCCCCTCGGTGAGCCCGCGCTGCTGCATGTAGAAAATCTGCTCCGCGCTGATCTGCGAGACGCTGGCCTCGTGCTGCACCGCGTTCCCGCTGCCTCGCACGCTGATGGCCGGATACGTGTCCGTCCGGCTCGTCGGGTTGATCAGCAGCGCATCGCACTCCGTGTTATTCTTGCACCCCTTCAGGTGCTTGGGCACATGCACCAAACCCCGGTACGTCGAACGCCCTTTGCCCAACGAAATCGACTTCGAAACAATGTTCGACGTCGTCTCGTCCGCCGCGTGGATCATCTTCGCTCCCGTGTCCTGATGCTGACCATCCCCAGCCAGCGCGATCGAAATCACCTCGCCACGCGCCTTCCTCCCCTTCAGCACCACTCCCGGGTACTTCATGGTCAGCCGCGAGCCGATGTTGCAATCGATCCACTTCACCTCCGCCTCCTCGTGCGCAATGGCGCGCTTGGTCACAAGATTGAACACGTTGGCCGACCAGTTCTGCACCGTCACATACTGGATCTTCGCCCCCTTCATCGCCACCAACTCCACCACCGCCGAGTGCAGCGTCGCCGTCTCAAATTTCGGCGCCGTGCAACCCTCCATGTACATCACCTCACTGCCCTCGTCCGCGATGATGAGCGTGCGCTCAAACTGCCCGAAATTCTCCGCGTTGATCCGGAAATACGCCTGAAGCGGGTGCTTCACCTTCACACCGGGCGGCACATAAATGAACGACCCCCCGCTGAACACCGCAGAATTCAACGCGCTGAACTTGTTGTCCCCGGTCGGAATCACCTTTCCAAACCACTTCTTGAAAATCTCCGGATGCTTGATGAGCCCCTCGGTGGATCCCACAAAGATCACGCCCTGATCGCCCACGGCCTTCTTGATGTTCGAATACACCGCCTCGCTGTCGAACTGCGCCTCCACTCCCGCGAGAAACTTCCGCTCCTGCTCCGGGATCCCCAGCCGCTCAAACGTCCGCTTCACGTCCTCGGGCACCTCCTCCCATGACCGCGTCGCCTTCTGCCCGTGCGCAAGATAGTAGCGGATCTTCTCAAACTGGATCGCATCCAAGTCGTGCGAAGCCCAACTCGTGGGCATCGGCTTTTTCTCAAACACATCCAACGCACGAAGCCGGAAATCCCGGATCCACTCCGGCTCCCCCTTCACCCCCGAGATGTACTCCACCGTGCGGCGCGTCAGTCCGTAGCCGGCGTCAAACTGGTGCTGCTCCGGATAGGAGAAGTCCCCCACACTGCGGTCGATATCAATCGTCGTCTCGCTCATAGCCTTAATCCCTTCAATTTGCGGCACTTCACGCCACCGACTGCTCCTCCGGCAGACCCTCCTTGATGAAGTCGTACCCCTTCTCCTCCAACTCCAGCGCCAGTCCCTTGCCACCGCTCTGCACAATGCGTCCACCCACCATCACGTGCACGTAGTCCGGCACGATGTAATCCAGCAGCCGCTGGTAATGCGTGATCAGCAAAATCCCCATCCCCGGCCCGCGCAGCGTGTTCACGCCATTCGAGACAACCTTCAGCGCATCAATATCCAACCCGCTGTCCGTCTCGTCCAACACCGCATAACGCGGCTCCAGCATCGCCATCTGCAGGATCTCATTGCGCTTCTTCTCACCACCCGAAAACCCCTCGTTCACCGAACGCGCAGTGAACGCACGCGGCATCTCCAGCAAATCCATCTTCTCATACATCCGCGCGTAAAACTCCGTGGCCTCAAGCTCCTCCCCCTCAGGCAACCGCGCCTGCACCGCAGCACGCAGAAAATTCGCATTCGAAACCCCGGGAATCTCCATCGGATATTGAAACGCGAGGAACAGACCCTTGCGCGCCCTCACGTCGGGATCCAACCCCAGCACGCTCTCCCCGTCCAACAGCACCTCCCCGCACGTCATCGTGTAATCCGGATGCCCGGCGATCGCCTTGCTCAGCGTGCTCTTGCCCGAACCATTGGGCCCCATGATCGCATGCACCTCCCCCTTCGGAACCTCAAGGTTCAAACCCCGCAGGATTTCCTTCTCTCCAATGCGGACATGCAAGTTGCGAATACTCAGGGAACTCATGATTGGGAATGGGATGACTTCGCGCCGGCGCACTCAGGGCACAGCCCGCGAAAAGAGGTTTCGTGATGGGAGATGGAGACTTGCTCCGGGAGGATCCAGGCATCTTCAGGCCGGCTACGCGGCTGCAACGGGATGTCCAGCACCCCGGAGCACGATTCACAGAAGAAATGGGCATGCGGCTGCAGATTCGCGCAGTAACGCGAAGGCTCCCGCTCGTGACTCACCACCTTCACCAACCCACACGAGGCCAGCGTCTCCAGACAGTTGTAAACCGTCGCCAGCGAGATGCTCGGCATCCTCACCTTCACACGCGTAAACACCTCCACCGCAGAGGGATGATCGCGCTGCGCCATCAGCACGTCGTACACCTGCCGGCGCTGCTCCGTCATGCGCAGACCATGCCCGTGGATCGCATCCTCGGCGGACAGGGTGGACTTGGAATCGGTGCGAACTCTCATCTCAGGACCGGGTACTATCTGCCCGACCCCCGGCCTTATCAAGACCGATTCTAAATAAAAAGCCGCAATCCCACCACCTCCTCATCCGCCCCAAAACACCATATCAACAGAACTATTGAGGATCGCTTGATAGGGTGACACCCCATGGTCAGGAGTTCAGGATTCGCCGGGTGCAGCCGTAACATGCGCGGCTCAATAGCGATGAAGCCCACCGCCATCGCAACGCCACGTCATCAACCTAAAAACTGCGAAAGGGAGAGGCCCCGAGACAAAAGCCTTTCAAGTGCAATGAGTTCCCATTGCTCCGCAATCGAGCTTCTCGAGGCTTAATACACTCCGCAGCAAAAGGTTGCGTTTGAAAGCACGCCTCCACTTTGGGATATCCATTGACGTTCTCGGCCTAATGAAGGCATCGATCACGCCTCGGTGAGCATCCCGCCCCAGAGTCAGGCACTTCGCAGTGCCGCAATGCCGCAATGCCGCAATGTCAGCATACCGGAGGCATGGGCGCCATTAGATAGCCGATCGGTGATCGCAACCCTCAAAGCGAACGAGGGGAACCACTGGATCGCGTTTCCCCACGCCACGCGCCCCGGACAGGAGCGCGAGAAGCACGATGATGAGAGGAGCTTTCACCCTAAAAACGGCGACGGGGCGAGGTGCCGAAACGGAAGCCGTTCAAAGGCAGGAAATTCGCATTTCTCCGCAATGAACTCATTGGGTGGCAATCCAGTCCGTCGTGAATCATTACTTTTGAAACGCACGCCCCAGTTTCGGGAAGCCCATTCACGTTTTTAGGTTTACCTGCCCTGATCGTCTCACGACTCCACGGCTCGCTGGCGCCCCCAAGAGGAAAGACAACGCCTCTCCCTCGCTAGCGTCCTTGCAGGCATCGGCCAAACTGCACGCACAAGCCTCGCATCTAAGTGCCACTATGTGAGTGCCACTATGTGAGTGCCACTCCGCGCAACTAAGCGCCATGCCCCGAAGCCCCGAAAACCTCTCCCTCGGGCGGAGATACAGGCACCTCCGCCTTCAATTTCGTTATACACATCCTTGCATCAACCTCACCTCCCTCAGCACCAAAAGCCCCCCCTCTCGGGGACATCCCGCGCCCCAGACGTCAAGCCTTCCACACCAAATGCGCCAAATGCGCCAAATGCGCCAAATGCGCCAAATGCGCGATTTGCAACCTGCGCCCTCTCTCTCAACGCAGACATCAAAGCCACCGCGGAAAGAATGACGGGAAAAATAGCAAAAAAACGAGGGGCAAAAAAATGGACCTGCCGGGAATCGAACCCGGGTCCCGAAGAATCTACCGCGAGCCTCTACATGCTTAGACAGGGTCTGTTTTTAGGGGCGGTGTCAGATCCTGCCAAAACTCACCACCTGCCCCGAGCCTCTTTCCCAGAAACGCTGGGTTGAGGCGGTAACCGCTTCGCCTGCTGGTACCCTCCGGCTAGCAGGCGTCTGCCGGAGGGGCGAACCTCACCGCGGTTTAAGCGGCAAGGGCGAGATCGGCGCCGGTGAAGGCGTCGCTCGCGTCAACAATGTTGTTGTTGGCGTTTGATTTTTGCCCCTGTTTTTAAGGCGGAACAAGGAGCGTCCGCCGCATGCAGCCCTGCAGGAAACAATCCTTCGATCGAAACCGTGTCAGGCCCTGAAAATCATAGAACAAAGAGAACAAGTGAAACCCACGAATCTGTCGGATTCCGCCGACAGTTCCCAGCTCACCACGCTCTCAACAGCGCAGACAGCCCACCCCAGCCCGCCCCAGCCGAGCCGGATGAAGGTTTCTGCGCCTAAGTCCCAGTAAGATACCCAAAAAACCCTCCGGAGCAACCCCCGAAAACCACAACACTTCGCCACCCACTCCCCACTCCCTTTTCATTGGCACCCCACCCTCCCCCAGCCACTATCCCCCACACACCCCATGCAGGATCTCATCGACCTCCTCCTCTCCCGCCACAGCCTCGACCGCCCACAGGCCCGCCATGCCGTAGATGCTCTCGCCAATCCAGATTTCCCCCAACAAACCAAGGCCGACTTCCTGCGCGCCCTCCGCGAAAAGGGCGAAACCGCCGCCGAAATCGCCGCCTTCGCAGAGGCCCTCCTGGAGCGCGCCGTCGACCCGGGCCTCAGCCACCTCACGGGCCCCATGCTCGATGTCTGTGGCACCGGCGGCGACCGCATGGGGTTCTTCAACATCTCCACCACCAGCATGTTCGTTCTCGCAGCCGGCGGAGCGCGCGTGGTCAAGCATGGCAACCGCGCCATCACCTCCCAGTGTGGCGGCGCCGACGTGCTCGAGGCCCTCGGTATCCAAATCGAACTCGGTCCCGACCAACTGCGCGCCTGCGTCGAAAAAGTGGGCGCGGGCTTCGTCTTCGCGCCCCGCTACCATCCCGCCTTCCGCGCCATCGCGCCTGTGAGGAAAAGCCTCGCAGCAGAAGGCGTATCCACCGTCTTCAACCTGCTCGGCCCCCTGCTGAACCCAGCCCGCCCCAGCTGCCAGCTCGTGGGCGTCTACTCCGCCGCCCTGCTTCCCCTCTACCGCGACACCCTCGCCCATCTGGGACGCACCCGCGCATGGGCACTCCACGGCGACGGCACCGATGAACTCACCATCACGGGCCCAAGCGACGTCTGCGAGACCACCCCCTGCGGCCCACGCGACTTCCGCATCGACCCCCGCGAACTCGGCATCCCCACCGCCCTCCCCTCAGCCTTGATCGGCTCGGACAAGACTTCCAACGCGCTCCTCCTAGAACGGATCCTCAGCGGCACCGAACAGGGCCCCAGGGAGGATGTGGTCACCCTCAACGCCGCCGCAGGATTCGTCGTCACAGGCCTCGCCCCAGACCTTCCCACAGGCCTCCAGCTTGCGCGCGATCAGATCCGCTCCGGACGCGCCTTGCAAAAACTGCACGCTCTGCGTCAGATCGCACCCGCCCACGCCGCCGCTTCCTGAGAGTCTGTGTCCGACGCAAAACAGCATCCGGGCTCCCCCTGAGAATCAGTTTGCCCATGCACACGCCCACCAGCTACTATATCCCATGCGTGTGCATCCCAACCGCACCCTTAAAAAACCGGATTCCGGTGGGATCAACTTGCCGAAAGGAGCCGAAAACCGGCTTCACCTCCGCTCAAAACTCCCTTCAATGAAGCTGGCGCGCGCATGGGTACTATCCCTCTGGATCACAGCGATCAGCTTGCTGACACCCGGCACCACTGAATCCGCAGCCCCCCCCCCATCGACCGCATCCCTTTCCGCCCCGGCAGCCGGCAGCACCAACGGTTGGCAACTCGCGGTGAGTTTTACCCTGAGCGAAGCCGCGACGCCCGGCTCCGTGCAGCTCGCCTTCACCTCAAGTGGATCAGCCGAACGCGTCCTCGGCCTCGCCAGCACACAGGAAAGCAACGGCTCGCACTCCCTCACGGTGCCGGTGACCAATCCCAGAAGCAACCCGGCCATCGCCACTGGCAGCGCCATTCCCGAAGGCACCTACTCCCTCACCCTTCGCTACCGCAATTCCCAAAACCAGCTGATCAGCGCACCCACCGTCACCGGAGTCCGCCTCGACCTCACGACGCAGCCCGCCACCATCACCAGACCCACCAGCGGGCAGAAATTCAAAGCCTCCGTGCCCGTGACGTTCAACCTCCCGGAAAAAGCGCAAAACGGATCCCTCAACCTGTTATTCACCGACGACGTCCAGACGTACTTCTTCCCCCTCGCCGCTGACCTCGAGAGCGCCGGGGATCACTCCCTGAGCTTCGACCCCACCGCGCCCAAAACCTCTCTCGGAGTGACAGACGGCGCGCCGCTCGCCAATGGCAGCTACAACGTCTCCCTCGAATACCGCGACTTCTTCGGCAACCCCATCGCCACGTCGCCCAGGGTCCCGGTCGTCATTGACTCAGACCCGGAAGCGGCTGACTTGGAAGTAACCCTGCGCACCGCTCATCGATCCACGGGCAGGCCTTTCGTCGTGGACTACACACTGCCCGAACAAGCCGCCGCGATCACCATCACCTTCGAGGGCAGCCCGTTCGCCAAACCCGGAGACAATCCCCCTTCCAACATCTCCAAGGCGGTCTCCGTCACAAATCCGGCCCTGCTCACCGCCGGCCCACACCGCATCGCGTTCCACCCCGCCACACCCTCCACTCTCGCGAACATCGGCAGCCTGCCAAACCCCATTCCAGACGGAACCTACAACGTCACCTTTGCCTACACCGATACCGCCGCCAACATCGGAAGCAGATTGTTCGAAAACGCCACGGTGGATTCCGACTCCGCCCTCAACTTCCCAAACTTCACCCCCGAAACAGGAGCCCCCGTTCCAGGAACGGACTCGACCTTCTATCGCTTCAGCATCCCGTGCGCATCCGGCAACGGCGACGGAGCTTACCTCGCCGTCATCCAAGCTGAACAAGGCCCCCGCCTCCGAGCCGTGGTCGGCGGCACCCCTTCCCGCGCCATCGCGGTATCCGGCCAACCCGCCCCCCTCCTCAACACGACCGACTCGACCGAAGGAGCCGACATCCCCAAATTCCTCTTCTTCGGAGACCCAGTAACCAACAGCTCCGGCGACGTCGCCTTCGAAGCCGTCCTCAACGACCCCGATCTCACCCACGGACTCTGGATCTTCCGCAACGGACAACTGCCCGGAGATCCCGGCACCCTTTCCGCAGCTGTGCTCGGAGTCGACCCCCTCCCCGACGACTTCATGGACATCGCGCTCGCCGACAACGGCGACCTGATCTTCACCGCACCCAGCGGCCCCAACCGCAGACTCTCCGTCTGGCGCCTCGCGCACGACGCCGCGGATCCCGAGGAACTCCTCAGCACAGGCGATCTTGTTTACGATCTGGAAGAAAACGAATTCACCGTCAAAAGACTCGCTCTGTTCGCCTCCTTTACCGGCACCCCAGACCAGCAGCGCGGCTTCAACAGCTCCGGCTCCATCGTCCTGCGAGCCACCGTCACCGACACAAACAAGGCAGACTCCTCGGCCCTCCTCCAACTCAACCCCGGCCAGGATCACATCATCCTCCTGCGTTCCGGAATGACACTCCCGGACTCACCCATCGACAAAATCAAAAGCTTCAGCCTCCCCTCCATCGACGACGATGGCCTCCTCAGCGTGAGGGCGGTCACCGACGCCGGCGACACCGCCCTGCTGCGCCTCGCCACCCTCCCAAAATCCGATTCCCCCCAGCCCGTTGGTTTCAACGAAGGCACCCCCGACGATTTTCTCGAAACCGTTGCCCGCACATCAGCCGCCTCCACTGCGTCCACCCCTCCAACCAACCGACCGGCCGCCCTCCCCTCCGACACCGCCTTTGCCAGCATAGGAGATCCGGCAGGAGGCCCCTCCGGCATGTTCGCTTTCCTCGCCGAAGTGAAGGACTCAGACACAACCCAAAAAAGCGCCATCTGCGCCTCCGTCCCTGGCGCTGGACTGAAACTCCTGGCACTCACAGGCGATGACGCTCCGGGAGCCGCTGCCCCTGGGATCACCCCCTCCAAGACACTTACCAACTGCGCGACGACTCTCGGCCGCAAGACAGTGACCTGCGACAGCACCGACGCTGCAAACCCGGGCATGATCATCACCGGAAAGAACATTCCGCTCGGCACCACGATCAACTCCGTCCAGCCGACCACGGCCCTCGTACTCAACAACCCCGCGACCGGCACGGGTGGCAGCCTCTCTTTCACCGCAGCGGTGCCACTCACCAAGTGCGCGACGACCACCGGCAGCACCAAGGTCACCTGCCTGAGCACTGCCAATCTCGTCCAGGGGATGACCATCACCGGAACCAACATCCCCCCCGGCACCACGCTGGCCTCAGTCACGAACTCCACATCCCTTGTGCTCAGCGCCAATGCGACTGCCACCGGCACCGGCCTTTCGCTCACCGCTGCTCTGCCACTCACCAACTGCACAACGACACGCGGCACCACAGCGGTCGCCTGCGCAAGATCCAACGGGCTGAGCCCCGGCATGATCATCACGGGAAAAAACATCCCCCCCGGCACCACGCTGGTCTCCAGCCAGAACACCACCTCCCTTGTCCTCAGCACCAACGCAAGCGACACCGGCAGCGGCCTCACACTCACCGCAGCCGGCGTGACCCTCGCCAACTGCGCGACGACTTCCGGCATTGCGGCGGTCACCTGTGCAAGCACCACCAGCTTGAGCCCGGGGATGATCATCACCGGAAGAAACATTCCGCCCGGCGCCACGGTGGCCTCAGTCCTGAACACGACCTCCTTCCTCCTCAGCGCCAATGCAAACGGAACGGAAAGCGGCCTCACACTCGCGGCAACCGGCTCGGTGGTCTTCTCCTCCTTCAAGTCCCTGTCCTGGAACGGCCGCGCAGACACCTCCTGCGGCCCCGCCTTCCTCGCCTCCCTCCGCCCCTCAACGGGCCTCACCGACCTCGGCCTCTGGGCTTTCGACGCCTCCGACTCCCTTCACATGCTCATCCGCAAGGGCGACAAAATCCGCATCAATGGCGTCCAAAAAACCGTGCGCTCTTTCACCGCACTCTCGAGCGCCGTGGCCTCTCCCAGCCAAGGCCACACCACCACGGGCAACGGCTCCTTCCTCGTGCGCCTCACTTTCAGCAACGGCTCCCAAGCACTGGTCAACGTATCGGTTCCCTAAGCCCGCAGCGCTTCCGATCCCGCACGCATGCGCCTCATCGGCCACCTCCCATCGGAAGCGGACGCCCTCCGCTTCCACGACGCACTCACCGCAAGCGGCATCGCCAGCGACGCAGATCCCGATGACAACGGCAGCTTCGCCCTCTGGGTCCACGATGAAGACCAGATCGGCCCCGCCAAACTCCTCCTCGCACACTACCTCGCCAACCCCGCTTCCCCGGAATTCACAGACGCCTCCCAACGCGCCCGCGCAGTGCGCAAAACCATGGAGGCAGCTGAAAAAGCACGGCGCTCCACAACAGCCGACTCCGCTCGCATCGAACACGAACGCTCCAACACCCACACCAGTTTCGTCACCATCCTGCTCATCGTCCTGAGCGTCGCACTCGCCATCTACTCGGACGCCGGCGAAAACAGCCGCGCCCTCGCCCCCTTCAGCATCTCCAACTACGCCTCCGTCGGCGAAGGCGTCTCCATCCATCGCCCCACACCAAGGACCGCCGACGGCAAAATCCCGGACTCCGCCCTCGTCCGCAACCTCGGATCCTTCCCTGAAATCCGCACGGGCCAGATCTGGCGCCTCGTCACCCCCATCTTCATCCACTTCGGCTGGCTGCATCTCATCTTCAACATGATGCTCCTGCGCGACCTCGGCACCTTCCTCGAATCGCGCTTCGGCTCCCGTTACCTCCTCCTCCTCACCCTCGTCCTCGCCGCCGGTTCCAACACCGCCCAGTACCTCTGGACCACCGCAGAGTTCGGCGGCATGTCCGGTGTCGACTACGGCCTCTTCGGCTTCCTCTGGATGCGCGGCAAATTCGACCGCTTCGTCTCATGGCAGCTCAATAAGAACACCGTCCTCATGCTCATGGGCTGGTTCATCCTCTGCGCACTCGGCATCATCGGCCAGGTCGCCAACGCCTGCCACACCGCAGGCCTCCTCATCGGCATGGCATGGGGCTTCCTCTCCGCTCGCCGCTGACCCCAGGCTCCACGCCTGCGCTCCAACGCCTCCATCCGCACCCCCGTATCTCCGCACCCCCGTATCTCTGCACCCAACTCCCAACTCCCAACTCCCAACTCCCAATTCCCAATTCCGCATTCCCCACCCATGCGCCCTCTCCACCCCCTCCTCTTACTCCTCGTCCTCTGCGCGCTTCCGGCCCTTCTTCCCGCCACCACACTCGCACAAGCCCCGACGCAGCCCCCCGCAAAAAACACCGCTCCCAGCCTCACCCTCGAAGGCGACATCCCCCCTTCCATCGCCCCCATCGTGGGCCGCATGACCACCCTCTTCTACGAATGCCTCCCGCGCCTCCTCGCCCGCTTCGAAAACCCGCAGAAACCCGCCCCACGCAACATCCGGCTCCGCTTTGAGCGCGCACTCAAGGCGCCCGCCATGGCAGACCGCACCAGCATCACCGTCAGCATCGACTGGATCGAAAAGCATCCCGAGGACATCGGACTCCTCACCCACGAACTCACCCACATCATCCAAGCCTACCCCTCCCCCAACCCCGGCTGGATCACCGAAGGCATCGCCGATTACGCCCGCCTCCTCTACGGCCCATCCTCCCAACCCGGCTGGAGCCTCCCCTCCACCCTCACCCCAGCCCAGCACTACACCAACAGCTACCGCGTCACCGCACGATTCCTTCTCTGGCTCGAATCCACCCAACCGGGCTCCGTCGACAAAATCCACCGCCGCATGCAAGCCGGCGGATTCCGCGAAGAAGAATTCACAGCACTCGCCGGCGCGCCCATCGACCAACTCTGGCAGCGCTGCCTCGCAGAACTCCAAACCGCACAGCCCGCCCGCTGAATTTCCCCCCACAGAACCCCAGCCCCCGAGAACCGCAGAACCCGCCGCCCTTCCCAGCAAACACCCCCGCAACATCATCACAACGGGGGCTTTCCTCTAGACCACTCCGCCCCGAAAACCTAGCCTCCAGCGCTGTGTCCGACGCACCGCTTAAAACCACCCCCCTCCACGACGCCCACGTCCGCCTCGGCGCAAAAATGGTCGACTTCGGCGGCTGGTCCATGCCCGTCCAGTACTCCGGCATCCTCGAAGAACACCGTGCCGTGCGCAACGCACTCGGCGTCTTCGACATCTCCCACATGGGCCAGTTCTTCATCAGCGGCCCCCTCGCTCTCCCGTGGCTCAACCGCGTGCTCACCAACAACCTCGAGCGCCTCCAAGTCGGCCAGTGCCAGTACACCTTCCTCCTCAACGACCACGGCGGCGTCATCGACGACCTCATCGCCTACTGCACCGCCCCAGAACACTACCTCCTCGTCGTCAACGCCGCCAAAATCGACGAAGACTTCGCATGGCTCGACGACAGGCGCCCACAGGAAGTCCTCCTCATCAACCGGAGCAACGACTTCGCCGGCCTCGCCCTCCAAGGACCCAAAGCCCACGACCTCTTCACCCTCTTCTTCCAAAACAACCTCCAAGCTCCCGCCCGCAACGAAATCATCTCCATCAACATCGACGGCGCTCCCTACCTCATCGCACGCACAGGCTACACCGGCGAAGACGGCTTCGAAATCTTCTGCCCCGCAGAGCGCGCACTCGACACATGGAACGCCCTCCTCGAACACGGCGCCCCCATCGGCCTCAAACCCTGCGGCCTCGGCTCACGCGACACCCTCCGCCTCGAAGTCTGCTACCCCCTCAACGGCTCCGACCTCGGCCCGGACACCTCCCCTCTCGAAGCCGGCCTCGGCTTCTTTGTCGACCTCCAGAAACCCGACTTCGTCGGCCGCCCCACCCTCCTGCATCAGAAAACCAACGGCCTCCAGCGCCGCCTCGTCCCCTTCAAAATGCAGGCCCCATCCCCTCCCCCGCGCTCCCATTACCCCGTCTACAAGGACGGCGTGCAGATCGCAGAAACCACCAGCGGCTCCCTCTCCCCCACCCTCAACATCGGCATCGGCATGGCCTACCTCCCCATCGCATTCGCCAAGCCCGGGGAACCCATCGAGATCGAAATCCGTGGCAAACGCTACCCCGCGCTCGTCGAGAAAAAGCCCCTCGTCCGCACCGGCCTCTCCTGATCTTCATCCCCCGCCGCCCGTCCACCTTCCCTCCCAGCCCATCACCGCCCACTTCCCACCTCCACACCACCGCCATGAACGTCCCAGAAAACCTTCACTACAGCCCCTCCCACGAATGGCTCCGCCTTGAAGGCAGCACCGGCACCGTGGGCATCACCGACCACGCCCAGGCCGAGCTCACCGACGTCGTCTACGTCGAACTCCCACAGATCGGCGCCAAGGCCACCGCAGGCCAGCAGATCTGCGTCGTCGAATCCGTCAAAGCTGCGAGCGACATCTACTCCCCCATCTCCGGCACCATCTCCGAGGTCAACACCGCCCTCTCCTCCAACCCCGCCCTCATCAACACCGCCCCCTTCGCTGAAGGCTGGATCTTCAAGCTCACCGCCGACTCCCCCGCGGAAGCCTCCGCCCTCAAGACCCCCGCCCAATACCGCGACCAACTCTCGCAGGCCTAAATCCCTTCCTGTCCTTCGCAGCCCCCTCCTCCTTGGTGCCATTGGTGCCATTGGTGCCCTTGGCGCCCTTGCTCCCCTCGGTGCCCTTGGCGTGCGCATCCCGCCGCCGTTTCTCACACCAAGGCACCACGGCACCAAGCTGCAAGAGACCGAGATCAATGCCCGCCGCTCGCACGGGGCTCCGCCCCTCAGCATGCCGGAGGCATGAAAGAAATTAGCCGGTCGGTGACCGCAGTCCGCAAAGCGGACACACGGAACCACCGGTCCACCACATCACACGCGACGCGCCCCGGCAGCGGGCGCAAGAAGCGCCAGCAGACGGCAGATGAGCGCCCCCCCCTTCCACCCTCCTCGCCCTTGGTGTCTTGGTGCCTTTGTGTGAACATCCCGCCGCCGTTTCTCACACCAAGGCACCACGGCACCAAGCTGCAAGAGACCGAGATCAATGCCCGCCGCTCGCACGGGGCTCCGCCCCTCAGCATGCCGGAGGCATGAAAGAAATTAGCCGGTCGGTGACCGCAGTCTGCAAAGCGGACGCAGGGAACCACCGGTCCACCACACCACACGCGACGCGCCCCGGCAGCGGGCGCAAGAAGCGCCAGCAGACGGCAGATGAGCGTCTCCCCACTTTCCACCCTCCTCCCCCCTTGGTGCCTTCGTGCCTTTGTGTGAAAATCCCGCCGCCGCTTCTCACACCAAGGCACCACGGCACCAAGCTGCAAGAGACCGAGATCCACGCCCGCCGCTCGCACGGGCCTTCGACCCTCAGCATGCCGGAGGCATGAAAGAAATAAGCCGGTCGGTGACCGCAGTCCGCCCCGCGGACACACGGAACCACCGGTCCACCACATCACACGCGACGCGCCCCGGCAGCGGGCGCAAGAAGCGCCAGCAGACGGCAGATGAGCGTCGCCCCCCTTCCACCCTCCTCCCCCCTTGGTGCCTTCGTGCCTTTGTGTGAACACCTCGCCGCCGTTTCTCACACCACGGCACCACGGCACCAAGCTGCAAGAGACCAAAGATCAATGCCCCCGCTCGCACGGGGCTCCGATCCTCAGCATGCCGGAGGCATCAAAGAAATGAGCCGGTCGGTGACCGCAGTCCGCCCCGCGGACACACGGAACCACCGGTCCACACCACCCGACGCAACGCGCCCCGGCAGGGGCCGCAAGAAGGCCTCGCTGCAATAGATGCATGACCTTTGCACGAGCCCGCTGAAGCCCGGGAACCAATCCGTCTTCGAGAAGATTAAAGGCGAGGGGCGTCGGGAAAAATCAGACAAGCCAGACTCGCCGGAGAATGAATCGTGACGCCTTCCAGAACCCTGCCATACAGCGGGCCAAAGTGCGTCTTGTCGCCGGTCAACAAAACATCACACCGACTCTGGATCGCCGCCGCCAGCACGGGACGGTCCTTCTCGGGAAGTTCCGGCGCAATCTCCGAAGCGAGGAAAAAACGAAGCATCGCGGAACACTCGAGTGGGTTCAGCAAAACCTCAAAATCCGTGAGCGATCCGGAAAACTTCGCCTCCAAGTTCCGTCGGGCTTCCTCCACTACATAGCCATCGACCACCAGCACGTGCCCGCCGGATTTCAAACTCCCCAAAAAACCCCGCATCGCGCCGGCGCTTTTCCCGGCGGAAAAAAGGATGTTTGCATCGAGAAAAATGCGCATCCGCCTTTACTTTTTCGCGCGCCTGACCCGCGCCAATGCCTGTGCCAACTCCGACTCCGCGGCATCAAATTCCGCAATCCGTTCGCCTGAATAGATCTCCACCGGAAGCGTGACGGCCGGCCGCAGAAGAATGCCCTCCGCGGTGGTCTCGGCGATGAGAATGTCTTGGGGGCGAATCCCGGCCGCTTTGCGCATGGCAGCAGGGAGGGCGATCAAGCCGCGGCCGGAAACAGAGAGAGTCATGCGCATGCTTAAACTCTACAGAAAAGCAGAAACTCTGCAAACAGCGGCTCCCGCGACCGCCCCCTCACCCCCTCACCCCCTTGGTGCTTCGTGCCTTTGTGTGAAAATCCCGCCGCCGCTTCTCACACCAAGGCACCACGGCACCAAGTGACAAAAGACCGGGATCATGCCCCTCACGTGCCCCTCTCACCCGCCAGTCACACCCCTTGTGCTCTCTTTTGGCATGGATATGGTATAAAAATGGATTTCGAGTTCGATCCGGACAAAAGTTCCATCAACCGTGAGAAACACGGGATCGATTTCCTTGAAGCCCAAAGCGTTTGGAACGATCTGTTCGCGGTCGAACTTAAGGCAAAAAGCGAAACCGAAAAACGCTACGCCCTCATCGGGATGCTCCATGAAAAAATCTGGATCGTTTTCTTCACAGAACGAAATCAAAGAACCCGGATCATCTCCGCAAGAAGGGCAAGATCCAACGAGGAGACGCTATACAATGAAAGCAGAACAACTTGATGCCATTTTTGATTCAGGCGCGGACATCATTCCCCATCTGGACTTATCCACCTTACGCAGACCCAATCTTCACCAGAAAAGGGTCAATGTGGACCTGCCCACTTGGATGATCCGCGATCTGGATAAAGAGGCCGACAAGATCGGTGTGACCCGTCAGTCCATCATCAAGGTTTGGTTATCGGAACGCCTAAAGCTCGAGAAGCGCACCTGACGAGACACCAGCGCCCGCCCACCACAGACGCTCGCACGGGCCTCCGACCCTCAGCATGCCGGAGGCATGAAAGAAATGAGCCGGTCGGTGACCGCAGTCCGCCCCGCGGACACACGGAACCACCGGTCCACGACATCACACGCGACGCGCCCCGGCAGCGGGCGCAAGAAGCGCCAGCAGACGGCCGATGAGCGTCTCCCCACTTTCCACCCGCCTCCCCCCTTGGTGCCTTCGTGCCTTTGTGTGAAAATCCCGCCGCCGCTTCTCACACCAAGGCACCACGGCACCAAGTGACAAAAAGACCGGGATAAGTGCCTGTCCACAGGGCGAGTGGTTTTAAAAACACATGGCATCGCAACCACTTGCGAAGCCGAGTATACACTCGTGTATGAGCCAAAGGCGCCGTTGGTCCCGCACTGAACTGCTGGTCGCACTCAACATCTATCAAAAACTCCCTTTCGGCCAATTCAACTCACGCAATCCCGTGATTACTCAGGTCGCGGAAAAACTGAAACGCACCCCGTCGAGTGTCGCGATGAAACTGTGCAACCTCGCCTCCCTCGACCCAGTACTCAGAATGCGCGGAATCCGCGGACTCTCGGGCGCCAGTCAACTCGACGTTGATATCTGGTCCGAGTTTCACTCCAACCTCGAGCAGTCAGTGAACGCGAGCGAGATCGCACTCAGGGATGTGTTTGGCGTTCACCCCGAGGAGCGCTTTGAAGTGGTTCCCAATGAGGGATTCAAACGGCTCTCCGGCCAGCCACCTGAAGTCACCACCCGCCCAGCCAATATCGAGCAGCGGCGTGGGCAGGAATATTTCCGGGATGTGGTCTTGAACAACTTCAACGGACGGTGCGGAGTAACCCAACTGCCCGTGAGGGAACTTCTCGTGGCTTCCCACATCCTTCCCTGGGCTTCTTATCCCAACGAAAGACTCAACCCTCGAAATGGCCTGTGCCTCAATCGCCTCCACGATGCGGCCTTCGATAGAGGCCTCATCACGTTCGACAGCCAAATGCGGCTGATGGTTTCGCCGCTGCTCAAATCCCACGCCGCAGATGAAGCAGTGAAACAAAACTTCGCGAACCTCGAGGGCATCCCGCTAAGCCTCCCTCATGACGCGCTCCAACCGGACCAGAATTTTCTCCGGGTTCACCGTCGGAAGATTTTTCAACGCCGATAGCTGAAGACATCCCCAAAAGCGCAAAGATTGTCTGTTTAGCGGAACTTCCGTCGCTTGCCGCTCGCTCGTCGGTGCGCTTGGAGGGGAATGGGATCGTCGGTCAATTTAAGACTTCTGCGGTGTAAACCGCCGTCGGGGCATTCTGTTGCGCGCGCAAGACAGGCCAGTAAAACGGAGTGCCGCGCCACCCTTTATCAGGCGTGGCGCTTCCATTTTGGCGGAGCAGAAAAAGAATTGGATGGTCCACAGCATAGGCATTAGCGATCACGCCTTCAGTTTTAGTGGAGTCAGGAGTCTCGATGTATTTCGCATGGGATCCAGACGCCGCTAGGCGCGCCGAGTCTCGATCCTTGGCAGCCCAGAGCAACACCCGTCCCCGCTGCTTTTGGTCGGGATGCTGCTGACTCAAGTGGCGAATGGCAGCTTTGGCCGACTGCCAACCAAATGCAGGAGCATCTTCATCCTCAAAAACCAAGGTCGGCTCGATGGCATCAAGAAACTCGATGGCTGTGTCGACAGAAACAAGCGTCGGTGCCTCACGATTGAAGCCACAAATCTGTTCAACTTTAAGATCAAGCTCGTCGATGGCACTCCTGATACCGTTGCGACCAGTCGCATATCCACTTTGAAATCCAATCGGCAGGAGACGCTTATTCGGCCTAAGTGTCTCCGTGGCAGCGACAAGAATCTTGTTTGGGCTGCACGGCACGATACTTCCATCAGCCGCACGTCTAATGAATTGCACGGCCCCATCCCCGCCGGCTTCGATGACCTTCCGTAAAGAACTGTCGAATTCCTCCATCTGAAACATCGCCTGCCGAATGACGGCTGATGTGTAAAATCGTGTAACCGCAAGATCAGCGCGCCGATACCCATACATACGTGAATGCTGCAGAACAGTGTCTTGCTGGTATCTGTTCGGACGCCGCCCGTAGTAGAAGCCAATCATATTAGCCAGAGTCACCCCGCGATCGAGAACTTGCCCGCCGATAAAGATACAAAGTGGGCTACGGAGCTTGAGCTGTCCAGTGTCATCGAGCAATGCAGAGATGTCATTCTCTGAATTGATCTTGGAGACTGTGACGTAGCCGGCTGTCAGGGCCTCCAAGACAGATTCAACGACTTCGGAAAATGCAGGCACAGGCAGGCCGTCGAGTTGGAGCGAAACTTTGAAGTCCTCATAGGCTTTTGCGACGAGACCGTTCACCACTTTGTCACAGTTCTGCGCTGCGCCAGCAAGGCGGGCGACCAACTCCTCGACAAGCACTTCCTGCCATGCGTGAGACCCCATGGCCGCCTCAGAGTGCAGCAAGAAAGAGTAACGGAGCCTCTTGCTCTTGAGACCGGACTTGATCCCATTGATCCGCTGAATGCACCCCCCGACAATGAAACCGACTACTGCGTCACGAATGCCTTGATAGAGGTCCGTAAAAAGAAGCTGCTCCGGTTTGTAAGAGCGACCATCGCGTCGCTTCAGACGATCCAACTCCCTGTGGTCCACGGAGCAGTGGATAAACTTCTCCAAAGTGTCATCGTCTCCGCGAGCTTTGTCGCCAAAGTAGATGTCCCCGCCGACGTAGCCATCACCAGCAGGAACCGATACCGTAAATGTCGGACGCGTCGGCTTGAACTCAACAACGTTGGCGACTTCGATCTCACTCGGCTGAAGGTAAAGCGAGTAAGGTGTTGCGGTGACCTGCAAATAGGAACTGCCACTGAGGATGGTGCGGAAGTCACTGATCTGGGCGGCAATCCGGTTGGCCTCGATAAGGCCTCGACGACGGGAGTAGCCGACTGAGGCATTGTCCGCCTCGTCGTCTACAATGATGACACGCTTTTTGGTTAGGGAAGGACAATCAGCCTGGAACAGCTTGATGAGACGCTTCAGATTGTTGGTTTCTTTCTTAGCGACGAACAGCAACTTCGACTCTAATTCAAACTCTGAGAACGTCTCAGGGCATTGCATGATGTCGTATACCTCCATTTCACCGTCTTCGATGAAGTAAGTAAATTCGGACCTGAGGCGCTTGATCGTCTGCTCAAGAAGCGGCCGGGAGTTTTTAGTGAAGACAACGGCGACATCGAAACCGCTGTCAAAGGCCAGGGACATGGAAGTGATAAAAGTCCGAGTCTTTCCGCTCTGAACCTTCCCGAGCAGCATTCCGGGCCGTTCACTAGTCGTCTCACTCTCGAGGAGCTTCGAGATCGTGTTCTCCGCAGCTACGAAAACGCGCGCATCGTAGTCGGAATTAAGCTCCCGATATTTGGAGTAAAAACTGCCGTTGGTCTGAAGGGGAGACACTGCGTTCAAATTATAAATCAGGACTTAAGATTACAGGATGCCAAAATCATAATACATCTTCATCAGGATTTCACAACTTGCCATGAATTACACGCAAACAAGCAACAATCCAAAGACATTTATATTATTTCACGTAGGCACCTTAACGACTCATGCTTATTATCTAAGCAACGGCCGCAGCGAATTGACTAAAAAGGTCACCCGGCAAAGGCTGCCGCAGTCGCCACACAATCGACATAGGGCGCTCTCCATCGTGCCGAACATAGGATGCCGGCCCCAAACACCAGAACGCGCGGCTATCCTGGCGAAGCCGGGCAAACATCACGACATCGCTCCCCTTTTGCTGATGCTGCTGATATCGCAACCCGGTTTCACTCGTCGCTCGGGTCATTGACTGACTTTCCCAATGAACCAAATCACGACTCATGGCGTAGTCTCGATAACGGGTCGTTGGAGAAAAATTCCCATCGGCCTTGTCAAAAGTAATGGCAAATAAATCAGCTCTCTCTTCCGGCACCCACCTCACCCCTTCCCGCCACGGAAAACCCTTAGCACCCGCTCCCAAACCGAAAGCTGCCACAATCTCCGACCGGGTATAACGACCATGAACTTTGATTGGATTTTCCGCACGCCCCACCAGAGGCACGTGAACATGGTCTATACGTGTCCGAAGCACTTCAAGAACGGCACGCAATTCAGACAACACACGGGGATGCCTCCAGAGCAAACGCAGTCCCTCGTCCAAAGTCGCCGCACGTGGTAATGTATCATCACTTATCCCATCAACCAACTGAGTTACTAGCATCCTCGCCAATCTCAGTTGAAACACCGAACTTGAGCTCAAGTCCGGGGGCTTCGGGTTACTCGCTAGCGAAGCATATCCCGTGATTCTTACCTCATCATCTACATGAAGTAGACGTCCGAGAGCCCGTCCCAAAACCAGATCCTCCGGACCAGCAGGTTCCACAACAACCTCAGCGTCCGCACAAAGACGCGTCCACGTATTACCTCCTGTGTAGATATCCTCCAACTCTAATCCCGAATGCTCCAGGAAACCCTGCAACGAAACAGGATGACCGGCCCGGATAAACGCCCTCAATTCCGCTACTTTCTCTACCCACCGGGAGGGGATAGCCTGTTGGATACTCTCAAGAATGATTTCTTGCGCGACCGGATCCAACTGCATGTGACAGCCCGCCGGTAGGTACGGAAAACCTAGTTTGACCTGCTGCTGAACCTCCTTCCGCGTCCCACCAAGTAGGCCTTGGAAGCGGCGATCGAACCGAAACTCCTGCCGATGAGTTCCGACGAAGTCCAACACAACACAGGTCGTCTTCCCGCTAATCCGCCGCAAGCCTCGCCCCAATTGTTGTAGGAAAAGTGTGCCGCTTTCAGTTGGGCGCAGCATGAGAATCGCGTCGACCGAGGGGATATCCACGCCCTCATTGAAAACATCCACCGAGAACACTACACGCAGGGCCCCTCGGTTAAGCTTTTCGAGCGCTTCAGCCCGTTCATCCACACGGCTTTCACCAGAGACAGCCGCGGCTTGCACCCCTACTCGGTTAAATACCTCAGCCATGTAGCGGGCATGCCGCACGCTCGCACAGAACCCAAGAGCTCTGACACTTCCAATATCAGGAACCCGTGCGGCAAACTCTTTTACGACGAACTCGGCCCAGACATCAGATCCCGTATAGACGTTGGTCAAGGCCTCGAGATCGTACCCCACCCCCCGACGCCAAGGGACCTGGCGAAGATCGAGATGGTCGTGCAGACCGTAATAACAGAACGGAGTCAGGTAGTGTTGATCGATCGCGTCCCAAAGCCGCAGTTCTGCAGCAATCCTCCCGCCGAACCACTCCATGACCGAGCGACCGTCCGAACGCTCAGGCGTCGCAGTAAGCCCGAGTAGTTCCACAGGCTGCATGTGCCCAAGAATTCTGACGTACGAATCAGCGGCCGAATGATGAAACTCGTCGACAACCACCACGTCGAATCGTTTGGGATCCAGAAGTGCCAGGTCCGCACCGTTCAGCGTTTGGATGGATGCAAACACGTGATCGAAGCGTTCCGGTCGCCTGCCTGCAACCCACTGCTCTCCAAAAGAGGGATCCCGCAACACGTGTCGAAACGTGGCCTGACTTTGGTCCAAAATCTCCCGTCTATGGGCCACAAACAACAATCGACTAGACGGAAGACTCTGCCGTAGTCGGGCGTAATCCAGCGCTGCCATCACGGTTTTCCCTGTGCCTGTCGCCGCAACCAACAGGTTACGGTGAAAACCGGCAATCCTTGATACCGATATCTGCTCTAGCAGTCGCTCTTGGAACGGTTTCGCCTCGACGGCAACGGGACTGAGAAACACGACCGGACCAGGTTTTCGAGCCGCACCTAAGCGGCGCATGAACTCCTCGGACTCGTATTGCTCAAAATCGCCACTCTCCCAATACGTATCAAATACCGCCCGCACCTTTTCGATCACAGGACGGTTACGCGCCTCGGAAACCCGAATGTTCCACTCAAGTCCGCTCACCTGGGCAGAGTGTGTCAGGTTCGAGGATCCGACATAAGCGGTCGAAAAACCTGAGCCACGGTGGAAAATCCATGCCTTCGCATGAAGCCGAGTTGTAGTCACGTCATACGAAACACGGATCTGCGCACCGAGCTGCTGGAGCTCATTGAGTGCTTCAGGTTCCGTCGCCCCTGTGTAAACCGTAGTTAGAAACCTCACCTGGCCACCGTTGCCGATGTGCCTGCGGAGAGCCTCTCGCATGGGCGCAATCCCCGTCCTCCGAATAAATGCCATGAGCACGTCGATCCGTGCGGCGGATTCTATCTCCGCGACAATCTGGTGACCAACCCGAGGCTCGCCTGGCGAGTTGGTGAGCAGCGTAGTATCGAGAAGTGGAATTAGCGGTGGGGTGGGAAGACGTGCACTTCCATCCGGCAGGACGGCGCCGATTGCGCGGAGCACGTCCCCGGATTGAACAGGCATATCTAACTCAAGGTCCCCCACCCCCGTGAGTTCGGCCAACCGGGTGAGAATTTCCCGCGCCACCACGATTCCGACCCCAACCCTCTTTTCATCACTCACGGTTGCAAGAGCGGCTTCGATCAAACGGCTCAGATGCAATGCCACCCTATCGGGAACTTCCTCACGCCGCAGTTGTTCTCGGTGTGCAACGTCCTGCTCAAGGCTCTCTAACTGGACCCTAAGCCCTTCTGTGACCAAAGCCTCGTACAACCCTCGTGGCAAAGTCATAGATTCCCCCCTAAGTAATTAAGGAAACTGCGGTCGCTCGGTGCGAGAGGCATAGCATTCAGTTCCTGCGGCCGCGCCCAAGTCATCGCGCTGTGCTCAATGCATTTTGGTTCACCACAAATTTCCACAGGCAGAAATACAATAACAAATTGAGATCCAGGATCCTGAATCGAAAAGATTTCCGGCCCAACCGAGAGCACTTTAACTCCAAGTTCCTCCGCCAACTCCCGACAAACCGCGGCAAAGTCTGACTCTCCGTTCTCACACTTACCGCCCGGAAATTCCCACAACCCACCGTGCCGCTTGTGAAATGCACGGCGGCAAATAAGCAAGTGATCGTCCCTACGGATCACGGACGCTACCACCCGCACCATGCTGACGTTCATCATTCGCTAGATAGCAGCGATTTGCACAACAAACAACCTGATCGATCTGACCGCGGTCATTATGCCGCTATCTATTCACTGAAAGCTGGGCACGATGCGGCGAGGAGGTCGCCTACGGCATGCCCCGCTGCCCACCGTAGGCCATAAGCGAATACCCGAACGGTCGCCCAAAATCCTCCCCAGCCGGTTTAGGAGCATGTGGGGTGCCGGACGATGAGCTATGGAAAGCCTCACACCAAGGCACCACGGCACAAAGGTATGGATTGCGCGGATGCGAAGTGGCGCCGGGGTGGGGCCGTTTGTCCGTTTGAGAAGCCCTGACCTGCCCGACTAAGAGGGGCACTCCGCCCGTGCGTCCCACTTGAGAAATCGCCTATGTTTCTCAAATTGAAATTCCTTGGGTTTCCGAACTGAAAATCTTCGGTAGGATTACCCCATGAAAACAATTTCCGTCCGCGAAATGAAGGCCAACTGGTCTCTGATCGAGGAGCAGGTCCGGGCGGGAGAATCCTTCGAAGTAGTCAATCGGGGGCGTCCCACGGTTCACATCGTCGCTGCGCCCCCGAGACGGATTTAAAAATGGGACGATCATCTTGCGACGGCGATTCCAGCGAAGGGGCGCTCCGCTGAGGAGACGGCTGCCGCGGATCGCGAGGGGCGCTTTTAAGCAGGAACCTCCTGTGCTGTATCTGGATACGAGCGCGTTGCTGAAACTCTACCTTCGCGACGAGGGATCGGAGGCCGTGCAATCGCAGGTTGCCTCACAGGATCTTCCCCTGCCGGTTTGGGAGATTCAGGAAATGGAACTGATCAACGCACTGCGGTTGAAAGTGTTTTGGAATGAAATCAGCGCCAGCGATGCCGAGGGGCAGGTCAACCTGTTCAAAGAGCGCCGGACCCGAGGACTGTACTTCTTTCCGAAAATGCACCGCAGTGACTTGATGCAAACGTTCCGGCGCTTGAGCGAGGAAACGATGCGTCTGGGGTGCCGGACCATGGACATTTTGCATGTGGCATGCGCGGTGGAATTGAAGGCGAGCGCGTTCCTGACTTTTGACAATCGCCAGGCTGTTTTGGCCACCGCAGCGGGACTCATTGCGCCGGCACTGCGATAAAACGCGAAGGGGAGCCGATACGCCGAACAACGCTGCGGGGCGTCGGGCACTCCCCCCCCTGCCCCCCTACACGCCCCCTCCCTTGGTGCCGTGGTGCCTCTGTGTGAAAATCTCGCCAAAGCTTCTCACACCAAGGCACCACGGCACAAAGGGGGAGAGGAGAGACAGGGAGCGAACGGACTGCGCTTCGCTTCGCTCAATCGATTGGCTGAAAAATCACCGGAACCCCACTGGCGGATGGCATTGACGAGAAGCATGGCCCCAGAGGTGCCGCTGAGTTTTGGGTGCGACTGAATGAGCGCAGGAGGCGATCAAATAGGCATGGACCAGAACCTTCTTTTCGCCACCGCCCTTGAATGGACGCCGCCCCGGAAGGTCGTCGATAGCAAGACAGCTCAGCTGCCGTTAGCCGCTTTGCAAAAGCTAGTTATGGAAAAACAACGAGATTTTCAGCCTGCGCTATTTGCCGTTGGTTCTGGTCAAAACTCAGTAATTCCGTGGCACCCGTTTCCAATGCCGACGCCACATGCAAGATGTCCACCGCTCGGGTTCCGTTCCTCGATGTGTGGGTGAAGACCAAGGATTCCGCACGGCCCAGAAGCCGATCAAAGCCCGCGTCCTCAATCCGCCAAACGCCTTGATCGAGATCCAAATCAAACGCGGCCAGAACCGACTGCGCGGCCTGCTGATTCACCCCCGCAGACTGCCCGTTCGAGTGCAGCCACACCTTAAACCAGACCGCCTGCTGGAACTCATATCGGACGAGAGAACTGATCACGGGGCTTTCCCGTGAGGTCTCCATTTTTTCAATCGCTTGCTCCGACCCAATACGCGGGAAGTAAAAAGCAAACAGAAAGCTCGTATCTGCAAAAGCCCTCACAAAACCCGACCGCCACGCAACAGCGCGAACTCCTCCGAAACGCACACCTGACTCTGAAACGCTTTAGCGCCCCACATCTCCAAGAAGCGCGCGCGGAAATCTGGTCTTCCAGAGACGGCAGCCCGCGGTCTGCTGCTGCCACCGACAGGGAGAATCGGCATCAACTGGGCAACCACCCTCCCTTCCTTGAGCACAACCACAGGTTCGCCAGTTTCTAGAAAAGGATCCAGCTTGTGCGGGTCGTTGTAGACGTCTTCGATCTTTAGACTCCTAATCACGCTAAAAGACTAATACGTCGAAGCCCTTGTGACAAGAGAACGGCAAGCTCAGAAAATCTTTGCGTCGCCTCCCGGCGCTCCCTTCCTCATCTCCCCGCCCCTCCGTACCTTCGCCCACCTTCCCTCCCTCTCCCCCCTTGGTGCCATGGTGCCTCTGTGTGAAAATCTCGCCCCAGTTCCTCACACCAAGGCACCACGGCACAAAGCTGCAAGAGACCAAGATCAATGACCGCCGCTCGCACGGGGCTCCGACCCTCAGCATGCCGGAGGCATGAAAGAAATTAGCCGGTCGGTGACCGCAGTCCGCAAAGCGGACACAGGGAACCACCGGTCCACCACACCACACGCAACGCGCCCCGGCAGGGGGCGCAAGAAGCGCCAGCAGACGGCAGATCAGCGTCTCCCCTTCCACTCTACTCCCCCTTTGTGCCATGGTGCCTTTGTGTGAACATCTCGCCCCAGTTCCTAACACCAAGGCACCACGGCACAAAGATACGGTGGGGCCGGATGTGGAGGCGGCGCCAGAGGGCCTCGACGTTCGTCCGTTTGAGAGGCCCCTTCTTACGTTCGTAAATCTCCCCCCCGTCGCCCCCTCCCCCCCTTGGTGCCATGGTGCCTTTGTGTGAGCTCCTCTCCCGCGCAGCAGGAAGTTGCGGCCGCTTTCTGATGAAGGAGATGTTGAGCGTTGACGGAAAAGGGGAATGGACGGCCTTGAAAGCAAGTCGGACTGGAGATTCCCGGTCGGCGCTGGGCTTCTGGGATTTCCCGGAGGCCCTTCGCATTTTCAGAGGAGTAACTTCAATCCCCAGCCGTCCATGGTCCCGATGAAAGACGCCATCGGGCGTTCATTCCCCTGCCAGGCGCAGGCACTCAGTGCGTAGCCGGGTGCTGATGAAGAGTCCGTTCACGATGATGCGGTCAAGTGGTGCCCTGACTTCAGGAATTAGTGAGAGCTTTTTAGCCCGAAGCAACAGGGCGCAGGTGCCAGCTACTTCGAAGCCGAACACATCCACTGCGACGCGACGTCCCCGCCGTTCGTCCATCAGGACGCCAGAAATGCCATGTGCTTTGGCAATCTGTAAAATCGAAGCCTCCCCAGGATCGAGAATCGTGGCCAACATGGGATCGAGCGGCGGCGCCGGCAGGATTTCGATGGTGGACAAGACCGTGTCGATTTCCGAGGAGTCACCCACATCTTTGGTTTGCAGCTCCGCCGCGACCGCAGTGGTGGTGAGCACTTTTGGGAACAGTCTGGCCAAAAGATGCCCCAGCCCAGCTTTGCAAAGTGAGATTACCGGGCTGGTGTTGCAGACAACAGGACGTTGGAAAAACTCAGACACAGGCGAACTCCAGCGCCATTTCTTCCTCATCCATGTCAATGACAGCCACACCGCACTTGCTGGCCTCATTCCAGAATGCCACGCGGCCCATGCCAGCCATCCGGGCAGCCTGCCCAGAAGTGATCTCCCCCAGTTCGAAATATTTCAAAGCCAAGAGGAACTTGCTGCGCTGTTCCAACTCCGCACGACTCTTTCCCTGCAAGGTCAGACAGGTCGGAAGTTCGATGGCAAGGGTCGCTGTCACGCACAAACCATAGCCTGCGGCCACCTGATCGGCAAGCCACCCTCCAGCACTCGTGCCCCTGCAATTTCCATGACCACCAACACACCCGCCGACACGTCTTCAATGACCCATCCACCCTTGGTGCCGTGGTGCCTCTGTGTGAGCTCCTCGCCACAGTTTCTCACACCAAGGCACAAAGGCACAAAGATACGGTGGGGACGGATGTCGCGGGGACGCCAGAGGGGCCGTGACGTTCGTCCGTTTGAAGGCCCCTTTCTTACGATCGCACCCCCCCGTCGCCCCCTTGGTGCCATGGTGCCTTTGTGTGAGCTCCTCTCCCCCTCTCGGGGCGCATAAATTCCACTGGCGAATCTGTTAACTTAATTCACTATTTCCACTTATTCGACCAAACCCTCCTCCCGCCCACACACCACCCCTCCCCCCCGGCCACGTGATCACCAAGCATCTCCCCCCGCTCCTCGGCGCCCTCTGCACCACCCTCCTCCTCTGCCCCTCACCAGCGCCCCTGCAAGCCGCCAGCGCACTCGTTTTCAACACCACCCCGCCTGTCAATGACCTCAAGGGATCGCTCGCGGCGCAGGTGCTTTTTGCCCAAAGCCAGATCCTGCCAGCGCATCCGCGCGAAGGGGATAATCAACCGCATCTCACGAGCCTGCGCAAAAGCCTGCTGATGGTCCGTCCGCTCAAGGCCGGTGACGCCACGCCCATCTCCGTCGTCATCCGCAATGCGCAGGGTAAACCTGTCGGCACGCTCAATCTCAATCCGCCCAAGCTCCTCCCCAAGACCGCCTATTACGTGGAAGGCGCACCGGAGGGGACGATCGATTTCACCCCGCGCAGTGGTTCCACCGGCACGGTGCGCGACAAGGGCGCATTAGAAAAGCTGAGCGACCCGAGCGGGGCATTTCTCCTCGGTGAATTAAAGCGCCATGCCGTGGTCGAGATCGAGACGGGCGATGGCCGCTGGGTGCGCGATATCTATGTGCCGCAGGACAAAGCCGCGGAAGGCAGGATGGTCCGGGTAAAATCGCAGGCGGGTTACCCGTCCACGCTTTACTACAGCGGCCGCCAGGTGGGGCTGACGCGCGGACAGTCGGCGGAGTTGAAGTGCGTGAACGGACAGTGGTTCCGGGCCGGCGACGTCGAGAACAACGCCATCACCTACGCCACGGACGCTTGGAGCGGCGTGCTCGCAGCGGAGTGGATCGTGCCCGGTTTCTCGCTCCAGATCCGGCAGGGGAATCTCATGGGCGAACTTGCCGGGTTGAAGGTGGGCGCGCCGAGCCAGCTTCTCATTCACACGATCGACATCGGGATGCTGACCACGCCGCGCGATGCGTTTGCTTTTGCGAAGGATCGCGAGGCGCACCGCGAATATTTCCAGACGGTGCCGACGAGCCGTCTGATCGTCAGCCAGTACGCGCCGCTATCGCTGAGCGAAGTGATGATGCCCACCGGCACGCTGCTCAAGGAGGTGGATGAGAGTGAGGGAGGCTGGCACACGGGCAACATGCGCCAGAGCATTGGAAAGGAGCTGATCTCTCACGGCATCGACAACGCAAATTACGGCCTCCACAGCACGTCGGGGCAGGGCGAGAAAAGTCATCCGTATATCGCGGCGCAGCTCGCGGCGCACAACAACCGAGGCAAATACTCCAACGGCATCCAAGTGCACGGGGGGTCGGGCGGCGGCGGGATTGTGACGCTGGACCAGTCCATCGGCAATGAGCTCAGCCACGAGGTCGGGCACAACTACGGTCTCGGGCATTACGTGGATGGATTCAAAGGTTCGGTGCACCGGCCCGCTGACCAGATCAATTCCACGTGGGGATGGGACGCGGACAAGGGGCGTTTCATCCCGAACTTCTCGCCGATCCGCAGCGGCAAGGAGACGTGTGTGGAGAAGGAATGTCAGCCGCCATTTGATGAACGCTCCTTCGGCCTCGACGCGATGGCGGGCGGCGCGCCGCTCTCGGGCTTCAACCGGTTCACGCTCTACACGCCGAACTCCGCTGCGATCATCCAACGCTTTTTGGAGAGCAAAGCGGTTTTCGACGCCGGCTCGCCCACTGGCTTCAGCAAATGGAACGAGGGCACCGGGCGCATGGAGCCGTACACGCATCGCATCGACGTGAGTCGCGAAACGAGCGCGCCGATCAAGGAGCTGAGCGAAGCCGCACTCGCGTCGCTGCTCGCAGAAAACGATGTCGTGCGGATCGCGATGGGCGATGGGAACTGGACCCGCGACATCCCGCTTCCACCGGCCTCGGCGGCGAACCGCGGGCGCATCGTTGCGATCGATCACGACGCCGGCTACGCGAGCGTGCTCATGGTCAACGGGCAGAAGGTGAACGTCCCGCGCGGCTTCAAGAAGAGCTACACCTCCGACGGCAAACGCTGGAGCGAGGGCGCTGGGGCGGACCGCGGACTCGAACGCAAACCGCAGCTCTTCGGCGTGCCGGTGGTGACGCTCGTGGGCTATTACGATCCCGCCGGGCAGCAGCAGAGTTACATCTACCCGGCGCTGCACGGGGCCTACGGGTTTTGTTACGCCGACGACCGGGGAAGTGTGAACGACGCGGACTGCCAGCTCGTGGTCGAGACGCGCGACGGGGTGCTGCGCTTCCGCTTGGCCAGCACACGGCTTGGCGGAAGGTTCATGAACAAATTCCACGTCAACGTGCCCGAGGCCAGTCAACCGCGCAGCGTGTCCGTGATGAGGAACGGCAAAGTGCTCGATAAAAAGGCGATCGCGCCGGTGACAGAGAAGCTGTCGGTGAGTGTGGACGGCGCCCCCCTATCGCCCGCTCCTTCCGCGAGAACGCGATAATCCGAGGAGCCGCGCGCGTCGCAGCCCGTCGGTGGTCCCCGCCTTCTTTTTTCGTACTCTTACTCCTACTCGTACTTTTACTCCCGCCCACCCGCCGGCGATGCGACCGAAGACGGAGTAAAAGTAAGGGGTAAGAGTACGAGTAAGAGAAATCGGCGACAAAGAAGCCGGCGGCGACGGTGGACCACATCGCAGCCCGTCGGTGGTCCCCGCATTCTTTTTCGTACTCCTACTCCTACTCGTACTTTTACTCCCACCCCTTTGCCAGCGACGCACGGAAGCAGGGAGTAAAAGTAAGGGGTAAGAGTACGAGTACGAGTAGGAGGAACCGGTGACGGCGGATGGCCCCCCCCTCTGCGCTCCTCCATCCGGGGGGCCGCGGGCATCGCAGCCCGTGGGTGGCCCCCGCATTCTTTTTCGTACTCCTACTCCTGCTCGTACTTTTACTCCCACCCCTTTGCCAGCGACGCACGGAAGCAGGGAGTAAAAGTAAGGGGTAAG
>CAMAUX010000034.1 GCA_945861435.1 Chthoniobacter flavus | reverse complement strand
GCCTGCAAGGGACAGGCATCATCTCAGCCGATGAACACCACCATGCCGATATCATGAGAGCCGGACCGACAGTCGCGCCCGCGCGAGCAACGGCCACTCACAACGTCTGCATGCCGGAGGCATGAAAGCCAATAGCCGGTGGTGATCGCAGTGAACCACCGGATCACGACACCCATGCGATGCCCCCCGGATGGGGGGCGAGAGGCACGACGACTCGAGGAAATTTTGCCTCTCCCTATCGGCTATCGGCTCAAGCGCCTCCACCTCAACCAAGCGCATCCAAGGGACAGGCATTCTCTCCCTGTTTTCCAGCTTGGTGCCATGGTGCCTTGGTGTGAGAAACGGCGCCTGAACTTCACACCATGGCACCACGGCACCAAGGGAACGCCTGCAAGGGACAGGCATCATCTCAGCCGACAGACGGGAACTACTGGATGCGCTTGGCCTGAAACCGCGACGAACCCTTGCCCCCCAAGAAACCGCACCCTTCTCCCGCAGGCTACGGTTCGTCCGCCTTCTTCTCCATACTCACAGCCTTGGCAAAACCCGCCCCCGAGTCGGCGAGATAAATGCGCTGTGTGCTCCCGTCCCGGATAAACACCAAATCCCCCATCGACCCCTGGTACACTTCAAACCCTGCGAGCGATTTTGGAAACCACTCCGGCCGCCCCGGCGCACGGCTCGCTCCGCCCTCACGCGGACGTTCCACCCTCTTGAGCGAAAACGGATTGGTCGCCAGCCATGCCTTCAACGCCGCCCCGGGATCCACCACCAGATACCAGTCCCAACGCGTCACCCCGTCCCCGTCCGACCACTCACGCCTGATCGCGTTCACCACCTTGTCGTCCGGCTGCGGCTTCCGCCACAAAGCACGCCGGAACACCACCTGCGCATCCTCAATGCGCGCCAGCGTCTCTCCGGGTTGCGTGGCAGCCGCGGTCTCCGCAGGTCCTGCCGGCGGTGGCTCGCTCCGACGCAGCAGACCGCCGACAAGAATCACAACAGCCACCACCACCGCTCCCCCCAAAAGAAGACGCGACGCTGGCAGAGCAGGCTTTTCAGTGGGTGCATTCATGATGAATTTCTCGCGCCCATCCTCACCCAGAGCGCTCTCTTCGGAAATAAAGGTTTTCCGCTCACCGCAAGTTTTTTCCGAGCCTTTCCCAACCAACCATCCGCAGGCAACGGCCACAGAAAAGTGAACCGTCTATCCCAGCCAACCGGAAGAAAGACGCTCCTCCACGCTCTGCATCCCGATCAACCACCACGCGTCGACACCCACCGCATCCCCCCGCTCCCGCCTTACAAAATTCGCGGCCGCCGCTTCTTAATCACCCGGCGACACGCCCAGGACTTCCAGTGAGTTCGTCTCAGCGCACGCTCCGAAAACTATTGGGAACCACGCCAGCCCAATACCTCCTGCATCTCAGGCTGTCCCATCCCTGCCGCCTTCTATCCGACACGAACCGCACCGTCGCAACCCCAGCATGCCGGAGCCATGAGCGCCAATAGCCCGTCGGTGACCGCAGCCCGCAACACGAACGCAGCGAACCACCGGACCGTATCCCCACGCAATCCGCCCCGTGCAGGAACTCTAAAAGGGAGATGATCAGAGGAACCCTTACCTATCCCCATGCCTCCATTTCCTCACGGCGTCCCAAGAAGGCAGACGATCCCTCTTCCTTGCTAGGGTCCCTGCAGGCATCACCCCAAAAACACGAACAGGCCTCTTATCGAACTGCTCTTCGGGCTCTTCCCAAACCCCCGTTCATGCCTGCCCTTCGTAACGCCCCCCATCGACGTTTCTCATCCGACAGCTTGCCATGTGTGATCTGCTTGCTAAGAGGTCCTTCATGAAAAACCTCCCGATCGCCCTCCTGTCGGTCAGTTTGGCATTCTCCTCCGTGTCCCACGCTCAAACTCCGGCGCCCAATCCCGCGGCCACTCCAGCCACTCCAATCAAACCCAAGGCCCTCTCCTCCAGTGACCGCGCTGTGGCCACGGACATCCTCGAAAACGTCTACCTCATCGGCAACCTCGCCCAAAGGGTCCGCGGCCTCCGCACCACTCAGCCCAATCTCTTTCCAGAAGAGGGCTGGAAAGCCGTAGAAATGGCGGAAAAACTGCAGAAGGAATTCTGGGCTCTCGTCGCACCCCTGTCCATCCTCAGCGGAGACAAACTGCCCGAAGACGTCACCGCCAAGGACAAGAAAAAGCTCGCAACACTCCCGTCCACAGCCAGCGTCCCGGACCCCAAAAAGGCTCGTCCCAAGAAAGGAGATTTCGCCACCGAATGGGCCAAACTCATGACTGAACAAACCAAGGATCTCACGAAGCTCATCGAGAAAGCCGGCAAGTCCATGGACCCTCAAATGTCCCAGCTCAAAACCAAGCAAGCCGACGCGGTCAAGACCCTCAGCTCCCAGTTCGAGAAAATGGCTTCACCGGCCAAATAACGCTCCCTCAAGTCCCCTTCCAATCAAAGCCCATGGCCTCTCGCATTGAGGTCATGGGCTTTTTTTTCAGGAACGGCCTGCGTACTTGCCCACGCCTCTCCCTGGCGGGTAAGGCCCCGAGAAAAACGAGGCTTCAGAACGACAGCTGATCCCCCGTCCATGCCGTCCATGCCGTCCATCAGCATCGAAGAAGACACCGCGCCAGCTCAGCACTGGGGGAAGGTTTTTTCAGGAACGGCCTGCGTACTTGCCCGCCCCTCTCGACTCTCCGTAAAATAACTCGTCTCGTAGAGAAACGGCTCGTCCTCCAAAAGCACCCACAGAAGCGTAATCACGAGGTCGATAAAATTCCCCGCGGAGCTCTCCATCCCCTTACTTCCTCTCGCTACTTCCTCTCAATGGGCGCCCCCAGATTTGGCGAGGTGGCGCCTTTTCCCGCCGGATCCGCGATGCCGGCATGCTCCATCAAAAACGCGTTCCGCAACCCGCCAAACCGCGGGCCTTGGTTGTGACCAACCAACGGGACGAGATCGAGCTGCCTCGGACAGGAAAGCGAGTTGAAGATCGAGAGCACGGTCGTCGGCGGACAGGCAGTGTCGATCAGACCGCTGCTCATCAGCACTGGCACCTTCACAAACCGGGCGAAGTTCACCGTGTCGTAATAGGCCGTCGCAGCCACAATCGCAGGGTTCGGCGTCTTGCGATCGCGCCCCATGATGAGGTTGCTCGGTGCCGCATCCGGACGCCCGTGGAGCGGACCCGTATGCTCGCCGAGCGCGGGCGCCACGCTCACCACCGCCGTGATGCGCGGATCAAGCGCCGCCGCAATCACCGCAAGCCCGCCCCCCTGACTCCCACCGGAACTAATGATGGCCCTGTGATTCCAATCTGAACGCGAGGTCATGTAATCAACGCCGCGCACCATGCCCGTGAAGACATGCCGGTAGTAATAAGTCATCCGGTCCTCGCTCCCGATGTACGGATAACCCATGTACTTCTTCCACCGTGCCTCATCCTCGGCCGAACGCTCCATCGGCATGTCGTGAGCGCTCATGTCCAGCGCGAGAAATCCCAGCGCCGCATTACCGATGACCCAGCGCGATTCCTTCAATCCATTCGGGTGAACGCCCATGCCCGGCTGCGAAATCATGATGGGCAATGAGGTGCCGCCCTTGGGCTTTGCGAGATATCCGTGCGAACGGCGTCCGTCGATGTTCGCAAAGCTCACCTCAAACAACTCCACGCCGGGGTTGGGCTGCTCCACCAATTCGATCCTCGCGTCAAGGGGGACCTTCGCCAGTTCGGCCTTCTGTGCATTCCAGAACTCCATGAAGTCCTCCGGAAGCTTCGCCGTGGCAGGAATCTGATAGGGCTCGAACGCCGCGGCAGCCATGCCGATCCCGAGCACCTCCTGGTTCGCCGTCGGCGTCACTTTCAACTGCAGCACACCCGGCTCCTCCAGCGTCCCCTCCACCGTGGCCGCACCGTCCTTGAGCGTTAAAGTCCCCTGCTTCAAAACCTTCGCGCCATCCAAAGTCAGCGACCATGCGAGTTCCGCCGCAACGCCCGGCGCCTTGTCCGCCATGCTCACAAGGAACACCGCCTTCTCCCCACGCTGATAGATCGCATCCGGTCGATCGGTCCCGACTTTAATCCAAGTGTTCGGGCTGACGGGCGCAGGCTTGGCTACTTCCGCGGCGTGCACTGGGGCCACCAACCCAAACACCACTCCGACTAACATCGCCCCGGCTAGATTCAGTAATTTCGGCTTCATCGGAGGGTTCATTTCAGAATCTTGGACCGCTGCATCTTCTCAAACGGGATCGGCTCAAAGCCCGGGATTTCCCTGAACACACGGGAGTCAGGCCTCAGTGCAAAGTTCCCACCAGCCTCGTCCACAAAGCCCGGATCCACATCGATCTCGATGTTGTGATGCCGCCGGCCGGAATCCGGTTCATTTGCCGTCCCCACCCCCTCGTTGTTGCCAATCAGCGCGTTGTTGTAGACGGAATTGAAGAGGGGCGTCGCCGCGTTCTTGTCCACCGACACGCCGAGGTAAGTCTTCAGAAACTCCGGGTAACGCGAGGCATAGGGCTCGGCAGTCACGTCCACATCCGCGCGCAGCATCTTCGTGCAAGCCTGGAAGGTCTTCCCCGTCGTCGCAAAGTCCGCGCCGTCCTTCACCTTCACCCCCGGGTTATCGATGAAAAGGTTGTTCGCAACCACATGACAGTGCCCCTCCGTCACCCCGATCTGCGCCCGGCTCCACGGACTCACCGTGCGCCCGATGTTCTCATAGAACACGTTGCCGAACACCTCCACTCCGTGCGTGCTGTTATCCAGATACACGCTGCAGTTGCCGGCGTTGTGGTCCGGGCTCCCGCGCTCGTTGTGGTGCACGTAATTATACCGGAGCCGGTTCCCCAGCATCGAGGGATTCTGCCGCGTCTCAATCACCCCGCCATCCTTGGATCCACGCAGCCCGCGGCAGATCTCGTTGAACTGCATCAGATGGTCATTGCCCAGGAAGTAAAGGAGCCCGCCGAGATTATCGTGCAGGTAATTCCCCTCCACCACATTGCCGCACCCATCCACCACCACCGCCTCCGCGTACATGTGCACCCGCCGGTCCGTGCGCGAG
The DNA here is from genome assembly GCA_945861435.1 of Chthoniobacter flavus. Classification (GTDB taxonomy): domain Bacteria; phylum Verrucomicrobiota; class Verrucomicrobiia; order Chthoniobacterales; family Chthoniobacteraceae; genus CAIURC01. The sequence goes on along the minus strand of CAMAUX010000034.1, from coordinate 49,267 downwards.
ATGTCGCAGTCCCGCACGAAGTTCTCCGCAGGCGTCAGCGTTCTGCGGTCGCCTCCTCCGAGCAGCACCCCGCCAATCCCCGTGTCAGTGATCACGCAATGATCCAACCCGTTTCGCCGCCCACCCTTGCGGTCCCATGCCGTGGCGCCTTCCAACCGGTTCGGGAGCCGCTCCATCCCCGTGCAAAGGACATGCCGATAGGAACCGGGAAGACGCGGCAACGGCGCCCCCGGTCCTGCCGTCTTCACCTCGGCAGGAACCTCCGCGCCGCGCGAGTTCCGGGCCTCCCACTCGCCAGCGATGCCCGCATCCCAGCCATAACCGATCTGGACCCCGACGATGCCCGTGTTCCGAATGATGCAACGCTCGAGCACATTGTCTTCACCGCCCTGAATGTACACACCACTGGTGCGCGTCGCCTCGATCGTGACGCCACGGAAACGCACATGGGAGCAGCCTTCCATGGCAACGAGCACGTCTTTCAGTAATGAAACGCTCACCTCCGATCTCTCGCTCCAGTCTGCAGGCGGATAAAGGGTGAGGAGGCCCGTCTTCCGATCGAGGTAATACTCACCCGGCACGTCGATCTCATCGGGAACATTCGAGAAATAGAACCACTTGGCCATGTCCTTGTAGGTGGGCCAAACCTTCACCGGCGTCGCAAACGTCACCGTCCCCTTCTGCGGGTCCGTCGATGCGATGCGACGGTGCGTATTGGCATACGCGCGCACCAAGCCACCCACCACGAAGGCGTCCTCCTGCGGCCCCCACAGCTTGAGATGCGCAATGGCCTGCTGGGCGAAAATGGCCGGTTGGTCGCCATCCCCATCGATCCCCCAAGACTTTGTAGGCACGTCCTTGAACGTGATCGTGGAGTACTCCAGCGCATCCCCCTTCTCATTGCGCACCATCTCTTGCACGGCCGCTTCCACCACTGAAAGTGCGGGCACGGACTCCTTGCGGTTGGGCCAGCGCGCAGGCACCGCAGGCTTCCCATCGATGAAGAGCTCCAAACCCGCGGGGACATAATGAGTGTTTGAGCCGAAATCCACCGCATGCATCGGCTGCAACTCCCCGTAATCCAGAATCCCCAACGCCTTCAGATCCACTTGGATCAAATGCCGCCGCGCCGCACGACTCACCACCCGCCCGAGAAACGCCGGATCTGTCACCGGATGAAACGCGCGAGCCGGAATCCGCACTCCACCACAAATCCGAACGCTCTCACCCGGAGCCGCCGCATAGACCACGGGAGCGCTGGGCAACCCCGAATCGCGGGCATCGAGCACGAACGCCTGGGAGCGCTCGTAGACACCGCCCCGGATCCACACCGTGACCCCCTCGCTCAGATCCTTCTTTGCAGCGTTCAAGCCGCGCACGGCATCGCGAGCCGCTTCCAAGGTGGCGAAGGGCTGGTCCCTTGTCCCCGGATTCGTGTCCTTGCCGTTTGGTGCAATGTGGAATTCCGCTGCGGTCAGCGTCGCAAACGGTGCAAGCAAGAGAACGACGAAGGTGAGCAGGTGCTTCATTGGGAGGGCGTGTGAAATAGCGTCTGAATTGACGCGCCGAGTAATGCTCAGAGCAGCGGTGCGCGGCGAGCCATCGTCACCCGCACGTCATCCGCGTAATAGCCCGCGAACGCGCCCTGCCCGTATTTTTTCGAAAACCCACGGGGAGAGGTAAATTTTCCCGTCGCAGAATTCCTTCGCACGCCGATGCACAAGAGCGATGGGAGGAAGGTTGGCCCACGGAACACACGGAACACACGGAACACACGGAACACACGGAACACACGGACGACACGGAAATGAGGAGGGGAATGAGGAAGGTGAGAGTCTGTTTCATGGTCCGTGCGTTCCGTGGGCCATTGAGAACCAATAGGAACAGGCCGGAATGGCACCGCGACGTACCAGCCACAGGAGCTCGGGCTGCACCCTGCAACCCCCAAACCTCAAAGTCAGCCTCGCGCCCGCGACCCCGCATGGTATGCACTCAGGCCACCAGCACGCGCCCCAATGATGACAGACATCCAACTCAACACCGCGCGCCGCAGGCTCGTTCTTGGAATCTCAAACGTCGGCGTCTGGGTTCTCGCATCCATCGCCGGAATCGCATTGGTCGCAACCGAGGTCGCCTCTCCGAGCACCACCGGCGACCTCTTCAAGGTGATGGGCTGGGCCCTGGCAATTCAGTCTCTTTTTGATGCCGTCGGAGGAACCCTCCTCATGCCGGACCCTTCGGCCGCCTCGCGTCGCTTTCTCCCCCTCTGGCTCAGGGGCGTGACAACCCACAGCCTCCTTCTTTTCTCCATGGGAGCGCTGAGCTACTGGAGCTTCGTGCTTTCAGGCGGCTTCGGCCTGAGCATTTTGATCTCCTCCCTCGCCCTCGTTTTATTCCGGAGACACATCCTCCTCCTCGTCTCGAACGCACGCATCCGCCCGCTCAAACTTGAAGACCGATCCTGCTGGGGCGTGGACTCCGCGGACCCGTCCTTCACCGGCGGAATCTCAGGACTGGCGCGCGGGGCTCAACCCCTCCTGCCCGCCTCATGGAAAACGCGGCTCACGAATGAGCAGATACAAGCCGTGATCCAAAGACGACTCTGGGAGGTTTCCAACCACCTTCCCGCACGCTCCTTCCTCTTCACCCTGCTCTGGAACCTAGCGGGCTCCGTGATCGGATCGCTTGTTTTGCAACTCCACGGCCGCATGGCGGAGCCAGCCATCCTTCTCCAATCCTGCTGGATGACACTCTGGGCCTTCGTCGGTCTGCTCCTTCTCCCGAGCCTCAGCAGGAGCGCCGTTTTGAGCGCCGACCAAGCCCTCGCAGCCAAGGGCCTCGATGCCGCAGGCTGGATCCGACGCTTCCCGCAAATCACGGGCGAGGACGGCAACGCCAAAACGCTGACTCAGCGCATTTTTTATCCCATCCCGTCCGCCGCGGAACGCCTGAGTCATCTGGCGGCCCCGTCTCAGTCCCCCATTTTCGGCAACGTCGCCCGTGCAAACTTGTTCCTGTCCCTGGCCACACTGACGATCCTCGGGCGTTGCGTTCACTGTAATGTGGGACGACCCGAACTCTGGATTTTCCCGCCTTCGGACTGATCAGACCGGTGACCACCCGGACTTCAGCCGCGCCCGCGGCTCCCGCGCTCCATTGCGCAGGGTCGGCTTCGGCAAAGAGCCAATCCGGAAGATGCACTGCGAACCACGCACAACCTCCGGACCGCGCCCCGGCCACGTCTCCCACCCGCTGAACAGCCCCGATCGGCACACACCACGATCGAGATATCGCAGCACCTCAACGGGCAGCCCCCCCAAAGAAATCCGCCGGGAACCCAAACTTTTGCGTGGAATAACCCTTCCCGCGCCTAATTACCTTCGATGCCCCCGTCTTCATCACCCCTGCCGCCTTCGGCCGAGTTCATCACGCTGGTGACCCGCGCACAGCGCACGCTGCATGCATTCATCGTCTCCATGGTCCGCCACGCAGCAGACGCCGATGACGTGCTTCAGGAGACCAACATCGTCCTCTGGCGCAAGTCGGCGGAGTTTGACACGGCACGCGAGTTCCTGCCGTGGGCGATGCGTGTGGCGCAGTTGCAGTCGCTCGCTCATTTGAAAAGGCGGCAGCGGGCCCGGGTCTCGTTCGATGATGAATTGCTCGCACTCGTCGCCAAGGAGGCCATCGCGGAGGTGGCCGAAGCAGATGCGCGCCGCGTGGCGCTTGCAGGCTGCCTGCAAAAACTCGACACGGAACAGCGCGCGCTCGTCGCGCAGCGTTACGAACCAGGCGGCTCAGTGAATGAAATAGCGGTGGCGCGCGGAACGACACCGAAGGCGCTTTCCGAAATGCTCCGCCGCATCCGGCACGCGCTGCTGCTGTGCATCGAGCGCTCCATGGCGCAGGAAGCCCGCTCATGAACTGGCGCCCTTCAGATGAACTCGGACGTCTCCTCAACGGACTCGCCGACGGTGTTCTGGGCGACGAGGAAGAGGCGCGCCTCGCGCAGATCCTGCGCGGCGATGCGGCGGCCCGGCGACACTACCGGCAATTCATGACTTTGCACGCGGGGCTGATGTGGGATTACGCAGCGGCTGCCGGCGCGCCCTCAGAAGAGCAACCCGATCGTTCCAGTACAGCGCAGCCACGAAGATTCCGAGTGGCAGCGGCAATCCTCGCTGCGGCGGCAGTCGTCGCCACCCTGTTTGCCACAAGGGACCGTTCAACCCACGAACTCGTCACCCTCGACAGTGTCACGGGCGCCGTCTCTTGGAGCGGCAACGCTGGCGAGTTGCGCGCGGGACTCCAAGCCGAAGCAAGCTTGCACGAGGGTTCCCTCACTCTGGAAGGCGACGGCGCAACCGCCCAAATGCATTTCCGCGACGGCACCATCATCGGCCTCTCCGGCGAGGCGGAACTGGCCTTCGCAGACAACGGCCAGAAACGCCTCGTCCTCAAGCGAGGCACGATCTCCGCCCACGTGAAGCCCCAACCCAGCGGATCTCCCATGAGGATCAGAACACCCACCGCCGAAATCGAGGTCGTCGGGACGGTGTTCAACCTCGCCGCCCGCCCCGCAGACACGTGGCTCAAAGTGGACGAGGGCGCCGTCCGCTTCAAAAGACTCTCGGATGGTCATGTCATCGACGTTCCAGCGCAGTCCACCGCACTCGCCTCGCTCAATACCGCTCAGCACCTCAGCGCGGTCACCACGCCGCGACCGTTGCACGAATGGAGCTATGACTTCGCCTCAAGCATCCCGCCCGAACGCTGGCGCGGTGTCTGGCATTCCTCTCCCGAGGGCGGACGCATGCTCGCGACCGCCTATGTCGCACGCCGCAATCCCGATGGCACCACGATCACGCACTTCGGCGTCTCCATCCGCACCGCTGAGCTCAACCCGCCTGTCGCTCTCACAGCGCGGGAAGACAGCATCATCCACTACCGCCTCAAACAGGACAGCCCCGCCCCATTGCAACTCATGCTGCTCACTTCCGACGGCAAAGGCGGCTATGGCGGCAACTTCGAATGCACACTGCCGGCCGACCGCCTCCATCCTGATTCCTCGGGCTGGTGCACTGTGGAAATCCCGCTCTCCCAATTCGCCCCGGCGGATCCTCGTCCCAGCTCCATCCGAAAACATCCCACACCCGTCGGCAACATTCTCACCTCCGTACTCATCTCCTCCTACAGGCAGGACACACGGCTCACGGTCTCCTCCTTCCAACTCCTCGCCCCCTCGTCTCGATGAGACCCGAGCCTCCCCCCTCACTCTCGCGCCGATCCTTCCTGCGCTCCGCCGGGGTCACTCTCGCGCTGCCTCTGCTGCCATCGCTCGCATGGCGGGCTTTTGGTCAAAGCGCACCCATCGCCGCACCGCCGCAGCGCTTCGCCTTCATCTACACGCCAAACGGCTACAACCAAAAGACGTTCATCCCCGCGCAGACAGGCGCCGATTGGGAACTCCCACCGGCCCTCGTCCCCCTCGCAAACCTGAAGTCGGACATCTCTCTGATCACCGGGCTCGATCGCGCTTTCGTACCGGGCACCGGCGTCCACGCGCAGTGCGGCTCCTGCTGGCTCACCAGCTCACCGCCGTCTGAAACCCTCGACGGTGGCTTTCCCACAAACATCTCCCTCGACCAGATCATCGCCCGGACCATCGGCAACGACACCCCGCTCCCCTCGCTCGAACTCAGCACAAACGATTTCCCCGACAACAAGGAGACCAAATACTTCGAGAGCATCTCCTGGCATGGACCGGGCTACGCCGCGAACACGGAGAAGAATCCGCGCAACGTCTTCCGCCGCCTCTTCGGCACCGCCAGCGGTGGCAACACCAAGAGCGTGCTCGACGTGGTCCTCGCCGATGCAACGTCTCTGCGCACCCGCCTCGGCAGGGATGACCAAGCGAAGCTCGACGAATATCTCGAGAGCGTCCGCAGCACCGAGCGCCGCATCCAACTCGCTGAAAACTCCTCAGCGCGCATCGGCAAGCCGCCACTCCCAGAACCCAAGGGCATCCCAGAACGCCGCGATGATTATCTCCGCCTCATGGGCGACCTCATCGTCCACGCTTTCCAACTCGATCTCACCCGCGTTGCGACACTCGTCGTCGACCCGGAGCGCTGGGACAGCCCACGCATGTTCGACGGCATCTTCGACAAACCGCAGAATCACCACGTCCTCACCCACACCAAGGGCGACGAGGCCAAGGAAAAGCTCACGCAGATCGACCGTTTCCACGTCGCCCAATTCGCCTCTCTTGTCGAAAAGCTGAAGGGCATTCCCGCAAGCCAAGGCACCCTGCTCGACCACTGCACCGTCGTGATGGGCAGCGGCATCAGCGACGGCGACTCCCACAATTACGCGGATCTCCAAGTCCTCCTCGCAGGAGGCCCGATCAAGCGCGGACATTTCCATTTCGAAGGCCAGCGCCCGCTCGCAGACCTGTGGCTCACGCTCGCACACCAAGCCGGAGCCAAACGCGAGCGCTTCGCCGACAGCACAGGCTTCTTGAAGGACATCCTCGCATAAAATGCGTCCCCCTTTCTCGAATGCTGCGAAGCGCTGGATGCTCACAATCGCCCTGTCCCTCCCCGTGGTCACGGCAGCAGCGCAGAGCACCTCACCGCCACCATCGCTCTCGCCACACGACGCGCTCGCCGAGGCGTTTCGCCCGCTGGCGAAGGAGTACTGCACCGCTTGTCACAACGCCGAGAAGACCGAGGGGGAGATTGATTTGGAAGCGTTGCTCGCAAAGCCGGAGACCCTTTGGCGCGATGCCAAGCTGCTCGACACTTTACACGCCGTGGTCGCCGACGGCGATATGCCGCCGAAGAAGGCGAAGAAGAAACTCGCCGCGGCCGAACGCGAGCAGTTGCGACTGTTGCTCGATCGCGCAATCTCATCGCTCGCAGAGACTCACCGCGACGACCCCGGCCTCGTCGTCATGCCGCGCCTGACGCGGAATGAGTATCGCAATGTCATCCGCGACCTGAGCGACGGGGTGCTCACCAAAGCCGGCGAGTACTTGCCCAATGAGGGGGGCGCTGGCGAGGGCTTCGCCAATGTCGGCGAGGCGCAATCGATGAGCGCTGCGCATTTTGAAAAATACATCGAGGCGGCGAAGGGCGCCCTCCATTGCCTGCGCGTGTCGCCCCATGACGGCCTCGTATGGAGCACGGTGCCACGCCAAGCCGTGGACGATCCGAAGGCGGCCATCAAGGACGCGACCGATGACATCATCGCGTGGCACGTCGCGCAGCAGCAGAAGTGGGGCGCCCTCCATTGCGCGGAACTGGATGCGCAATTCGGATCGGCCCACGCGATCTATCTCGATACCGCATGGCGCGCAGCGCACGGCAAGCCGGCGCTGAAGGCGGTGCTCGCGCCGATTGCGTTGGATAAGTGGACGCACATTCTCAGCGACCCGGATACCAAGTCCCCGTTCGCCGAGTGGGCAAAAGCGTGGCGCGCGATTCCGCCAAACGCGAGCGATGCAAAGCTGCGCGCGACGTGCCTCGCCATCGTGTACGGAAAAACGAGTGCTTCAACCCCGGCCGTCACGGAGAACAAAGGCGACTTCGCGCCGCCCTATGAAACCAGCTTCCTCGAGGCGAAGGAGGAAGTCCTCTCGGCGGCGAAGAATGAAGGCCGCTGGCCGTTCCGCATCGACATCGGCGACGCGAAGGAACTGTTTCTCATCCTCACCGATGCGGGCGATGGCGCCGCCGGGGAGTACGGGCTGTGGCACAAGGGCCGCATTATTTTCAAGGATGGCACCTCGAAACCGTGGCAGGACGCGGTGAAAATCGTCGGCGCAAACAGCGGACGCCACTTCCCCTTTGGGCTCGACGGTGCAAACGAGCCCAAGCTCGACGAAGACGCTGTGGGCATGAAGCCGCCGGGTGCGCTCAAATTTGCCGTGCCGCATAATGCCGCCGTGTTCGAGGTGGACTTCAGGCTCGACAAGAACCGCACCAAAATCGCGAGCGTCCAGGCTCTCGTGCTCAAGGAGAAACCCGCCTCGCAAAGTTTCGTGCCCGGCCGTTTCGTCTTCGGTGGCCGCGACGGGGCTCTCAAAAACGCACAGCACAAAACGCCGCCCGACCCGAACAAGGAGCGCTCCCAACTGCTGCGTAAACGCAACCTCAGCGAGGCCCTCGTGACAAAGTCCGGACTCAGTGCCGAACGCAATCTCTTCGCCGATTGGAAACGCACGAGCCTCGAAGCCATCGGCGGCCCGTGGCCCGAACACACGGCCGAGATGGCCGAGCCAAGAGCGCCCTATTTCTACACCACCACCCAGGTGCGCAGGAACGCGACGCCTGAAGACCTCGCGCAACTGCACCTGATAAAAGAGCGTCTCGTTGCGCTCGCGCAACCCGCCGGAAAAGAGGTGCTCGAGCCCAAGGCGCGCGAATGGCTCACCACATTTGCGGTCAAGGCATGGCATCGCCCGTTACAGCAAGAAGAGCCGACCAAGCTCCTGCAACTCTACCGCGATGCAGCGGCGCAGGGCGTGAGTTTCGACAGCGCCATCAAGGTGCCGCTCCTCACCGTCCTCGTTTCCTCGGACTTCCTCTATCGCGGCTCGCATGCAGAAGCCGGAAAAAGCACGGGGACGCGAGAAGGGACGGCCTCCAATACAACTCTCCCGCCTTCTCCCACTTCTTTCGCATCGACACCGCTATCCTCGCACGCACTCGCCTCGCGCCTCTCTTTTTTCCTCTGGGCCAGCATCCCCGATGACGAACTCATCCGCCTCGCCGCCACGAACAAATTACGCGACCCCGCCGTTCTCGTTGCGGAGGCGAAGCGCATGCTCAAGGATCCGCGCGCCTCATCCCTTGCCACGGATTTCGCCACGCAACTCTGGGGATTCGGCGACTTCGAATCCTTCACCGGTCCCGATGAGAAACGCTTCGCCGAATTCACGCCCGCGCTGCGTCAGGCAATGTTCGATGAGGTCACGACCTTCCTCACCGACCTCATCCGTCACGACCGCCCGCTCACCGCACTACTCGATGCGGACTACACCTTCGCGAACGCGGAACTGGCGAAACATTACGGAATCCCGTGGAGTGCTGCAGTCGTGCAAAAAGGGACTGATGCGCAGCAGCCCACTCCATCACCCAAGGACTCTACAGCGCTCCCGCTGCAGCGCGTTGCACTGCCGCCCGACCGCGGCGGTCTGCCCACAATGGCGCTCTTTCTCACCAAAACGTCGCTGCCCCTGCGCACCAGTCCAGTGCAGCGCGGCGTATGGGTCGTTGAGCATTTCCTCGGTCGCAAGATTCCCCCGCCACCGGCGAATGTAGGCAAGATTTCCGAGGACGAGAAATCTTCCGAAGGTCTGCCCATCCGGGACCAACTCGCGAAACATCGCGCCGATGCGAACTGCGCCGCGTGCCATGCGCGCTTCGACGCGCTGGGCGTGTCGCTGGAAAACTTCGACCCCATCGGCCGCTGGCGCACCGCCGACCGCAGCGGCGACGCGATCGCGAGCACCGACACCACCCACGACGGCGTCGAACTGAACGGCATCACGGGTCTCAAGAAATATCTGCGCGACCATCAGGATGAGGTCTTCCGCCACTTCAACCGCAAGCTCCTCGGCTACGCACTCGGGCGCGCCGTGCTTCCCGGCGACCGCGCCCTGCTCGAGCGCATGAACGCAGCGCTCGCCCGGGAGGGCCATCAGTTCTCAGCCCTCGTCGGAGCCATCGTCACCAGCCCGCAGTTCACGAATCGCCGCGCACCATGACATCCCCCACCCCACCCCTCTCACGCCGCGCCTTTCTCCGCGGAGCCGGTGCCACGCTGACGCTTCCGTGGCTGCCCTCGCTCGCATGGGCACAAGGCGGCAAAGCTGCCGAGAGCGCGCGAGCTCCCATCCGTTACGGCGCAATGCTTTTCGCCAACGGAGTGAACCCATACGAATGGTCCGCGAAGGGCGGAGGCGAGTCCATGGAGCTCTCGAAAACCCTGCAACCGCTCGCGCCGTTCAAACGCGACATCACGGTCCTGCGCGAATTGCACGTCTTCAACAACACCAGCGGCCCCCACTGGCCGCTGTTCTCGAATTACCTCAGCGGCGCGCAATTCAGGGAGACGCTGATTCCGGAGGGCGGCGAGTCCATTGACCAGGTCATCGCTCGGCATACGGGCAGGGAGACGCCGGTGCCGAGTCTCGTGCTTGCAGTGGAGCCAGCGGAGAGCGGCCTGCGCAGCGGCGTTCCGAGCGTGTATTACGGCACCGTTTCGTGGTCGTCCAAAAACACACCCATCGCGCCCGAGGTGTATCCGCGCGCGGTGTTCGACCGGCTCTTCGACACCAGCGGACTGCTCCGCGACAAAAGCGTGCTCGACGCCGTGCTCGCACAGTCGAACGACACGCGCCGCATCCTCGGCACGCAGGATCAGCAGAAGCTCGATGAGTTCATGACCAGCGTGCGCGACCTCGAACAACGCATCGAGCGCGCAACCAAAGAGGAGCGGCTCGAAGGCTGGCGTCCCACTCTGGCCAAGCCGGACATGGAGCGCCCCGCCGCCGAGCTCCCACAGGACGTGCGCGCGCACATGCGCATGATGCTCGACCTCATCCTCCTCGCCTGGCGCATGGACAAAACCCGCGTCGCCACCCTCATCTTCAACCGCGACGTGTCGCACATGAAGTTCGGCTTTCTTGACGGCGTGCTGAACGACCAACTCCACGGCATTTCCCACCACAAGGAAGACTCGAGGAAGCTCGCCTCGTATCAGCGCATCAACCAATTCCACGTCGAGCAACTCGCCTACCTCATGGCGCAGATGAAGCAGGTGGACGAAGGCAACGGCACCACCCTTCTCGACAATGTGATCCTCCAATTCGGAAGCAACATGTTCAACGGCGACAGCCACGATGGCCGCAATCTCCCAATGATCCTCGCAGGCCACGGCGGCGGCGCCATCGCCGGCGGCAAAGTCATCGACACCAGCTCCAAGCCCGAAGAGCACCAACGCGCCTGCAATCTCTACCTCGCAATCGCGCAATGCATGGGCGTGAAACTCAAACAATTCGGCGACAGCGTGGAGGCGCTGCCGGGGCTCGCATGAGTGCACTGAACACACTCCGCCTCTACCTCATTCTGCTCGTCACAATTTCGTCCGCATTCGCGCAGGACGCGAAAAAGGCGGGCAAAATCTCCGACGAGGAAAAGGACGCACTGGTTGCTGGCCTCGCGCAGTTGCGGATTGAGACCGGCGCGGCGGAGAAGTCCGTCGCAGGCAGGGCCGACCTCATTGCCTTGCTGCCGGACGTACGGGTGTGCGTGAAGGCACTCGATTGGGGCCTGAACTTCGATGGGGCGATGGATGCGAAGTTTTACGGCGCCGCACGCGAGGTCCTGAAAGTGGGGCTCGAGCGGGCGCAGCAACTGCAGCAAGGCCGCGCTCCGTGGCTGACACAGACGGGCAAGGTCATCCGGGGCTTCCGCTCGGGGCTCGACGACAGCGTGCAGCCCTACGTCATCCATGTGCCCGCCTCGTGGCGCGGCCCCCATGCCGAGGCGCAAACCGGGCGCCAGCCGTATCCGCTTTTCATCGAGTGTCCGCACGCGGGGCTCGTGACCGAGCTCGCTGTCATCCACGCCGGTCTGCATGAGGGCAACGGCTTCGCCGATGAGGAGTCGCTCCACGTCCGCGCCTACGCGCGCGGCTACAACGGGGCAAAATTTGCAGGCGAGGTGAACCTCTTCGAACAGCTCGCGCACGCGCAGTCCCAGTATCCGGTGGATAACCAACGCATCGTGCTGCACGGCTTTTCAATGGGCGGTTCGTGCTCGTGGCATCTCGCAGCCCATCATCCCGACCGCTGGGTCGCGGCATCGCCAGGCGCCGGCTTCGCCGACACAGAGCACTTCGTGAAAATCTGGGAATGGGAAAAACAACCGCCGTCGTGGCAGTTCACGCTCTTCCATTACTACAACGCCACCGATGTGGCGGGGAACATCGCGATGGTGCCGACGTTCAGCTACGTCGGCGAAAAGGACGGCCATCGTTTTTCGCACGACGCCATGGCCGCCGCCTGCGCGCGCGATGGAGTGCCGTTGCGCCGCGTGCTCGGTCTGAATACCGGCCACAATTACGAAAAGACCGCGCGCGCTGAGATCGAGGCATGGATGCGCCCCATCGTCGCCGCGGGCCGTCGGCAATCGCCCAATGTAGTGCGCTACTCGACCTACGGCCTGCGCTACGACCACTGCGAGTGGGTGCGCTTTGACAGGCTCGATGAACACTGGGAACGCGCCGACATCCACGCACTCATCGAATCGCCGGATTTCATCCGCATCAACACCGCGAACGTCACCGCATTCACGCTGAACAGCGCGGGCACCGACCTTCCGCTCGCGAAAAATAAACCCGTGCGCCTGAGCATCGACGGCCAGTATCTCGATGTGCCGGCCGCAGCTGATCTGTGGCGCGTGAGCGTTCACAAGAACTCGAAGTCATGGCCGAAGGAGAACGGCAAGACCCGTTCCCCAACCGAAATATGGGGACTCGGCTCACCACCGAGCGAAGGCCTGCACAAAGTCCACGGACTCACAGGCCCCGTGGACGACGCATTCATGGAGCGCTTCCTCTTCGTGCGCCCAACCGGCAAGCCGCTGAACGAGCGGGTCGGCGCATGGGCCGCCGCCGAACTCGAGCACGCGCAAAAGATGTGGCGCAAACTCTACCGTGGCGAAGTCCTCATCAAGGACGACCGCGACGTCACCGACACGGACATCGCCACCTGCAACCTCATCCTTTGGGGCGACCCGCAGAGCAATGCCCTCATCGCACGCGCACTCCCGAAGCTCCCGCTCATCTGGACCGCTGCGCAACTCACGCTCTCCACAAAGAACACCGATCCCGCGACTCACGCCCCCATCCTCATCTACCCAAACCCTCTCAATCCGAATCGCTACCTCGTCCTCAATTCTGGCGTCACGCAACGGGAGTCCCACCTCGGCACCAGCGCCCTCACCACCCCGAAACTCCCCGACTTTGCACTCATCAACCTCGACACACCCGCTGACGGCGAGGCGCCGGGTGCTGTCATCCACGCCGGTTTCTTCGATGAAACCTGGCAGCCGAAACCCGCGAAGGATCCATGAACTCTTCGGCCCCCGCCTACACTCTCGCACAGACGCCGAACCCCTGTGGGCTTTCGGCCAACGGTAAATCCCCATTCCACCACACGCCGTGAACCGCCGCACTTTCATCAAGCAGGCAACCACCGCATCCCTCGCGCTCTCCGCGCAATGCCTTCGCGCAGTCGATTCCCCGGTGGCAAGCTCACCGCTCATCGGCATACAGATCGCCGGACACAGCCTCCTCGACGAAGGCATGGAGCGCTGCCTGGACCTCGTCCAGTCGACCTGCCACGCCAACGCGATCTTCCTCTACAGCCACAGCTACTACGCCGCACACAAGCGCCCGCCAGAGGTCTACGCTGATCACGGCGTCCCCATCAGAGATGAGCGTCAGCGCAACATCACTCGGGTCTGGCTGCGACATCACGACTCGGCATTCGCCAACACCTCGTTGCGCATCCCGAGGCCCTCGGCAGACGAGGAATACGGTAACCGCGATGTGTTCGCCGAAGCCGCTGAGGCCTGCAAGAAACGCGGCCTCCGATTTTACGCCCGCCTCCTTGAGCCCGGAACCAAAGAGCTCCGCGACCGCGTGCCAAACTCCGAGCGCGCAATGTCCGTGGGCCTCGACGGAAAAATCTCCGGCCAACCGTGCCGCAACAATCCCGAATGGATGGGGTTCTGGGACGCGCTCGTAGCGGACACCGTTCGTTCTTATCCGCTCGATGGTTATCAATGGGGCGCGGAGCGCACCGGTCCCCTCTCCAGCGTCCTTTGGAATGGCACGGTGCCCTTTTGTTTTTGTCCCCACTGCGAAGCTCGAGCAAAACGCGAAGGCATTCACAGCGGGCGTGCACGCGAAGGATTCACGGAACTCAGCGCCTTGATCACCAAGCTGCGCGCCGGCGCCAACGCTCCCGCGGACGGCGTGTTCACCAACGTCCTCCGAGTGATGATGAAGTTTCCCGAGATTCTCGCATGGGACTACCAGTGGCGTCTCGCACTGGAGGAACAGGGCCGACGCACGCACGCGCTGGTCAAGAGCGCGCGCCCGCAGACGAGCGTGGGCCGTCACCTCGACCACAGGAACACTTCGTGGGACGCGCTCTTTCTCGCGCAGTGGAGCTACGCCGATCTCGCGCCTTACACGGACTTCATCAAGCCGATCCTTTATCACGACATCCTGGCGCCGCGCCTGCTCGCGTATCATCTGGAGGAACTGAAAAAGGGACCATTGGCAGAACTGTCGCTGCAACAGTCGCTTGAGATGTTTTATGCAATGAGGGGCTACGACCCGAAGGTGGAGCCTAGGCTCGAGGAACTGAATCACCGCGGCATGAGCGCCGATTATGTCGGCATCGAGACCAAGCGCATTGTGGATAGGGTGCAGGGCACATGCGCCGTTATCCCAGGCATCGGAGTGGACGTGCCGAACAACATCCACGCAGGGCAGCCGGATGGCCCAAAGGAAAAACCGTTCCTGAGCCGCCCGGAAACACTGCGAGCTGCCGTGGTGAAAGCCTTCGACGCCGGTGCCAGCGGCATCCTCATCTCGCGCGAATACGACGAAATGCGCGTGGAGAATCTGAAGGCCATCGGCGCGGCATTGCAGGAACTCCGTAAAGCCTAACCGTCTAGAAAAACGACCACACCATTCCTCCTCATGAGATCACGAGAACATCACTTCATCATTCCACGCATCGCCTTTGCGCTGCTCTCCATCCTTTGCGGCACCTCACTCTGCGACGCGGCGGACAGTTGGGTAGCGGTCGGCTACGGCGGGCGGCGGATGATCTCGCACGATGGCGTGCAATGGGAAATCACCGCGGAATGGGCAGAGAAAGGCGGCGATGATTCCAACAACTTGATGGGACTTGCGTATGGCCTCGGCAAATTCGTCGCGGTCGGCGGCGGGGGATTCTCGAAGGATCAACAGGGCGGTCATATCCTCGTGTCCAAGGACGGACGGGAATGGAAAGAGGTCCATAGCGAGCCGTTCCGCGTGAATCCTGTGGTGTTCAGCGGCAATCGATTCGTCGCGGGCGGGCCTGAACGCACGCTGCTGTTCTCCGACGACGGCGAGAAGTGGACGAAGGGCGCTCAAGTTGCGGCAGATGGATTTCCCGGATGGGCGATGTGGTTCCGCAACGGCGCGTATGGCAACGGCACCTTCGTTTTCATGGGCGAGGGCGGCGCGAAGAAGGAGTTCTACTGGTGCATTGCGTCGAAGGACGGCACCGACGCCAGCTTCCGCAAGGATCTCCCGCAACTGCGCTCGCTCGCATTTGGGGACGGTGTCTTTGTTGCCGTCGGCGATGGCGTGATCGTCACTTCCCGCAACGGCAAGGAGTGGGCGAAGGAAGAGCGCGCGGGCGACAAGCTCGACTGGATTTTGTGGACGGGAAAAGAGTTCCTCTGCGGCGGCGGCAAGACGGCTCTCGCATCCGCCGACGGCACTACGTGGGAGGCGTGCGATTTCAAGGCACAGGGCAAGCCGATGTGGACCGATGGCACGCGCTTCATCACGTCGAGTTGGCCCGGCAAGATGGCATTCTCTGCCGATGGAAAAACGTGGCGGCAATCACCCCCGCTCACCCCGAACGGAATCAACAAAGTGGTGCGCGCAGATGCCAAATGAATCCCGCATGGATCTAGGCAGCTCCCGCATGAGATTCACGTTTTCGCTCTTCGCCGGCATCTTGCTCTCGCTCACCGACTGTTCGCGCGCGGACGAGAGAAAGAACTCCCTTGCCGAAGCCCTGACGAGAGCGATGGAAGCAAACGACCTCGCAGCCATCAGAGCCACGGTCGCTGAAGCGCGCGCGCATCTCGGCGACAAGGCGGGCAATCCCGAGGTCGCCGATGAGTTCCGACCCGTGCCAAGGGACGCCAGACTCCTCACACGGGAGAAGGCGCAGCTCGGATTAACTCCCCACTTCGCTCAGCTCGAAAAACTGCGCTGGTGGAATGTAGGGGTGGACCCGACGAAGCTCACCGCACCGCTGCGAGGCGTCGGCTCAGTCATTGCCGGAAATGTCTCTGCGGCGCGTGCAAAGCTCGATGGCGCGGAGCGCAGTCTCTCGATGGCGAAGGACGCCGCGGATTTTCTCATCTGGGCGCAGGAGCAGGCCGGCGCGGGGTGCTATCCGTTCCCAGCCGCGCGCGGCACCTCCAAGGCCCGGGCGATGCAAGTCGCCACGCGGTTTCTGGAAAAGGCGGAGAAGGCAGGCACGCTCCACACCGTCGTGCGCAACGGCTGGGCGTTCGACGACCTCGGCGAAGGTGGAATGCAATTCGACAACGGCGAGTGCGGCGTGGCGATGTTCGACCTGCACGACCTGACCAAGGAGACCCGCCATCTCGACTCCGCTCGGAGCGCAGCCGACTGGGCGCTCGCACGACCGCTTTGCACAAACTGGAACTACAACAGCTTCAGCGTGCGTCTCCTCGCACGCGCCTTCACCGCGACCAACGACGCCAAGTACCTCGACGCCGCCGTGCAAAAGGCGCGTCTCGGCGTCCTCCCCGGCCAACTCACCGACGGCCCGCGCGCCGGCCGCTGGATGGACGCGCACAACGCGCGGCCCGCGTACCACTACATCATGATGTGTGCGCTCGCGCAGCTCGCCGCCGTGATGCCGCCTTCTCACGCACACCGCGCGGAGGTGCTGCACTCGCTCTCGCTCGGCCTTGCGGCGCGCAACGCGGAGATGGTGACCCGCGGCGTGATGAACAAGGACCACGCAATGGAGGCGCTCCTACTCGTCCACCGGACGTTTGCGAATGATGAGGCATTTCTCCGCGAGACAAAATCCGCCGAGGCGTTGCGCGCACTCTCGTTGCTTGTCTCCGACCAAGCGCATCACGGCCAGTCGCCACTCAGCCCCGGAGATTGGGGGCAGTTCCTCGAGTTCATCATCCAATCAGCGAAATGAAATCCACCACCGTCCGTCCGCTTATTCTTGTCTTCCTCCTCGGTGCCACGCTCGCCGGGCGAGCGGAGGACGTGCGCCTGCTTTTCGCCGGAAGTAGCAGCACCTACTGGAACGATTTTCCGCGCGAAGTGGCAAAGGTCGTGGACCGGAGATTCAGCGGACACCTCGACGCACACGTGGTTCCAGAAATCATCGGCCGCAGCGGGAACGACATCCGCGTGTATCTCGAGCCGGGCTTCAACAAATACGAATATGGCGCAAAGCCGGGACAGTCGTTCCTCGACAGAATCCGCGAGGAGAAGCCGCCTTTCGTCGTGCTGCAAACGGTCTGCCGTTTCATCATGGGCGATGACGACCCGACCGGCACCGGCAACGCGCACGCGGGCGCTATTACACAATACTGCGAGGCCGTCCGCGCCGCTGGGGGCGAACCGGTTTTCTACGAGATGGGCTGGGGAAAATCCGACCGTGAGTCCGAGGGACGCTCGCGCATTTTTCAGCTCGCTGTGAAAAACAAGATCCGTCTCTACGCGCCGTGTTCATCGGCTTGGGACTGCGTGATGCGCGAACGCCCCGAGCTCGCACTGCAAGATCCCAAAGACAACGCGCATCCCGGAGACACCGGCCACTTTTTGAATCTCGCGTGCTTCTACGCCGCGCTCACGGGTGAGTCGCCCATCGGCAAACTCCCGCGTACGTATCCTGTGTGGCCACACGCTTTCCCGAGGGCTGCGACCGACGCGGAGAAGGCTGCGGAGACAGAGCGCATCGCTGCGTTCAAGCCGGACGCGTATCAGGCGAAGATGCCGAGGTGGATGTTCAAGAACATGTCGATGAACCTCACCGCCACGCTGAGCGATGAGACAGCTCGATACCTCGAGGGCGTCGCATGGGAGATGACAAGGGAGGTCAGCGCCAAACTTCAGACCGCACGCAAATGACCGCGACCCGCATGAAACTGCTGGCACTCCGCCTCGCATCGGTCGCCCTCGCCGTCCACCAGTCCCATGGCGTCGACTTCTTGCACGACATCCGTCCGGTGCTCGAGACGCACTGCTTCCACTGCCATGGCGATGAGCCCGCGCCCAAGGGTGGAATCAATCTGGAGCGGTTTCAATCCGACAGCGACGTGATGGCCGACCGCGGAATCTGGCGCGGCGTGTTCGACAAGGTCGAGACACACCAAATGCCGCCACCCAAACGCGAGTCGCAGCCCAACGCTGCCGAACGCTCCATGGTCCTCGCATGGATCGCCAACCTCGCCGCCCGACCCGATCCCGCACTCGGCGTGCGCGATCCCGGCAAACCCGTCCTGCGCCGGCTCACGCGCCTCGAATACAACAACACCGTGCGCGATTTGCTCGGACTCGACACCGACGTGTTCCTGTTCCCCGAACGACAGCCGCTCAAGGGAAAGGACTACTTCCAACCCGCTTCAGACCAAATGGGTGAAAAGGTGAATGTGCAGCTCATCGAGTTTGGCGGCAAAATGCCCGCGCTCCTGCCGGGCGCAGGGTTGCCCGGAGACAACCGTGCCGAACACGGTTTTCGCAACCGGGGCGACGCGATGAATCTATCCCCCCTGCTGCTCGAACAGTACGTCGCGCTTGCGGGCAGCATCGTGAGTCACCCCGATCTGCCTCAACGCAGCCGTGTGTTCGCGGAACTGCTCGGAGTGGATTTCACAACGCAAACCGTATCGGGGAACACGAAGGCCGCAGCACAGAAGGGCGATGTCGAATGCGTGGCGGCCGGCGTGTTTGCCCCGAACGCATCGGCATTGCGCAGGGCCGACGGCAGCGCGGACAATGTCGAGTCCCGCTTTCGCGAAGAGGTGGCAGGAGCCTTTCACGAAGGCCGTGGGGGTGTGTTCGATGGTGCTGATGCCTTGCCTGGCGCGCCGGTGCTTCCCGGCAAGGGCGCGTTATTACGCGTCCGCTTCGGCAACGCGGGCGCGAAGGCGCTCACCGTAAATCCGAACGAGGACCTATGGCTCGCCGCGTTCGCGACCGCGGATGCGACTTCGGGAAAAAAGCTGTTTTGCAACCAGACGAAGGGCGCGAAGAGGTTTGAGCTGACTTTCAAAATCGAGAATGGAGACCCGGACGAAGCCATCGCGCGACTCGCCGTGTGTGTCCTCGGCCGCAAGCGTGAGTCCGGCGAGGTGTCCCTCACAGCGCGCTTCAGCGACGACACGGAAACAAAGCTCACCGCGTCCATCGCCGAGGGCCCTGCGGGCACCACGTTCTTCAGCTTCGCCGCCGTGCCGGGCGAGCACGTGAAGTCACTCATCATCGATGGGAGCAAGTTCAGCGGCGATTATGTGCTGATCGACGACCTGGGCTTCATCACCACGGGAAGGGCGCTTCCAATCACCACACCCCCGCCCGCCGTGACGCACGCGCCATCGCCCCCGACGAAGGCGGCGCCAGCAAAGAACCCCGCCGACAAGACTGTCCGCACCACGCTCCCACCTGCTGATCGGCTCGCTGCGTTGATCGACCGCGCCTTCCGCCGTACCGCAACAGCAGAGGAGCGCACGCGATTCCAAACGCTGTTTGATGCGGAACGAAATTCCCGAAAGTCCGAGGCGGACGCGATGCGGATCGCCGTGCAGGCGGTACTGTCTTCACCGGGGTTTCTCTTCCTCGCGGAACCGTCCCGCTCCAAGGGCGGACAGGTGCGAGTGCTTGATGACTTCGAACTCGCCTCCCGCCTCAGCTATTTCCTCTGGGCCTCCGCACCGGACGAGGAGCTGCTCACCGTCGCGCGTGCTGGAAAACTCCACGACGACACCGTCCTTGAAGCACAGACGCGCCGGATGCTCCGGGATCCACGCGCACGCGAACTGAGTGAATCCTTCGCAACCCAATGGCTGCGACTCGACCAGCTCTACACCTCAAAACCGGACGCGCAGCTTTTCAAAACCTTCTACTCGGGCCCTCAAGGCAAGAACACGCTCCACGGCCCGATGCTGCTCGAGGCGCTGCTCCTCTTTGAGACCGTGCTCGTCGAGGACCGCAGCATCCTCGACTTCGTGGATGCGAACTACACATGGCTCAACCCGCGCCTCGCCAAACTCTACGGCATCGACCTCAACGCAGCCGCAACCGACACCGCGGCCGCAGTCGCAGTCGCGGGGCAGCCGAACCGCGAACTCAAATCCAACGATAAAGACCCCAGCAACGTCTGGCGCCGCGTGCCGCTCGCCGACAAATCGCGCGGTGGTTTTCTCACGATGGCCGCGCCGCTCACCATCACGTCGCTCCCCTTCCGCACTTCGCCTGTGAAGCGCGGCGCATGGCTGCTCGAGACACTCTTCAACCGCCCGCCATCCGAACCCAAGGTCGCCTTCGCCGTGGAGAACGACACCAAGGAAGCCGCCCAGGCGATGAGCATCCGCCAGCGCTTCGAAGCCCACCGCAACAAGGCTGCGTGCTACTCCTGCCATATCCGTCTCGACCCGCCGGGCTTCGCTCTCGAGCCCTTCGACGCCATCGGCGCCTGGCGCGACACCGACGGAGGCACACCCGTCGACGCGCACTCCGAATGGAACGGCCATCCCTTCGATGGCCCCGCGGGTTACAAGGCTGCTCTCATGAAGAATCCCGGCGAGTTCACGCGCGGCTTCATCGAACATCTCCTCAGCTACGCACTGGGACGCGAGCTGGCGATCTATGACATGCCGGCCGTCCATGCCATTCAGGAAGCCACTTCACAGGACGGCTACAGGCTGGGCCGGATCATCCTCGAAGTCGTGAAGGCATATCCTTTCCGCAATGTACGCGAGACAGGCGCGCCAAAGCCGGGCGCCCGGGATTGACCGGCCGGAACCCGGCGGCGCCAGCGTGCGGTTCAGGCTGCAAAAGCTCCCTCACTCCATCCCCTTCAGATACGCCACGATGTCGGCGATGCCCTGCGCGTTCAGCCCCAACTGCGAAGGCTCGTACATCAGCGACTTCTTCATCTTCTGCACGGACTGAACGCGCGCCTTTGGCAACGTCTGCAAAAGCCCGCCCATGCTCCTGATCATCACCGGGTCGCCCGCGCTCAGGAGCATCCCGGTGATCGTCAACCCGTCGGTGGTCTTCACCTCACTCCCCTCAAACCCGTGGGAGATGCTCGCACTGGGCTCCGCGATCGCCTGCACCACCACCGCAGGCGCCTGCTGCTTCGCGTACGTGCTCAGATCCGGGCCGAAGTCCACGCCGTCCTTCCCGATCCGGTGGCACGCATAACACACTGCAACCGCAGCGCGTCCCCGGCTCGGATCGCCTTTGAGGGCGGCGATCTCCGCAACCAAGGGAAGCTTCGGCGCATCGGGAGCCGGGGCAGGCATCTCCACAGCCACGAGCTTCACGTTGTCTGGATCGTAGATTCCTCGCGCCTTCATCGCGGCCTCCACTCCGTGCGGTTTCCAGTCGTTATCCTTGCGGTTCATCAACCACCACTGGGCAAGGTCCGCCATGGGAGCGCCCTTTGTGTGTGCGACCTCAAGCATTGCTCCTGCCGCCTCGCGGGTCGGCACGAACGCGAGCGCGGTCAGCATCAGCTTGCGCTGCGGGACAGTGAGCGCATCGGATAAAATCCTCGCCTTGAATCCCTCCACAGCAGCCGCGGGATGCAGCCTCCACGCGATCCATGCAAAGGCATCGCTCCATGCTGCAGGCGCACCGCCCATCTCCCGCGCGATCGCTGCATACACCTCCGCTTCCTTGTGCGTGCTGCCAAGCCCGATCGATTCCAGATAGGCGCGGTCTTTTCCATCAAACTGCCGCGCGAGTTTCACGAGCAGTTCCACGCTCTGCGCGGCCGGCATGTCGCGCAGCGTCAGCGCCACCTCGCGCCGGACCGCCGCCGAAGAGTCCCCCGCCATCTTCGCCGCCATCGCCAGCACGTCGCGATCCACCGCGCGCAGCGCACGGTAGGCCACAAGCCGCTTTGCGGGTTCGGGCGAGTCCAGCAGAGGCGTCACCTTTGCGAGACCCTCCGGCCCCATCTGCGCAAGCAACCACACCGCGCGCGCCGCCACATGCGGATTGGCATCCGTGAGCAGTGCCGCAACCGCGGGCACCGCCTTCGCCCCCTGCGCGCGAAGCTGCGTAAATCCACCTTCCCTCACATTCACCGCCGGGCTTTTCAGCGCCGCGATCTGACCCTCGGTTGTCGCAAAATCCAGCTTCGGCACGGGCGATCGGAACCCTTTGGGTGCAATGCGATAGATCGATCCAGTGAAGCGCTCGTCCCGCGTCCCATGCCCGCCCACGCCCGGATCAAACCAGTCCGCCACATAGAGCGCACCGTCCGGCCCCACGCACACGTCGCTCGGGCGGAACATCCGCATGCTCGAGCGCAGGAAGTCGAAGCGCTCCAGTTTGAACCCCGCTCCATCGGGCACAGGGAAGTATCCGAAGATCACGTTGCCTCCTGCTTCGCACGCAAGCAGCAGACCGTTCCACTTCTCCCCGAGCGCGCCGTTCTCATAAAAAACCACACCGGTCGGCGATCCTCCTCCATACACGTCCCCTGCCGGCATGGTCCCGGGATCCTCCTGACGCCACTCCGCGATGGGCGTGTTCTGCCCCGGACGCATGTCCGCCTTCCATGCACGTTTGCCGTCCGCGGATGCGAACCCGGCATTACCGCCCTCCAACACATGCGTGACCCGGCACGCGGGCGGATCATCGTTGTCGCTTTGAAAAATATCGCCATACGACGTCACGGCCTGCTCGTAGCTGTTGCGGTAATTGTGACCCATGATTCGCACCGCACTGCCATCCGGCTTCATCCGCACGGTGAACCCACCGATCCACACGTTGCCGTCGTCGCTCTTCACCCCCGCAATGGTGTTCACATCCACCGCCGTCTTCGACGCCGCATAGGGACTCCCCATCCGGAAAGTCTTCCCCGACTTGTCCGCAAACTGCGCGCCGGTATTGCCCTGGTTGAAGTACCACAGACCATCCGGCCCCACGGTCACGCTGTGCAGGCTGTGATCGTGCTGCCTTCCATTGAATCCCGTCAGCAGCACCTCCCGGCTATCCACGCCCGGCTCGAACTTCCCGTCGCCATTCACATCCGTGTACACCAGCAAATCCGGCGGCTGCGACACCACGACCCGGTTCCCCAGCACCGCCACTCCCAGCGGCGACTCCAGCCCGGTCTCCTGGACGAAAACCGTGCTCCTGTCTGCTTTTCCAGATCCCGTCGTGTCCTCCAGCACCACCACGCGATCGCCCTCCGGCCTGCGCCCGGCGACTTTGCGGTAGTTCACCCCCTCGGTGACGTAGAGCCTGCCCTGCGCATCGAAGTCCATGTTCGTCGGGTTGAAGAGAAGCGGCGATGTTGCCCACAGAGTCACCTCCAACCCCTCGGGTACCGTGAAACTTTCAACCCCGGCGAACGTGGCCCCCTCCGTCAGCAATTCCTTCGCAGGCCCCTTCCCGCCACGCGCCTTCGCTGCAGGAGACGGTGCGGCCGTGTGGACCGAGAAGCGCACCGAAGCCTCGCTCGTCTTCCCATTGCGCACCGCCCCGCCGTCATCCAAAGCGACCTTGGCCGTGAACCGCTCCACGCCTGAAGGAAGTGCGTATGCGATCACCGACGCCGCATGCGTTCCGATGCCCGCGTCATAACGCTTCTTCTCCACCTGCAACGCTCCGCCCGAGGTGTTCTGGCCCACACGCACTTTTCCAAACCCGGACTGCGCACTCTTCCATTCCAGATTCGTGAGATCGCGCTCGCTGCCATCGGCCATCACCAACTTCGGCTCCAGCCAGTCCGCCCAGTCACAGTTCTTGGAGCCCTCGTCCGACACCACCAGATACAACTCCTTCGCGCCCTTGAGTGGCGCGTTCACCTCGAGCATCCGCGGCGTGGAAGCGCCCGTCATCACAGGGCTCTCAAACACCGGCGCCCAGCGCTCCACTGCAGGCGTTGCACCCGCTGAATTCGCAGCATCCACGGGCACTACGGGCAATGCAGGCACGGACGGTTTCGCCGGTCCATGCGCCTCCTCCATCATCGCGGCGAGTTCCTCCTTCGTCGGCGTGTTCGAAGGCACGCCAGATGCCGGAATCTCGAGGCCTGCGATCCACGCCACCCCGTTCAGCATCGTCGTGCGGAAGCTGTCATCCGCCATGTTTGCGAACAGGTGAAATCCGGTGAACCCAAACCCCCGGCCACCGTTCGGCCGCTCATAAGCCCACGCAAGATGCTGCGGTTCGCCCGCCTGCACGGCCTTGAACACATCCGCATTCCCACCACGCGCGCTCGCGGCCCCGCCTTCCTTGAAACTCACCGTCTTCAGCGGCGCGATCGCGGAGAGGATCGGCGTCACGCCCCGCATTTCCGGCGCAAAGCGCATGTGGAAGTACCACTCGTCCCGGATCGTGAACGGTTTGACCCCGCGCGCCACCGGATGGTTTCCAATGAACTTCACCTCCGCCTCCCATGTGGGATTCACCGACCAGAACGTCTCGAAGTAACCGCCCATCCAGCTCAGGAAATTGTCGCCCTGCGTTCCCTTGTTCACCTCCACCCCAAAGTGGATCGCCCCAAAACCCGCACCCCGCTCCACCGCAGCCTTGATGTTCGCATCCTCCGCGGCCTTTCCCGCGTGATTGAGCAGCACCACCACCGCGTCCGCCTTTCCAAGATCCGACGGCCATTTCCTATCCGAATACACCACGGCATGCGCATTCGCGTACTCCGCGTTGATCCGGCGTGCAATGTACGTGCCGCCGGCAAGGAACTCATGGTTGCCGCCGCCCCCGTGCGTGCCTGCCGCCGCGATGAACACAATCCTCCTCGTACCCGCGGGCGCTCGATCTTGCGCGGCATAGTCAAAAACATCCTTTGTCAGAGGGACAGCCTGCTGGGCCGACGCCGCCGCGCTCAAAAGGACGAGAAGTGCGAATGAGTGCTTCATACTTTGGGGGGGGATAACAGTGCGCGAAGGGGCCGCACACGGAGCGCGTGCGGAAAACAGGGGTGGATGCGCCCTTTTATCTAATGCCGCCAAACCTCAGAGGAACAGGCAAGAATACGGTCGCCACGCGAACATCGCCGGCAGTGTGTCAGAACAAAGCCACGCCCACTGTGGTGGGCCAAAAGCAGTTGTTACCCGGGCGATCAAGAGCCGTGGGCGCCAGAAGAACACAGCCGAGTTTCTTCGCGAACAAACGAGCCTTCCGCACAGCTCCCAACCCAACGGCATCGAACCCACCGAGAATCACCCGTCAGCCACGGAGAGCCACGGACAGTACGCGGAGACGCCTGTCCCTTGCAGACGTCCCCCAGTTATCTCACCCGGCGTCCCAACTCTGCTTGGTGCCCTTGTGCCTTTGTGTGCCCTTCAGCCGCAGGTTCCCACACCAAGACACCAACGCACGAAGCTGCAAATAACGGGGGATCATGCCTTTCCCTTTCAGGAGTTCGAACCTCACACCGCCATGCCGGAGGCATCAAAGCCGATAGCCGTTCGGTGAACGCAATCGGCAAAGCGGATGGAGGAAACCACCGGATCGCGTCTCCCCAGGGGCTCATTATCGACCACGAGTTGAAGCGCAAGGACCGTCCAGACGATGCGCGCTGGCTGGCGGCGCGGCTGCTATTGATCCGGGAAAAGTGCGCAAGCAAGCCGACGTTCCCACACGGTGTAAGCGGTTCAGTTCGTATCCAAGGGTCACCAACGTCCACTCCGTCGCCGCCCCTGCCAGACCGCTCAGGCGAAATCTCCGAATTCCAAGCGCGACTTGGACGATCCCAGAAATCGGTTCGACGGTTTGCTGACGCAGTTTGTAGCGCGCGCATCCGGCCCCTAAAGCTTGGAACCCACAGGCTGAACGCCCGGCACAGCCCCTCCGGGCGCGGGTGCCGCTGACGCGGCAGGCTTGGTCATCGCGGCCTTCGGAGCAACCTTCCAAAACGCCCCCGAAAACCGGGTCCAATCACCCAGGACCTCCTTTGCCCGCGGACTTTCAGTGGCCTCCAGATGCCTGTAAATGAGGGACTGGACGACCACCTTGTCCTCCTCCCCAAGGCGCTCAATCGCCACGAGACCGGGATTGTAAAGCCCCGCAAACCGCTCCTCCAAATCGAGCACATAAGCGGCGCCCCCCGTCATTCCTGCGCCAAAGTTCTTCCCCGTCCCGCCAAGCACGAGCACCGTGCCGCCCGTCATGTACTCGCAAGCGTGGTCTCCCACGCCCTCCACCACCGCCACGCAGCCGCTATTGCGCACACCGAAGCGTTCGCCCGCGCGCCCGCATGCCAGCAGCATCCCGCCGGTAGCCCCGTAAATGCAGGTGTTGCCGAGGATCGAGTTCTCGTGCGGCACAAACCGGGCCTCGGGTGCGGGCCGCACCACAATCTCACCCCCGCTCATCCCCTTGCCCACGTAATCGTTCGCCTCGCCGCTGAGCAGCAGCCGCACTCCTTTGGAAAGGAACGCCCCAAAACTCTGCCCCGCGGTCCCCTCCAGTCGCAGCGTCAGCGTGCCCTCCGGCAACCCGTCACGCCCGTACTGGTAACCGATCTCCCCGCTCACCATCGCGCCCACGGATCGGTTCGTGTTCCTCACCTTGTAACGCAGCTCCATCTTCAAACCCTCGGTGATCGCCTCCTTCGCATCCTGCAGGATCACCTCATCGAGCGGTCGTCCCTGCGCCCCATCGTTACGCTCCCGCGTGCAGTAGCGCGCCGCGGTCGGATCCCCCGCCGCCACGTCCACCAGCAAGCGCCGCAGATCGAGCGTATTGGCCTTGGGATGCTCGGGCACCGCACGCTGCACCAAGAACTCCGGTCTTCCGATGATCTCCGTAAGCGAACGCACCCCCAGCCCGGCAAGGATCTCACGCACCTCCTGCGCCACCCCGTTGAAGAAATTCACCACGTGGTCCGGCGTTCCCTTGAAGCGCGCACGCCACTTCTCATCCTGTGTGGCCACGCCCACCGGGCACGTGTTCAGATGGCACTGCCGCACATACACGCAGCCCATTGCAATGAGGGCCGCCGTCCCAAAGTTGTACTCCTCCGCACCAAGGATCGCCGCAGTGATGATGTCCCGCCCGGTGCGCATCCCGCCGTCCGTGCGCAGGATGACACGATTGCGCAGATTGTTGAGCATCAGCACCTGCTGGGTTTCCGCCACACCCAGCTCCCACGGGGAACCCGCGTGCTTGATGGACGAAAGCGGCGACGCCCCCGTGCCGCCGTCATGCCCCGAAACGAGCACGATATCCGCATGCGCCTTGGCCACCCCGGCGGCCACCGTCCCCACGCCCGCTTCCGCCACCAGCTTCACACAGATCTTCGCGCGTGGATTCACCTCCTTGAGGTCGTGGATCAACTGCGCAAGATCCTCGATCGAGTAGATGTCATGGTGCGGCGGCGGACTGATCAGCATCACCCCGGGCACCGTGTGCCGCAGCCGCGCAATGATCGCACTCACCTTGTGCCCCGGCAGCTGCCCGCCCTCACCCGGCTTCGCCCCCTGCGCCATCTTGATCTCGATCTCCTTCGCACTCGCAAGATACGCCGCCGTCACCCCAAAACGCCCGCTCGCCACCTGCTTGATCGCCGAGTTGGCAAGATCCCCATTGGCACGCCGCTTGAAGCGCTCCGGATCCTCACCGCCCTCGCCGCTGTTGGATTTTCCTCCAATGCGATTCATCGCGATGGCCAGCGCCTCGTGCGCCTCCGGACTCAGCGCGCCCAGCGACATCCCCGCCGTCGTGAACCGCGTGCGGATCTCTTCGACGGACTCCACCTCGTCGATGGGCACGGGCCCCGTGGACAGAGGCACCAATTCCAGCAGATCCTTGAAGCTGATGGGCTGGATGCGCTTCACCTGCTCCACGTACTTCTGGTAGTCGGCCGCGTTGTTCGTCTTCACAAAGCTGTGAAACGCCTGAATCACCGGCGGCGACACCGCATGCCGCTCGCCCGCACGCCGGAACCGATACTGCCCCGCATCATCCAGCACGGGATGCTCGCCCGTGGGCGCGACCGCATAGCCCCGCGCATGCCGTGCCATCGCCTCACGCGCCACCTCCGCAAAGCCCAGCCCGGCCACCTGCGAAACCGTCCCGCGGAAACACCGCTCCACCACTGCATCCCCAAGCCCGATCACCTCAAACATCTGCGCCCCATGGTAACTGGCGAGCACGCTGACGCCCATCTTCGACATGATCTTCAGCAACCCGTCCTCCAGCGCCCTGCGGTAGTTCGCCAGTGCCACGGGGACCTCCAGCGCCTCGGCCTCGCGAAGCGCCGCCTCCGCCTTCGCAAGACGCTCCGGTTCCGCCGCCACCTTGCCCACCGCCACACGCGCCGACTCCTTCACCTGCGCCACGATCTCACGGACCGTCTCCACCGCGAGCCAGGGACAGACCGCACTCGCCCCGTATCCGACGAGACACGCCATCTGGTGCACATCGCGCACCTCGCCCGTCTCGCAAAGAATCGAGGCCTTCATCCGCTTGCCAATCCCGATCAGGTGATGATGCACCGTCCCGGTCGCCATCAACATCGGCACCGGCACACGCCCGTGATCCAACGCACGATCCGAGAGAATGATGAGCCGCGCCCCGTGCAACACCGCCTTCTCCGCCTCCGCACAGATCCGTGCAAGCGCCGGCTCCAATCCCTGCTCGCCCTCGGACAGCGGCCACGTGATGTCGATGGAGGCAACCGGGAAGCCCCGTCCCTCCAACTCGCGCAGCGCATGGAGCTCCTCCTCAAAAAGCACCGGCGACTTCAGTTGCACGAGCCGCGCGTGCCCGGGCGTCTCCGCAAGAAGGTTGCGCGCCCAGCCGAGGTTCACATGCAGCGACATCACGAGCTTCTCCCGGATCGGATCGATCGGCGGGTTGGTCACCTGCGCAAAGAGCTGCTTGAAATAGCCCGCCAGCACACGCGGCTGCTGCGAGAGCACCGCCAGCGGCGTGTCGTCGCCCATCGATCCGATCGCCTCCGCCCCCCCCACCGCCATGGGTCGCAGAATGAGCTCGAGCTCCTCGCTCGAGTAACCAAAAGCCATCTGCCGCTGTGCATGCCCCAACACATCCTCCGGCGGCCCGCCTCCACGCACGGGCGCAGGCGCAAGATCCTCCATGCGCAGCAGGTTCTCCCTCAGCCACAGCCCGTAGGGCTTGCGCCGCGCCAGCTCCACTTTGATCTGCTCGTCGCGCAGCATCTCGCCGCGCGCAGTGTCCACCGCCACCATCTCACCAGGCGCCAGACGCCCCTTCTCCACCACCATCGCTTCGTCAAAGTCCAGTGCACCCACCTCCGAGCCGAGGCTGATGATGCCGTCCTCAAGCACCGTGTAGCGCGAGGGACGCAGGCCGTTGCGGTCAAGGCACGCCCCCACCGTGATGCCATCGGTGAACACAATCGATGCAGGCCCGTCCCACGGCTCGTTCAGACAGCCGTGGTACTCGTAGAAGGCGCGCAGATCCGGCGGCATCGCTGCGTCGCTGCGCCACGCGGGCGGCACCAGCATCGTCATCGCATGAAGCACGCTGCGCCCGCTCATCACCAATGCCTCAAGCGCGTTGTCCAAAGCCGCACTGTCGCTCCCTCCAGGCTGGATGATCGGCTTGAGCAGATCCACGTCCGCCCCCCAGAACCCCGCCTCCAGCTCCGCCTCCCGCGCCCCCATCCAGTTCACATTGCCCCGGCGCGTGTTGATCTCGCCATTGTGCGCCAGCATCCGGAAGGGATGCGCCAGAGGCCATGTAGGGAAAGTATTCGTCGAATAACGCTGGTGATACACGCAGAGCGCCGTCTCGTAATCCGGGGACTGCAGATCCTTGTAAAACTTCTCCAGCGATGGCGAAACCAGCAACCCCTTGTACACCACCACCCGGTGCGAAAAGGACGGGATGTAGAAGTGCTGGATCCGATCGTCCGCCGCCCGCTTCTCAATCTCGTTGCGGCACAGAAAAAGCGTGCGCTCGTATTCCTCGTCGCTGAGCCCGTGCCGGCGCCCGATGAGCACCTGCTCAATACGCGGCAGCGTCGACGCCGCCTTGTCCCCCAGAAGACGGATGTTGATGGGCACCTCGCGCCATCCAAAAAGAAACAACCCCCGCGCCTCCAACACCTCCTCCACAATCGCCTTCGCCCGCGCCTGCGCATAGGCGTGGTCGTGCGGCAGAAAAATCATCCCCACCCCAAGGTCGCCCGGCGCAAACACCGTGTGCCCCAACCGGGCCACCTCCGGTAGCAGCAGCTTGTAGGGAATCTGCGTCTGCACCCCGGCTCCGTCACCCGTCTTCGCATCCGCATCCACCGCGCCCCGGTGCGCCAGACGGCACAGGCTCTGAAGCGCGTAGCGGAGGACTTGGTTGGAACGCCGCCCCTTGAGATGCGCGATGAAACCGACGCCACAGGCGTCATGTTCGTGCTCGGGTCGGTACAGGCTGTGATGACGATTGGCGGTATCGGTGAGGACGTGGTTCATGAGGCCCCGGAACACCCGGATTCACCCAACCTAACCTCAAAAAATACACTTTCAAGTCTATTAGATACGCCTTTATAACTATTTAAGACAACTATTGATATTATTTGTCCTATTTGAACATAAATGACCACAAGCTGCCGCTTTTTATACACATGAGCCCGAGACATGAGCCCGAGAAACAAGCGGTCCAGCATGTGAATGTCCTAAAATGTACGCACCAAGACCTTGGATGTAAGAAATAGGTGGCCCAAATGCCCGCGCTCTGCGTGATTTGTGCACCCTCCGGCCATCCCATTCGAACCCATACTCTTCCCATGCGAGAACTCGACGAACAGGAACGCCTCATCGTCCGCCAACTCATCCGCGATCCGCGCGACAGCGACAACGGCGTCGGCGAAGCCACCGGTGTCAATATCCGCACCGTCAGCCGCAAACGCCAGCGCCTCGAACAATGCGGCGTCCTCTCCTACTACACCAACGTGGACCTCACCTCCACTGGCACCGGACAGTTCAACACCCGCCACCTCTACATCATCAAATTCCGGATCGGTATCACCTACAACCAGCTCCTCGAGGACATCCGCCGCGAACCCTTCGTGCGCTCCGTGTTCACCGAAGTCATCTTCGAAAGCCACATCTCCGAGATCGACGGCAAGCTGGCCATGCTCCTCTTCATCGACGGCACCAGCGAGACCGACATCGTCCAGACCGTCCAGGAACGCATCATCCCCAGCCTCCTGCGCAATCACGGGCAGGACTCCATCGAGGAAATCTCCACCGTACGCATCCTCGCCCCCGTGCGCGTCATGCGCAACTACGTCCTCCCCGTGAACATCCAAGACGGCTACATCCGCAAAGACTGGCCCGACGACGCCATCTACGCAGGCCGCTGAGCCAGCTCAGAAAGCTACGGAAGACCGCGCGACCATGCCGCGGGAGGCGCGGGACGCGGGCGAGTCCCGGATCTCCACGACTCCCCTCGCCAGTCCGGGAGGTCAACGGAGTCCCGCGCTCAGCGCCCGGACACGTCGATGCACACCGCCTCCGTCGTGCTCCGAGCGTAGATGCGGCCGTTGGCCAGCACGGGCGTCGTCCAGCACTTCCCATCAAGGATGTCCGCACGCGCAACCTCCTTGTAACCGGACGGCGTGGCATCGATGAGCACCAACTCCCCGGCATCCGAAAGCGCCAGCACCTTGTCTCCGGCCAGAATCACATTGCCAGGCCCGAACCCGGGCTTCTCCCACTTCACCTCGCCGGTCGCGATGTTCACGCACTTCACCGGCCCTTCACCGTACTGCTTGAACTGGAACATCCCGTACAGGAAGCCGTCCTTAACCACCGGCGTGCTCCAGTGGTTGGCCAGCGGCTTGTCCCCGCGGATCCGGTAAAGCTCCGTAGCCTTGAACCCCGCGCCCTCTTTGCTGATGCGTACCGCACCCGCGCCCACCCCATAGCCGGCCGAGCAATACACCACATCCCCGGAAACCACGGGTGAAGCGGCCGTGGAGACCTTGTATTCGAACGCATAGCGCCATAGCTCCTTGCCCGTCTTGGGTTCCACCGCGAGCAGGCCGGACTGCAGGAAGAAGATCACCTGACGCTGCCCCAGCACCGTCGCGGCCACGGGCGTCGCATGAGTCATCTGCTCATCAAACGCCTTCCAAACCACGGACCCGTCCTTCGGATTCAGCGCAAGGATCGACTCCCCCGCACCGCCCCCGGCCACATAAAGCAACCCGCCTTCGAGCAGCGGCGAGGTGGCGTTCTGCCACCGGATATTGCGCCCTGCATGCCCTTTGAGCACATCGCGATTCCACACTTCCTTGCCGCTGGCCGCGTCATAACAACGCAGCGCCATCTGCGAGGAGTACGCATACACGAAACCCCCATCCACCGATGGCGTGGAGCGCGGACCGTCGCCCCCCTTGTTCTCCTTCGTCCCGGCATCGCCGCCGCCGTCGTACTTCGGGAAATTGAGCGGCGCAAACCACAGTTCCTTCCCGGTGGCGGCGTCCATCGCCACGATGCTCTCCTGCTTTGCGCCCTCCGCTTCCTTGAGCGCCAGGGTGAAGAGACGCGCACCCGCCACGGTAAACGAACTGAACCCTCCCTCGCTCGGCACCTTCCACACCTGCTTGGTCGCGCCGCTCTTCCACAGGGCGCCCACCTTCTCAGCGGTGACGCCGTTGGTCAGCGAACCACGGTACTGGGGCCAGTCCGCAGCCATGGCAGGCAGTGCAGCAGCAATCGAGAGAGTAAGAGGGAGGAGGTTGCGTGGGGTTTTCATGAAATCGGGGTGGTGAAAATTCAGGGAGCGGGAACGAGCAGCAGATCATCAAACTGGATGGGGGTTCCGGAATACGGCGAGCCCCAGATGCCGGCGCGTCCCGCCGACAGATCGCCTTTTTCCTCGGCCCGGATGGTCCATGCAGTCGGTTCGGCGGTGCCATCCGCCCATGCCTTGCCCTCGATCACGCAACCGCCCGTGGCGGACTTCTGCACCCGGATCTTTAGCCGCGTCCACGCTCCGGAAACCCACTCGAACGGTGCGCTGACAACGGGTTCATCCCCCTTGAAAAACTCCACGGCCTTCTTTGCAGGACTCACCTGCAGCCGATACCCACCCACGCCATTGAGGCTGATCCCGAACGTCGGAAACTTGCGCCCCTGCTTGCTTCCAAAAAACCGGCCGCTCGCGCTCACACCCACCGGCTGCGAGGGGCCAAAGAGCAGACCGAACGTGTCCAGCGGAGCACCGGGAAGCTCAAGGACCTTGTTGCCACCCTCCACCTTCACCTCGAATCCGCCCGAAGTCACAAGGAAGTCCTTCGGCACCTGCCCCGGCTGCGTCGACTCAAAGTCGTTCTGATACAGGGGCTGCGCATCCGCAGCATCAACAACGGCCGGAATGCCCAGCAGCAGCGCGCCGAAAAGCGCAACAGGGGTGGAAAAGCGCAGGTTCATCTTTGGTGAGAGCTCGAAAAGCCAACGCAAAAGGGGGTGCCTGTCGAGCTTTTCACCCTGACAACCGCCGCCACGCACCTGTCTTAGGCGCGAAGGCGAGAAGCCATAACGCGCCAAACCACATCCCGCCCCGAAAACTCTCAGGAACGCTCGGGCTTGGTGCGGATCTTGAGCTGGCGCGACAGCATCCACCGCACCGCAAACATGTCCATCGTCGCCTTGATGGCTCGGTTGCCGAACCCGTACTTGCTCACCCCCGCCACACGCGGACGATGGTTGACCGGGATCTCGACCAACCGGTAGCCAAGCCCTTTCACCAGCGCCGGAATAAAACGGTGCATCCCGTAAAAGGGCACCAGCGCCTCCCGGCACTCCCGCCGCATCGCCTTCAGCGTGCATCCCGTGTCGCGCACTCCATCGCGCGTGAACCGGCTGCGCACGAAGTTCGCCACCCGGCTCGTGAGCCTCTTGGAAAGCGTGTCGCGCCGGTTCGCCCGAAAGCCGCAGACAAGGTCAGCGCCCTTCCCGATCTCCTCGAGCAGCCGAGGGATGTCGGCCGGATCGTTCTGCAGATCACCATCCATCAGCACGATCACCTCGCCGCGCGCCGCATGAATCCCCGCGTACATCGCCGCGCTCTGGCCACTGTTGCGCTCAAACTCCAGCACCCGCACCTGCGCCCCTCGCTGGATCAGAGAGAGCGTCGAATCACTGGAACAGTCGTCCACAAGAATCAACTCGTGCTCCACTCCCGCAAGAACCGATGCCAGCTCCTTCTGAAGTTCCCGGATGTTACCCTCCTCGTTGTAAAGCGGTACGACGACGGAGATCATGAATGCGAGGGGTGGTGCATGTGCGGCAAACCCCGCCACATTCCCCGGCGGCCCGGCAAGCTTTTACAGTTCAACGCCGCGATAATTCGTGCAGAGGTACACACGCCACTGCCGCAGCCGCAAACCCCGGCGCTCCTGCTCCACCTGCGCAACCAGTTCCACCTTCTCAAATCCATTGCTAATGCTCGACGGCACACCCCTGTCGATCCGATCCGCGATGTAGAGCGCCGAACGTCCATGGAACGGATTGAACCCCTCCTCCTCCTTGAAAAGCTCATCCCGCAACTCCCGCCCCTCCCCCTGCGGCGCAATCTGGAACTCGTCGTACCGCGGCCAGAACGAAAACTGATTCTCCACATGCTGGCTTTCCGTGAAGTACACCGGCGGGTGCGATGGCCCCTCCACCCGCTTGTCTTCAAGGTAAAAAGCCAGCTCCGACGCCGTCCCATAACTCCCCGCAATCAGAAACAGCCGCTGCCCAGTCTGCTCCTCCTGCACAGCGCGGATGCGCTCCATCTCCCGCGCCGCCCCGTGCCACCCACGCAGGCGCGTCGACGGATCGCGCCGATAAGCCCACGGAATACCAAAGGAACGCACAAGATCGGTGTTGAGGACCAGCACGCTCATCATCAGGCCCAACCCCAGCGCGGCACCCGCAAACCGAGCCGCCTTGCGCGACACCATCGCCCGCTCATGCCAGAGCGCCGTCGCTAGAATCCCAAGGCTCACCATCGCAGGCGCCGTCCAGTTGGCCTCACCCGCTTTCTTCAGCGAAAGCCACAGATACAACCCCCAAAGAGGCAGAGTGAACGCCAGCAGAAACCGCTCCCGGAACCGCTCGCGCGCCAGCGGAAACGCCCACACCACCCCCGCAATCATCCCCCCAAAAAGCAGCGGCGAGTAGGCCCCAAAATGCGCCCCCACAAACTTCCCAAACTCACTCGGCCTCAACGCGAAGGCCCGCTCAAGCCCGCCCCTTTGCGAAAGGTGCCCCACCGTCACCCAGTCATGTTCCGCATTCCAAAGCAGCGGCGGCAGCGTGAAGGGCAAAAACGCCAGCAGCATCAGGTAAAACCCAGGGCGTTTGAGCTCCGCACGATGGGAGGGCGTGCACGCCAGCAGCAGCAAGATGGAGAGCAGTTCCATCGCGTTCGTGTACTTGCACAGAAACCCGAGCCCCACCAGCACCCCCGTCAGCGGCCACCACCAACTCAGTGCGGGACTCTTCTCCAAAGCCAGCCAGCACGTCACCAACGCCGCCGCCCAGAAGAAGATCGAAAGCGGGTCGATCGTCATCAGCAGACTGCCAGCCGTGAAGATCGGCACCACGTTGATCATCAGCACCGACCACACCCCCACCCGCTCCCCGTACAACCTCCGCGCCAGCACAAAGATCAACCCCGACGTCCCCAGCGCCAGCAGCGGCGAAAAGAAACGCACCCCAAACTCCCCCGCCCCAAACAACCATGTCCCCAGCCAGATCGTCGCAGCCACCCCGGGTCCCTTGCTGAAATACGCCCAGTCCAGCCGCTCACTCCACAGGTAATAATAAGCCTCGTCCGGACTGAGCTCCACCATCCCCACGTACGCAAGCCGCAGGACTGTCAGCAAACCAAGGAACACAAAAAGCCAGCGGCGCGGATTCATAAGGAAAAAAGACGGGGATGTTTCTCTCGGAGGCCACGCAGACAGCAGCCGGACGTGCGCTCCCACAGCGCACCCAAAGCCGCCAACTCCAGCAAGGCCAGACCAACTCCAAGAAACCACGAAACTAAAACGTCACTCGGCCAGTGCGACCCCGTATACACCCTCGAATACCCCACCAGCAGCGCCCCACACGCGATCGGCCAGGCACGCCGACGAAAGAAGGCCAGAAACACCACCGCAGCCGAAGTGGTATTGATGGTATGCGATGAGGGAAACGACCGCCCCTGCGTAGGGGATGCGCTCCACTGCGAGACGTCCTCCCTCAACGGCTGCCCCAAGGCCCGCCACTCCGGACGCACCCGCGCCAACCCCAACTGCCTCACCCCCTCCACAGAATCAAAGGGACGCGGCCGCCCCACCCATTGCTTGAGCGAACGCGACACCACCCCGTCGTTGAACCCCACCACCACCGCACAAACCAAAACGCACGCGCGCAAAGAAAACCCTCCCCAAACCAGAGCCGCCACCACAGCCACACCCAACACGCCCATCCACAGCCCGAAACTCGATGCCACTACCATCAGCCAATCCAGCCACGGCGCAACCCACTCGCGGTTGATAAGGAAAAGAAGCTTTTGATCCATGCACTCCTAGGAAAGCATCGGGCAGACTATGAGCAACGCGGCCCCTGTAAAGCGACGATTTCCCCGGTGGCGCACCCTCCTCGCCTCCGCACTCAGCGCAACCATCTGCCTCACCACGGCCATCCCCGCACGCGCCGCTGAACAAGGTCAGGACGCCCTCGCCATCCTTCACTCCATCCGCATCGCCCAGACGTCCCAGCACCAAAGCCTCCACGGCCAACTCAATCACGCCGGCAAAAGCGTCCCGTTCCACCTTTTCATCGAAGGCCCCGTCATCCGCTATCAATTCGACAACCCACCTCAAAACTTCCAACTCCGCCTGCTCGAAAAAGGCTCCCGTCTCGAGGAACTCACCCCCGACCACAAGGTGAAACCCACCGCCGCACGCTTCGACGACCCCGTCGCCGGCACAGACCTCTGCCTCGAGGACCTCGCCATGCGCTTCCTCTACTGGCCCAAAGCCACCATCGAGGGCGAAAAAGTCATGATCCTCCGCCCCTGCTGGGTCATCCGCGCAGAACCAGGCTCAAAGTCCGATTCCCAGTACGCAAGAGTCACCCTCTGGGTCGACAAGGAAAACGGCGCCCTCATGCAGGCCGAGGCCTTCAATCACTCCGACCAAATCGTCAAACGATTCAAGGTCATCTCCGGCCAGAAAATCGATGGCGTCTGGGTCCTCAAAAAAATGCGCATCGAGTCCCCGGGCGGTTCCCGTCAGGACCGCACCCCCACCTACCTCGAGATCAACAGCGTCGGAAAATAACGCCTCCCCGAGCCTCATTTTCGCAGTTGCCCGATCCCGCATGCCCGCAGAGAGTGCCCATCCGCATGATCACTCCTGAACGCATCCGCGAGGCCCTCGGCACCGTCAAGTACCCCGGCTTCAGCCGCGACATCGTCTCCTTCGGTCTCATCAAAGACATCCGCATCGCCGGCACGGACGTCACCGTCCAGATGAGCCTCACCACCAACGACCCCAAAATCCCCCAAGCCATCAAGGAGAACACCGAGGCCGCACTCCGCTCCGTCCCGGGCGTTGGCTCCGTCACCGCCCGCATTGACATCCTCGCCCCCTCCCAGCCCAGCGCAGGCGGCGCCCCACAAGCCGCCACACAGATCGAAGGCGTCAAGCACGTCATCGCAGTCGCCAGCGGCAAGGGCGGTGTCGGCAAATCCACCGTCGCCGCCAACCTCGCCGTCGCACTCCATCAGTCCGGCGCACAAGTCGGCCTCTGCGACTGCGACATGTACGGCCCCAGCATGGGCATCATGTTCGGCGCTCACGAACGCCCCTCCGCAGATCAGGAAACCAACCGCATCTCCCCGGTCGAACGCCACGGCGTGCGCCTCATGTCCATGGGCCTCCTCATCGACGATGCATCCCCCGCCATCCTCCGCGGACCCATGGTCACCAAGTACACCCAGCAGTTCCTGCGCTGGGTGGAATGGGGTCAGCTCGACTTCCTCATCCTCGACCTCCCCCCGGGCACCGGCGACATCCAGCTCACCATCGTCCAGACCGTCGCTCTCGCCGGCGCTCTCATCGTCACCACCCCACAGGAAGTCGCACTCATCGACGCCCGCAAGGCCTCCACCATGTTCCAGAAGGTGAACGTCCCCGTCCTCGGCCTCATTGAAAACATGAGCCACTTCCTCTGCCCCAGCGACGGCAAACGCTACGACATCTTCGGCTCCGGCGGCGGCCAGCGCGAGGCCGCACGCCTCAACGTCCCCCTCCTCGGCCAGATCCCCATCGACATCCCCACCCGCGAAGGCGGCGACCGCGGACTCCCAGTCACCGTCGCCGACCCCGCGAGCCCGGTCTCCGCCGCATTCGCCAGCGTCGCACGCCACCTCCGCGAAACCCTCCACGCCTGAGCCCGCCACAGCACACCACGCAAGCCACGGTGCGCAATTGACTGGCTCCCGGAAAAACCCGACAATCCACCCACCTCATGAGCTCCACGACTGACGACCATTCCGACCTCGTGAAAGAGTCCCTCCTCTACAAGGAATTTCTCGCCGAACGTGAGGAGATCCTCCGCCACAAGTGGATCGAGAGCGAAAAGGCGGGCCACGACATCGGTTTCGAAAAAGCCCTTCTGGATTGGATCGTCAAATACCGCTCCTCATGGCGCTCACAGCGCCAGAAATTCCAGCCTTCCGGCATCCGCTGACCCACACTCGCCACCCCTCCATTCCCCCATATTTTCCGAGAGCCTGAGGGCCCCTGCGTCCCTCTTCCTCCGCTGCAGCCATCCCCAAAGGCTGCACTTCCTTTAACAGCGATCCAGAGAGGTCGCCAAGGAACACATGCCACACAGACAACCACCGCCAGAAGGCGCCGTCCTTCTCCTCGACACACCGGCCATCGAGCGCGCCCTCCGGCGCATCGCCCACGAAATCCTCGAGGCCAACCCCTTGGTCTCTCGCCTCGCACTCGTCGGCATCCCCTCCCGCGGCGTCGAACTCGCACGCAAACTCGCCGCTTACATCGCACAGTTCGAGGGCTGCGCACCCGCCACCGGCGTCATCGACGTGTCCATGCACCGCGATGACCTCCACTCCCGCAGGCGCCTCGTCCAAATCCAGCCCTCCAATCTCCCACCCCATCTCGAGGACAAAACCATCGTCCTCGTCGACGACGTCCTCTTCTCCGGTCGCACCTGCCGCGCCGCCATGGACGCCCTCTCCAGCTTCGGGCGCCCAGCCCGCATCCAATACGCCGTCCTCGTCGACCGCGGCCACCGCGAACTGCCCATCCGTGCAGACTTCGTCGGAAAAAACCTCCCCACCCAGTCCAACGAACGCATCTACGTGCGCCTCGCCGCCATCGACTCCATCGACGACTCCGTCTGGATCGACCGCCCCACCACCCCCTCCGCATGACCCCACGCCCCTGCCTTCACCCATGAGCCCCTCCCCTTCCACCACCGCCCACTCCCTCCCGCCCGCCGGCGCATGGACCCGCAAGGACCTCGTCGGAATCGAAAACCTCTCCCCCCAGGAAATCACCCTCCTGCTCGACACCGCCGCCGCCTTCAAGGAGGTCGGCACACGCGAGATCAAGAAAGTCCCGGCACTGCGTGGCAAAACCCTCGTCAACTTCTTCGTCGAGGCCAGCACACGCACCCGCACCTCCTTCGAACTCGCCGCCTTCCGCCTCAGCGCGGACGTCGTCAACATCTCCGCCTCCGGCTCCAGCCTCAGCAAAGGCGAGACCCTCAAGGACACCGCAAAAAATCTCGAGGCTCTCCACGCCGACATGATCGTCCTGCGCCACTCCTCCGCGGGCGCCTCCCAGTTCCTCGCCGAACGCCTCCAATCCTCCATCATCAACGCCGGCGACGGCGCCCACGAACACCCCACCCAAGCCCTCCTCGACACTTTCACCATCCGCGAAAAACTCGGCCGCATCCAAGGACTCCACGTCGCCATCGTCGGCGATATCCTCTTCAGCCGCGTCGCTCGCTCCAACATCCACGCACTCCTCAAACTCGGCGCCCGCGTCACCCTCGTCGGCCCAAGCACCCTCGTCCCGCGCACCTTCGAAAAACTCGGCGTCACCGTCACCCACGACCTCCAGAGCGTCCTCGCTGAGGCCGACGTCTTCAACCTCCTGCGCATCCAGCACGAGCGCCAGCGCAAGGAATACTTCCCCAGCCTCGGCGAATACACCGCTCTCTTCGGCCTCACCAAAGCCCGCGCCGAACAACTCAAACCCTCCGCTCTCATCATGCACCCAGGCCCCATCAACCGCGGCGTCGAGATCGACAGCGACATCGCCGACAGCAGCCGCAGCGTCATCCTCGACCAAGTCACCAACGGCCTCGCCGTCCGCATGGCCGTCCTCTACCTCTGCTCCACCGCAGCCCATCACAAGCATCCCTCCCCTTCCCAGCCATGAACTGCACTCTCATCAAGCAGGGCCGCGTCATCGACCCCGCCAACCGCAGGGACGAAGTCGCCGACCTCCTCCTCATCGACGGACGCATCGCCCCTCCCGGCTCCAAACCCTCCCCCGATTCCAAAACCGAGGAGATCGACGCCCGCGGCCTCATCGTCGCACCCGGTCTCATCGACCTCCACGTTCACCTCCGCGAACCAGGCCAGTCTGCCAAGGAAACCATCGCATCCGGCACCCGCGCCGCCGCCGCCGGCGGCTTCACCAGCGTGGTCTGCATGCCCAACACCACCCCAGCCGTCGACAGCCCCAGCGTCGTCACCTGGATCCTTGAAAAAGCCCGCGCCGAGGCCTGCATCAACGTCTTCCCCACCGGCGCCATCACCAAGGCCATCGCCGGCGAAGAACTCGCCCCCATCGGCTCCATGCACAAGGCCGGCATCGTCGCCCTCACCGACGACGGCCGCTGCGTCCAAAACCACGAACTCATGCGCCGCGCACTCGAATACGCACGCATGTTCAACCTCCCCGTCATGGACCACTGCCAGGACTACAACCTCGTCGGCAAGGGCGTCATGCACGAAGGCCACGTCTCCACCGTCCTCGGCCTCCCCGGCTGGCCCGCGGCCGGCGAGGAAATCATCGTCCAACGCAACGCCCTCCTCGCCGAACTCTGCGGCACCCCCATCCACTGCCAGCATCTCAGCAGCGGCGGCTCCGTGCGCATCCTGCGCGAAGCACGCTCCCGCGGCGTCCCACTCTCCGGCGAAATCTGCCCCCACCACATCGCCCTCACCGACGAATCCCTCCGCTCCTTCGATACCAACTTCAAGATGAACCCGCCCCTGCGCACCCAGCGCGACATCGACCTCCTCATCGAGGGCGTCGCGGACGGCACCATCACCATCCTCGCCAGCGACCACGCACCCCACTGCTCCTACGAAAAGGAAACCGAGTTCGACATCGCTCCCTTCGGAATCCTCGGCCTCGAAACCCAACTCGGCCTCTTCCTCAAAATCCTCGTCCACGAAAAGAAGGCCATCGACCTCAACCGCCTCGTCGCCATGTTCACCATCGAACCCGCACGCCTCCTCAACCTGGACCGAGGCACCCTCTCCACGGGCGCACCCGCCGATGTCACCCTCATCGACCCCTCAATGGAATGGATCTGCGACAAGCACCAGAGCGCCTCCCGCAGCCGCAACACCCCATTCCACGGCTGGCATCTCAAGGGCCGCGCCGTGCGCACCATCGTCGCAGGCAAATCCGTCTGGCAACTCTGACCCCAAGCCACCCCTCCGGGCCTGATTGCCAGCGCCCGCAAAACCTCCTGCCCACACTGCCTCCTCGGTTCCCCCCAGAACCGCCACAGTCAGCCAATTTCCCCCCCGCCACCC
Organism: Chthoniobacter flavus; assembly: GCA_945861435.1. GTDB lineage: Bacteria > Verrucomicrobiota > Verrucomicrobiia > Chthoniobacterales > Chthoniobacteraceae > CAIURC01. The sequence goes on along the minus strand of CAMAUX010000034.1, from coordinate 7,345 downwards.
CCACCCACCCCTGCCGCCCATGAATCCATCCAAGTTCATCCCCGCCGCAATCCTTCTCCTCTCGCTCGCGGCCACCACCCCCGCCCGCTCACAAACCACACCACCTCCCGCAACACCAGAGGCCAAGCCAAAGGACGCCGCACCAGAATCCGCCGCCGCCAAATGGCTCGCCCAAACGGACGCGCAGTTTCAGGCCGCCTACGACAAGCAGGCCCTCCAACCCTACGAGGACGGCGCAGAATAAGCGCGCCGTACCTTCCTTTCCACCATCGAGTCGGCCCTCACCGCCGCAATCCAAGCCAGTAACACCACCGACACCACCCTGTACCGTGAGGAAAAGGAGAAGTTCCTCACCAACAGCCGCACCGTCCCGGCCTCGGATTCCGACACCTCCTCCGCCCTCATCCGCACTGCACGCGCCAAGCTGCGCACCCAGCTCACCGCCCTCGAGCGCACACGCCTCGCAGCCGCCAAGCCCATCCACTCCAGGTACGACGCCCTCCTCGCCCAAAACTACAACGCCCTCCGCCAGCGCCAGCTCAACGCCGACGCCACCCTCCTCGCTGCCAAGCGCGAGGACATCGCCAAGGAATGGCTCGCCTCCAACACCGACACCCCACCCGCCAAGGAGGAAAAAACACAGCCCCTCACCCACCTCGGACTCGAGGAGGGCATCAAGTGGCTCCTCCAATCCGGCGGCTCCATCTCGTACAAAAGCGGCAAGAGCATCAAAAAAATCACCAGCGTCAAAGCCATCCCCTCCACGCGCGTCGAGTTCCGCAACGTCACCCTCAGCAGCCGCAAAATGAAGGCCAAGTTCAAGGATAGCGACCTCGACAACCTCGCCCCACTGCGAGACTGCGATGTCCTCACCCTCAACAGCCTGCCAGTCGCAGACGACGGACTCCGCTTCCTCGAAGCATGGAAATCCCTCGAGTCCTTCACCCTCACTGGCGCGGACGTCACCGACAAGCTCGCCACCCGCCTCGCACGCTTCCCCACGCTCAAGACCCTCAACCTCTCAGGCTGCACCTCCATCACTGGCGAACTCTTTCACCAGATCAAGAACGGCCTCCCAAAACTCGAGACCCTCAACCTCTCAGCCTGCAGCTTCAACGACGACGGACTCCCTCCCCTTGCTCCGTTGCGCAACCTCTCCTCCCTCACCCTCTCCAAAACCGAGATCACCGACAAAGGCATCCCCCAGCTCGCCACCATGCATTCGCTGCGCAGCCTCTACCTCAACGACACCGCCATCACCACCAAGGGACTCGCAGGCCTCGCCCCCCTCCGGGGCCTCGAAACCCTCGGCTTCCTCTCCACAGACTCCCCGGACTTCGCCGAAACCGCGCAACAGATCGCCAAGCTCTTCCCCCGCATCGAAGGCCTCCGCATCTCGGGCAAAGAATTCACCGCCGCTCACATCGAGGCCCTCCAGATCTTCAAGGGCCTCAAATCCCTCGATCTCGGCTCCATGGAGATCAAACCCGAAGCCGCCGCCGCCATCGGAAAATTCCACCGCCTCGAAAAGTTCAGCACGGAATCTCCGGAGTTCTCTGATGAAAACCTCTCCGCACTCCTCGGCCTGCACGACCTCCAGTCCCTCAACATCAGCCACTCGAAGGTCACAGACACCGTCTTCGCCAAACTCAAGAACCTCAAGAAACTCAAGGCCGTCCACGCCATCGACACCCCCGTCACCGAAGATGCCGCCGACACCCTCAAAAAGGCCTTCAAGACCCTCAACGTCGAAGTCTGATCCGCTCCCCAGCTACTGCGCCGTCCAGCCACCGTCCACCGCCAGCGACGCCCCAGTCACATAACTCCCAGCGTCGCTCGCCAGATAAATCGCCGCCCCCTGGATCTCCTCCAACCGCGCCCAGCGCTTGAGCGCCGTCGCCCCCACCACAAACCGCTGCCCGTCCTCCGTCTGCGCAATCGCCGTGTTCATGTCCGTGAGAAACGGCCCCGGACAGATCGCGTTCACCGTGATCCCGTCCGCCGCGGTTTCCAGCGCCAACGTCCGCGTCATCTGCAGCACCGCCCCCTTGCTCGCCGTGTAGGGCGTGCGGCCCGACAGACCGATGTGCGCCAGCGCGCTCGCAAGGTTGATAATCCGCCCCCACCCCCGCGCCCGCATCCCCGCAAGCGCCGCCCGGCAGCATAGCCAAGTCCCCCTCACATTCACGCGCATCACATCGTCGAACTGCTCCGGCGTCAGTTCCGCCACAGGCCCGCGTATGTTGATCCCCGCGCTGTTGATCAAAATGTCCACCGCACCCATCGCCTCCACCGCCGCCTCCATCATCGCATCCACCTCCGCTGCATCGCTCACATCCGCACAATACCCAAACGCACGCCGGCCGTACCCGCGCGCAATCTCGTCTGCAGCGGCACGCGCCTCCTTCAAGTTCCGGCTCACCAGCATCACCTCCGCGCCCGCGGACGCCAGCCCGGCGGCCATCGCAAAACCAAGCCCCTTCGAACCCCCGGTCACCAAAGCCTTGCGACCATCGAGGCGGAAAAGCGCAATACCGGGCAGCAAGGGAACAGGGGGGGCGGAGTCGGAAGGCGTCATCCCCGATTCAATGCCAACCCTGCCGCTTCTTTTCCACCTCTTTGCAGCCCCTCCATGATCCACCTCGCCCCGGCGTGCAGGCTTGCCATCCGGCGCACACTGGGGCAACTCTGACCCCGCTGACGGGAACCACATCCCGCCCACCCCATGCTCATCAGCCACCAAAGCCGCTTCCGCCTTACGTGGGGATTCACGCTCATCGCAGCGACCCTCGTCTTCGTGATCGTCCTCTCCTACCGCATGCTCTGGCATGTGCGCTCCACGGACACCCTCTACTGGATCCTCATCGGATGCATGGGCTTCGACGTGGTGTTCGAGTTCACAAAGAAAATCAAACACGGCCTCCGCATCATCGATAGCTGGCGCGGAATCGCCAGCCACTACCTCAAGCGCTGGTTCTTCCTCGACTTCGTCGCCGCACTGCCACTCGAGTTCCTCCTCCCAGAATCCACCGAGGAAAGCTGGGCCCTTTGGACCCTCCGCGCCCTCCCACTTCTCAAGGCCTTCAAAGTGGCTGGCGTCCTCGCCGACCTCCAAGCCGAACTCCACTTGAACCCGGCCATCATGCGCCTCACCACCTTCGCCTACTGGTTCATGCAGGCCATCCACCTCTTCGCCATCGGCTGGTGCTGGGTCGGCGGTTCACCCGGCTCAATAGAAACCTCAGCCTCCACCTCCCGCTGGGTCGTCCGCGACGGCGCCATCCACGAGATCAAAACCGAGGCTCAAACGCGCGTCTTCACCCACCGCGAAATCTATCTCCGCGCTCTCTACTGGACCGTCACCACCGTCGGCACCGTCGGCTACGGCGACTACACCCCCAGCAAGGAAAGCAACTCCCAGATCGCCTACGCCATCCTCATCGAAATCGTCGGCGTCTCCATGTACGGCTACATCGTCGGCAACGTCTCCGGACTCATCGCCAACCTCGACGCCGCCAAGGCCGCCTTCACCAAGCGCACCGGTGAAGTCCGCGACTTCATGCGCCTCAAGAAGCTCCCCCCCGAAATGCAGACGAGGGTCCAAGATTACTACGGCTACCTCTGGGCTTCCCGCCGCAACGTCGACGACCAGTCCGTCCTCAACGATCTCCCCCACAACCTCGCCGTCGACGTCCTCATCCATCTCAACCAACGCATCCTCGAAAAAGTCGAGTTCTTCCGCGACGCCCACGAATCCTTCATCCGCGAAATCGTCAAACGCCTCCAGATGGAGGTCTTCCTCCCAGGCGACTACATGATGCGCGAGGGCGATATCGGCGACTGCATGTACTTCCTCTCCACGGGCACCGCAGAAGTCCTCGTCGGCGACAAACGCGTCGCCACCCTCGGCGCTGGCTCACCCTTCGGCGAAATGGCTCTCATCGACGGCGAAAGACGCTCCGCAAGCATCGTCGCCCTCGAATACTGTGACGCCTATCGTCTCCCCAAACACGACTTCGACGACCTCCGCGCACGCCATCCCAACTTCGACGCCCGCGTCCAAGAAATCGTCCGCCAGCGCCGCCAGCAAACCGCCGCGACCACGAAATCCTAGCGGCCCAAAACGCCAAACGCCCCACTGCAGGCACCGCGATTCCGCAGCCCTCGCCGGCTCGTCACCCGGTGCCCATCGCGCCTCCAAGGCGCATTGCGGAATGCATCGCATGAGCCCGCGTTGACCGATCCGCCACAGGGCGACCGTTTTTATCCGCGTAGCTCGCAGCCTCCACTCCATCAAACCCACCTCCACCCCCATCCCCCACCAACCACGCTCAGGGTGCTTGGACTCCCGCAGACGCCCGCTGGTGCAAGCGACTGAACACCGCACGAATCTGCCCGCTGGTTCCAATCGCCATCACAGCCTCGTACTCAAACACCAACCCCGGCTGAAGCGCGAAAGTCTTGATAGGCGCAAGATACGAACAGTCGCCCACCCCGGAGTTCCGCACCCGGTAGGTCGTGGCAAAATCGGTGTGCGGAAAATAGATACCGATCCCCTGATCGTTCGCGTCCACCCACGCGGCCCACGGTTCTCCGAACCGCACAGGTTCGTTCGGAAACCCTGGCTGTCTGCGCGTCAACTCGCCCCCGCTCCACGCAACCGCGCCGCTCCCCTTTCCACCGCCACCCGCCCCCTCGCAGTACACCAGCGTGTCGTACCGCGGCATCACGAAAACCGCAGGAACCTCCTGATGCGTCGCCTTGTGCTCCATCCCACCCGTGAAGCGCATCCGATAACGCAACCGCGCAAGCCCACCCTCAAGACTCAGCGTCTGCTCTAGCACCATGTCCTCCACATCGCCCCCACCAGCCCACTGACGCGGACGCGTCCTCACATAAAGCGCATCCTTGTCCGCCCTCGTCTCAAGCACCGTTGCCGGAACCCCCTTCCAACTCCCACCCTGCACAGGATTGTAGCGCCACGGCTTGCCATTCCACTCCGACCCGTCCTTGTCCCCATAATACGACTGCTGCACGTAGCGGCCGTGATCAAACGCATTGAGCAGGTTCTCCGAGGAGTGCGAGTGCGAGAACCATCCAATGCTCCCACCCGCATCCATGTTCACGCCCAGCCTCACATGCCCGTTGTCCAAAAACACCCAGTGCTCCTGCGCACACACCCCGCCCACAAACATCAACCACAGACAGGAAAGAAGAACCGGTCTTAAAAAAACGCGCATCACCCCATCCTGCCCACGATCTGTTCGCGTGCAATCCCCACGGTTGTCTCCCATTCCAAAGTCACCACCACTGCCTCCAGCATCCCCACACCGCCCAACCCCTCCCCTCCTCCATCCCAACCCGCACCCACGGATCCTCACCAAACTCCTTAAATACGAATCGCTAGCTTCGCGTACGCCGAACGAATCTGCTTCATCAAATCCGCCTCGGAATTTCCACCGCGCAGAATGTACAGCGTCTTCTTCTGAAACTCGGCCAGCGCCGCCGGAGTGGCCAGCACCGCAGGCTTCTCAGGATGCTTCATGCTCGAGGGCCACCGGTAACTTCTCCCATCCGCAGCCACCTCCACCCCCGGCTGCTTCTTGAACGCCTCCACTGCCACCCGGTACTTCTCCACCTCCGCACGCACATCGCCCATCTCCCGGAAATAGCGCACAAACAACTGCCCGTCCCCCTTCCCCTCCAAGTGCATGAAGTAATACACGAGCAGGTAGGACGTGAAATACAGCCTCGCCGCATTGCGCGGATCCCCCTGCAGCGTCTGGTTCCACTCCTCGTTCGTAATCGCAAACAGCTTCTCCAGCGCATACGGCTCCGGCACCCCGTCGCGCGTCTCCTTCTTCAGGTGCTCCATGTAATCCTTCAGCCCACCCTTGGCTCCTGACACCCGGAACCTCCCCGACTTCATCGGCAGAATCGCCGTGTATTCCGCCGTCCCCTCGATAATCCACTGCGGCAGCATCCCCAGCCACGAATGCATCATCTGATGCGTGAGCTCATGCACCAACGTGTGGGAGCGGAAGTCCTCGTCCTTCCTGTAACTCTTGCCCACCGCCTTCACCCCAATGCTCTCAAAGGGCACCATGAACAAATCCTTCCCCCCCATGTACACCCCACCACTGTTCACAGGCCCGCCCGCCGCATGATACGCCTCCTTCGATTTCAAAATCCGCGCCCGGAAATACGCCCCGCTCTCCGGCTTGGGCCCAATCCCCCACGGCAACGCGATCAACAACTTGCGCGTCGCCTCAAAATCGCGTCCCACCTCCTTCAATAACGAACCCGCAAACTTCCCCTGCGACTCAAATTCAAAGTTCTGCGTCCGGTACACGAACTTCTCAGCCCCGGCATCCTCGCTCACCACCTCCGCCTTCACCTCCGCTGCCTCCACCCCCACCACATCCGGCATCACCACCCGGATCGGCTGCCGCTTGAGCCACTCTGCCAGCCACCGCTGATCCTCCTCCCCAAGTTTACCCACGGCCGCCTGCACCCGCGCACCCGTCGGCATCCGGAACGTCACCGTCGTCCCGTCAAACCCCTGCACCGATGCCTTGAACACAGCCCCCTCCGTCGTCTTCCAATCCCGCACCGGCTCCGGCACCGGAATCTGCGCACGGACCATCGACGCGCAAACAAGGGCAAAACACAACGCGGCCAAGGAGAACCTCATATGCACTCCGATAACACACCGCCCCACGAACACACAAGCCACAGACCGCGCCAACCGCCCTCGCCCTCGCTGGCAGAATCCAACGCCACCACACCGCGCAATCACGCAGCATCCCCATTCATCCAAGCCCTCCACGCCCAGCCTCCAAACTCTTCAAATATCGGCCCAATTTCATTCTTCTCCCAACCGCCATCTCCACCTCCCAGCCTGCCGGAGACGTGCAGGAAAGATCGTCGGTCTGTGATCCCAATCCGCAACGCGGACGCAGGGAACCACCAGTTCCCATCGCCACACGCAACGCGCCCAGACCAGAGGCGCGAGAAGACGCTGATGAACCTCAATGCGGCGATGAAAACTTGTCGGATCTGATGTGAGTTTCTGTGGAAACGGAATTTGCAGCTTAAAATCATCCCGTTTCAGTCTCACCCGTTGGGTGAGTCTCTTTAAGCGATCTTCAAAGTCGGTAACGACATGGCTGTTACCCCAAGTTCCGCAGTTTGCGGGGCGGCGCCAATTTTTTTCTGTAAAAGCAGCGGGAGTCAGGCGGAAGGCGGGATGGATGGATTCATGTTGAGGTAAGTTTTGGAGGATTGCCAATCGTCGGAGGTTTCCGCGAGGAGAGCGGAGACGAGGCGCAGGAGGGAGGCTTCG
>CAMAUX010000033.1 GCA_945861435.1 Chthoniobacter flavus | reverse complement strand
GCTCAAGACAGTCTTGTCTGCGGTTTTTGGTGAAAGCGCTCGGGCAAAGTCCAACAAACACTTCGCAATGCCCCAAAGCCGCTACCCTCGCCGAATCCGCCTCCACATCATTCCTTGAATCCCGTTTCCTAAGTCCGACGGGCTGCTAGAAAGCGATCACACGGCGAACCAACAATCGCCACGCTGTCTCACGCGGCGCCATCGTGACATTTCGTGCCTCTGCCATTGCAGCCCCCCGCGGCCTGCCGCAAAACTTCCCCGCGTCAACCCAACGCACCGGTCTGGACCGTCCGCAACTGCACATCCCCCACCTGCAGCCCCAGCGCCTCTTCCGCCACTCGCAGGAAAGCGCCAGTCGCATCCGTCATTGCCACCTGAAGGCGCCCACGCCGCGATTTCGGAGCCGCGAGCCCTCTTTCCCCCAACAACTCCCGCACCGCCTCGGCGCAGTTGTCCGCAGAATCCACAAGCGTGATCGCACGCCCAACGAACCGCTTGATCGCCCGCCTCAACAGCGGGTAGTGCGTGCACCCCAGCACCAGCGTGTCGATCTTCGCCCGCACCAGCCTTTCCAAATACCGCGCAATCACCGCATCGCTCACCGGATCCTTCAGCCACCCCTCCTCGATCAGCGGCACCAGAAGCGGGCACGCCTCGCTCACCACCTCCACTTCCGGAGAAAGCGCATGAATCGCACGCTCATACGCCTGACTGAAAATCGTCGCACGCGTCCCAATCACACCAATCTTCCCCGAGCGCGTCGCCTTCACCGCCGCAAGCGCACCGGGCTCGATCACACCAACCACCGGCACCCCCAGCTCCCCGCGCAACTTCGGCAGCGCGAGCGCCGAGGCGCTGTTACAAGCCACCACGATCACCTTCGCGCTCTCCTCCAGCAGCAGCGCGCTGATCTCCCGACTGTAGCGCTGGATGGTCGCCGCACTCTTGCCCCCGTATGGCACACGCGCAGTGTCCCCAATGTAAAAAATGTCCTCGGCTGGCAACACCCCCCTCAACGCCGCCGCCACCGTCAGCCCGCCAATCCCGGAATCAAAAACCCCAATCGGCGCCCGCCGCTCACCCCCCCCCACGCGGCCCGACTGGCCGCCACGAGGACGCTTCGACTTGGAAACAATAGTAGCCACGTTTTCCACCCAACTAGTTATCCACCCCCGCCGGCGCTCCAACCGGTTTCCCAACGGACCGCGAGCCCTTGTCCCTGCCCTGCTCCGCCTGCCCTTGATTCGACACCACATTCATCCGCGCACTCAGGGCAGTCTGGTAACGCTCCACCGCAGATCGCAGCGAAAGCGCCATCTTCTCCCGGTACTCCGCACTCTCGATCATCCGCGCATCCGCGCCGCTGCTCAGAAATCCGCCCTCCACCAGCACCCCGGGAATCTGAATCTCACGCAACACATGGAACCGAGCCCGCTTGATTCCACGATCGTACATGCGCAGGTCATTCACCAATCCCGCATGGCTGGTGAGCGCCAGCGCGATGTTCTCCGCATCCCGCGCATTGCCCGGAGACGTCATCTTATCGCTCGCACGCGGCCCGTCGTTCTCATACGACGGCACCCCGCTCGGCGCGAGCGTGTACGTCTCCAATCCAGTCCCCTTCCCACTCGAATTAAAGTGCACGCTGATAAACAACCCGTTCGGGTTCTGATTAGCGATGCGCACCCGCTCCGGCAGCGCGATAAACGTGTCATCGCTCCGCGTCAGCACCACCTTCAATCCCATCGCCTCAAAGTGCTTCTTCGCACGCCGCACCACATCCAGCGTATAATCCTTCTCGCACCCATACCGGCTCGTCGCCCCCTTGTCGTGCCCGCCGTGACCCGCATCCAAAACGATCGTGCGCACCGGTTCGCTCAACTTGATCTCCTTCGGCCGCAGAATCGGATCAATCACCTTCGCCAGATCCATCCGCGAAATCCACAACTCCCCCTCGTGTTCACGCACCCCAAAACACAGGTTGATCTTCACCCGCGTCGTCTTGTTCACAATAAACACCTCCACCGACCCCGCCTCGCCCACCAACTGCACCGCCCCGTTCCCTTTACTCATCGAAAACGACTTGGCCTTAACCTGTAACCCACTGAACTGGTAAAACGCCCCCACATTCTCCAACGGCACAAAGTCCCGCCCATCCAGCTTCGCCAACCGCCACTCCCAGCCCCACGCCGATCGCGCGCACAACAGCAGCACCGCGACAAGGATGACTGGAATGCGTGCCATGAACGCCCAAGGCTTCACGACACTCCGCCCCTTGGCAAGGGCCCATTTCTCCAATTGCCATCCCAACACACCACACTCCCCCCCAGCTCCCACACTGCCTCCCCGCACGAATTCGGGTTTACAGCAGCACAGGATTCTTAAACATTCCCAACCCCTTTTTATGGCCGAGCTACCAAAGACTTACGAACCCCAATCCATCGAGGAACACTGGTACGCTCGCTGGCTCGCCGATGGCTGCTTCCGCGCGGACGAAAACTCCCAAAAACCCGCCTACTCCATCGTCATCCCCCCGCCAAACGTCACCGGCGTCCTCACCCTCGGCCACGTCCTCAACAACACCATCCAAGACATCCTCGCTCGCCGCGCACGCATGCTCGGAAAGGAAGTCCTCTGGCTCCCAGGCACCGACCACGCTGGCATCGCCACTCAAACCGTCGTCGAACGCACCCTCAAAAAACAGGGCCATATCCGCCATCGCGACGACCTCGGACGCGAAAAATTCCTCGAGAAGGTCTGGGAGTGGAAGGAAAAGCACGGCGGCATCATCATCCAGCAACTCAAAAAACTCGGCGCCTCCTGCGACTGGTCCCGCGAACGCTTCACCATGGACCCAGCCTACTCCCGCTGCGTCCAGCGCGTCTTCGTCGACCTCTACCGCAAAAACCTCATCTACCGCGGCAAACGCATGGTCAACTGGTGCCCCGTCTCCCTCACCGCCCTCAGCGACGAGGAAGTCGTCATGAAGCCCCAGAACGGCACCCTCTTCCACTTCAAGGTCGAGGTCGCTGAAGCCCCGGGCACCTTCCTCACCATCGCCACCACCCGCCCCGAAACCATCCCGGGCGACAGCGCCGTCGCCGTCAATCCCGAGGACCCGCGCTACGCCCACCTCATCGGCAAACACATCCTCCGCCCGCTCCCACTAGAAACCCCGCGCGACTCCCGCCTCCTTCCCATCGTCGGCGACGACCACGTCGACTTCGCATTCGGCACCGGCGTGCTCAAAGTCACCCCGGCCCACGACAAGGCAGACTTCGATATCGGCCTCCGTCACCGCCTCCCACTCATCGACATCATGTGCCCGGACGGCACCATGAACCCACTCGCCGGCGCCGACCTCGCAGGCCTCGACCGCTTCGAAGCCCGCAAAGTCGCCGTCGAAAAACTCCGCGAACTCGGCCTCCTCGAAAAAGAAGAGCCCCATCAAAATAACGTCGGCTACAGCGAACGCGCCGACGTCCCCATCGAACCACGCCTCAGCGAACAGTGGTTCCTCAAATACCCCTCCGCCGAAGCCTCCCGCGACATCGTCGCCTCCGGCTCCATGCGCTTCTTCCCCGAACGCTGGGCCAAGGTCTACGAACACTGGATGGGTGGCCTTCAGGATTGGTGCATCTCCCGCCAACTCTGGTGGGGCCACCGCGTCCCAGTCTGGTCCCTCACCTGCCCGGACCCCGCCGCCGCCCAATCCCTCGAAGCCGAACTCCTCGCTCAGTTCGGTGAAAAAATCACCGTCCGCCGCAACGACTCCACCCTCGCCGCCGCCACCGCCGACGAGGACGCAGAGGCGCTCCTCAACCAAGGCCCGTGGTCCCAGGACTCCGACGTCCTCGACACGTGGTTCAGTTCCTGGCTCTGGCCCTTCGCCACCATGGGCTGGCCCGAAAAAACCCAGACCCTCGCAAAATTCTACCCCACCACCGACCTCGTCACAGGCCCCGACATCATCTTCTTCTGGGTCGCCCGCATGATCATGGCCGGCTTCGAATTCACCGGCGCTGAACCTTTCCGCAACGTCTACTTCACAGGCATCATCCGCGACAAACAGGGACGCAAAATGTCCAAGAGCCTCGGCAATTCGCCCGACCCGCTCGACCTCATCGCCGCCTACGGAGCCGACGCCCTCCGCTTCGGCGTCATGCGCAGCGCCCCCCTCGGCCAGGACGTCCTCTTCGACGAAAAGAACGTCGAACTCGGTCGCAACTTCTGCACCAAACTCTGGAACGCCGCACGCTTCCGCCAGATGCAGGGCGGTGAATCCGAGGCCGAGATCGTCCCCGCTCTCCTGAGCACCGACGACAAGTGGATCCTCCTGCGCCTGGACGCCGCCATCGCAGAAGTCTCCCTCGCCCTCGACGAATACCGCTTCAGCGACGCCGCCAACGCCCTCTACCGCTTCTTCTGGAGCGAATTCTGCGACTGGTATCTCGAGGCCAGCAAGGCAGCCCTCCAAGGCTCCGACCAACCCCGCAAGGCCAACACCCTCGCCGTCATCGACCTCGTCCTCGCCCACACCCTGCGCCTCTTCCACCCCTTCCTCCCCTTCATCACCGAGGAACTCTGGCACGGCCTCGGCTTCAACCAAGACCTCCCCGCGGATCAAGGCGCCAAGACCATCCTCTACGCCCACTGGCCCACACCCCTCGGCGACGACTTCCTCTCCCATTACGGCCTCCGCCCCGAAGACGCCGCAGCCGCCGACGCCAAGTACGAAACCGTCACCCTCGGCCGCGGCCTGCGCCGCACCGCCAACCTTGCCAGCAACAAAAAGGTCCCCTTCATCCTCAAGCCCGCTGCCGCCCCCAACGCGCACGATCTCGAGGTCCTCAAAATCCTCCTCAACGCCGAACAGCTCGACATCAATCCCGCCTACGAAGCGCCGCGCGGCACCCCCACCGCCGTCACCCCCATGGGCGAACTCTTCCTCCCGCTCACGGGCCTCGTCGACGTCGCTGCCGAGTCCGAACGCCTCGCCAAGGAGATCACCAAAGTCGAACAGGAACTCGCCAAAGTCCGTGCAAAGCTCGGCAACACCACCTTCGTAAGCGGCGCGCCCGCGCAAGTCGTCGAGGACCATCGCCAGCGCGAGACCGCCTGGCAGGAAAAGCTCGGCCAGCTCCAGAAAATGCGCGACGCGCTCTCCTAGCACCCCGTCGCACTGAGCCAAGGCCGGTGGCCAGAAAACGGGAAAGCACCGATTTGCGGTATCTCTCTGGATTCAAGGGCTGGAGTTCGCCCAACGAGGGGGGCAGGCCCACACAAATGAGCGAGTCCCGGACGCAAATCGGGCCGGTTCGCGCTCCCGCAGGCCCCCCCTCTGCGTCGCTGGCGACGCGTTCCTTGACGCGCGCCCCCCTCAGTTCCAGTTCGCCCACGGCGTCTCGTGATCAATGCTGACAAAACGTGCGGCCACGCTCCTTCAATCCGCAAACCCAATAGTTCATCCGCGGAAAGTCCAAGGGCTGCTGCCGGCATGCACCCCATCCACCTCACACGATTTCCACTAGTTTTCCCCCCTCCAATCGGAAACACTGCGCGGCCTTTTTACCACCCATGAACCCCCAGAATTTCAACCGCCGCGCTTTCGTGAAAACCCTCGCTGGTGTCGCCGCAGGCCACGCCCTCTCCCACAACGCATCCGCCGCCCCCACCGCCCCCACACGCAAGCCCATCGCACTCGGCATGGACAACTTCGCCGTCCGCGCCATGGGATGGAAAGCCCCGGAACTCCTCGACTACGCAGCCAGCCTCAAACTCGATTCCCTGCTCATCTCGGACCTCGACGCCTACACCTCACTCGAAGACGGTTACCTGCGCGAAATCAAAGCCACGGCCGACCGCCTCAAGATCCAGATCTACGCTGGAAGCTGGAGCATCTGCCCCTCCTCCGTGCGCTTTAAAAAGACTTGGGGCACCGCCGAAGAACACCTCGCCACCGGCATCCGCGTCGCCAAAACCCTCGGATCCCCCGTGTTCCGCGTCATCCTCGGTGCCTCCGACGACCGCAAGACGCCCGGTGGAATCCGCGCACGCATCGCCGACACCGTCACCGTCCTCAAAAACTGCGAACGTCAGGCACGGGACGCCGGCATCAAAATCGCCGTCGAGAACCACGCCGGCGACATGCACTCATGGGAACTCGTCGACCTCATCGAAGCTGCCGGCCCTCAATTCGTCGGCGCCAACATCGACTCCGGCAACAGCACATGGACCCTTGAGGATCCCATGGACGTCCTCGAACGCCTCGGCCCCTACGTCGCCTGCTCCAGCCTGCGCGATAACATGATCTGGAACACCCCGGAAGGCGCCACCATCGCATGGACCGCAGCCGGCGAAGGCCTCATCGACTGGACGCGCTACATCGAACGCTGGAGCGCCCTCTGCCCAAAAGTACCCGTCATGATCGAGACCATCTCGGGTTTCTCCCGCTCCTTCCCCTACAAGAAGGACGAGTTCTGGGCCCATTACGACCGCCGCCCCGAGGCCCTCGCTCACTTCGAAGCCATGGCACAACGCGGACACGAAATCCCCAACTTCAAAGCGCCGGAAGGCGCGGACAAGAAGGCCGCAGAACAGGCATTCCAAAAAGCCGAACTCGAACGTTCCATCCGCCACCTGCGCGAGGTCATCGGTATCGGCCTCAAACCCTGACCCGCAGCATCCCAACCTTTTCAGGACCGCCATGCCCAGCAACACCATCCGCCTTCGCCCACCCAGTCGCACCCCGGCGCAAACAAAGTCGGCCAAGTTAAACAAACCGACCAAGTCCACTGAAGGCACTGGGTCCAGTGCGTCCATGAAGCCCAAAAAAGGCACACGCCCCGCACGCCCAAACGTGGCTTCCCGCCCCACGGCCACTGCACCGGAACCCATTGGCGCCTACCTCGAGGAAAGTTCACTCCTCATCGACCACGCGCTCGACGAGCACCTGCCACGCGCCTCCTCCAAGCCCTCCACCATCCACGAGGCCATGCGTTACAGCATGTTCGCCGGCGGCAAACGCCTGCGCCCCATCCTCACCCTCGCAGCTGCCGAAGCCTGTGGCGCCAAACCCCAGGCCGCCGTTCCAGCAGCATGTGCTGTGGAATGCATCCACACCTACTCCCTCATCCACGACGACCTCCCGTGCATGGACGACGACGACCTGCGCCGCGGCCGCCCCACCAGCCACAAGGTCTATGGTGAAGGCATCGCCGTTTTGGCAGGCGATGCACTGCTCACCGCGGCCTTCGAGATCCTTGCAAAAGCCCGGGCCACCACGCGCTACCCCACAGCCGCGCTCATCACTGAACTCGCCCATGCCGCCGGAAGCCGTTGGCTCATCGCCGGACAGGTCCTCGACCTCGAGGGCGAAGGAAAGCCCACTTCCCGCAACGACCTCAAATTCATCCACCGCGCGAAGACCGCAGCTCTGCTCACCGCCTCCCTGCGCCTCGGCGCCATGGCAGCCAATTGCACCAGCGCACAACTCACACACCTCACCGATTTCGGCCAGGCACTCGGCCTCGCATTCCAGATCATTGACGACATCCTCGATGTCACCCAAAGCACCGAGAAACTCGGCAAGACCGCAGGTAAAGATGCCGCCGCCACCAAGGCCACCTACCCCGCCATCTTCGGCCTCAACGCCTCCCGTCGCGAAGCCCGCCGCCTCACAGCCCTCGCCCTTCGTTCACTCAGCACCTTCGGCGCACGCGCCGAGCGTCTGCGCCACATCGCAGCACACCTCCTCGCCCGCGAATACTAGCGCGCCTCCGACCGCAGACTGCATCCGTGTTAACTGCGCGCCTCCAAATTTTCATAACGCTCGTCGCATCAGCCTCATTTTCTCACCGGAGAGGTTGACGAAACCCCGCTTTTTGTCAGTTTAGTTGCCGCTTCCGGACTAAGTCGTCGCCAAGGCTCCACGCACTTCCAGCAACCCTAGGCACGGGTCCAGCTCGGAAGCGGCGTTAGACACTTCTCCAGCCCGGCACCCTAAATGGATGCCGTCCTCGGGAACGCGCCTCGCGCCTCGCGCCACGCAGCCCCAAACCATTCATCCTACAGCACATCCGCCGTGAACTTCCTCGCCTCCTTCTATCGCTCCTCCATCGGGAAGAAATGGATCGTTGCCCTCACGGGCCTCGCCCTCATCGGCTACGTCATCGGCCATCTGGTCGGCAACCTCCAGATCTTCGGGGCCCCTGAAAAAATCAACCAGTACGCGGAATTCCTCCACAGCATGCCCCGTGCACTGTGGGTGGTTCGCAGCGTTCTCCTCGCAGCGTTCTTCCTTCACATCTTCACCACCATCAAGCTCGCCACCGAAAACCGCGCAGCCAAGGGCCGCACCAACGAAATGCGCGCCACCACCTCACCCAAGCCCGCCAAGAAAACCATGGTCGTTAGCGGCCTGCTCGTCCTCTCCTTCGTCGCCTACCACCTCGCCCACTTCACCGCCCGCATCACCGATGCGCGTTTCGAAAAACTCAATCACGATGTCCACACCATGGTCATCCTCGGCTTCCAAAACCCCTTGGTCTCCGGATTCTATCTCCTCTCCGTCTTCCTCCTCTGTCTCCACCTCAGCCACGGCTTCCAGAGCGTCCCTCAAACCTTCGGCCTCAACAGCAAGAGCCTCCGCAACGCCATCACCAAGGGCGGGCAGGCACTCGCTTGGATCATCTTCGCAGGCTACGCCTCCATCCCGCTCGCCGTGCTCCTGAAGCAACTCACCCCCGCCCACTAAATTTCACCCACTCACCCAAGCCGCCGCCACACCCACAACCATGAGCGCCCTTGACTCCAAAATCCCGTCCGGCCCCTTGGACACGAAGTGGGAACGCTTCAAGTTCGAGTCCAAACTCATCAACCCCTCCAACAAACGCAAATACGAGGTGATCGTCGTCGGCAGCGGACTCGCCGGAGCCTCCGCCGCCGCCACCCTCGGCGAACTCGGCTTCAGCGTGAAGTGCTTCTGCTACCAGGACTCCCCGCGCCGCGCCCACTCCATCGCAGCCCAAGGCGGCATCAACGCCGCCAAAAACTACCAGAACGACGGCGACTCCGTTCAACGCCTCTTCTACGACACCATCAAGGGCGGCGACTTCCGCTCCCGCGAAGCCAACGTCCACCGCCTCGCCGAGGTCAGTGCCAACATCATCGACCAGTGCGTCGCCCAAGGCGTCCCCTTCGCCCGCGAATACGGCGGCATGCTCGCCAACCGCTCCTTCGGTGGCGCCCAAGTCTCCCGCACCTTCTACGCCCGTGGCCAGACCGGCCAGCAACTCCTCCTCGGCGCCTACTCCGGCCTCAACCGCCAGATCGCCGCAGGCACCGTCAAGATGTTCCCGCGCACCGAAATGCTCGACCTCGTCCTCATCGACGGTCACGCCAAGGGCATCGTCACCCGCGACCTCAGCACCGGCAAAATCCAGTCCTACGCTGCCGACTGCGTCATCCTCGCCACGGGCGGCTACGGCAACGTCTTCTACCTCTCCACAAACGCAAAGGGCTGCAACGTCACCGCCACCTATCGCGCCCACAAAAAGGGAGCCTTCTTCGCCAACCCCTGCTTCACGCAGATCCATCCCACCTGCATCCCCGTCTCCGGCGATTACCAGTCCAAGCTCACCCTCATGAGCGAAAGCCTGCGCAACGACGGCCGCGTCTGGGCCCCGAAGAAAAAGGGCGACAAGCGTCCGCCCCAACAAATCCCCGAGGACGAACGAGACTACTTCCTCGAACGCAAATACCCCAGCTACGGCAACCTCGCCCCACGCGACATCTCCTCGCGCTCTGCCAAAGAGGCCTGTGACGAAGGCCGCGGCGTCGGCGAAAGCGGCCTCGGCGTCTATCTCGACTTCGCAGACTCCATCAAGCGCCTCAGCGAAAACGTCGTCCGCGAACGCTACGGAAACCTGTTCGAAATGTACGAACAGATCACCGGCGAGGACGCATACAAATCCCCCATGCGCATCTTCCCCGCCGTCCACTACACCATGGGCGGCCTCTGGGTGGACTACAACCTCATGAGCAACCTCCCCGGACTCTTCGTCCTCGGCGAGGCCAACTTCTCCGACCACGGCGCAAACCGCCTCGGCGCCAGCGCACTCATGCAGGGCCTCGCCGACGGCTACTTCGTCATCCCTTACACCATCGGCAACTACCTCGCTCCGCAACTCGGCAAACGCCCAAGCACCGACCATCCCGAATTCAAAAAGGCCGAGCAGGAAACCCGCGATCGCATCAACCGCTTCCTCTCCATCAAAGGCCGCCGATCCGCAGACTCCTTCCACCGCGAACTCGGCCTCCTCATGTGGGACCTCTGCGGCATGGCACGCAGCGAGAAAAGCCTCCAGCGCGCACTCAACCGCATCCCAACGCTGCGTCAGGAATTCTGGGAAAACCTCAGCGTCACCGGCGGCAACGAGGAACTCAACCAAGCCCTCGAAAAAGCCGGCCGCGTTGCAGACTTCCTCGAATTCGGCGAACTCACCTGCCTCGACGCCCTCGAACGCCGCGAATCCTGCGGCGGGCACTTCCGCGAGGAATACCAAACCCCGGATGGCGAAGCCCTCCGCGACGACGAACACTTCGCCCATGTCGCCGCATGGGAATTCAACGGCATAGACAAGGCACCCACCCGCCACGCCGAACAGCTTAACTACGAATCCGTCCACCTCTCGACCCGGAGCTACAAATAATCCCATGAACCTGAAGCTCAAAGTCTGGCGCCAGAAATCCGCCACCGCAGAAGGCCGCCTCGCAGAATACGAGGCCCGCAATATCCCGCCCGACGCCTCCTTTCTGGAGATGCTCGACATCCTCAACGAGGAACTCCTCGCAAAGGGCGATGAACCCATCGCATTCGACCACGATTGCCGCGAGGGCATCTGCGGCTCCTGCTCCCTCACCATCAATGGCATCCCTCACGGCCCGGTAAACCTGAGTGCCACCACCACCTGCCAGCTCTACATGCGGAAGTTCACCGATGGGCAGACCATCTACATCGAACCCTTCCGCGCTCGCTCATTCCCCATCGTCCGCGACCTCATCGTCGATCGCTCCGCTCTGGACCGCATCCAGCGCTCTGGCGGTTACGTCACCGCACGCGCTGGCTCCGCACCCGACGGCAACGCGATCCTCATCCCCAAAACTGAGGCCGACTCCGCCATGGAAGCCGCCGCCTGCATCGGATGCGGCGCCTGCGTCGCATCCTGCCCAAACGCGTCCGCCATGCTCTTTGTCGGCGCAAAGGTCTCCCATCTCAACCGCCTTCCCCAAGGCCAACCCGAACGCCATCAACGCACCCTCAACATGGTGAAGAAGATGGACGAGGAAGGCTTCGGCAACTGCTCCAACCACTACGAGTGCGAAGCGGTGTGCCCTGCGGAAATTCCCGTCACCGTCATCACCCAACTCAACCGCGACTACGCCGCCGCCTCCGTCTCCAAGGCTGTGAGCTGATCCGCTCTTGTCTTCACCCTGCTTAAGTCAGGGCGCCTCTGGTCCGCACGCCTCTGCGGCCCGACAACATTTTCCCCATGGAGGACTCAATGCCTCCATGGGGAATTTGTTTACCAAATCAATTCGGGAGCGATCCGGCACCGCACCAGACAACCCCGCACGCTCAGATGGCCGCGGCCACAGCCTCGCCCATCTCGCACGTTCCCACACGCCTGCAGCCTTCGCTCCAAATATCGCCCGTGCGCAGCCCCTGATCAATCACCCGAACCACCGCCGCCTCAATCGCATCAGCGGCTGCCGCTTCGCCCAGCGCATAACGCAGCATCATTGCCGCTGAAAGAATCTGCGCGATCGGATTCGCAATCCCCTTCCCTGCGATGTCCGGCGCCGTGCCGCCACTGGGTTCAAAGAGCCCGAAGCGCCCCGTGCTCGTCTCCTTCAAACCAAGGCTGGCGCTGGGCAGCATCCCCAGAGAGCCCGCGATCATCGCCATCTCATCGCTGAGGATGTCGCCAAAAAGATTCTCGGCCAGCACCACGTCGAACCCCTTCGGATTGCGGATGAGCTGCATCGCCGCATTGTCCACATAGAGATGCTGCAGCTTCACATCCGGATACTGCTTGGCGATCTCCGTCACCGTCCTGCGCCACAGCACCCCGTTCTCCAAGACGTTCGCCTTGTCGATGGAAGTCACCAGCTTGCGACGGCCCTGCGCCGCCTTGAACGCCACATGCGCAATGCGCTCAATCTCCCCCTGACGGTATACCATCGTATCCACCGCCACCAACTCCCCACCCTCCTCCCGAATCGACTTCGGCTGCCCAAAATACAACCCCCCAGTCAACTCCCGCACGCAAAGCACATCAAACCCTCCAGCCACAATCGACTCCTTCACCGGCGATGCATGCGTGAGCTTCGGAAAACACAGCGCAGGACGCAGGTTCGCAAAAAGCCCGAAGTGCTTGCGCAACGGCAGCAACGCCGCACGCTCCGGTTGCTCGTTGGGAGGCAACCCCTCCCACTTCGGTCCACCCACCGACCCGAACAAAATCGCATCCGCCTCCTCGCACACCCTCAACGTCTCAGCCGGCAGCGCCCGCCCGTCCACGTCGATTGCAATCCCACCAACCCGCGCTTCTTCAAAATCCAAGCGCAGCGCGAATTTCTTCTCCACCACACTCAACACGCGACGCGCCTCCGCCATCACCTCCGGTCCGATTCCGTCGCCAGCGAGCACAGCAATTTTGAAAGCCTTCATAGGGCCGTGCAGACTAAAGCCCCCGGATGAACTGAAAAGTCAAAACACCATCACACAACCCTCGAGCACCAAACCCAAAGCCCCATCGCACCGCGCAGCCTTCACCCACCGACTCTCCCCTCACCCGCTCTGGCGCTCAACTCAAGGCTGCCCCACCACACCGCGCGCTCCCAACACAAAGGCGCGCATCAATGCCGGATCCTTCCGCCCAGGCTCACTCTCCACACCACTCGCCACATCCACCGCATACGGAGCCACCTCCCGCACCGCACGCCCCACATTCCCGGGATTCAGTCCACCCGCGAGAAAAACCCGCAGGGACGGAAACAACTCCCTCACCCGCGCTGCGAGCGGAAGGTTCACCCCGTGGCCCGTCCCGCCGAAGGCACCCGCCACCGCCGAGTCTAGCAGCACCTCCTCAGTCGAAAATCCGCCGGCACGCTGTACCTCTTCCTCCGAACCCAACCGCAGCGCCTTGATGAAAGGCCGGCCCTCCTTCGCAAAGCGGGCGCAGTACGCCTCGTCCTCGTCTCCATGCAACTGCACCGCATCCAGAGCCGGATGCGCCGCCAAGCGAATCGCCTCCTCGATCGGCAGATTCACCACCACCGCCACCCGGCGCACGCGCCCCGCAAACTCCTCCATCCATCCCGCGCACCGCTCCAGTGAGATGCACCGCTTGGACCCCGGATACAGGTTGAATCCCAGCGCGTCAGCGCCGCTCTCCACCGCGCACCAAGCGTCTGCCGGATTGGTCAGCCCACAGATCTTCACACACACTCGTTCAGCTGGATTCATTGCCCTCTGAGTCAAACCCACGCTCCCACGCCCATGCAACCCGGCGCTGCGTGTCCATCAGGAATCTTCCTGAAGAAAAGTTCAGTGCACGACTTGCAGCGCCCACCTCCTTTGTTACCATCTCGCACGTGCTTTCCACCCGCCTCCTTCTTTGTCTGGCCCTCACGGCCGGGGTGGGTCTCCTCTGCGCACAACAGCCGGGCACCGGTTCCGAAGAGCAAAAACGACGCGCCTTCCTGAAAGCCCGAGAGGAGATGCGCACCGTGCCTGCATCACCGGCTCAAAACCCCGCATCCGCTCCCAAGCCAAAGCCCAAGACGGTTCCTCTCCCCGACGAACCAGACACCACCTCCCCGCGACTCGCTCCCCCGCGGCTGATGCCTTCCACGCCACGCCTCAAACCCTCCGTCCCCAAGCTCGACCTCAAACTCGAGGAGGGCACCAACGCGCCCCCGCCCGCCGCGCCCACCGAGAAACCCACACCTCCGCCAAAGCCCACACCGCCACCGGCGCCCCCTCTGATCCTTCCGCCTCCTCCCAAGCCAAGGACCACCCCAAAACCCACGCCCCCGCCCGCTTCGATCACCATCGAAAAATCCGGCGTGGCGAACAACGCAGGCTACCAACCCGCATCACCCACAGGCTGGTTCAGCCGCTGGCAATACCTCACAGCGAGCGTCCGCCAGCAGATCGACAAGGCGCCCGTCCAGAAAAGCCGTTGGCGCTACATCGTCGTCCACAACAGCGGCACCCGCCAGGGCAACGCCAAGGCCTTCGATTATTACCACAAGCGCATCCGCAAAATGTCCAACGGACTCGCCTACCATTTTGTCATCGGCAACGGCTCCTCCTCCGGGGACGGCGAAGTGGAGATCGGCAACCGCTGGAAACAGCAACTCGCTGGCGGCCATGTCCATAGCGATTACCTCAACAACATCGGCCTCGGCGTCTGTCTCGTCGGTGACTTCAACATCGATAAACCCACCAAACGCGAGCTCGAGTCCCTCGAGGAACTCATCCGCTACCTCCGCCTCCGTGTGGGCAAAATCGACGCCAAATTCGCCATCGTAAAAGCACACCGCGAAATCAACCCTCCACGCTGGCCCACCGACTGCCCTGGCAACCGCTTCCCCTACAGCTGGCTCCACAGCAAGTTTGATTAACTGTCGCCCGTATGATCCTCGCCATCACAGGCGCCTCGGGATTTATCGGCCAGCGCCTCGTCGACGTCGCGCTCCGCCGCGGCCATGAGGTTGTCGCTTTCACCAGAAACACCAGCCTCCAAATCCCGGGCTGCGAAATGCGCCCGTGGACAGCCACCCCGAACCTCGCCGGCTGCGACGCCGTCATCCACCTCGCCGGCGAGTCCGTCATGGGCCTCTGGACCACCGCAAAAAAACGCCGCATCGCCGACAGCCGCATCCTCGGCACCCGCGCTCTCGTCGCAGCCATCAACTCCATGGCGCACCCTCCCGAAGTCCTCGTGAGCGGTTCCGCCATCGGCTTCTACGGTAACCGCGGAGAGGAGAAACTCACCGAGTCATCCCCTCCGGGCTCAGGCTTCCTTGCAGACACCTCCCTCGCATGGGAGCGCGAAGCACTCAAAGCCTCCGCCACCCGCGTCGTCCTCCTGCGCACCTCCCTCGTTCTGGGCCACAACGGCGGCGCACTCGGACCGCTCGCCCCGCTTTTTCGCACCGGCCTCGGCGGCCCCATCAGCACCGGCCGCCAATGGATGTCCTGGATCCATCTCGAGGACCACATCCGTCTCACTCTCTTCGCCGTCGAAAACCTCGATGTCCGAGGCCCCCTCAACGCCTCAGCCCCATGGCCTGTTCGCAACGAGGAGTTCACCCGCACGCTCGCTGCATCCCTCCGCCGCCCCGCATTCCTGCGCGTGCCCGCATGGGCCTTGCGCCCTCTCGGAGACTTCCGCCACGAACTCCTCGACAGCAAACGCGTCCTCCCGGAAGTGGCCTCCACGCAGGGCTTCGGATTCCAGTTCCCCGAACTCGGCCCCGCGCTCCGCAACCTCCTCGGCTAATTCCGCGCGAGGAGTCTGATGAGCACCAGCCCTCGCTCCGAACTCTTTCCCATCGAGCGTCTCTCCGCTCTCTGGCAAAGCAGCGAGCGATTCGCAATCCTCGACACCGACTCCCGTTCGCCCGCGCAGTTCGATGCCGTCCGTGCCGCATGGACCGCGAGTCCTCACGCTCACTCCGCTGCCCGTATTCTCCACTACGTGGCCCTCTGCGCCCCCGCCTCCGACGGCCCACTGCCCAACGCAACTCCCTCCGCATGGCACCGCGCACTTCCCGGTTTCCTGCGCACCCCCCTCGACCACGGCACCATCCAACTCACCACCGCCCGCGGTGAACCCGAGCGCCTCCTCAAAGACCTCGCCGCCACCTTCGACGCCATTCTCCTCTCCAGCCCCGCCCCATCAAACGCTGCCGCACTCGCACGCGTTTCCCGACCCGGAACCCTCCTGCTTGCACACTTCCGCGACACCCCCACCGAGGCCGCACTCGAACGCGCCGGATTCAAAATCGCCCCGATCTCATCCGGGTTCGAGGCCCGCTTCCGTACCGAACCCACCCGCAAATCTCCGCCAACCACCGTCCCGCAGACAAGGGAGGCAATCATTCTCGGCGCTGGCCTCGCCGGCAGCGCAGCCGCATCCAGCCTCGCTCGCCGAGGATGGACCATCCATGTGCTCGAGCGCGAGCAAGCCCCGGCCATGGCCGCGTCGGGCAACCTTGCCGCTGTCTTCTCGCCCATGCTCTCGCTGGACGACGGCATCGCCGCGCAACTCTCCCGCTCATCCTACCTCACACTCCTTCAGGAGCTCCTCGCCCTCGGCACCTCGTCCACACCGGTGCATTGGGACGCATGCGGCGTCCTCCAACTAGCGCGCACGCCCACCGAGCGTGAGCGCATGCGCGCCATCGTCGAACGCCACCAATACCCCGCTGACTTCGTGCGCTTCCTCGATTGCGGCGACACGTCTACTGAAGCGGGTCACTCTCTATCGGCCGCGAGTTGGTTGTTTCCACACGCTGGCTGGCTCAACCCTCCCTCCCTCTGCCGCGCTCGCCTCGCGCACCCCGCCATCCATCTGCACACAGGCTCCCCAGTCCTCCGCCTCCAATCCGACGGCAACCTCTGGCGCGCTCTGGCCACGGACGACGCACTGCTCGCCGAGGCCCCGGTCGTGATCCTCGCCAATGGCTACGAGGCGACCCATCTCGCGCAGGCAACGCATCTCCGCTTCAAGAAGGTCCGCGGACAGGTCTCCCACCTCCCCGCCCGCCTCCTCCCTCACTCTCCACGCGTCCTCACCGGCGACGGCTATCTCACACCTCCCACCCAAGGCCACTGCAGCCTCGGCGCAACCTACGACTTCGATTCCCATAACCCCCTTCTGGAAGAAGCATCACACCACACCAACCTCGCTCATCTTCACGCCTTCTTTCCAGACACCACCCCCCACATCCCCACCTCCCAACTCGACGGCCGCGTCGGCTTCCGATCGCTCACCCCAGACAGACTCCCGCTCATCGGAGCCCTGCCCGCGCCCCCAAATTCGCACTCCGGTCCACACACCAACTTCATCAAAAGCGTTCCCGGCATCTTCACCCTGCTCGGCTTGGGTTCCCGCGGTGTCGTCTGGTCTGCCCTCGCGGGCGAAATCCTCGCCTCCCGAATCGCGGGTGAGCCAGCCCCCGTCCCACTTTCCATCCTTCGTGCGGTGGACCCCGCGCGCTTCCTTTTCCCCAACACCAACACCAACTCCAACTCCAACTCCAAGGCCAAGAGCACGCGCCGTTCTCACACCACGCAATGAGCTTCAGCGCGACCATTCCAGTCCCCCATCCATCGCGCAGACCGCCGACTTGCTGAAAAACCCGTTCTCCCTGCACCCACCATGCTAACCTCCGCATCTGTGCCACTTCCCTGCCCCTGCTGCGCTCTGCGGCGCTTCAATCTCCGCGCGTGGATCGCGCTCTGCGCCATCGCGCTGCTCACTGTACTCGCGCTCTGGATGCTTCGCCGCCCCGTGCTCACCGCCACCGCCCGCGCCTGGACTCTGGAGGATCCCCTCACCAAAGCCGATGCCATCTTCGTTGCAGGCGGGGGAGCCGACGTGCGCCCAAGTGCCGCCGCACGCCTCTACCACGAAGGCTACGCACCGCGCATCCTCGTCGCGAGCCCGCCGGAACGCCCCACCACCGCGCGCGGCCTCCAACCCGACCACGGCACCGTCAACCGGGAGATGCTTCTCGCCGACGGCGTCCCAGCCGAGGCCATCGAGATGATCGCGGCGGGCGCACGCAACAGCCACGAGGAAGCCCTCGGCCTGCGCTCATGGATGCAGACCCACGGCGCCCACACCGCACTCATTCCCACCGAGTATGTCCACACCCGCCGCATGCACTGGCTCTACGCGAAACTCATGGAACCCAATAACCTCCACGCAATCATCCACGCCATCCGCCCCTTGGAATACTCCGAGCAGGACTGGTGGATGCACGAAGAGGGCGTCCTCTCCCTCCATGCCGAACTCCTAAAGTTCGCCTATTACCGGCTCAAGTACTGAGCCCTCACGCATCCCATCACCACGCGCTCCCCGACGCTCACTTGAGCACCGGAACCACGGGCGCAGCGATCTCCTCCCACTGGCTTACACGGAGCACCGCCACCATCCGCCTGCCGTCGCGCTCGTAGGCCAATCGCCCGGAAACCCGCATCCACCCTTTCTCCGGAGGCACAGGGATCTTCCGATCGAACTCCACAACGAGCTCGCACTGCTTCGCATGGTCCGTACAGCACTGGAGCTGCGAACGTCCGATGCGCACCCGCAAACCCGCCCCGTCCCCTCCATTCCCCGCCCCCTCAGTGACCACGCCTCCAAGCATCATCCCGGTCGTCTCCACCACCTTCCCGTCCATCAACGCCAGCACCTCAGGATCCATCGCGGTGTGCAGGATCTCCGGCAACTCCATCACAAACGCACCCGCAGCGTTCTGCGGAATCTGCGCTTTCAAATCCGCCAAGGTGATCGCCGCACGCCTCATCGCACGCAACCCCGGCACCGGCGTGGGTGCAGCGTCCCCGGCCTCGGCCGCTCCACAGATCCCCGCCACCCATCCCATCGCCACAGCGTAAACGCCACAAAACCCAACCCACCCCAACGCCACCCGCACACGCAAAAAACCCGCCGACCTTGGCATGTCGTACCCGTCCCTCACTGGCGCGTGACCTTGAGTCGCATGAACCCCTTGGACCCTGCATTGGTGGGCATGCTAAAGCGATGGCTTGCCCCACTCCCCGTGTCCGCCATCGGCGCCCATGTTCCTAAGGAAAGATTGCTCGTCCATTCCGCCCCATAAGTCACTCCACTCACTCCCGCAGGTTCAGTGAAAGTGAACGTGTAGGCACCCGCGCTCAGCACCGGTTGCGGAAGCTGACTCGCACGCGCAGTCGCCGGATTCTGCCCGGGCCCCAGCAACCCATACACCACCAGATTCGAAAGGCCCGTTCCGTACGGATCAGCGCTGTCAGCCCCGAGCCCGCTGTTTGCAGCGCTGCCAAACCATGTCTGCCGCCAACCCTCCAGCACGCTGAGTCGCATCACCGCCACCGTGTAGGAAGTCGTCGTCAACCCATCAGCCGCCGTCACCTGCACACTGATCGTGTTCAACCCCACCGAGAGATTCACCGCACCGCTCGCCGATCCGGATGCCACGCTCACCCCGTTCACCTTCACGCTCGCACCCGTCTCCGTCACACTGGGCGTCACCGTCACCGAAGTCGTCACGTTGCCCACGGAAGCCGTGTAGTTGCTCACTGCGGACGAGAACGCGGGCGACAAAGATCCCACGCTGAGTGCCAAACCGGAGAGGCTCGCATTCGTGGAAACCCACGGCGCCATCGTGAAGCTGTGGCTCACATCCCGGTTGTGACGCGTCGCCGTCTCATCCTCCGGACGGTACGAGCGCACGTACTCAGACAACGCCTGCCCCCCTGCCACAGTCACACGGATATGCCCGGAATTGGGCATCAGCACCCCCTGCGTGTACTTGCCGTCGCCCGCACTCCCCAGCACCACATAGTTCGCAGTCCCGGGCTGCGGACACTCAAGGTACACGAGCCCGTCCATGGTCTGATACGCGTAGAGATGATCATGCCCGTGGAAAACCGCGCTCACATGGTTTGCCGCCAGCAGATTGTGAATCGGCATGTCCCAACCCGGCCGCCGCGCTGCAAACCCTGCAGTCCCATCCGCGTTCCTGCCACCCCACTCGTACTTGTCGATCACCTCGATGCCGCCACGCGCCGCCACATTGGTCGTCACGCCATCCGCCAGCGTCGTGGTCCCGCCCACGATGTGGTGCATGAACACAAACCGATACCGCGCCCCGGAACTCTGCAACGTCGCCTTGAGCCAGTCGTACTGCGTCTTCCCGAGCGTCCAATGCCACGCATCGTTCGCCGAGTTCGGATTCGTGTTCGTGTTCCAGAACGGATCCAGAACGATGAAAAGCGCGTCACCCCACTCCCACGCGTAGTAGTCCTCCAACAATCCCAGCGTCCCACCGGGATAATCCATCGGCGTCGGATTGCCCTTGTAGAAAGCATCCGGGGTGGGCGCCGGGTAGGCACTCCACTCTTTGAAGAACCAAACCACGAGGGCGCACCAGCACCGCCAAGCTCCTGCGGCCTTTCCCCTGCATCTATCAACGCGCGCGCCATGGCGGCTCGCACATCGCAGCCCTCCGGGTGCTTCACCACCTCGGCCATCCTTCGCTCAAACTCCGCCCATAGGCTTTGCGTTCCTTCATGTGCCGGCCCTGCGTCATGCGCATGCGCCTCCCCCCCACCAATGCCGCGCACACAGCGACACCCACCACCCATCTCTTCCACCGGGCAACGCAACGGGACTCCACGGCAACATTCCCCTGAACAACGTCAGCAACCACGCCGCCTCGCGCACCAATGCTCAAACGCTCAAGCAGAGGTAGATTCATGGGCGGTAAGAACCGATCTCACGCCCATAACTTAATACAGCAAACCTAAAGACCCAGTGAAGGATTCCTCACCCTCCATCCACAGCCTTCCCCCCCTTATTTTCCCCATTCCCAAGCCGCCCCGTCTCCCGCAGGATGCATCGATGTCCATCACCCTTTCCGGCGCAGAGAAACGCGCCCTCCGTGCGCGCGCCCAACTGCTCGACCCCGTTTTGA
Organism: Chthoniobacter flavus; assembly: GCA_945861435.1. GTDB lineage: Bacteria > Verrucomicrobiota > Verrucomicrobiia > Chthoniobacterales > Chthoniobacteraceae > CAIURC01. The sequence continues at coordinate 36,169 of CAMAUX010000033.1, read as the reverse complement.
AACTGGGGCACGGAGGGATGAGCCCCGCCTTCCTCAAAAGCCTCAACGAGGCGCTCACCAAGCACGGCCTTGTGAAGATCAAGTTCAGCGACTTCAAGGAGGAGAAGAAAACCCTCGCCCCACAGATCGCCGAAGCCTCCGCCAGCGAGCTCATCACCCGCGTCGGCAACGTCGCCGTCTATTACCGCCCACGCACCGCCGCCGCAGCAGCAGGCGCAGCGGAGGCGGACGACGATCTCGGCGAATAAGCCGCCAAGCACACCGCCGCAGCGCATAAAGCAGGCGATGCGGATCCAGAGGCCCGGCACTCGAACATCCCTCGAAAATGTGACCGCGCGCTGATCCCGCACTTACCCAGCGCTTCTGCCCTGCATTTCCCCAACCACGGCACCAGCCGCGAGCAACCACCCCGACGCGCCCCTCAACGCCGCGTGCCGATGCAGTACAGGTGGCGATCCGCCCGTAGGAAAATCTTCCCCTGACTAATCGCCGGCGACGCAAAACACCCCTCCCCCAACGCGTTCACCGCCACCGCCTCGTACGTCGATCCGGGCTTCACCACAGTCGTCGTCCCGGCATCGGAAAGGAAGTACACGAGCCCGCCCGCGCTCACCAAGGACGCGTGGTGACTCCCCAACTTCTCCGACCACAACGGCGCACCCGTCGACGCCTCCAGACAGTTCGCGTACCCAGGATCCGACACCACCAGAAAGTAATCCCCCTCACTGATCGGCGACGGCACATAGGAAACCATCGAAGCCCGGTTGTGCCTCCACAGGATCTTGTCGGCCCCAATCTTCCCCGTCCCATCGTGCTTGAGTCCCAGCAGATGGTGCTCCGGAAAACCGCCCGTCATAAAAAGGAGATCGGCCTTCGGGTTGTACACAATCGACGCCACGAACTGCTCCGTGGGCCCGTCCATGATCCAATGCAGCTTCCCAGTCCCCGGATCATAACTCGCCACACTCTTGTCGCCCGAAAGAATCATCTGCGTGCGCCCGCTCAACTCCCGGATGATCGGCACACAGTAACTCCGCGTGTGATGCTCGCGCGGCGTCTTCCACACGGTCTTCCCGGTGCGCCGGTCCAGCCCCACTAAATACGACTGCCCGTCGTGATCCCCGTTCACAATCACCAGATCCCCGTGCACCAGCGGCGAACTGCAAAACCCATGCACACTCGCAAAGCTCCCGGGACGCGCCATCCAACGCTGCTCACCCTGAAAATCATAGGCCGCCACCACCATCTCCTGCGCATCCAGAAACGCCACGTACACGAGATCCCCATCCGTCGCCGGCGTGCTCGACGCCTGACTATTGAGCCGGTGCTTGCGCTCCAGCGGCGACTTGAGCACCGCCTTCTGCCACAGGATGCGCCCACTGTCGCGGTCCATGCACAGCAGCACACGCTCCTCCGTCTCCTCCACACAGCTCACCGTGAACACGCGTTCCTCCCACACAATAGGCGACGCGTGCCCAAGCCCCGGCAAAGGCGTCTTCCACAGCACGTTCTCCGTCGCACTCCAGCGCACCGGCACGTCCTTCTCAAGACTCGTCCCGTCATTGCGCGGCCCCCTCCAACTCGGCCAGTTCTCAGCCAATCCAGACGAGACCAAGGCAAGCGACAGCAACACAGCAAAAGCGGGGGTGGGGTTCTTCATGAGGAGAACAAAGATCATTACCCGATGCGCCCCCGCCGCAAGCGCATTCCCCGCGACACCACATTCCCCTCCCGGCGCCCATTCCACCGGTTCGGAACCGCGCCGGTTTCATTAACATTGAAACCAACTGCCTCGCCCTTCCTCTCTATCCAAAAAAGCGCAACAGGCCCGCGATCTCCTTCACGTCCCACTCTCTCCTTTACTTCCCTCCCTCTACTTTACCTCCCTCTACTTCACTTCCCTCCCTCTACTTCACTTCCCTCCCTCTACTTCACTTCCCTCTCTCTCCATCACGTCCCGCGCTCGACCAGCCCGTGGCCCCGCCCCCATCATCCGCCCCATGCAACGCTTCGCCTTCACCATCGGTCTGCGCAAAGAATCCCTCGCCGAGTACCACTGCATCCACGTCAAAATCTGGCCCGAGATTGAGGCCGCAATCCGCGACGCCGGCATCACCAATTACTCCATCTACCATCGCGAGGGGCAGCTCTTCGGCTACTACGAATACACCGGCCCGCCCGCCGAATACGCCGAGCGCATGCAACGCCTCGCCGACGCCCCCCGCATGCGCGAGTGGTGGGACATCACCGAGCCCATGCAGATCCCCCACCCAGACCGCCCCAACGGCCAGTGGTGGACTCCCATGGACGAAATGTTCCACCAAGACTGAGCCGCACGCAGCACGCAGATCAGCACGCTGCTCTGGTGACCGCACGCGCCAGTCCCGTCCTTTGGCACCCCTTGATTGATACCCCTGTCTATACAAGCACCGATTTGCCCCACTCTTCACCACTCCGGCTGCAATCTACTCCCCCCCGGCCACCCCTCCCCACATACAGAAACCCGGAAACGCAGAACTCAGCGCTTCGACATTTTTTCCGGGGAAGCAACTCGATCCGAAGCGCGATCAAGCGCATCGCCCACGCAGTGGTTACCCGCTCTCTCCCTCCGCTTCCCCCTCCTAAGAAATGGCTCGCTCCCGGGTATCCACTGGTAATACCACTCGCCCGTGAACCGGATCCCCCGCCAGAGCACCCCCACCGCTTCGCGTCCCAGCATCGCGCACCTCTGCGCCTTCTTGCTGCTGACGCTCACCACCAGCCTCCTCCACGCTGACCCCGTGGACTTCGTGCGCGAAGTGCGCCCCCTCCTCGAGGAACACTGCCTGCGCTGTCACGGACCCGAAAAACAGAAGTCCGGTTACCGCATCGATGTGAAGTCCATCGCCCTCACCGGCGGCGAAAGCCACGCCCCCAACATCGTCCCGGGCGACACCGCCCGCAGCCCCCTGCTCACCTTCATCGCCGGCTCAGACCCGGACCTGCGCATGCCCCCCAAGGGCGACCTCCTCTCCCCCGCCCAGCAACAAATCCTCTCCCGCTGGATCGCCGAAGGCGCGCACTGGCCCGAGGAAGCCTCCGCCAAAATCGCCGCCCCCACCGACTGGTGGTCCCTGCGCCCCCTTCAAAAAACCGCCCCACCCAAAGGCGCCTCGCATCCCATCGATGCCTTCGTCGCCGAGCGCCTCCAGCGCGAAAACCTCGCCGCCTCCCCGCGGGCCGATGCCGCCACTCTCTGCCGCCGCCTTTACTTCGATCTCACGGGCCTGCCGCCCAGCCCGGAACAACTCGACGCCTTCCTATCCGACCCCTCGCCGAACGCCTTCGCGCGGCTCGCGGACGAGCTTCTCGCGAGCCCGCGCTATGGCGAACGCTGGGCGCGCCACTGGCTCGATGTCGTCCACTACGGCGACACCCATGGTTACGATAAGGACAAGCCGCGCCTCAACGCATGGCCCTACCGCGACTACGTCATCCGCTCCCTCAACGCCGACAAACCCTACGCCCAATTCGTGCGCGAGCAGATCGCAGGCGACGTCCTTTTCCCCAACTCCACCGACGGACTCGAAGCCCTCGGATTCCTTGCCGCGGGGCCATGGGATTTCATCGGCCACGCCGAGGTGCCCGAGACCAAGACCGACGGCAAAATCGCGCGCCACCTCGATCGCGACGACATGGTGGCCAACACCATCGGCACCTTCTGCGCCACCACCGTCCACTGCGCCCAGTGCCACAATCACAAATTCGATCCCATTCCTCAGGAGGACTATTACGCGTTCCAAGCCGTGTTCGCCGCCCTCGATCGCACCGACGTCCGTTACTTCGACGATCCCGCTCTCACCGCTGCTTACCGGCCCCTTCCCGCCCTCCAGCGCAAGGCCGCCGACCGCGTCGCCGCTCTTCAGAAGGATCTCGAAAAAGATGCCGGCCCCGAGTTGGCAAAAATCGATGCCGCGCTCAAGGCCGCGCGCCAACCGGGCACCGCCAAGGGCCGACCCGAATACGGCTACCACAGCAGCATCGAGAAGACACAGGAACGCACCAAGTGGGTGCAGGTCGACCTCGGTCGCACCGTCCCGATTCAGCGCATCGTCTTCACCGCCTGCGACGACGACTTCAACCACATCGGCCCGGGCTTCGGATTCCCGGTCCGCTACAAGTTGGAGATCAGCGACGATCCCGACTTCGCACGCGACGTCCACCTCCTCATGGACCGCACGGGCTCGGACCAAGCGAACCCCGGCACCACTCCGCAGACCGCAGAAGCGCAGGGCGCGCAGGCCCGCTACATCCGGATGACCGCGACCAAGCTCGCCCCGCGCAAGGACGACTTCATCTTCGCGCTCGCGGAACTGGAGGCCTTCGATGAATCCGGAGCCAACCTCGCCCTCGGCGGACGAGTCACGTCGCTCGACTCCATCGAGTCCGGACAACGCTGGTCGCGCAAGAACCTCACCGACGGCATCTCGCCCATCAAGAGCACCACCACCGCGAAAACCGTCGCGCAACTCGAGAAGGAGCGCACCGAGCTTCTTCTCGCCAAAGCCACACCCAAGATCCGCGCCGATCTCGATGCAGCCAAGGCCGAGCAGGCACGCCTCACCGAAAAGATGAAGACCTTCCCGCCCGGAAAAACCGCCTACGTGGGCGCCATCCACTACGGAACCGGCAGCTTCAAGGGCACGGGACCAGACGATGGAAAACCACGCCCCATCTTCCTCCTCGCGCGCGGCCAGGTCACGCAACCCGGACGCGAAGTCGCCCCGGGCGCTCTCTCCGCTCTCCACTTCCAACCCGCCCGCTTCGCCCTCGACCCCGCCGCGCCCGAGAGCGCACGCCGCGCGGCACTCGCGGAGTGGATCGCCCATCCGGAGAACCCCCTCACATGGCGCACCATCGTCAACCGGGTCTGGCACTACCACTTCGGCGCCGGCCTTGTGGAAACCCCGGGCGACTTCGGCCGCAACGGCGCGCTTCCCTCCCACCCGGAACTCCTCGAGTGGCTGGCCAGCGAATTCCGCGACTCTGGCGGTTCACTCAAGGCGCTTCACCGGCTCATCGTCACCAGCGCCGTCTACCAGCAAGCCTCTATCGCGCGACCCGATGCACAGGCGCGCGACGCCAACAACCGCCTGCTCTGGCGGCAGAACCGGCGCAAGCTCGAGGCCGAAGCCGTGCGCGACGCGACACTCGCAGCCTCCGGCGCACTCGATCTCACCATGGGAGGCCCGGGCTGGCAGGACTTCGTTGTCGAACGTCCTGAACACTCGCCCCATTACCGCTACGATCTCCACGACCCGGCCGATCCCAAATGCCACCGGCGCGCCGTCTACCGCTTTGCCGTGCGCTCCCAGACCCAGCCATGGCTCACCTCGCTCGATTGCGCCGACCCCTCCATGCGCGTGGATCGCCGCAACGAAAGCCTCTCCGCACTCCAAGCCCTCGCGCTCCTCAACGACGGATTCATCCTCTTCCAATCCTCCACCCTCGCCGCACGCGCCCTTCGCGACACCGCTGCGCCCGGGGATGCCGATCCCAAGGCGGCTGTCTCGGACACACAGGTGCGCCGTGCATTCCGGCTCGCCATCAGCCGCGAACCAAGCATGCAGGAGCTTTCCCAGCTCACCACCTACGCGCGCCAGCACGGCCTGCCGGCCACCTGCCGGCTGCTCTTGAACCTCAACGAATTCTCCTTCGTCGACTAATCCAGCCATGCACTCCTCGCCCTTCCACCACGCCCAGCACCCCGCCTTCACGCGCACGAGCCGGCGCGATTTCCTGTGGCAGTCCGGCCTCGGCCTCGGAGGCATCGCACTCGCCAGCCTCTGCGCCCGCGACGCCCACGCACAAACTCCCGCCGCACCCCGCCCGCCCCAGTTCGGACGCGCCAAACGCGTGGTCCAGTTCTTCATGGCAGGCGCCGCCAGCCACCTCGACCTCTTCGACTTCAAACCCGCCCTCATCCAGCACGATGGGAAATCCAGCGACTTCGGCGAACCCGTCGAAGCCTTTCAGAACGGCCTCGGCCCATGGCTCAAGCCCGTCTGGGAATTCAAACCCCAAGGCCAGTGCGGCAAGCCGCTCTCTGAACCCGTCGCCGCCCTCGGCAGCGTCGTCGACCAGATGGCATTCATCCACAACATGGTCAGCAAGTCCGGCGTCCACTCAGCCGCGACCCTCCTGCAGGCCACTGGATTCCAGCTCCCAGGCTTCCCCGGCGCCGGCTGCTGGGTGAGCTACGGCATGGGCTCGCTCAACGACAATCTCCCCACCTTCGTCGTCATGCCGGACCACCGTGGCTACGGCTCCAACGGGGTCAAAAACTGGGACAGCGCCTTCCTCCCCGCAGAACACAGCGGCACCGTCCTGTATCCCGGCACGGAAAACCCCGTCGCCAACCTCTTCCCTCACAAGGCCGGATCCTTTCTCACGCAGCAAGCCGACACCGACGCGCGCTCCCTCCTCGCCTCCCTCAACCGCACCCACGCTCAACCGCGTGAGGGCGATCCGCGCCTCGAGGGACGCATCCGCAGTTACGAACTCGCCGCCCGCATGCAGCTCGCCGCGCCCGAAGCCCTTGGCCTCCAAAAGGAACCCGCCCACGTCCTCAAGCGTTACGGCCTGGACGGCGGCCAGCGCGAATGGCCCAAGGAAATCAACGACGCCGAGGAGAGCTTCTTCTTCGCTCAAAAATGCCTCGCCGCACGACGCCTCCTCGAACGCGGCGTGCGCTTCATCCAAATCTGGAGCGGTAACGACAACGGCTTCCCCCGTCGCAACTGGGATTCCCACGAGGATGTCCGCCGCGATCACGGCCCCCTGGCCACCGGCATGGCGCGGGGCTGCGCTGCCTTCATTGAGGATCTCCGCGAACGCGGTCTCCTTGAGGATACGGTCATTCTCTGGACCACCGAGTTTGGGCGCATGCCGTCCTCACAAGGAGGCAAAGGCCGCGACCACAATCCCTTTGTCTTCACCAACTGGCTTTGCGGCGGTGGTATCCGCGGCGGCATCACCCATGGGGAAAGCGACCAGTGGGGCTACAAGCCGCTGGACCGCAAGAACCCCACCTTGGTGTACGACGTGCACGCCACGATTCTCCACCTGCTGGGCATCGACCATACCCAGCTCACCATACGGCACAACGGCATCGACCGCCGGCTCACCGACGTCCACGGCCACGTCATCTCCCCCCTTCTCGCCTGAGCCATCTGGAAATCCGGCCTCCGTTGCTTACTCTTACTCTTACTTTTACTTCGTACTCCTACTCACGCACAACGAAGGATCAGGGAGTACGAAGTAAGAGTAAGAGTACGAAGTAAGCGGTAAGAGAGCAGAACCTGCTCCTACAGTCCCGGCGCCCTCACCGGAAAGCCCCACCCGTCAGCGAAGAGAGTGCTCGGAGCGCGACATGAGCCCGCACAACTCGCATACGCCCCTCAAGCGCACGTGTTTGCCATTCCACCCTCCGATCTCCGCGGCTTGCCCCTTACTCTTACTCTTACTTCGCACTCCTACTCCCGCAAAACGAAGGACCAAGGAGTACGAAATAAGAAGACGGAGTAAGAGACGAGGAATTGCTCCTACAGTCCCGGCGGCCTCACCGTGAAGCGCCCCCCACGCCAGCGAAAAAAGTGCTCGGAGCGGGACTTGAACCCGCACGGCTTGCGCCATACGCCCCTCAAACGTACGTGTCTGCCATTCCACCATCCGAGCGTGTGAAAGACCGCTGAGACTAGCACCCGGGCCCCGTCGCGCAAGGGTTCTTTTGAAAAGAACCCACCTTTTTTTCATCCACCAACCTCAGGATTCCCCGTCCAACTCGTGCAGAAAACATTCCTGCAGAAACCCGTAGAACTGCACCTGAAAAAGAACCAGCGCACGCCGACTCCCCTCGCTCGCGAACCCATCCTCCATCTCCTCCTCGCTGAACCCATGCACCGCCACCAGCGCCAGCCGCGCTTGGTTAAGCGCATGAATCCACAACTCCAATCGCGCCACCGCAAGCGAGAGCGTCGCCCCCTCCTCCGAATGCGTCCCGGGAAACCCCTTCAAATCAGCATCCACAACCTCCAGGGCCGACTGGAAAAGATGCTGCAGGTCTGGTTGCACAAACTCCACCCAGTCCATCTCAAACTCAGGTTCACGCCCCTGCGTGGGTGAACTGAAGAGCCTTTCACCCGCCGCCGGATGCTCGGTGCGCGCAGCCGCCGTCACCTCCAGGAGCAGGTGAGAGCAGATCGGATCGACCATGCTCAGGGTGATCGTCCCCTCGTCCGTACGGGTGATTCTCACAGGCTCAAATGCTCTTCTCCAACGTCGCGAGGATGAGGTGCCCGTGCAACTGCTGCACATACGCCTCGGCCGGTTCGCGCATCCCGGTCCACACCACCGAACGCCCCTTCTGATGCACCTCCTTCATGTGCCGCTCTGCACGCTCCTTCGAATACCCAAACACCTTCTGAAAAACCCGCGTCACGTAATTCATCAGGTTCACCGGATCATTATGCGCCACCACATTCCATGGCACATCGGTCGCCACGGCGCTCTTCGTCTCCTGCTCGGTCAGCGTGCCCCCCATCGTCACACCCTCTCTATCCCACTAGGGAATCTCAGCCGCCGTGGAGTTCGCAGGCGGCGGCACCAGTACTTTCTCAAGGGTGCTGATCCAACGCTCCGCCTGCGGATGCGTCGGATGCGCCTTGATCAAGGCAAACATGTTCGCCACCGCCTTGTTCTTGAACCCGATGACCAACTCGTCCTGCGCGCGCGACCACAACAACTCCGGCCTGCGCTGCTGCTGAAACCGCTCCTGATCATACGCCAGCTTGCTCTTGAGCACCGCCTCCCCCTCCCGCTTGAGCTTCATATCCCAGTAGTCCAGCAGGCGCGCATCCTTCGATGCCCGCAGCTCCGGCAGGATGATCTGCGTGAAGATCCCGTCCACATTGCCTGGCGACATCTCCCAGTCCTTCACCTTCAAGAGTTCCGAAATCCTCATCGCCTGCACAGGCACGCTCCCCGCAAGGTTCCCGCGCAAAATCTGATCGTGCATCTTCTTCACATTCGCACCCTCCTTCGCCTTGTCCTTCTCCTTCGCCCCGGGACGACCCTTCATGTTCTGCTCGCGCTCGCGCTCGTGCTTCATGCGCTCCTCAAAAGCCTCCATCACCGCCTGATCCTGCGTCACAGCCTTCGTGTGCTCGATCACCCTCGGCAATAAATCCGCAGTCGTCGCCCCCGCCGCATGCTGCAGCGTGATCAACAGCCAGTTGTAATAAAGCCGCGCCGCCGCCTGCCCCTCCGCCTCCCCCAACGCATCCCCCTCCTTCTCCCGCCATTCCCGAAACTGACTGCCCTCGCGCGATGCCCCCTGAAACTGCGTCGTGCGCACCGCCTCCTCCCACGCCGCCGCCGCCGTCTTCCCACTCGCGGCCGCTGCAGACACTGACTGGATCGCCTGCAGGTGCAACGCCTTGAGCTGCGCCGCCTGCGTCTCCCGAATCCCCTTGAGCGCCTGCATCAACTGCCCCACGTCCACCGGCGGCCCGTCCTGCGCGAAGAGGGGGGAAAACGCACACAGACCGCTCAGGGTCACCAACACAATACGGGGGGACTTCATAGGTTTTGGGGGGTGGGGTTTTTCTCTAGGCAAACCCGCAGCAACCGCTGCTGGACACGATCCATCTTCCGGGCCTGCGCAGCCCGATCATCGGTGAACCCGTTGAGGTGAAGCAAGCCGTGAACCACGTACAACGCCAACTCCTCCTCCACCGCTCCCCCGAACTCCCCCGCATTCGCCACCGCAGTCTCCGCGCTCACCACAATCTCCCCATGATCGAAGGTGATCACGTCCGTGGCCCCCTCGATCCCCATGAACTCCTTGTGCACCCGCGCAATCACCGCATCCGAAACCACTGACACCTCCACCTCCCCAAGTTGCGCCAGCGCAAAACGCCCATCCGCACTCTCCCCAAGGCAAAGCCCCAGAGCCTCCTCCGCCACCCGCCTCAGCCATGCCAGCGGAAATCGCACCCGCCGCTGCCGATTGTACACGCTGATCGTTGGGGTCTTCATACAGCCCCCCACCCTTCACAAAACCACCCCCCTTTGCAAATCACGCCAATCCCAAGACACGCACACAGTCCAGCGTCAACCAAGTAACAGTTACTCTCAGCCTACTACGCGAATCCCCCCCAAGCCGCGCTGGGCGCTCGGTCTGGGCATCAGCAACCGGCCCTCACCTCCGCCCCCATGAAGGCTGGCGCAGGCAGATAACCAGCCATTCCCTGCGAGTGGTTTCCACGGCTGGGGCCCCCGGGTGCGCCGGCCTCACACCGCGCCACCGCTCACAACGTCCGCAGAAACTTCCGCAGATCCTCCACGCTCGGGCTCTTCGCGTTGCGGACGTAATAGCCCGACGTCCCCACCCCACTTTGCAGACTCGCCCGCAGATCCATCCCCAGCAGCCGCCCCACGCAGAACCCCGCGTTGAAGTGATCCCCCGCCCCCGTCGTAATCTTCGGCTTCGGCGTGAACGGACCCGCCACATGCGACGTCCCCGTTTCATCCGCCGCCGCGGCAAATTGCGTGGGATGAATCACCACCGTGTCGATCTTCAACGCGCGCCGGATCTTCTCCGCGTGCGCCGCCACCGCCTCCCCCTCCTCCGCCGGCGCCGCCAATCCCAGCACCTCGCCCACCTGAAGCCCCTCCGCAAAATTCAGCCCGAGGATCACCCGGAAATACTTCTCAAACTTCGCGATCTGCCGGAGCGCCGCCGCGATGTCCTCCGCAGAACGCTTGGCCGGATCGGCCAAATCGAAGAACACCCACCGCTTCGGCCCCTTGAGCTTGGGCGCGATCACCGAGAGGATCTTCTGCCACACCGCCGTCATCGAGGTGAGCATCGTCCAGTTCACCAGCGCCACGAGCGACGACTCTGAAAAAATCCCGCGCAGCTTCGCCTCCGGCACGTGCTTGAGCAGGCTCTTCCAGTTCACCTCCTTCAAACTCTCGTGCTTGCCGAACATCAGCTTCCCATCCACGAACTCGATCGCATCCGTGTACCCGGGCTCCGCGATCGAATGCACCTTCGCCCGCCGACTGAACTCCGTGAACACCGGGTGCAGATTGGGCGCACCCAGATTGCCAATGTACGTCACCGCCGCCCCCGCACTGCCCAGCGCATTCGCCATGATCGGACCGTTGCCCCCAAGCTTCACCATCTGTGTCACCAGTTCGAAATTCCCGCTGTGCCCCGCCGCCGCGGAAATCTTCGCCCCGAAATCCCCCATCTGCTCCATGCGCTGATACTTTGTGGCGGAATCCCGGCGCGCGACTGCGTGCAAGATCGTGTCCACAAAACCGTCCAACCCCACCATCACCTTCATGCGCTTCATCCGCCCTCCGGCGTTCTTGAGTTGCTCGGAAACCTCGACGGCAAGCGTGTTCTTAGGCATGGCGGCAGGTTATAAGGCTGCGCCTTTCCGCTGACAAGCACCCCACCCCCACCGACCACACCCTCGTCCTCCGAGCCCATGCGCCCCACACTCCCCTGCGCAATACCGCCGCCCCGCGTAACCTCCCACCGCCCGCGCACGTCCCACCCGTGGCCATCTTCCTTCTCATGCACACGCACCCGCCCTTGATCACCCAAAGGCCCTACACCCCACTTCTCCGGGCCCTCCGGCTCCTCTGCGCACTCACCGCGCTCACATCGATCCCAGCGCAGGCAGCCCCAAAAACCCGCTTCGACCTTGAAGCCCGCTTCACCCAACTCGATCAGAACAACGACGGAGCAGTCACCCGTGAGGAAGCAGGAAAGGCTCCATGGTTCGATTCCCTCGACCTCGATCACGACGGCCGCATCACCTTGGAAGAAGCGCGCCGCGCCCTCGCCGCCCTCGCAAACAAAGGCTCCGCCAACACCCCGTCCAACGCCTCCAACCCAACACTTCCCGCCAGCCCAAACGCCGCGCCCCCGGCTCGCAAAGGCCCCGGGATCCTCAAACCGGGCGACGTCGGCATCGGCCGCCGCATCGACGCACCCGCGTTCACCGACCTCGCCGGCTCCACAAACACCCTCTCCCAACTCATGGGCCCCAAGGGACTCGTCATCGCCTTCACCACCACCTCCTGTCCCGTCAGCAAACGCTATCTCCCCACCATCGCCCGCCTCGCGCCCACCCTCCGTGATGCCGGCATCGCGCTCCTCCTCATCAATCCGTACACGAGCGAGAAGCCCGACGTCATCCGCTCCACACTTGAGGCCGCGGGCCTCCAAGCCCCGTGCATCCACGATCGCGACGGATCGCTCACCCGCAGCCTTGCCGCCCGCTCCACCACCGAAGTCCTGCTCCTCGATCCCGCACTCACCCTTCGCTACCGGGGGGCGATCGATGACCAATACGGCGTCGACTACAACCGCGACACTCCGGCGGAGAACCACCTCCTCAACGCCATTGCTTCACTCAAGGAGGGCATCAAGCCACGGATCGAAGCCACCGAAGCCCCGGGTTGCGAACTCGAGTCCACCGACCCAGCCACCCCCGCTGCTCCCGGACCGACAAAGGTCCCGGTCATCGCATCCGCTCCCACCTTTCACCGCGACATCGCCCGCATCCTCCAGCAAAACTGCGCCGAGTGTCATCACGAAGGCGGCCTCGCTCCCTTCGCCCTCGACACTCCCGAAGACGTCAAAGACCGCGCCAAAGCCATCCGGCGCGTCATCACCGCGGGCACCATGCCCCCGTGGTTTGCCGCGCCGCCTGCCGAAGGGCAGCCGAATCCATGGGCCAACGACTGCTCCCTCTCCGCGCGCGACAAGGCCGACCTGCTCGCATGGATCAACAACTCCGAGCGTCCTCTTGGCGATCCCGCCCACGCCCCCGCCCCGCGCTCATGGGCCCGCGACGCGTGGTCCATCGGCCAGCCAGATCTCATCCTCCAGATCCCCAAACCCTTTGCCGTAAAAGCCACCGGATTTCTTCCCTACCAATCCGCCACCGTCACCACCACGCTCGCTGAAGACCGCTGGGTGCAGGCCTACGAGATCCGCCCCACCGCGCGCGAGGTCGTCCACCACGTCATCGTCCGAGTCGACGAAAAGGGCATCAACCCTGCACGGGGCGGGCGATCAAGCGCCGAAGGCTTCTGGGCCGCATACGTCCCGGGCAACACCTCCCACCGGTATCCGGAAGGTTTCGCGCGCAAACTGCCCGCGGGCGCCACGGTGCACTTCGAGATCCATTACACGCCCAGCGGCAAAGCCACTGAGGATCAACTGCGCATGGGCCTCGTCTTCGCCACCACACCTCCACGCTACGCGGTGCAAACCTCCTCTGTGGCCAACCAACGCCTCAGCATCCCGCCCGGCGCCGCCCACCACGTCGAGACCGCTGAACGTCCCGCCCCCACCGATCTGTGGGTGGGCGCATTCCTCGCCCACATGCACGTGCGTGGAACGGCCTTCCGCTACGAACTGGTCGACAAGAACGACGCCACCACGCTGCTCCTCGACATCCCGCGCTACGACTTCAACTGGCAGCTGCGGTACGAATTGCGCGAACCCCTCCACATCCCGCGCGGCACCCGCCTCCGGATCACCGCCGCTTTCGACAACAGCCCCGCCAACAAGGCCAACCCTGATCCCTCAAAAACCGTCCGCTGGGGCGCCCAGACCACGGAAGAGATGATGATCGGCTACATCGAACACTACACCGCAATCGCCCCGACTCCGGACCAGGCTCACACCGCCCCAACTCCCACCCACACAGCACCCGCGCTCAGCGCAACCGCTCCACCAGCGTCTCCATCAACCGCGGCACGTACTCCTTAAAACGCGCGTCTGGCGCATCTCCAGTCCGCGGCAATGCCCGGATCTGCGCGGCTGCAGGGCGCGCCCTCTCCCCAAGCGCCTCCAGCACGCCCGCCGCTGCGAGGGCCGTGAAATACTCATTCCGGCTCCCATCGGCCTGCTGCACGAGCCGGGGCAGCACCTCTGCCAAATCCGCCGCGTCCCCGTGACGCGCCAGCGCCTCCGCCGCAACGATGCGCACATCGCTGCAGCCGTCCTCCAGCGCCGCCAGCAACTCCTCATGGCATGCAGCCACGGCCTGCGGCCCGCGCATCTTCACCCCCAGCACCGCCCAGTACCGCACCACGCTCTCCTGATCATGCAACGCCGCACGCAACACCGGCAGCCCCTCCGCCCTCATCCCGGATGCCAGCTCCGCCATGTCGTAAATCCGGTCCATCGCCGGCGCACCCGCTGCGCGCAGGAAGTCATACGGACTCCGCCCCCCGCAACGCCGGTGCAACTCGCCCTCCGGCCACAACCCGGCGTCCCTCACCGCAAGACACTGATCCCGCAACACCGAGCGGAACCGCAGCAACCGATTCTGTTGAGCACGGTCCGCCACGAGGTTGTTCACCTCCTCGTGGTCGCGCTCAAGGTCGTAAAGCTCCTCGGTCGGCTTCACCTGCCAGAAACGCGACTGCACCGGATTGAGCTCCCCCGCATAAAACATCCGCTCCCACACCTGCGTGGTCGGCGTCTGCCACATGTAATTGAGATGCTGCCCATAAATCCGGTCCGGCCGGAAATTGCGGACGTACACATACCGCCCATCCGTCACGCTGCGCACGCTGTCCACCACCTCATCCATCCGCCCCCGGTAACCAAAGAGATAAGAAGGCGCGCCGGACACATGCGCACCCAAGAACGCCCGCCCCTGCATCCATCCCGGAGCCGGCACCCCCGCCAGACTCAGCAGCGTCGGTGCAAAATCCACAAAGCTCACGAGCCGATCCGACATCCCGCCGGCATGATAATCCGCGGGCCGCAGTTCCTTGAACTTCTCAGGCACATACACCGCCAGCGGCACCTGAAGCCCGCGGTTGTAGGGCCAGCGCTTGTTGCCGGGCATCCCCGACCCGTGATCCGCATAATAGAAAACCACCGTGTCCTCGGCCAACCCCGCCTCCTGCAACTCCCTCAGACGCACACCCGCATCGGCATCGGCCTCGCTCACCGCATCGTAATACTGCGCCCAGTCCTGACGCACCTCCGGCGTATCCGGGTGATAAGCCGGCACGTCCACCTTCGCCGGATCGTGCACCTGCACATGCGGCCGCACACGGATCTTGCTCTCATGGCTCTTCTCCGAATTGAACACCGCAAGGAACGGCTTCCCGGCGGGCCGGTTGCGCCAGTGCGCCTTCTTCGAAGATTCATCCCAGAGCGCGCCCTTCGTCTGAGTGAGGTTATAGTCCTCCTTCGCATTATTGGTGCAGTAATAGCCGGCCCCACGCATCAGCTCCGGATACATCTGCTTGCCCTCCGGAAAGCGCACCATGCTGCGCATGTGCTCGCCCCCCGTGGAATTCGCATAAAGCCCAGCGATCAGCGTGGTCCGCGCGGGCGCGCACACCGGCGCATTCGACCAGCACCGCCGGTAACGCACCCCCGCCTTGGCCAGCGCATCAAACACCGGCGTCGTCGCGTACCGATCCCCGTACGCACCCATGTGCGGACCGTGATCCTCATTCACCAGCCACAGGATGTTCGGCCGCGCAGACTCCGCAGCATCCGCGGACTCCGGGGCAAAAGGGAATAACCCGCACAACACAAAAGCCCCCACCCATCGCGTCCATCGCGGCCACCGCATCCGCGCGACATTACGCGCCGTTCCCGGCGTCATCGTATCATCCATAAACCAAGTCTCCTTACTACTTAGCCGCCCCTGCAGCCGGCACCATCACACAACGAAACCCCACGTGATTGCTCGCCGAGGAAGGCTCCCCCTTGCCCCGCGACCCCACCATGTACCGCGAACAATACTGGTCCGTGCAGATGAACGAACCGCCACGGTGAATGCGCTTCGGCGTCCCGGGTTCCTGCGGATCAAAACTATCAGCCGGCCCACGCGGATTGCGCGCCAGCCCATCGCGCGCCACCTGTGCGTAATAGTCCGGCCTGTACCAGTCCGCGCACCATTCCCACACGTTCCCTGCAAGATCGTAAATCCCGTACCCATTCGGCGCATACGACGCCACCTGCGCCAGCCCCGCAAACCCGTCGAGCCCCGTGTCCTTTGTCGGAAAGGATCCCTGATAGATATTCGCCATCCATTTCCCCTTCGGCTTGAACTCATCGCCCCATGTGAACGGCTTCCCCGACGCACCACCGCGGGCCGCGAACTCCCATTCCGCCTCGGTCGGCAGCCGTTTCCCAGCCCACTTCGCGTAGGCCTCCGCGTCCTCGTACGCAATGTGCACCACCGGAAACTTCTCACGCCCATTCACCGAAGTCCCGGGCCCGCCGGGACGATTCCAGCACGCACCCGGCTGATAACGCCACCATGCAAGAAAGTCGTTGAGCGGCACCTGCCCCGGCGTCGCCGTGAACAGGATGGACCCAGGAACCAGATCTTCCGGACGCGCCCCCGGGAAATCCTCCGGCTTGGGTCTGCGCTCGGCCACCGTCACATAATGGGTCGCCTCCACAAAACGCGCATACTGCTCATTGGTCACCTCCGTGGTGTCCATCCAGAACCCGTCCACATACACCCGGTGAATCGGACGCGCATCCTGCATGGGATCATCCCCGTGCCCTTCGCAAACCATCCGCGTGGGATCCTCGGTCCCCATGGAAAACTCGCCGCCGGGCACCCACACCATCCCCGCAGGCGACGCACCGGGCGCCTTCGCCGCATTCTCCACGGTGGGCCCATACCCTGCTCGCCCAGGCCCATCAGCGGCCCAAAGCGCATGCACAGCAGTCACCAAAACAACAGACGTCAGCGTCGGAATCTTCATAGGGATGGAACAGAACGAACTCACTCAAGCCAACAGCACCGCACTCAACGCGGACCCGCCGCGGAACCTCCGGGGACCTCACCCGCCGCCGCACCCACGTCCGCGGGGCCCGGTGGCGGTTGCGCGTTCGCAGATGGCATCGCCGCCAGACTCTGATCCCGCCACGCCTTGAGTTGCTCCCTCAACGCCGCCGTGCGCTTCGGCCATTTCCCCGACAAATCCGTGGATTCCGTCGGATCCGCAATCAGGTTCACGAGCCACGCCGAAGAATCCTCAAAGTTCTCCACAAGCTTCCAGTCCCCCACCCGGATCGCGCTCGAAGGCCTGCCTCCGGACTCATGGTAGTGCGGGAAATGCCAGAAAAACGGACGGGGCGCGCCTCCCACGTTTTTGAACAAAGGCAGCATGCTCTGGCCGTCGGGCTCCAATTCCACAGGGGGGACTCCGCGGGCCAACTCCACAAACGTCCAGTACAGGTCCGTGCTGATCACAGGAACCCGGCATAACGCGCCACCCGCAAGCACCGAAGGCCAGCGCACGATCAAGGGCACGCGCAGCCCTCCCTCCCAGAGCGTCCCGACCACGCCGCGCATCGCTTCATCCTCCGCCCCAGAGGACTGCCAGCGACCGCTCGCTGAATGAAACACCACGATCGTCTTCTTCGTTAAATCCAGCTCCCGCAAGCGCTCCACCATCTGCCCCACCGCCGCATCCAACGCTTCAAGCCCCGCCGCCGCCACCACCCGCGCATCCACCCCAGCACCCTCCCCGGCGCGTGCCTTCACCTTTTCCAAAATCTCCGATCTCTGATCCTCCGCCCGATGACTCGTCGGCCACGAAAAACACAGCAGGAAAGGCTTCTCCTTCGCTGCGCTCATAAAACGCAGCGCCTCCGTCGTCAGACGCTCCCCCAGATGCGTGCCCGGCAGGCTGTCGCCAAGATCAGGCAACCCAAAAGGACTAAAGAACGATTGCGGCACTGCAGCCGCCCCACTCACCACCTCAAACCCGTGCCGCTCGGGCGCCCCAGCCCCAAGCCCCAGCCCCCACGGCCCCACGTACGCCGTCCGATACCCCGCCTCCCTGAGCGTCTCCGCAAACGTCACATCATCACCGGATAGCCCGGCCCCGGACCCTGCTGGCTGCAGCGCTCCCGCAACGCCCCCGCCCCGCAGGTCTTCCGTGAAACGCAACCGCACCGGCGACTTTCCCGTCATCGCACTGGCCCGCGACGGTCCGCCCACACAACTCGCCGCGTACGCCGCACTGAAGCGCATCCCCTCCTCAGCCATCTGGTCCAAATTAGGAGTCTCCGCCGCCGCCCCTCCATAACACCCGAGCTCCCAAGCCCCCACGTCCTCCACAAGGATCAGCAGGATGTTGGGCAAGGTCGGCGGGGCCGCCCACAGCGCTACGCCCTCCATTCCCGAAAGAAGGAGAAGCCCCACCAGCGCCAGCTTCATTGCACGCATGCGAACCCTCATCAGAACACAACACCCGAACACGGGGAAAGCTCTGATTGAAGACTCAGTGCGCCCCCCCATCCGCAGGCTGCCACGGCACCACACCCCCGCGCTGCACATGGACCCTGAGCGCCGCCGACATCCGCTCAAACACCGCCTTCTCCTTCCCCGCAACATCCCGCGTTTCCAACGGATCCTCCCTCAGATTGTAAAGCTCCAGCGGCGCGAACGGGCTGTTTTGCAGCAGCTTCCAATCCCCCTCGCGCAGCGCCTCGATCGTCTTGCCCCCATACGCCGCCCCCCCTTCCCGCCGCACGTAATACTCCGCACGCCCCGGAACCACTCCCCCGGAACCCCGGAGCGTCGAAAGGAAACTGCGCCCGTCGATCCCAGCCGGCGGCTCCACCCCTGCCACCTCACACGCCGTCGCGAAAAGGTCCATCGTCAGCAGCGACTGCTCCGTGCGCGACCCCGGCGCGATCCTCCCCGGCCACCGAGCCACGCACGGCACCCGCAGCCCCCCTTCGTACATCTGCTGCTTGGCCCCGCGCCACGGACCATTATTGGCCCCCAGACTGAGCACGCCGCCGTTGTCCGAGGTGAACACCACCAGCGTGTTCTGCGCGAGTCCCAGCGCGTCCAACTTCTCCAGAACCGCGCCCACGCCCGCATCCATATGCTCGATGAGCGCCACGAGCGCCGCCCGCTTCACTGAAATCCCAGGCTCCCTCCCGCGCACCTTCTCCAACCACTGCGGCGGCGGTTGGATCGGGTCGTGCGGCGCGTTGTACGCAAGGTAGAGGAAGAACGGATCCTCCCTGCCCGCGCGACTCTCCAGATACTCGCACGCCCACCGCGTGAAGAGGTCCGTCGCGTGGCCCTCCGGCTCGATCACCGCCGTGTTCTCGCGCATCAAATTGCGTCCGTTGCGCAGGTGCGTCCAGTAGTCGTCCATCATGTCCCCGAGGAACCCTTTGAAAAAATCAAACCCGCGCTCGTTCGGCGTGTTTGGCGCGCTCAACCCCAGATGCCACTTGCCCACCAGCGCACTGTGATAACCCGCCCCATGCAACACACGGGGCAGCAGCACCGCCTTCGCAGAAAGCCATCCCCACGAATTCGCAGGCTGCTCCCCACGGATCACCCCGGGCACCCCCACCCGGTCCGGATAACACCCCGTCAGCAGCGCCGCCCGCGTCGGCGAACACACACAGCTGTTGGCCCGAAAATTCACGCACTCCATCCCCTCACGCACCAACCGATCAATGTGCGGCGTGCGCACGTCCGCCGTCCCAAACGCGCTGTAATCCCCGCGCCCAAGGTCGTCCGCAAGGATGTACAAAAGATTCGGCGCCTTCTCCCCAGCTCGCGCCAGGAGGGGAATCAACCCGGCCGCCACCGTCGCAACCAACCGCAGCCACTTCGAAAAAAACGTCATCGTCATACAAGCGCCCGTTCAACCCCGCACCCTCACGAAAGTTGCCCGCGTTCCCCCCATCATCTCCCACACCGCCCCACTTCTGCACTCGCCCTCCGGAACCTTCTGCACTAAGCACACGCCACCCTACCCTATGCTCAAGTCGCACCTTTACTACATGGGCATCGCCATCGCCGTGCGCAAAAACGCCAACTGCCTCGGCCGCAAAGTCGGCGCCGTGCTCGTGCGCGAAAACCGCATCGTCGCCACCGGCTACAATGGCACCCCGGAGGGAGTCACCAACTGCATGGATGGAGGCTGCGTGCGCTGCAAGAAACGCGAGCAGTACAAACAAAGCGCCGGCTACGATGTCTGCATCTGCGTCCACGCCGAACAGAACGCCCTCCTCACCGCCGCACGCTTCGGCATCTGTGTCGACGGCGCCCTCGCTTACTCCACCATGCGCCCCTGCTTCGACTGCACCAAGTCCATGCTCCAAGCCAAAATCCGCGGCATCGTCTACCTCCACGACTGGACCCATCCCGACAAGGAACTCTTCGAACAGTACGAACTCCTCCAAGATCACTTTCCCGAAAAGGTCCAGCACTTCCCCATGGAAGACCCGGACGAGGCATGGGCCAATTGCCTCCCCAAACCCGCAGCCACGGCCACGGCCACGGCCACGACCAAAGCCAAGGCCATCGCCCGATCCCGCTCCCAATCCTCAGCGCTACCACGCACGGGCATCCGCATCCAAGCCCCAGCCAAGACTCGCAAGCTCCGCCCACCCCAGAACCCCACCAAGCGACGCAAGCCCTCCGGCCTCTGACTCCTCCCCACTCCTCAGCGCGCCACCACCTGCACCCTGCGCACCGCCACGTTGCCTGCGTCCACTGCCTGTATCCCAAACGGTCCCCTGCCAGCAGCAGCCAGACGGTCGTCCCCACGAACCACACCGTTGATCAGGAGTTGCGAGTGCTTCTCTCGCGCCACCAACCGCACTCCCACCGTCACCGTGCCCGGCGGCGGCGCCTGCACGGAAGCCCCTCTTTCGATGCGCCCGCCGCTCCGACTCACAAACGTCACCTCCCCGTTCGCCCGCACCTCGTACCCCTGCGCATCACCGTTCTCCGCCATCCAGAACCACATGATGAGCCCGCCGCTGAGCACCCTCACCTGCGCCTCCACACTGTAGTTCCCCCAATTCTTCTCAGCCACGCTCACCATCCCGTCCGCGTCGGAAAGCCGCAACTCACCCCCCACCACCCTCAGCGGCACGCCACTCACCCACCGCTTGTCGAGCGCCCTCCGGAAACTCTGGGAAAAAACCTCCATCCCACGCGCAGGCTCTGAGCGCGCATCCATCGGTTTCACGACGGAAGCCGTCCCCCTGCGTGGCAGCAGCATCCAAACCGCCGCCGCCAGACAAACAACAAGACAACAAAAATACACCAACCCCAGCCGGTACTCCGCGCTCCTTCGCACCTCCAAAAGCGCCTCCTGTTGGCGCACCATATCCTCCACCCGCGAGAGACCCTGCTCCCGTGCAACCTGCGAACTCGCAAGCTCCAAGTCCGTGATCAATTCCAAATAGTCCGCATACCGCTCCGCCGGGTTCTTGAGCAACATCCTCATCACCACCCGCGCGCTCGCCACCGACACCCTCGGATTGTACGCCAGCACGCTGGGCGCCCTCTGAAACCAATGCGCCTCCGCGAGCGCCTGCACAGTCGCCGCTTCAAACGGCCGACGCCCCGTGAGCAACTGGAAAAGCGTCGCCCCAAGACTGTAAATGTCACTGCGCGCATCCTCCCCCCGCTGCGCCAGCTTCTCCGGCGCCACATAGTACGGGGTCCCCAGCACGTCCCCTTTCCTCGCCTTGATCTCCTCCACCGACAGCGCCAGACCAAAATCCACCACCTTCACCGTCCCGTCCGTCGCATACATCAAATTCGCCGGCTTCACGTCCCGGTGCAAAAGCCCGCAATGCAACGCCGCATTGAGGCCCCGCGCAGCCTGCAACGCCACCGTCAGCGCCTCCGCTTCAGGAAAAGAGCGCTCTTCCTTCAACCTGTCCGCCACCGTCCCTCCCCCCACCACCTCCATCGCCAGATAGTAGCGTCCGTTGAAAAGCCCTGCGGAAAACACCCTCACCACATTGCGGTGGCTCACCTGCGCAGTCATTAACGCCTCCGTGCGCAAATGCTCGAGATAGCGGGGATCATCCCGGTACTTGCTCGAAAGCACCTTCAACGCCACCTCCCGCTTCAACGTATGGTCCAGCGCTCGATAAACCACCCCCATCCCCCCCTTGCCCATGCGCTCCATCAACTCGAACTGGTCGAGGCGCCTCATCACCACAAATACCCCGCCGCACGCCGGACAAAGGCTCTCATCCAGCGGCATCAACAAGCTCACGTCCAGACACGCACCACACCCCGGACAATCCTCCAAAGGCACCCCAATCTCCTCCATCCGGCGTTGCGCATCCGCATGCTCCGAAGCGCCCGCCCTCGCCACAAGACGTGAACTCTGGCTCAGATCGAGATACACCGTCCCGTCGGAGGTCTCACCCAAAGCTGATTCCGATCGGATCGACACAGCCTCCTGCTACGCTCTTCCATTACGAAAGTAAACACCTCGCACTGAGCGCCGTAATTGCCTTCCACCCCCCGGAAAGCTATCCACCGCCCCCCCACTCACTCCCACACCTCCTCCTCCCGCTTGAACGACAACCAACCACCGCAGGATCCCCACCCCGCCCCACAAAAACCGCCGCGCCGCAAACGCTACAGCGGAAAAAACCCAAGGCGCTTCGAAGACAAATACAAGGAACTCGAACCCGCACGCTACTCCGCCGATGTCGACAAGGTGCTCGCCAGTGGCAAAACCCCGGCTGGCACCCACAGACCCATCATGGTCGCTGAAATCCTCCAAGTCCTCGCCCCCAGCCCGGGCGACACCGCACTCGACTGCACCCTCGGATACGGCGGCCACGCCCTTGCGATCCTCAACGCCATCCAACCCGCCGGCCGCCTTCTCGCCATGGATGTCGACCCCATCGAACTCCCTAAAACCGAAGCCCGCCTCCGGTCCCTCGGTCACGCAGAAAACGCCCTCACAACCCGCCGCTCGAACTACGCAGGCTGCGCCAAGTTTGTCGCCGAGGCCGCGCCAAATGGCGTCCAGATCATCCTTGCCGACCTCGGTCTCTCCTCCATGCAGATCGACAATCCCGCCCGCGGTTTCACCTTCAAGGCGGAGGGCCCCCTCGACCTCCGCATGAACCCCGAGCGCGCACAACCCGCCTCCGCCCTCCTCGCAAACCTCGCCGAAAGCGCCCTCGCCTCGCTCCTCCTCGAGAACGCCGACGAGCCAGCCGCCGCCTCCCTCGCCCGCCACCTCTGCGCCTCCCGCAGCACCCAGCCCATCCTCACCACCACGCAACTCGCACGCGCCGTCCGCTCCCACCCGGGCTCCGACGAGGACACCGTGCGCCGCGTCTTCCAAGCCCTGCGCATCGCCGTCAACGACGAGTTCGCGGCACTCGACAGCATGCTGCGCCAACTGCCCACCTGCCTCGCACCGGGCGGCCGCGTCGCCATTCTCGCCTTCCATTCCGGAGAAGACCGCCGCGTCAAACTCGCCTTCAAAAACGGCCTCCATGCGGGCCTCTACGACGCCATCTCACCGGAACCCCTGCGCCCCACCCCCGCAGAAGTGCACGCCAACCCTCGTGCACGCAGCACCAAACTGCGCTGGGCCCGCCGAACCACCGCCACCCACTGAACGGCCGCCACGCGCCCCCAAACGCGCCCCCCCAACACGCCCCCCCAACACGCCCCCCCAACACGCCCCCCCAACGCGCCCACACACGCGGCCCCGTAAGTCCCGCCGTCCCTTTCCCCAGCCCCCGGCCCGTCCCGGCAGGCACTGGAACAACATCACCCGCTCCCCTGCTCTCAGCGCGTGAACGCTGGAATCACCCGTTGCGGCAGCGTCTTGAGCATGTCGCCCATCCCCTTGTCATGCGAGGTCACCACCACAACGAGTTCGAGTGCCGGGAAAATGAAGATGAACTGCCCACCCGCCCCACGCCCCTCGATGCTCCGATAGCTCCTCCCGCCCACATCAAAGTCCTCCACCCACCAGTAAAAGCCGTAATGCGCACTGCCGTACACATGCACATTCGGGCTCGTCGCACGCGCAATGTAGGCCTCCGGGATCAGTTGCTCATCCAACCAGCGCCCCTTGTAGAGAACCATCATCCCCACCTTCACCATATCCCGGGAAAGCAGGCTGCTCCCCGCAGCTGACTTCGGCAACCCGCTCATCGCAGCCTCCCACCGATACTGCGTGATCCCCATCCGCCCAAGCAGCTCCTTCCTAATAAACTCCTGCGCCCCACCCGGAACCACCGCGTTGAGCACTTGCATCGCGATCGCCGTGTCCGGCTCCTGATACTTGAACTTCCGGCCAGCCTCAGGAATCGCCTCGCTGTGCTGCAGGTACGCCGCAATCTCCGCCTGCCCCCTGAGCGCCTCAGGCTTCCTTAACAACTCCCTGAGCATCCCTTCACCAAGGCGGATCCCCGAACTCATCTGCAGCGCCTGCGCCAGCGTGATCGTCTCGGCCCCCTTCACGAGCTTGGCAACATCCACCTCCTTCAAAAAGCCCACCACAGGCTTGTCCAAATCTTCCATCTTCAGAAACCCCAGCTCCACCGCACGACCAATCGCCAGCGCCGTGTACGCCTTCGTGATCGACATCTGGTAGTGCGGAAAATTCGCACGCCCGCGCCGGTAATAAGACTCAAACACCAGCCTGCCCCGGTAACCAATCAGCATGCTGTCGACATTATTCACCCTCTCATCCCCCGACGCCTCAGCAATCGCACGCGCGTACTCCTCGATCACCGCCCGGTCTCCACCATCCTCCCCCAGCCTGCCCACACGCATCCCGTCCCCATTATCCACCGGCGCCGCGCTGATATACGGCTCCCTGAGGTCCGGCAATTGCGCCTCCAGTTGGTAGAGGTTGTCCGCCAGATTGAGCCCCGGCACCTCGGGCGCAAGCCCGTTACCAGGCTCCGCGCCGCACACCAAGGACGCCCCGCTCAATCCGATCAACGCTGCAAACACCCCCGGCGTGAAATGGTTTTTCATGACGATTGGAATCGAGCCACCGAGCACCTCCTCTTTCTGCCTCACTTCGCGCTGGATTGGCGAGTCCGACGAGTTCACCTAACAAACAGCCGCGATTTTGGTATACCAAAACGACCACCTCTCCGCACGTCTCCACCACGCCATGACCGCTCTCGCCGATGCCACCGTCTCCACCCTCCGCAGGGAAATCCTCTCAGGCTCCCTCCCCCCGGGAACCAAACTCGCCGAAGCCCCCGTCGCAAAACGCCTCGGCGTCAGCCGCGTCCCGGTGCGCGAGGCCCTCGTCACCCTCGCAAACGAAGGCCTCGTGCAGTTCAAGGAAACCGGCCGCAGTTTCGTAAAGACCCTCTCCAAATCCGACTTCGAGGAACTCCATGCCATGCGCCTCCTCCTCGAACCCGCAGGTGCGCGCCTCGCCGCATCCAACCTCGGTCATCACTTCAAAGCCCTCCAAAAAAACATCCACAAAACCAGCACCGCCAAAAGCGTCCACGAAGTCACCACCCTCGACCTCGACTTCCACGAACTCATTCTCACCGCCGCAGGCAACTCCCGCCTCCTGCGCTCTTGGCGCGCTCTGCGTCCCGAACTCCAACTCTGGCTCGGAGGACTGCATCGGGAACGAGAACTCCTCATCCACGACGTCCGTCCCGCAACCGTGAGCGCCCACTCCGAACTGCTCGAACTGCTCCACTCCAGCTCCCCCGCTCAATGCGAGGCCCGGATGCAGCAACACATCCTCGGCTGGCGCCAATGGATCTCAGAGCACCTCTCTCCAAATGCGCCCCCATCCAGCAACCCGCGCACACGCACCCAAAAATCACGCCGCTAGTCTTCACCCGAAAGGCCCGCCCCCCATGCGATTCCCCTTCCGATCCCTCGCCTCTCTCTGCCTCCTCGCATCGCTCCAACCGGCCGCTTCCGCCAACGAGGACTTCGCCTTTTTCGAATCCAAGATCCGCCCCCTCCTCGTCGAGCACTGCTTCGACTGCCACAGCGGCTCCAAGACCAAGGGCGGCCTCTCTCTCGATTCCAAAGCCGGATGGTCCAAGGGCGGCGATTCCGGCCCCGCCCTGCTCCCGGGCGATCCCGATCAAAGCCTTCTCATCAAGGCCGTCCGCTATACCGACGAGGACTCCGCCATGCCTCCCAAAAAAAAGGGCGGCAAACTCCCCGATTCCAAAATCGCCCTCCTCGAACAGTGGGTGAAAATGGGTGCCCCGGACCCGCGCGTCGCCTCCGCCAAAATCGGCGGCATGAACGCCGTGGAAGCAAAAACGTGGTGGGCATTCCAACCGCTCCCAAAAACGAGTGCGCCCTCCGCCCCGGCCTCCGCTTCTGCGCAAATCGACGCCTTCCTCAACGCACGCATCCAGAGCGAAAGCCTCCAACCCTCTGCGCCCGCCGACAAACGCACACTTCTGCGCCGCGCCACCTATGACCTCACCGGCCTCCCTCCATCGCCACAGGAAGCCGACGCCTTCCTCGCCGACTCCTCGCCGGACGCATTCACCAAGGTCGTCGACCGCCTCCTAGCCTCCCCCCAATACGGCGTCCAATGGGGCAGACACTGGCTCGACGTCGTCCGCTACGCCGACACCGCGGGCGAGAATACGGACCGCCCCCTCATACACGCGTGGCGCTACCGCAACTGGGTCTTCGACGCCTTGAACAAAGACCTTCCCTACAATGAGTTCATCCGCTTCCAAATCGCCGGCGACCTCGAACGCGCCTCCGCCCAACGAGCGCAACTCAACGAGGGCATCATCGCCACGGGCTACCTCGCCATCGCTCGCCGCTTCGGTCACGAAATATCCAAGGACGTCCACCTCATGCACGAGGACCTCATCGACAACCTCGGCAAAACCTTCCTCGGCATGACCCTCGCGTGCGCACGCTGCCACGACCACAAATACGACCCCATCAGCGCCGCCGACTACTACTCCCTCTACGGCATCTTCCAAAGCACCCGCTTCTCCTATCCCGGTTGCGAGGCCTCAGGAAAACCGCGCGACATGCTGCCCCTCATCGCCAAGTCCGAGGCCGACGCCCTCATGAAACCATGGCTCCAAAAGCGCGCACAGGAAGACGCCCTCAGAACCAAACTCGCGTCGGCCGGTAAAACCCTCAAAAAAAGTTTCACCGAAGAAACGGCCCTCCTCGCCGCCGCTCCCATTGCCGAAGGCGCCTCCGTGGCCTTCGAACAAAGCCAGAAAACGGCCCTCGACCAAATCACTGTCCGCAAAGGCGAGGTGCTCCTGCTCACCGTCTCCCCCAACAAAAACCACGGTGCCGACAGCACGCTCGTCGAATGGACCATCCGCGACACCACATCCCCGGAACGCGTTTGGAGCGTGTCCGATCTGGTGTCCTCGCTCACCGAATCCAACCCGCATCCCGGCGCGCAGGACGCCGCATGGTGCTTCCTCTCGATCACCAAAGACGGCCCCGTCTTCCTTCATCAGAAGGCCACCTCAGTCAATGGGCACAGCGACATTCAAAAGTGGAGCATCGGCGACATCCCCTCGGTCTTCGTCAACTCCTCAGACCAGCAACTCATGGTCTGGACCACCCTCCCGGCGCGCTCTTTTCTTATCCACCCGGGCCCCAATCAACCCGTCGCCGTGGCATGGGTGAGCCCCATGGACGGCACCATCCGCGTGCAAGGCCGCGTCGCCGATGCCCATCCCAGCAAGGGCGATGGCGTCGCCTTCGAACTCCAGCACCTGCGCACCCTAGGCACCGGCACCGCCCTCCTCGAACTCGGCCGCAACCTCCAGATCCCGGAAGCAGGCCCAGCGCCCTCCATCCCATGGGCCTACGCCGTCGCAGAAGCACCCCCCGTCAATGCACGACTCCAACTCCGCGGCGAACCCGAAAAACCCGGCGACGAAATCCCACGCCGCTGGCTGGGGATCTTCGGTGGACAACCTCTTTCCAAACCCACCGAAAGCGGCCGGCGCGAACTGGGAGGTTGGATCTCCAGCCACCCGGTCGCCGCACGCGTCATGACCAACCGCATCTGGCAGTGGCACTTTGGAAACGGCATCGTCCGCTCTCCAAACGACTTCGGTTCCCGTGGCGAAAAGCCCTCCCATCCGGAGCTCCTCGAATTCCTCGCCTCCGAGTTTGTTGCCAGCGGCTACAGCATCAAGGCCATGCACCGGCTCATCATGCAAAGCGCAGCCTACCAGCGCAGCAGCGACACCTCGGAAAGCCTCCTCCAAAAAGATCCCGAAAACCGCCTGCTCGCAAGGTTCTCGCGACGCCGCCTTGCCGCGGAGGAACTCCGGGACAGCCTGCTTTCCGTCTCCGGCCAACTCGACCTCAGTCCGGGCGAGGTGCATCCGTTCCCGCCCGAAGATGAGTGGAAATTCACCCAACACAGTCCCTTCAACGCCGTTTACGAACACACCAAACGCAGCGCCTTCCTCATGACCCAGCGCCAGCGCCGTCATCCCTTCCTCTCCCTTTTTGACGGCGCAGACCCCAACTCCAGCACCGCCCAACGCCAGACCACCACCGTCCCTCCCCAGGCCCTCTTCTTTCTCAACAACCCCTTCCTCCACAAGCAAGCCGCCGCCTTCGCCTCCACACTCACCACAATCCCCGACGACCCCTCCCGCCTCAGACGCGCCTTCCGCACGCTCTTCCAGCGCGAACCCTCGGCCCCCGAACTCCACCACGCCACCACCTTCCTCGCCTCCTACCGCACATCGCCCGAAGACGCATGGAACGCCTACAGCCGCATCCTCCTCGCCGGAAACGAATTCAGCCACCTCGACTAACCGTCTTCTTCCCCCCCCTCCCTCGCTCCCCATCCCATGAACGCGCACACCATTCCTCGGAGACATTTCCTCCAGTCCGCCGTCACCGGTTCCCTCCTCTTCCCTGGCATTCTCCAACAACTCATGGCGGATAGCACAGACCCGCTTGCGCCAAAAAATCCGCCCCTTCCAGCCAAGGCCAAGCGCGTCATCTTTCTCTTCATGACGGGCGGCGTTTCACACGTGGACAGCTTCGATCCCAAACCCACACTCACCCGGGATCACGGCAAAGAAATCAAAGCCGACCATCCCGAAATCAAGGGCCGCCCGGGCTACGAACGCATCTACCTCAAACGGCCCCAGTGGGAATTCAGCCCGCGCGGAAAATCCGGCATCGAAGTAAGCGATCTCTTTCCCCACATGGCCTCCTGCGCGGACGAACTCACCCTCATCCGCTCGATGCACACCTCCCACTCGAACCACTACAATGCCACCCTCGGCATGCACACCGGTTCGTTCGCCTTCGCACGCCCCAGCATCGGCTCCTGGGTCAGTTACGGCTTGGGGACCATCAACAAAAACCTCCCCTCCTTCGTCGTCATCGCTCCAAAACAGACCTACGCAGGCGGCCAGGTCTTCGCCAGCGACTTCCTCCCCGGCTCTCATCAGGGAACCCTCGTCATTCCAGGACCCGAACCCGTCGCCAACGTCGCCCGCCGCATCCCCTCAGACCTCCAGTCGCGCGAACTCGACGCCCTGCGCTCCCTCAATCAAGCCCATCTTCAAACCCGCAACGCCGATCCTCTTCTCGAAGCGCGCCTGCGCACTTTCGAGACCGCCTTCGGCATGCAGATGGCCGTCCCCGACGCCTTCAATCTTCAGGAGGAAACCGATCGTACCCACGAGGACTACGGCCTCGCGCGCGGCCAAACCACCGGCTTCGGCTGGCAATGCCTCGCCGCCAGACGCCTGCTTGAGCGCGGCGTGCGCTTTGTCGAACTCATCGACTCGGGCTCCTCAGGAAACTGGGACGCCCACGGCGACATGATGACCCATGGCCCCCTCGCCAAAAACGTCGACCAACCCATCGCCGCCCTCCTGCGCGACCTCAAACAACGCGGCATGCTCGAGGACACCCTCGTCGTCTGGACCACCGAATTCGGCCGGACCCCCTTCAACAACACCGCCGAAGCCAAAGGCCGCGAACACCATCCATGGGCCTTCAGCTCATGGCTCGCGGGCGCTGGCGTCAAACCCGGCACCGTCCACGGCGCCACCGACGAACACGGAATGCGCGCCAGCGTCGATCCCGTCCACGTCCACGATTTCCACGCCACCATCCTGCACCTGCTCGGATTCGACCACGAAAAGCTCACCTACCGTCACGCCGGCCGCGACTACCGCCTCACCGACGTCGAGGGACACGTGGTGAAGGAAATCCTCGCCTGATCAACCGCTTCCCGCCTCGCGCGGTTCCTCCATCCTAAAGCCGTCCCAATGCAGCGGACCGCCAGCCACCGAGTAAGCCCTCGCCATCCGCAGGTCTGCCCTCACCCCGGCACGCCCTCCTCCCCAATGGCCACCCTCGTAGGGCGTGTGATGAATGCGCCGCAGCCAAGCAGCCCCGCTGCGCTGCGATTGTGGCCGGGAAATTTTCTGGAGCGCCCCAAACCCTCCGACTAATTTCTCGAGCCCGCACTTCCTCCTCTGCGCAACGGGCGCCCTCCCACCATCCACCATGAAAATCCTGCACCTTCTCGCCTGCACCGCCGGCCTCGCACTGATCGCTCACTCCCCCCTCCACGGACAGTCCACCACGGGCGCCGATTCCACCCCGTGGAAGGTTCTTTTCGACGGCAAAACAATCACCGGACTCAAGGGGGTGCAAAAAACCGACTTCCTGCGTGCAGGCTGGTCCATCACCGACGGAGCCCTCGTGCTCAACAAGAAAATCAAGGACTCCGGAAAGCTCACGGGCGGCGACCTCGCCACCGCCGACGCCTTCACCGACTTTGAATTCAGCTTCGAATGGAAACTCGCCGTCTCAGGCGATTCGGGCGTCATCTACTTCAACCGCTCTGGAATGGGACAGCGCCCCGCTGGCAACGAATTCCAACTCATCGACGACGTCCGCAATCCCGACGGCCTCAAGGGCGGCCCCCCCAAACGCACGGGCGCCCTCTACGGCATCCTCCCTCCCAACGACAAAAAACAACTCAAGGACGGCGAGTGGAACGAAGGCCTCCTCCGCGTCCAAGGCAGCCACGTCGAACACTGGATCAATGGAGAAAAAGTGCTCGAGTACACCCTCGGCCCCGATCTCCAAAAGGCCGCAGCCGCAGCCAAGGCCAAGGTTCCCACCGGCTTCGGCACGAAAACCAAGTCCCCCGTCATCCTGCTCGATCAGGGCGAGGAAGTCTCCTTCCGCAACCTGCGCATCCGCCCTCTGCCCGCGACGCCCTGACAACCCGCGACGCCCTTCGCCCCGCCCGACCCCGGAAGCCCTCGGATTCCCCTCACGGAACTCCACCGTGGTGGCAGTCTCTTGAATCCCGGCGCATCCCGCCGCTCCACCAGCGCCCGTAGAACCAACCCTCACGCGCTCCTCGCACTTTCCGCCTACTGAAAACCTGCGACTCTTCGCCAAAGCTCTCCATGTCCATTCCCTCACCGCTCAGCCCCACGCGTTCCATCCTCCTCCTCCTCGCCCTTCTCTGCGCCGCGGCCCAGCAACCCATCCGCGCAGCTGAAATTTCCGCCGCACCCAACAGCAAGGCCGGCCTCAAGGGCCCAGAGCGCGTTGCCGAACCACACCTGCAGCCCGCCTCCGAAGACGCCCAAAAGCAGCTTCTCAAGATCCAGACACCCGAGGGCTTCAGCTCCAGCCTCTGGGCTTCCGAACCGATGCTCGGCAATCCCGTCTCCCTTTCCGTCGATGAAAAAGGCCGCGTGTTCGTAGCTGAGACCTACCGTTACCGCACCAGCACACTCGATATCCGCCACTACATGTTCATGCTCGAGGACGACCTCGCGTGCCGCACCACCGAGGACCGCGTCGCATCCATGAAACGCAACTTCCCCACCCAGTGGGCTGATCTCGCAAAGGAAACCGAGGTCGTCCGCCTTCTCGAAGACCGCGATGGCGATGGCAAAGCCGACTTCTCAAGCCCCTACGCCTCCCAGATGAGCACCCTCCTGGATGGCATCAACTCAGGCGTCCTCGCTCACAACGGCAAGGTCTGGTGCACCAATATCCCCAACCTCTGGCTCTTCTCTGGCACCGACTCCAAGGGCCTCGCCCAAAAACGTGATTCACTCAGCGCTGGCTACGGCGTGCGCTTCAGCTTCACGGGCCACGACATGCACGGCCTCATCCTCGGACCCGACGGCCGCCTCTACTTCTCCTTCGGCGATCGCGGCGCCCATGTGAAAACCAAGGAGGGCAATGTCCTCGCCTTCCCAGATGAAGGCGCCGTCTTCCGCTGCGAACCCGACGGCTCCCACATGGAGGTCGTCGCACGCGGCCTGCGCAATCCCCAAGAACTCGCCTTCGACAAGCACGGCAACCTCTTCACCGGCGACAACGACTCCGATCAGGGCGACCGCGAACGCTGGGTCTACCTCGTCGAGGATGGAGACAGCGGCTGGCGCGTAGGCTGGCAGCACAACCCCCTCGGCAAACAGCGCAACCCCTGGCTCGCTCAAAAAATGTGGGAACCCCGCAAGGAAGGCACCCCCTTCTTCCTCAACACCCCCATCCTGAACCTGCCAGACGGCCCCTCCGGCGTCCTCTATTACCCGGGCACAGGCCTTCCCGCGCAGTTCGACGACCACTTCTTCGTCTGCGGATTCAAAGGCTCCAGCGCCCGCAGCGCCATCGCCATGCTCCAAGTCAAAGAAGACGGCGCCGGCTTCTCCGTCGTCCAGGAACCCACCACCTTCATCGGCCAGGTCCAATCCACCGACATCGCCTTCGGACCAGACTCCCGCTTCTACTTCACCGAATGGGGCGAAGGCTGGGAGGGCGTCGGACGCGGCCGCATCATCCGCATGGAGCATCCCGCAGCCCAAAAGGAACAGGCTGCTGACATCGCCGAAGTCCGCCAACTCCTCGGCGACGGCCTCGAACACAAGTCCACTGCCGAACTCGCCGCCCTGCTCGCACACCGCGACCAGCGCGTCCGCCTCGAAGCCCAGTGGACTCTCGCCTCCCGCAAGGACGGCTCGCAAACCCTCACCAGCGCAGCCCTCGCAGACGCACCCCCGCTTTCCCGCATCCACGCCATCTGGGGACTCGCCCAAAGCGCACGCCGCGTCGGCTATAAACGCCCAGCCGCAGAAACCAAACTGCTCGCACCCCTCATCCCCCTCCTCGACACCGCCCACCCCGAAGTGCGCGCACAAACAGCCAAGGCCCTCGGCGACGGCAAAGTCGCCGATAGCTACCTCGGCCTCATCAAGGCCCTCAAGGACCCCAACCTCCGCGTGCGCTTCTTCGCAGCCCAGAGCTTGGGCAAACTCGGCAAACCCGAGGCCGCCGACGCCCTCTTCTCCATGGTTCAAGAAAACGCGGACCGCGACCCCTTCCTGCGCCATGCCGCATCCATCGCACTTGCCAAAAGTGCCAACGCGAGTGCCCTCGAGCTCGCCACACGAGACTCCTCACGCAGCGTCCGCCTTGCAGCCCTGCTCGCCTACCGCCATCTCCGCGCCCCCAAAATCGCGGACCTTCTCAACGACAGCGACCCGCTCCTCGTGCGCGAAGCGGCGGTGGCCATCAGCGACGAAGCCATCGCTCCCGCCTACCCCACTCTCGCCAGCCTCATCACCAAAAACCACGCCGACGAGCAACTCACCCTTCGCTCCATCAACGCCAACTTCCGCATGGGCACCACCGAAGGCGCACGCTCCATCGCAGAACTCGCCGCCAAACCCGACGCCAAGGAATCCCTGCGCATCGAGGCCCTCGGACGTCTCAGCGCATGGGCCCGACCCGAGCCACGCGACCGCGTCACGGGCGTATTCCGTCCCCTGCCTCCACGCCCGGTCCAGTACGCCATCACCGCCTTCAAATCCCAGCAGGCGAAGCTCCTCTCAGACCCTTCCCCCGCTGTGGTCAGCGCCGCCATCGACACCATCGGCGCCCTCGTCCTGAAAGATTCCGCCAAGCCTCTCGCAAGCCTCAGCTCCAGCCCGGACGCACCCCCAAAAGTACGCTCCAAGGCCCTCGAAACCCTTGCCCTTCTTGAGAGCCCCCTCCTCAAAAACGCCGTCCAATCGGCCCTCAACGACACCGACCCCGGCGTGCGCGTCACCGCCACCAACCTGCTCGGTAAAAGCGATCCGGATACGGCGGCCCTCCAGCTCAGCGCAGCCTTCGCCAAGGCAGAGCTCGCCGAGAAAAAATCCATCCTTGAGGCACTGGGCGAATCTCCCAGCCCCAACGCGGACACCGCACTCACCGCGCTGCTCGCTGAACTCCAAGCCGACAAACTCCCCGCTCAAGTCGCCCTCGAACTGCTCGAGGCCGCAGCCAAACGCCCCAACCCCGACACCAAAGCGCGCCTCGCTCAATACCAAGCCAACCTCCCAAAGGACGACCCTCTCGCCCCCTACCTCCCCGCCCTCTCCGGTGGAAACAAATCCGTCGGTGAGAAAATCTTCAAGGAACACGCAGTCGCCGCCTGCCTGCGCTGCCACAAAGTCTCCGGCTCCGGCGGCGACGCAGGTCCCGACCTCACAGGCATCGCCTCCAAAAAAGACCGGCGTTACCTTCTCGAATCCATCGTCCTCCCCAACGCGCGCATCGCAGAAGGCTTCCAGTCCATCATGGTCACCCTCCAGAACGGCGAACTCCAAGCCGGCATCATCAAGAAGGAAACCGACTCCGAACTGACGCTCCAAATGCCCGCGCCGGGCGCCGCTCCCATCACCCTCGCAAAATCCCAAATCAAGAACCGCGAAAACGCCCCCTCAGGCATGATCCCGGGTCTTGGCGAAATGCTCACCCGCCGCGAACTCCGCGATGTGATGGAGTACGTCTACAGCCTCAAGTAGCCACCGCCGCCCATGATGCGCTGCGCCCGCTGGTCCCTCGCATTCCTCTGGATGCTGCAGGGGCTCGCCGCCATCGCATGCGCGCAGACCCCCAAAGCCCCAAACACCCTCTGGGTGGCCGTCGGTGACCACGGCCGCAGGATCTCGTCCACCGATGGCATCCTCTGGGCTAACGACGTCCTCCTCCCCGAATCCGTCCCTGCCTCCGAACGCACCCTGCGCAGCGTCTGCACCGATGGCACCCGCTTCGTCGCCGCGGGCGGCGGCCCCACCACCGGCCTCCTGCTCGCCTCCTCCGACGGCCGCAATTGGGAACCCCTCGCCTCCCCGGCACCCGCACTCGCCGCGATAGCCGCCACCAGTGCCAGCGGCAGCCAACCCGGAACCTTCGTCGCCGCACATCCCCTCGGACTCATCGTCTCCAGCGACGGCCATCACTTCGACCACGGCGCCCGATTCCCCGTCACCGGCCACTCCAGCGTCCTCCAAATGGCCCAAGGCAACGGCGAAGGCGGCCCCAGATTCGTCATCCTCGGCAGCGTGTCACTCGGCGGTCTCACCTCCTTCTGGCGCGCCGCCACGGAGGACGGCACCACCCTCGCCTCTTTCACCCAAGACGCTCCACCCGCATCCTCCATCGCATACGGAAGCGGCCACTTCGTCGCCGTCGGCCCTGCAGGACTTCTTGAAACCTCCCACGACGGACACCAGTGGCAACGCATCCCCACCGACCCCGCAGTCGACTTCCAACAAGTCCTCTGGAGCGGCCGCCGTTTCCTCGCCATCGGCCCCGGCCAGGCATGGTCCTCCGACGACGGCCTCGCATGGAACCGCGCTCCACACTCCCCGAGCCACCTCCTACTCGCCATCTCGGAAACCTCCGAATCCCCGGATCTCCACGCATGGAGCGCGTCAGAAGGATCCCTCTTCGTTTCCACGGACCTTCTCACATGGAAGCCTGCAAACGTCGCGTTCCCGTTGAGTGCGCCGCTGCGCGCAGCCGCTTCCCTGCGCCTTCCACACCCTCTTCGACAACCCTGATGTGGGCGCTGCACGCTGGAAACTTTCCCAACATTCCCCTTGCTCCCAGATGATTCCCCGCTACTGTCTCGTCAACACCAATCGCGGGGTGGAGCAGCCTGGTAGCTCGTCAGGCTCATAACCTGAAGGTCGTAGGTGCAAATCCTACCCCCGCAACCACATCCTTTCGGGTGTGTTTTCCGGCTGTGTTGCTCCCCAGCCCACTTCAGTCGCCGCAGCTGCTTCAACTGCCGCAGCTCCCCGAAGCCTGCTTCGCTGGCTGGCTGTTCGTTGCCTCTCTGTTGCAAACGTCCCGCAGGAGTCGGGCAGTAGCCTCAAAGCAGCGCGTTTTCGTCGCGCTTCTCCAGACGCATCAGTTGCTTTTTAACCACCTCGACCTGCTTGGTCAGTTCAAACAACGCCTTCAAAATCTCTCCCTGCGTGGGCGCGTCGCCCAGC
>CAMAUX010000032.1 GCA_945861435.1 Chthoniobacter flavus | reverse complement strand
GCTCGAAAGGGCGGGCTTGGAGCACGTGGGAGCGCTCGGCCTGCATGGCCTCGTTGACGAGGATGCGAAGGCCCTCGGCGAAGCCGTCAGAACCTTCGTCATTGAGGAGTTGCAGCACCGATTGGAGTAGTTGAGGATGATTGAGGCGGAATCACGGACGGCACGGACGGCACGGACGGCACGGACGGCACGGACGGCACGGACGGCACGGAAGAAACGGGAGGAATGAGGGGAATGAGGGGAATGAGGGGGCTGAGAGTCTGTTGCATGATCCGTGCATTCAGTGCGTTCCGTGGGCCATTGGGAACTCTCCGGGTTCAGGCGACTGCGGAGTCCTATCAGTGCTTGGGTACTTGAGGGTGACGGCCATGTCGTTACAGACTTTGAAAGTCGCTCAAAGAGACTCACCCAACGGGTGAGCCTGAAACGGGATGGTTTTAAGCTGCAACTTCCGTTTCCACAGAAACTCACATCAGATCCGACAAGTTTGCATCGCCGCATTGAGGTTCAGGCCAGTTTCTTGAAGGGCTCCAACCGGCTCCGCCTCCGGCTGGCGCAGGGGGATGCAGGGAAGATCGCCGCATAGCGGCGAAAACCAGCTCAGAAACGCTGCCCCCCCATGGTTGCGTCGTTTGGCCTCTACAAACTGCGACACCAGCCCACGCCGCAACGCTCCACCATAATACGCCAGCCTCAATCACTCCAACTCGCGGCGAGCACAAGAGATCTGCCGCAGCGGCCCCAGACACTGCATTCCCCCCCCAGGCCCAAGACCTCCCGCTCTCTTAGTTCATGTTTTTCTTTGGGTTTCAGGCTGTTTGATCGCGCCCGACTCCGCCACAACCCCCTTTCCTCCCCCTGTTCTTTTGCAGAACTCCTCGACCCCAACCACCACCGCCCGGAGGAACAGCCCACCCCGGTCCACCCCGGTCCACCCCGGTCCACCCCGGTCCACCCCGGTTCACCCCGGTCCACCCCGGTCCACCCCGGTCCACCCCGGTACACCCGGCCAAACCGGCCAAACCGGCCAAACCGGGCCTGCCAGAAAACCGCCCTCTAGGAGACCGGCTGTAGCCCGCTATGGCCCGCTATGGCCCGCTATGGCCCGCTATGGCCCGCTATGGCCCGCTAGGCCCCCGCCGCCCCCCAATGAGCGAGATTACAAACAACACCAAAAACACCACAAACAACACCTTGGCGATCCCAGCCGCGGCACCCGCTATCCCCCCAAACCCCAGCACCGCCGCTACCAGCGCAAGCACAAGAAAACTAATGGCCCATGAAAGCATATGAAGTAGTCCTTTCTTTACCCATTAAATCGCACGCCAACTCACCAGCGGGGGTATCATCTCGAAACAACCCCACACCAATGGCCGTCCGGGCGATGGAGGTCAGCCAGCCATTCAGGCGGCGCTGCACAGGTGCCGTTGGTTGGGATGGGGCAACCCAGTGGATGGGCCCGCATAGGCCCGCATAGGCCCGCATAGGCCCGCATAGGCCCGCATAGGTACGCATAGGTACGCATAGGTACGCATAGGTACGCATAGGTACGCGTAGGTACGCACTGGCTCCGTTCAGTGGGGGCCAATACAAAAATTAGTCCCCGATCCACCAGTTCCCCCTTGTCCCATCCCCATTGCGCCTCGCGTATGGCAGTCACCCCGCCGGGCCCTCAAATCTCAGCGCAACCACGCACCCCGCTAAGTAATCCTCAGCAAAGGCTGAAGAGGCCATAGCAGCCATGCGATCCAAAGCCCATCCATCCCATAAACTCCACTAAAGACCCGTCACCTTCCTTCACTAAAGACCCGCCAGCTTCGTGAGCGGCATCAACTTCTCCAGAACCTTCACCGCCTCCGTCTTGTCCTCCTCCGGCACCCTGGAAGTCGCCAACGCCCGCAACGCCTCCACGGAACTGAGCACCTGCCCGCGGGGCACCTGCCTCATCGCCCGCGAATCCCCCACCCTCATCAATATCTCCACGCAGATCCCAAAGGGCGTCCCATGCACAGCATCCCTCTCCTCCTGCACGCCGCTGAGATAACGCACCGCCCCCGCACAAAGCACCAGCACATCGCGCAGGTTCCGGCTTTGCGCGAACCCCTCCGAATCCTCCAGATACAACCGATAATCCGGAAACCGACCACTCGAACTACGGACCGCATCCGCCCACCTCTTCTGCATGAGCCCGTCCACGATCAGCGGCTCCAGCATCCCGAGCAGATCCTCCGGCACCGCAACCCCGTCATCCACCCGCCCGGAACTCTGCGCCGCCCGCCATGCCGGACGGAAGGGCGCAATGGGCGCGCATCTTGGCAGACTCACCGCATCCCGAATCTCCTCCCTGAATCGGCCGCGGAACAGGTCATCCAGAGCAAACCCCAGTTCCACGGGCCGGGGCTTCGCGGAGCGCAATTCCTGTTCCCGCACCTCCCGCTCGCGCTCCCACCGCTCTCTGCTCACCGAGGGATCCATGAGCAAGCTCTCAAAGAAAGCCGCCTCTTCCCGCAGCAACCCCTTCACCTGAGCGAATACTGCGCGGGATTCCGCAGCTGGTACCCGGGCCGAGAACTCATCCCAAAAGAGCCGCAGCAGATCGCGCTCCAGTTCAAACCGCCCCGCGAGACCGGCATGCGCGCAGAGCGAAGTTAAAGCCGCAAAATACGCTGCATCCATGCGCGCCTCGCAAAACACCCCGTGGTCTTTCCCAAGATGCCCCGCCAGAGCCGCCGCAGCCCCGGGCGCCGCTTTGGAAGCATCGCGCAAACCACCGGCGGCCACCAATCCATCCAAGTCCATCTCCACCACTGCACGCCGCGCAGCCACGCAGGCATCGTCGCTTTCCAAGGCCCCTCGCCACTCGCGCCGCGCACGCGCCGGATCCCCCGCTTCCAACGCGAACACTCCGCGACTATATCCAAGGAACGCCTCAAATCGCGGCCCCGCCCCACCGACGTCCTCCACCGGCGCAGGCCCCGCACTCATGCGACCAAGGCTCTTTGCCACCAACTGCCGTTGCACACCGGCGAATTCCGCCCGTTTCCCCGCCGTCTGTTGAGTCAGCAGCACCTCCCCGTCGCCGCTGCGCACGAGGCGCATTTCAAAGCGGACCTGCTCCGCCGTCACCACGAACGACCCGGTAAGCACCATGTCCACCTCCAGCTTCTGACCAACCCGTGCAGCGGCCCCAGCGTCCAAATAACACCCCGGGTTGATCCGCAATTCCTTCAACACCTCCGCCACGCGACCCCGCTCCGCAAGACTCACAGATCCCGCCCGCTCCGCTCCCGCAAAACTTCCGCGCATCGCCTCCCGAAGCCCCTTGCGCAGCGGCTCCATCGAAAGATCCGGGGATGAATTCTCAAACTCGAGCAACGCCACACGCACAGGTGCAGCCCCCACCGTCCCCTGCCTGCCCTCCCCCGACACGGCACCCTTCACCGCTCCAACCGCAGCCACAACCGCCGGCATTGATTGGTCCCCAGAAGCCCCCCCCACATCCCGCTTCTCCTCCCTCGCGCGCCCGTTGTCCTTCACCACCATGGAATCCCCGGGAGACAACTGCGCGCCCCCCGAAACGCCAACGATCTCTTGACGAGCAGGCTGCGCCAACCCAGCGGGAGAACCGCCACCTGCAGCGACACCCCCCGCCCCGGAAGCCACGGACGAGGAAGACGTCGTGGGCGACGGCACCGCCGCCTTCGCACCCGCTTCCAAAGCAACGCCAGAAACCCGCTGCGCTTGCGACGCAGGAATCGCCTCCAACGCC
Source organism: Chthoniobacter flavus (assembly GCA_945861435.1). Taxonomy (GTDB): domain Bacteria; phylum Verrucomicrobiota; class Verrucomicrobiia; order Chthoniobacterales; family Chthoniobacteraceae; genus CAIURC01. The sequence goes on along the minus strand of CAMAUX010000032.1, from coordinate 55,043 downwards.
CCAGACGACTCCTTGCGGGCCATTCCCGCACCATCCACAACCACCGGATTCACCAAAGCCGGCAATGCGCTTTTGGAAACCCGACCCGACGCAGAAGCCACTTCCCTTCCATCCCCCGCCCTAAAGAGGAGCGCCAGCACCACTGAGGCCAGCAACCCAGGAACGCCGAACTTCCAAAGCCCGCGGTCAAAAAAGCTCGGACGGGGCATGTTCAATTGGAAGGAAACCGGTTCGCCCGGAGCTCGGTAACCAGCTTCCTCTGCCATCACGATGTCGTAACTCTGCGCCCCCACCCGCACCTGCAGCGGCAGCAGCGCATCGGAAGCCTGCCCCCACCCCCCGTCCGCCCCGCGCCACTGCACACGATCCCCTCCATCCAGACTGAGCACCCGCACGCGGTTCTCGCCAGCCCACCAAAGAGCGCACGCGTACCCGGGGACTCCTTCGCCAAGCACACGGAAACTCGCATCCTTCGCACTCCCCACCACAAAGCAGCCGCCGGAATCCGGCCGATCGGTCTGGCTTCCACCGCCACCCACCAGTTGCAACCGACCTCCCTGCCCCTTCGCGTCCCCACCCGCAATCCAGCCAATCCGTTCCACTCCAACCCCCACCTCCCCCACCTTCACAGCAAGCGGCGGCACTCCCTGTTTCAAAACCTTGCCAGTCGCATCGCTCACCGCAACAACCCCTGCGACATCCATGCGCACGCTGCAAAGCACGTCCGGCAATCCGGGAAACTCCGCATCGCAACCGGACCGCGCCCCCACACGGGCAGTGCGGCTGCTCTGCATGCGCAGGCAGCGCCGTTCTCCGGCAATTTCAACAACCAGCAAGCTCATCGGGGTGGCGGCCCCATCAGCCCGTCTTCAGGCTGAATAGGATCCGAACACTTCACTCTACCCGAGCCACCCACCCACGGGCAACGCCGAAGAAACCCTCACAAATTCCAGCCCATCGCCCCTCACTTCACCTCCACCGCCAAAGAACAGGTGACTCCCGCACCCCCACGCGCAATCCTTCCCCCCGGGATGTCCGACCTCTTTTCCACCCACGATTCCACCCAAGCACCCGCACAAGCCACGCCATCCGAGGCGCCGCTCGCCGAACGAATGCGCCCGCGCACCCTCGACGAATACGTCGGGCAGGAACACATCCTCGCCCAAGGCAAACTCCTGCGCCGCGCCATCGAGGCCGACCGCATCTCCTCCATCCTCCTCTTCGGCCCCCCCGGCACGGGCAAAACAAGCCTCGCCGAGATCATCGCAGCCGCCACCCAGTCCCGCTTCGAAAGACTCAGCGGCGTGGAAAGCAACGTGGCCGATCTGCGCCGCGTCATCGCCGCCGCCGCCAACCGCCGCCTCAACAACGGCGCACGCACCATCCTCTTCATCGACGAGATCCACCGCTGGAACAAAGCCCAGCAGGATGTCCTCCTCCCCGACGTCGAACGCGGCAGCGTGCGCCTCATCGGCGCCACCACCCACAACCCCTTCTTCTACATCAACAGCCCCCTGGTCTCACGATCCCAGGTCTTCCAACTCGAACCTCTCACGTCCAACCACCTCCTCGCACTCCTGCGCCGAGCCCTCACCGACAAGGAGCGCGGACTCGCCCACCACCGCGTCGATGCCTCCGAAGAGGCTCTCCTTCACCTCGCCACCATCGCCGACGGCGACGCCCGCAAAGCCCTCAACGCACTGGAAATCGGCGTCGTCACCACGCCGCCCGACTCCGATGGCGTCGTCCACTTCGACCTCGCCGCCGCGGAACAGAGCATCCAACGCAAGGCCCTCGTCTATGATGGCGACGGCGACGGGCATTACGACACCATCAGCGCTTTCATCAAATCCATGCGCGGCAGCGACCCCGACGCCGCACTCTACTGGCTGGCCAAGATGCTCTACGCCGGCGAAGACATCCGCTTCATCGCGCGCCGCATCGTCATCTGCGCCAGCGAAGACATCGGGATGGCCGATCCCCAGGCCCTCATCCTCGCAGTCGCCGCACAGCAGGCCGTCGAATTCGTCGGTCTCCCCGAAGCCCAGATCGCCCTCGCCCACGCCACCGTCTACCTCGCCACCGCACCCAAGAGCAACCGCGCCTACGCCGCACTCCTCGCCGCCCGGCAGGAAGTCGAAAAAGGCGTCAGTCTCGCCGTCCCCCGCCACCTGCGCGACAAGCATTACAAGGGCGCCGACCAACTCGGCCACTCCGGCTATCTTTATAGTCACGATTACGACGGCGCCTACGTCCCCCAAGCCTATCTCCCCGAAGGCCGCCGCTATTACCAACCCTCTGAACAGGGCTTCGAAAAACGCGTGCGCGAACGCCTCGACTACTGGCGCGCTCTCTTCGAACAGTCGCAGACCCAGCCCCCGGGCTGATCCCCCCGCATCCCCCCGATCAATCGGAGCGATTGCCGGCGGCACGCCTCCGAGCGAAATCCCATACCGGGCCCCAGCCCAACCAGCGATCCATCAATTTTTTGAACGCTCTGCACACCTCCATGTCAAATCGTCCTCTTCAGTCATACCGGCTTGCACTAAATACTCCATTTACCGATGTTCCCCGCCCCCACCCAGACCGGATTGATTTTTTTCTTGAACTCAATTTCCCAATTTTGATTCCGCTATTCCCCCCTTTCATCCGCTCCAACCCCATCCCCTCATGATCCAAGTTCGTGACCTGAAAAAAAATTTCGGACCGAAGGTCGCCGTCAACGGCGTCACCTTCACCGTCGAACGCGGCGAGGTCCTCGGCTTCCTCGGACCCAACGGCGCCGGAAAATCCACCACCATGCGCATGGTGACAGGATTCATCCCCCCCACCGAAGGCTCCATCACCGTCGGCGGCCATGACATGGTCGAAAACCCCATCCCCGCCAAACGCCTCATCGGTTACCTCCCCGAAAACGCCCCCTCCTACGCCGACATGACCGTCGCAGGCTTCCTCGACTTCTGCGCCGAAATGCGCGGCCTCACCGGCGACGGCCGCAAACGCGCCGTCGGGCGCGTCGTCGAAATGTGCTTCCTCGAGGGCGTCCTCCATCAAAGCGTCGAAACCCTCTCCAAGGGCTACCGCCACCGTACCTGCTTCGCCCAATCCATCATCCACGACCCGGACGTCCTCATCCTCGACGAACCCACCGACGGCCTCGACCCCAACCAAAAACACGAGGTCCGCACACTCATCCGCCGCATGGGCGAAAAGAAGGCCATCATCTTCTCCACCCACATCCTCGAGGAAGTCGACGCCGTCTGCTCCCGCGCCATCATCATCGACCGCGGCTCCATCGTAGCCAGCGGCACCCCGCGCGACCTCAAAATGCGCTCCGAACAAGCCGGCGCAGTCACCCTCCGCCTCGTCGACGGCAACGGCTCGGAAATCGCCGCCAAGGTCCGCCAGGTGGCCGGTGTCGACCGCGTCTCCATCGTCAGCGAACGTCCCCTCGCCGTGCGCGCCTTCCCTCGCGCCAACGCCGGCAGCGACGACCTCGCACGCGCCCTCGGCGAACTCGCCTTCAAGGAACGCTGGCCCCTCCAAGGCCTCCAGGTTGAAGAAGGCCGCCTCGACGAAGTCTTCCGCCGTATCACTCTTTCCGACACCAAAAAAGAGGCCTCCCAGCCATGAACAACATCCTCACCATCACCAAACGCGAGCTGCGCGGCTACTTCTCCTCGCCCGTAGCCTTCGTCTTCATCGTCATCTTCCTGCTGCTCTCCGGCTTCTTCACCTTCATGGTGGCGGGCCTCTTCCAGCGCGGCGAAGCCAGCCTCCAAGCCTTCTTCACATGGCATCCGTGGCTCTACCTCTTCCTCGTCCCGGCCGTCGGCATGCGGATGTGGTCTGAGGAACGCCGCCTCGGCACCATCGAACTCCTGCTCACCATGCCCATCACCCCGTGGCAGGCTATCGTCGGCAAGTTCCTCGCCTCATGGGCCGTCGTCGCCCTCGCCCTCGTCCTCACCTTCCCCGTGGTCCTCACCGTCAACTACCTCGGAAGCCCCGACAACGGCGTGATCCTCGGCGGTTACATCGGCAGCCTCTTCATGGCCGGCGCTTACCTCGCCGTCACCGCTATGACCTCCGCCATGACACGCAACCAGGTCGTCAGCTTCATCGTCGCCGTCGTCCTCTCCCTCTTCCTCATCCTCGCTGGCTTCCCGCCCGTCACGAACATGCTCGTGAGCTGGGCCAACCCATGGCTCGTCGATGGCATCGCCTCCTTCAGCGTCATGACCCACTTCGAAAGCATCCAGAAGGGCGTCCTCGATTCCCGCGACATCCTCTACTTCCTCTCCGTGATCGGCTTCTGCCTCTTCACCACCAGCATCATCATCCGCACCCACCGCGCCGGTTGATCCTCGCTCGCAAACAATCCCGCCGCTCCTTCACCCGCCTCCTTCCCCAAACCCTTCAGCCTCCCAGCCTCCCCTTGAGCCGATGAAAACCAAAGGCCTCCAAACCACCCTCTTCTCCACCATCGGCGTCGCGGCCATGTTCGTCGCGCTCGTCGCCTTCAACGGCATCGCATCCAAGGTCAAGACCCGCGTCGACCTCACCTCCGAGCGCGCTTACACCCTCTCCGAAGGCACCAAACGCATCCTCGCCAAGCTCGATACCCCCGTGCTCGTACGCTTCTACTGCACCCGGGGCGACAGCCGCATGCCCGTCTTCCTCAAGAACCACGCCCAGAACGTCGAGGACCTCCTCGGCGAATTCCGCCAGCGCTCCAAGGGCCTCATCGAAATCCAAAAGCTCGACCCCGAACCCGATTCCGATGCCGAGGACTCCGCCAAACTCGACGGCGTCGAACCCCGCATGACCGAAGTCGGCGAACCCTTCTACCTCGGCCTCAGCGTCACCCTCCTCGACCAGAAGGAAACCGTCCCCTTCCTCGATCCGCAGGCCGGCCGCCTCCTCGAATACGAGATCTCCCGCGCCATCTCCCGCGTCATGACTTCCGAGAAACCCACCCTCGGCCTCATGACCTCCCTGCCCATGTCCGGCCAGGCCAATCCCATGATGATGATGCGCGGACGCCAAGGCGCACCGCCGTGGTTCTTCTATTCCGAACTCAAGCGCACCTTCAACGTCCTCGACATCCCCACCACCGCCGACTCCATCCCGGAGAACGTGAAGGTCCTCGTCGTCGTCCATCCCAAGGGCCTCTCCGACTCTGCTCAGTACGCCCTCGACCAGTTCGTGCTCCGTGGCGGCAAACTCATCGCCTTCCTCGACCCGCTCGCAGCCCTCGACGCCCAAGCTGCCGGCCCCATGGGCATGGGCGGCGGTCCCAGCTCCTCCTCGATCGACAAGCTCCTCAAAGCATGGGGCCTCGCATTCGACACCACCAAGGTCGTCGCCGACATGAACTACGTCGCACGCCTCCAGCAGGGTCGCATGCCCGCCGTCCTCCAGCTCAATGAACAAGCCGTCAACAAAGACGACGTGCTCACCGCCGGCAGCGACAACCTCTTCCTCGCCTTCGCGGGCGCCTTCACCGGCACCCCCGCCGAAGGCCTCCAGCAGACGGTCCTTGTAAAGTCCTCCACCAATTCCCAACTCGTCGAAGCCATGATGGCGCAGATGGGCGGCGAACAGATCGTCAAGGACTTCTCCCCCTCCGGCCTCCAGCAAACCCTCGCCCTCCGCCTCACCGGCAAGTTCAAGACTGCCTTCCCCGACGGCAAGCCCAAGGCCTCTGAAGAACCCAAGCCCGGCGAACCCAAGCCCGCCGACAAACCCGCCGATGCCGCCGGCCTCAAGGAATCCAGCACCGACGGCGCCGTCCTCCTCGTCGGGGACACCGACTTCCTCCAAGACCAGCTCTGCGTCGATGTCGCCATGAACCCCTTCGGCGGTCAGCGCATGGTCATCCCGCGCAACAGCAACATCTCCTTCGCCCAGGGCGCCATCGAACAGATGGCCGGTGACAACAACCTCATCGCCGTCCGCAGCCGTGCCGCCCGCGATCGCCCCTTCACCGTCGTCGCCCAGATGCAGGCCCAGGCCGAATCCAACTTCCGCACCAAGATCAAGGAACTCGAAGCCGGCCTCGCGGACTCCCAGCGCAAGCTCAACGAACTCCAGCGCTCCAAAACCGGCGAAGGTGGCCAGAAGTTCATCCTCTCCCCGGAACAGCAGAAGGAGATCGCCGCCTTCCGCAAAAAAGAGGCCGAGGCAAAGGTCGAGCTCAAGCAGGTCCGCAAAAAACTCCGCGGCGACATCGACTCCCTCGAGAACAAGGTCAAGTGGTTCAACATCGCCGCCATGCCCGCTCTCGTCGTCGCCGCAGGCATCCTCCTCGCCGTTCAACGCAAGGCCCGCCGCGCGGCCCGCTAACCCAGAGCCGCATCCCCGCGCCCACCGCATATCTGTTGCTAACAAGCCCCTCCTCCACCTCCTTCTACCCATGAATAGCAAGCAGCTCGCGCTCCTCGTAGCGGCCGCCGCAATCCTCGGCGTCTCCGTCACGCTCCTCCAAAAAAGCGGCCCCGACTCATGGAACGCCTCCGCGACACGCGCCGGCGGCAAGATCCTCGATTTCGACCTGAACGCCGTCACCTCCGTCACCCTCCAAGGCGCCTCCGGCACCACCAAACTCGCCCGCAAACAGGACGTCTGGGTCGTCGAAGACCGCGCCGATTACCCCGCCAACTTCGAACGCGTCGGCACCCTCCTGCGCACACTCTGGGACCTCAAGGTCGTCCAAGAACTCAAGGTCGGCGCCTCCCAACTCTCCCGCTTCGACCTCGTCGATCCCGTCCAAGGCGCAGGCGTCCGCATCGAGTTTAAGGACAAGGATGGCAAAACCCTCGCCACCGCACTCCTCGGCAAACAGTTCGTCAAACAATCCGAAGGCCCCATGGCCGGCATGGGCGATTTCCCCGCCGGCCGCTACGTCATGGCAGCAGGCGGCTCCCGCGTCGCCCTCGTCTCCGAAGCCTTCACCGACGCCGAGCCCAAACCCGAATCCTGGCTCAATCGCGACTTCCTCCACATCGATCCCCCGGCAAGCGTCACCCTCAAGGGCGCCGCCCCGGCCCAGGCATGGAAGGTCTCCCGGGAATCCTCCACCGCCGATTGGAAACTCGAAGGCGCCACCGCCGCTGAAAACCTCGACCAATCCAAGGTCACCCCCTTCGCAGGCGCTCTCTCCAGCCCCTCCTTCTCCGACGTCCTCGACGCCGCCGCAAAGCCCGCCGACACAGGCCTCGACCAACCCTCCGTCCTCACCCTCGAGACCTTCGACCACTTCACCTACACCCTCAAAATCGGCAAGCCCGTCGGCGACAACGTCCACGTCCTCGTCGAAGTCTCCGCTCAACTCCAAAAGGAACGCACCCCGGGCAAAGACGAAAAACCCGAGGACAAAACCAAGCTCGACGACGAGTTCAAAGCCAAACTCAAGCCCCTCGAGGACAAACTCGCAGCTGAGAAAAAATTCGAGGGCCGCCCCTTCGTGATGGCCAAGTTCACCTTCGACCAGTTCCTCAAGGATCGCTCCGCCCTCTTCGCCGAAGCGAAGCCGGACGCCGCTCCTGGAGCCTCCGCCACCACGCCTCCCGTCCAGATCCCCTCCCTTCCTGGCGCACCCGGATTGCCGTTCGCACTCCCCCCCGCCTCAACCCCTCCGCCCCCTCCCGCTTCCGCCGCTCAGCCCAAGGCTCCCCAAGCCCCCAAGCCCGCGAAAGCTCCCGACGCCGCCGACAAACCGGCCCAGAAGGAAGAGGCCAAGCCCGCGGAAAAGCCCGCCGCAGCGGTGCCCGCCAAGCCCTGAGCGGTTCCGCAGTCACGCGGTCTTACTTACCAAAACACGGCGCTCCCGGATCACCCCGGTGTACGTACTTGGTAATGGCAGCGAGGTGAGCGGTCTATCAAACGGATCGCGGTGAATCGCGACGCCTAACCGTAGAAGCTCTGAAAATCGCGATTTGGGGCGAGCAGAATTGCCTGTCCGGCCCAAAGCCGGATCTCATTCCTTCTTGGTGCCTCTGCGCCTTGGTGTGAGAACCTGCGTCTGGAGGTCACACCAAGGCACAAGCAACCAAGCCGGACCGAGCGGGCCGCGCAAGCCTCGACAATTCGCCTGTTCCCTTTCGGCTCTTCTCTCGCCCAGATACGGCTCATCCCGGCCCGCAACACCGACTTTCTTTCCTTACATTTTTGGATTACAAATAGCCTATGAAGGCGACTCTCACCTCCAAAGGCCAGATCACCATCCCCGTCCGCCTCCGAAATCGCCTCCACCTCAAACCCGGCGACGTCCTCGAATTCGACCCTTCCGTCCCCTTCCTCAAGGCCACAAAAACCATTCCGCCCCATGCATGGGAACAATTCGGCAGCGAAGCCTCCGACCCATGGAAGGGCATGAATGTTCTCCAAGTCATGGAAGAATTGCGCGGCCCCGTTCAACTACCCGCCTCCGGGAAACGCTGAACGCATTCTGAGGTGCGCACCGCCCTCGACAGTTCCGTCCTGATCCAACTCGTCCGCAAACAACACGGATGGGAGACGTGGCGCGATTGCCTCCAGACTGCCTCCCATCAAGGCGAACTCCTCCTCTGCCCCGTCGCATTTGCCGAGTATTCCATTGCTTACCCAACCTTGGAATCCGCTCAGGAGGACTTGGACCGTCTCCACATCGTCTACGACCCCATCCAACCCGCTGCCGCATATCTGGCCGGCCGGATCTTCCTGCGTTACCGACGCGAGGGAGGGCCACGCCAACACCTCGTCCCGGATTTCCTCATCGCGGCGCATGCCACGATGCAGGCCGACCGACTCGCCGCAATCGATCGCGGCTACCTCCGCACGTACTTCCCAAAACTTCCCCTGCTCATTCCATCCGCCTGAATCTCTCGCGGCAGCAAACAGACCCGCAGGGACGCCCCGCAGCTCAGATAACCCCGGTGCACGGCGGTTCTCACACCAAGACACAAAGGCACAAAGGCGGAAAAAGACCGGCCTTCGACAAAGTGCCTGTGCCGCGCTGTCATCGCTGTCCCACGCTGTCCGCATGCACCTCGCCCCCCGCCCACCGCGCGCGGGATCACACCTTGTGCTCCACCGCCCTGTAGCGGCCCAATAATTGTCTGAACAATTCCTCCGCCGACCCACCTCTCAAACGGCTCACGTAGTTCTCCACCGCCTCATTGCTCACCGGCAACTCACGGATGAGCGGCTTCCCCAAGAGTCCCGACAGCACCTGGATCGCCTCTGCAGCAGTCTCGAACACCACGTCCTTCAACTCCGTGTCGGGCCTGGTGCTGCGCGCCACCTCGTCAATCCACATCCCGTCGCGCTGCAGATAAAACATCCGCATCCGGGACGTCGGATCGCCCGATGCATACCCCTCCTGCATCACCACCACCGGACTCCTCGGCTCCTTCTTGTCGAGCACCACCAACCTGCAGTCCCTGAAATGATTGGTGAGCGCGCGTTTGGGCGTTGCCATACATCTCTACTCTCCTGCGCCTGCGCCTGCCTCGCTATGGGGCCTTCGCCTCACGCTCGTTCCCATCCAGCCTTCCCGCATCCGCCGCAAACCGCAGATCCTCGCCCGTGGCTCGTAATAAACGGGCCCGCGCCACGGAGTGATCGCGCAACCCCTGCACCAACGTCGTCCGCGCATCCGTGAGCGCCGTCTGTGCGCTGAGCACCTCCACCTGCACCGCGGCCCCCTCATCGTAGCGCATCTGCACCAACTCCAGCGCACGCACCGCCTTGCCCACGTTCTTTGTCTGTGCCTCAAGCACGGCGCGCGCGGTGCGCAGATCGCTCCATGCCGTGCGCACCTGCAACTCCACCACCCGCGCCGTCTCCGCGCGCGCCTCCCCAGCCTTGCCCCGCAGCGCCACCGCCTCCTTCACACGGCCCTGCGTCAGGAACCCATCAAAGAGCGGCCATGAAACCTGCCCGCCCACAAAGCCCCCATGCAGCGCATCCCCCGCATTGCGACTCTGCACACGGCTCGTCACCTCATACCCCGCGAACGCCTGCACACTCGGCTTCCCACCCGCCTTCGCGACGATGATGTTCTCCTCCCGAATCCGCTCCTCCTTCTCCAAAGCCGCCAGCTCCGTCCGACGCGCCAGCGCACTTCCCAAAGCCTCCGACAGCCGCCGCGGATAAGGCCGCGCCTCCAACCGACTGGTCAGCTTCAACGAAAGATCATCGGAAACATGGGGCCCGAGATCCTGCCCGAGCAACTCGACGAACAGCTGCTTCGCCACCCGGTGCGTCCCCACCGCCTGCACCAGCGCGGCTTCCGCGTTTGCCAACTCCACCTCCTCGCGCAGCACCTCAAACTCCGTCACCGCGCCCGCTGCCGCCTTCGCCTTCGCCACCCGCACATACTCGCTCAATAAATCCACCGAAGCCCGGCGCACCTCCACCTGCTTGCCCGTGCTCAGGACGTCGTCGTAAGCGATCCCCACCGCAAGCAACACGTCCGCCACCGTGCTCTGAAACACCAGCAGCGCCTGCTCCCGGATCAACCGCGAACTCCTCACCGCCGAACGCATCCGCCCCCCCTCATACACCGATTGCACAATGCGAATGTCGCCACCCCACGCCTGATTATTCACATGCGGCGGCACCGGCCCCTGCACCTCCGCAAACCCGAGCCCTGGCAGATCCACCTCAAACACCGACGGCTCACGGTTGCGGTTCGCCTCCACCAACGCATCCTGTCGCGCACGATACTCACCGTGTTGCAAAACTTGCGGCAGCACGATCGCACGCACCTGCACCGACACGCCCGCCGCAGCCTCCACCTCCTTGCGCGCCTGCAATAACCGACCGTTGCAAGCCACCGCCACATTCAATGCCTCCGCCTTCGACAACGGCCGGCCCAGAACTCCCCTCTCCTTCACAGCCCCGCCAGGCCCGACTCCAGCCTCCACCGAAGCCAGCACCGCCCACACACAAAACCACCCCACGCCCATTACCCGTGCCAGTCTCATACGCCCCCGGCCTCCGGATGCGTGGACTCCCCAGTCGCCCCAGTCGCCCCACCTGCACCGCCCGCACTCCCCTGCGTGCCCGATAGGTCCACACCGCCCCGCTTCCCGCCCATTTTCTCCACGATGTAAAAAAGCACCGGGATCAGAAACACCCCCGCAAAACTCGCAGCCAACATCCCTCCGATCACCGTGAAGCCCATCACCTGCCGGGACAGCCCGCCTGCACCCGTCGCGCGCGCCAGCGGCACGCATCCCAAAATGAACGCCAGGCTCGTCATCAAAATCGGTCGCAATCGCAAACGCGCCCCCTCCAGCGCGGCCTCCCCGATCGGGAGCCCCTCCTCCACCTTCATCTTTGCGAACTCCACGATCAGGATCGCGTTCTTGGCTGCGAGCCCGATGAGCATCACCAGCCCGATCTGCGCATAGACATTGTTCTCGTAACGCCCGACCAACAACGCCGCAAACGCCCCGCACACCGCCACCGGCGTTCCTAGGAGCACGCTGAACGGCAAGGACCAGCTCTCGTACTGCGCTGCGAGAATCAGGAACACGAACACCAGCGACACCCCGAACACCACCATCGGCGAAAGCCCCTCGCTCGCCCTCTTCTCCTGATAGCTCATCCCCATGTACGCGAACCCCACCTCTTTGGGCATCGTCTTTGCGAACACCTCCTCCATCGCCTTCATCGCCTGAAGCGAACTGTACCCGGCCGCCGGCGTCGCATTGATCTGCACCGACCGATATAGATTGTACCGCATCGTGAACTCCGGCCCGCTCACCGGACGCGCCTCCGTCAGCGTGCTCAGCGGCACCATCTCCCCTGTCTTGTTGCGCACGAAGAACTGCCCCACCTGCCCGATGTCCTTCCGACTCTCCCCCTCCGCCTGCACGAACACCTGCCACTGCCGCCCAAACCGATTGAAGTAGTTCACAAAGTATCCACCCATCAACGCCTGCAGCGTCTGGTACACCGCCGACAGTTCCACCCCCTGCTTGAGCACCTTCTCCCTCATCACCCCAAGGAATACCTGAGGCACCGCCGGCGAGAACATCGGCGCAACCCCGGCCAGTTCCTTCCTCCCGCGCGCCGCCTCCACATACTTGCCCACCTGCTCCGCGAGAAACGCCACATCCCGCCCCGACCGATCCTGCAGCAGGAACGTCACACCCCCGCTCGTCCCAATCCCGGGAATCGCCGGCGGCGAAAACGCGAACGCCCTCCCGCCCGGCACCCCGGCGAACGCACGGTTCACGCTGCGCAGGATCTCCGCGTACTGCTCGCTCACAGCCTTGCGATGGCCCCACTCCTTGAGCGTGACGAAAAACACGCCGCTGTAAGTCGTGTTCACCCCGGTGAGAAAGTTGAGCCCGTTCACCGCAGTCACGTGCTCCACTCCGGGCGTCTTCCGCAGGATGTCCTCGCAAGCCCGCATCACCACGCCCGTGCGCTCGAACGATGCCGCATCGGGAAGTACCACCTGCGCATAAAAGTAGCCCTGATCCTCCTCCGGCAGGAATCCCGACGAAAGCCGCCCGCCCAGCACGCCTGTCAGCAACGTGGTTCCGGCCAGCAGCAACAGCCCCAGCCCCCACTTGCGCACCAGCATCCGGCACACGCCCACATACCCATCCGTCGCCACACCAAACCAACGGTTGAACCCGTCGAAGAACTTCTGCATCAACCCCGTTCCCCGCACGCGCGGCCGCAGCAACAGCGCAGAGAGCGCCGGCGAAAGCGTCAGCGCATTAAACGCCGAGATGATCACCGACGCCGCGATCGTCACCGCAAACTGCTGGTACAACCGCCCCGTGATTCCGGGAATAAACGCCGTCGGCAAAAACACCGCCGCAAGGATCAGCGCAATCGCCACCACCGGCCCGCTCACCTCGCGCATCGCACGCACCGTCGCCTCCCGCGGTGAAAGCCCGTGCTCGATGTGATGCTCCACCGCCTCCACCACCACAATCGCATCGTCCACCACGAGCCCGATCGCCAGCACCAGACCAAAGAGCGAAAGCGTGTTCACCGTGAACCCAAGCAGCGGGAACAACGCAAACGTCCCCACCAAAGACACCGGCACCGCCAGCAGCGGAATCAACGTCGCACGCCACCCCTGCAGGAACACAAACACCACCACGATCACCAGTAACAGCGCCTCCCCCAGCGTCTTCTTAATCTCCGCCATCCCCTCGATCACCGCCTGCGTCGTGTCCAGCGACACCACATACGCAAGGTCCGGTGGAAAACGCGCCGAGAGCTCCTCCATCTTCCGCCGCGCACCCTGCGTCGCTGCAATCGCGTTGGTTCCCGGCAGTTGATACAGCGCCACCACCGCCGCAGGCTTCCCATTCAACCGCCCGGAGAGCGCATAGTTCTGTGCTCCCAATTCGATGCGCGCCACGTCCTTCACCCGCAGCATCGACCCGTCCGGATTCGCCCGCACCACCACTTCTCCAAACTCCTCCGGCGTCTCCAAGCGCCCCTGCGCACGCACCGCATACGTAAACTCCTGCCCGGCCGGCAACGGCTCCCCACCCACCTTGCCCGCAGGATTCACCGCGTTCTGCACCTTGATCGCCTGCAGGATCTCGGGAATCGTCACCCCCAGCTTTGCCAGCGTCCCGGGCCGGACCCAGATCCGCATCGCGTACTGCCCCGCACCGAAGATCGTCACGCTCGCGATCCCCTTCACCCGCGTGAACTCATCGCTCAGATTGATGTTCGCGTAGTTCGCAAGAAACACGCTGTCATACGTCCCCTTCGGCGAATACAGCCCGAACATCAGCAACGGCGAGGAGGTGGATTTCTGGACGGTCACCCCGAACTTGTTCACATCCTCAGGCAACTGCGACGACGCCTGGTTGCTGCGCATCTGCGATAAAATCTGGTCCGTGTTCGGATCCGTCCCCACCTCGAAGTTCACCGTCAGCTTCAACGTCCCGTCATTCCCATTCACCGAGCTGAGGTAGTTCATGTTGTCCACCCCGCTCATCTGCTGCTCGATGGGCGTCGCCACCGCCTGCTCCACCGTCAGCGCATCCGCACCCGTGTACGTCGCCTTCACCTGAATCTCAGGCGGCACAATGTCCGGGAACTGCGCCACAGGCAGCCCCACGTACGCCGCAGCGCCGATCATGGTCATCAAGATCGCGATCACCATCGCCACGATCGGACGCCGGATGAAGAAGTCCGCCATTATCTCCTGCCCTCCTTCTGCGGCACCCGCCCACCCGCGTCCGCGGCGAGACTCCGTCCGCCCTCCGGCTTCCACGCGCCGGCCTCCACCACCATCCCCACCTTCAACTGCTGCGTCCCCTCCACCACCACCCGCTCACCCACCTCCAACCCCTGCGCAATCACCCACTCCCCGCCATCCCTCACACCCACCTTCACCGGCCGCACCTCCACCTTTCCTCCCCCATCCACCACCCACAGTTGATGACTTCCCTGCACCTCCACCACCGCGCGCTGCGGCACCACCACCGCACCCGGCAGCGTCTTCGCAATCACACGCGCCGTCGCAAACTGCCCGGGCCTCAACACACTCCCGGGATTGCGTAGCAAAGCCGTCACCAGAATCGTCCCCGTCGTCTGACTCACCTTCAGATCCACCGCCAGCAACCGCGCCCTGTGCGCAAACCGCTCCCCGTTTCCAAGGACCACCTCGATCGACTCCTCACGCTCCTTCAGCGGCTGCGCCGTCCCCTCCCTCAACCGCTCGCCAGCCATCAGGTACTCGCCCTCGCTGATCGGAAATACCAACTTCATCGGATCCAACACCGACACCGACGTGAGCACCGCCCGCTCCCCCGTCCCCACAAGATCCCCCACCTGAGCCGTCGCCACGCCCGCCACTCCATCCAGCGGTGAACGCACGGCACAAAATCCCACATTGAGCCGTGCCTGCTCCACCGCAGCCTCCAGCGCCTCCACCTTCGACGCCGCCGACTTGTTAAGCTGCGTCTTGTTGATGAACTCCTTCTCCGAAATCACACGCTTGCGAAAAAGCTCCGTGCTCCGGTCCGCTTCCGCCTGCGACGCCACCTGACGCGCACGCCCCTCCTCCAACTGGCTGCGCGCCTCCGCCAGCGCCACCTCAAAGGGCCGCGGATCAATCTCGAAAAGCAGCTCCCCCTTTTTCACCAAACTCCCCTCCGGATAATCGCGGCTCAACAAATGCCCGGTGACACGCGCCCGGATGTCCGCGTTCTCCGAGCCCGCAAGCGTCCCCACCCACTCGCGCACCACGGGCACATCGCGACTCGCCGCTGTGCTCACCAGCACCTTCACAGAAGCCTGCCCGGCGGCACCGCCATGCGCACTCCCGCCGCGGCCGCATCCGCCCACCACGCATGCCAGCGTCAAAACAAGCGCCATCCCCAAGAACGACACGACGAACCACACCGCTCCCATGGGCCCGCCAGCCATCAGTTTGAACTCAGCTTTCATTGGATTCTCACACGCAAATTCACGCACCTCATCACCTCCGGACGACACGCCTCCGCCGCGCGCTCACCTGCTGCCATCACCGACCGCTGTACTCTCCGAGAGCCCAGCCACGCTGGGTTCCGCCACCACTCCTCGCACTCCCGCACCCACTCGCAAAGCTTCCAACAACGCCCGACAACTCAACACGTCGGCGCTCCGATGGAGGCCTCGCACAACTGCGCATAGGTTCACCACAGCCAACCTTCCGCAGAATGAAACCCTCCCTCTTTCACGCACTCCTCGGCCCCCTCACCGCCCTCTGCATCCCCTCCCTCGTCCTCGCACAGGAAAACACCACCCCGGAAATGGCCGCGATCCAGGCCCTCGACCGCCAGTACGAAAGCGCCTTCGCAAAGGGTGATGCTGCTGCACTCGCCAACTTCTTCGCCACCGATGCCGAACAAACAACGGAAGACGGCACCGTCCTCAGCGGCCGCAAGGAGATCGAGGAGTCGCTGCGCACCGGCCTCAAGGCTGCAAAGGGCGCACGCCTCTCCATCGCCATGGAATCCGTGCGCCTTCTCGCCCCGGAAGTCCTCTTAGAAAAAGGAACCAGCTCTCTCATCGCTGCGGACGGCTCCAGCAGCACCTCCCGCTACTCCGCGCTCTATGTGCGCAAAGAGGGCGCATGGAAAATCACCCAGCTCATCGAAACCTCCATCCCACCCGCCACTCCGCGCGAGCATCTCGAGGAACTCGCATGGCTCGTCGGCGACTGGCTCGACACCGATCGCGAAACCACCATCGAAAGCTCCTTCCAATGGGCCCGCGGCGGCAATTTCCTCACCCGCAACCTCACCGTGAAACGGGAGGGCAAAACCACCCACGAAGGCTGGCAGGTCATCGGATGGGACGACGCACAGGGTCACATCCGCTCATGGACCTTCGACACTGCAGGCGGCTTCTCCGAGGGCACATGGACCCGCGAGGGCGACCGATGGCTCGTCATCGAAGCCGGCACCGTCCCCGACGGCGATCGCACCACTTCTCAACAAACCATCACCAAACTCAGCCCCGAACGTTTCACGTGGGAGTCCAATAACCGCACCCTCAACGGCGATCCGCAACCCGGTATCGGCCGCATCGAAATCACTCGCGTGAAAGGACGCTGAATCATGCGCTCTCCATTCCCTCTCTCCCTCGCAGCCGCATCCGCCGGCTCCATCCTCCTCGCCCTTGCCCCATTCAGCGCACTCGCCGGACGCGGAGGAGGAGGAGGCCGTGGCGGCGGTGGTGGTGGCGGCGGCGGCTTCTCGCGCCCAGGGGGAGGCGGCGGTGGAGGCGGCTTCGCGGGCAGCAGCTTCTCCCGCCCCTCCATGCCTTCCACTCCCGGCCAACGCCCCTCCACGGGTGGAAGCCGTATCCCGCCCTCCATGCCATCCGCCCCCGCTCCGAGGCCGGCGGCACCAGCCCCACGCACCTCCGCGCCGCCGCCGCGCCAACAGGCACCCCCGCGCCAACAGGCCCCGGCACAGCGCCCCGCCACTGCACCGGAGCGCCCAGCCAGCCGCCCATCCCCTCAACCCGCCAACCGACCCAGCTCCTCGCAACTGCCTTCCGGCAACCGCCCCGGCGGCATCGACCGCCCCTCGCAAACTCCCGCACGCCCGGACAACGCGCCACCTCCCCGCCCATCGCAACTCCCCGCAAAACCCGGAACGAAACCCGCAACCAAAGACCGCCCATCCAACATCCCCGGCTCGGGCACCGCACAGCGTCCGGGCGCGTCTGATCTCGGCAATTTTCTCGGCATCGCCGGCGGAGCAGCAGCCGGCTCCGCACTCGCGAACCGACCGACCCAACTCCCAGCGGACCGCCCGGGAACGTCCGAGCGCCCAGCCTTCGCGCAGCGTCCCGGCTCACCCATCGCCCAACCTCGCCCCGAACAAAGACCCGACTGGAGTGCCCGCTCGCAGGGCCGCAACGATCAGTGGACCCAGCGCGTCGACCAACGGCACGACGCATGGACCCAGCGCGACAACGCACGCACACAGGCACGCGACCAGTTCCAGTCCACGCGCGACCAGCGCTGGAACAGCCTCCAGAGCGCACAGCAGGATCGTCAGGGCTGGCGCGATCAAAACCGCGAAGACTGGCAGAAGCATCGCGAAGACCTCTGGAGCTATCGCGGCGACCGCGCTGAGGAAGTCTGGGACAGAACCCGCGACCGTTACGACGACCTCTTCGACGACCGCTGGTGGGGCGCCTGTGGATGGGCCGCCGGTCGCATCGCATCCGGCATCGTCAATCCTTGGTGGTGGTGGACCCAAGCTCCGTGGACAAGCGTCTCCACCTTCGTCACCGAGACTTACTCCGAACCGCTCTACATCGATTACGGCGTCACGGTCACCTACGAGGACGAAGCCACCTACGTCAACGGCCAGCCCGTCGACGCCGCCACCTACACCGCACCACTGCTTGCACAGGCAACCAGTGCCGAGCAACCCCCTCCGCCCATGCCCGCCTCCGCTCCATCACCGACTCCAGCTCCTTCCAGCATCCCCGCGCCTCCCGCCGCGCCCGCCGCTTCAGCAGAAGAATGGATGCCCCTCGGCGTCTTCGCCCTCGCACAGGAGGAAAAAGGCGACCCCTTCATGTTCTTCCAACTCTCCGTGAGCCGCTCCGGCCTCATCAGCGGCGCCTACAGAAACACCCTTGGTGGCGAACAACGCCCCGTCGCGGGCCAGGTCGACAAAGCCACGCAGCGCGTCGCATGGCGCATCGGCGAGAACAAGGAGACGATCTTCGAGACCACACTCGCAAACCTCACACTCGACGTCTCCCCGGCCGCCGTTCACTTCGGCACCACCAACACCCAGACATGGCTCCTCGTCCGCATGCCGGAGCCCGCTCCTGCCGACAAACCTCAAAATCTTCCCTCCGCCCCCAAAACCCCGCCACCGCTTCCCCCGAAAACACCGTGAACCCGTCGAAGCGGCCCGCACAAAAACTCCACCGCATTGAACCCTGTCGTCATTGGCGCAATCGCCGCCATCGCTCTCATGTTCGGCATCATGGTCCTTCTGGACCTCGGCCGACGCATCGGCACCAGTCGCCTCGCGCGTGAAGGCGAATCCGCCGCCAAGGGCTTCGGTGCGATCGAAGGTGCCATCTTCGGTCTTCTCGGCCTCATCCTCGCCTTCTCCTTCTCAGGCGCACTCGCCCGCTTCGATGCGCGCAGACACCTCGTCGTCGAGGAAACCAACAGGATCGGCACCGCGTGGCTGCGCCTCGATCTTCTTCCGCCAGAAAACCGCGCGCCCCTCCAAGCCCTCCTGCGCACCTACCTCGACTCCCGCATCACCCTTTACCAAAACATCCCCAACCGCGACGCCACGACCGCCGAACTCGCACGCAGCGACGCCCTTCAAAGCGAGATCTGGGAGGCCGCCATCGCCGCATCCCGCGATCCCGCATCCACTCCGGCCCCCATGCTTCTACTCCCGGCACTCAACGCCATGTTCGACATCAGAACCACCCGCACAGAAGCCGCGCGCATCCATCCCCCAGGCGTCATCTTCGCCATGCTCGGCACCCTCACCCTCGCCTGCGCGCTCTTCGCCGGATACGACATGGCCGGACGTCGCCGCCTCAGCCCCCTGCACTCCGCAGGCTTTGCGCTCGTGCTCGCCGTCACCGTCTACGTCATCGTCGACCTCGAGTTCCCGCGCCTCGGCCTCATCCAAGTCACCGACTCCGACCATGCGCTCGTCGATCTGCGCAAATCGATAAACCCCTGAAAATCCGGTGCCCTCGCGCCGGCCACCACTCAACGCCACAGATCAAAACAACCCAACGTCACTCCATTTACCAATCCCACCATATGCCCACCGAAACCCTCAGCATGGACGAAATCCAAGGACTCCGCAAAAGCTCCATCACCGCCTCCATCCACCCCATCACGCACGAGGAATTGAAAGCACTCGGAGAAAGCCTCTTCCCCTCCGTCGAACAACCGTGGCGTCAGACCTACTTCGAATTCCTCGCTCAAAACCCCAGCGCCACATTCTACCACGCCTCCACCCACGACCGCGTCCACGTCCTCTACTGCCGCGATCGCGAGATCGGTATATGGTTCCTGCCCGGCTCCGCCATGGGCCCCCTGCAACCGCGCGGACTCCAGACCCTGCGTGAGATCGTGGACCACCTCCCCTGACCCGGATGGCACTGAGTTATTTATCCGGCCATTATTGAAGATCGCGAAATAGGGTGACCGCGCCGCGCCCAGAGAATGGGCCTTCCGGATGTCACCGTAACGTACGACGCCCAATAATAAGGGCATCGGTCGTGCCGTGTTGACGGAGTCCGAGCAAGCAAAAGGCACTCCCAACTTCAGCATGCCGGAGGCATGGAAGCCCAAGCCGGTCGGTGACCGCAGTTCGCATCGCGAACGCTGGGAACCACCGGATCGCCGTTTCCCACGCGCCGCGCCCCGGCAGCGGGCGCAAGAAGGGCGATGATCCGAGAAAGTTTTGGCCGTCCCGATCGGCTCCACTACTCGCACACATCTGCCCGCCATCGTCGTCCCAAAAAACACGAACGACCCTCTTCCCTCAAAATCCATTCCGGCCGCTCTCTCCATTCGCGCTTCTATTGAGGATCGCGAAATAGGGTGACCCAGCAGCGTCCAGAGGAGGAGCATTCCGGGTGTCACCGTAGTGTACGACGCCCAATAAGCCCCCCGGCTCCGCTCCCGTACATTCAACCTCAATGCAGCGCTGAAAACTTGTCGGATCTGATGTGAGTTTCTGTGGAAACGGAATTTGCAGCTTAAAATCACCCCGTTTCAGGCTCACCCGTTGGGTGAGTCTCTTTGAGCGATCTTCAAAGTCGGTAACAACAAGGCTGTTACCCTCAAGTACCCATGCACCAATAGGACTCCGCAGTCGCCTGAACCTGGAGAATTCCTAATGGCCCACGGAACGCACTCAATGCACGGACCACGCAACAGACTCTCACCCTCCTCATTCCCTTCATTTCCCCCCTTCCTTCCGTGCGGTCAGTGGATTCCGTGGGCCGTCCATTCACAGTTTTAGGTTCAACCAGGTTGAACGCGCGCCAACCAGAGAGACTTCCCACGCCACCGCCAAGGCCTACTCGGCAACCAACGTCACTCTCCATCTCCAACGCCACCCCTCAACTCCCCTCCCCAGTCTGCCCCTGCGACTGGGACTGCCCATGCCCCTGCGACTGCGATCGACCCAATTCCTGCGCACAACGCTTCTCCTCTCGCTCCTGCACGGCCCACCGATACAGCCCCACCAGCAGCAACGTCGGCGCCCACTGCCCCACAAAAAGCGCATCCTGACGCCGCCCCAAGATCCTCAGACAAAGCGCCGCTCCAACCGCTCCCAAGGCACCCGCAAAAAACAACTCATCCGAAGGCACACCAAGCCCCCTCCATCCCAACCGCCCCTTCTCAGAACGCTGCCGCCGCATCACTCCCTTGCTGCACAACGCATCCCCAGACTCCCCACCAGGATGCAGTCCCCCCAACTCCCCCTCCGACTCCTGCATCTCCTGCATCTCCTGCATCTCCTGCATCTCCTGCATCTCCTGCGACCCCTGCCGGAGTCCCTCTTGAAGCCCGCCACCCATCACGTCTGCAATCATAAGCTCTCTCGCTCCTTTCTTTGATCTTTCCATTGTCTCTTGTTCACACCCACTACCCCCACCAACCATGAATCGCACACCGGCTCCAGTGCGGACGCCCCATCAGGCTTCCCAACCACTCCAACCAAAAACCGACAACACACACACACGCCCGGCAATCTCGCGGGCGTGGAGGTCGAAAGTACGAGTACAAGCACAAGTACGAGTAGGAGAAGGAGTACGAGTACGAGTAGGAGCACGGACGACAGCGATGGACGCGGCCCCCTCCATGCTCCTCGTCATCACTGATCCAACGCTCCCCGAACCCCATCGCGGGTAGCGCCCTCCGCCACCCACCCCCAAAGTCACCGAACGGTACAGGTGGTTACAAGCGGAGGTGGAGCAAGGGTGCAGACAATGGCTGTAAGGCAGGGAGGCGAGGTAAGACACGACTGCGGGGACCCCATGCAGGCGATGCCCATGGCCACGCACTCCAACCCTCCTTCCACTCCATTCTGGGCTGCTCATCTCGCCCTGACGGATGAGATCGTTTTAGTCCTCGGACCCAATCGACAGGTTCTCGAGTGGAACCCCCGCGCAGAACAAGTCTTCCATTGTCCGCGGCATGCGGCCCTCGGCCGGGACTTCTTCACCCTCGTCCCCAAGGGAACCCTGAAAGAGGAACGCCTCCGCTTTGACGAACTGCTGAGCGGCGGCCCTGAGGAAATCCGCTGGGATCGACGACTCGGCACACGCCAGATCTCCTGGGTCGCACGCCGTTTACAGGGGCCGGACAATCAGGGAACGGGAGTCATAGCCCTCGGACGCGACATGACCACACCCCTGCGCCTCCAACGCGAACTGCTGCTGGTGAGCGAACGCGAGCAGGCACGGCTCGCAGAAGCCCTCCACGACGGACTGGGCCAGCAACTGGCTGCCCTCTCCTTCCGCGCGGAAGGTCTTTCAAGGCAACTCCACTCACTCAATTACACCCCCGAGAGCATTCAAGCCCGGGAGATGTGCACCCTGCTGAGCGAAGCCCTCTGCCAGAGCCGGGAACTCGCCCGCTCGATCGACCCGCATGAACTCGATTCAGGCGACCTCGGCCGGGCGCTCCAGTCCCTCTGCAGCCGCGCCCAGAGCCTGCACCGAACCATTTTCCACTTTGAACCGCCCGCATCCGACGACCTCCGCATCAAGGACACTCGCGCCTGCCGGCACCTTTACCGCGTGGTTCAGGAGGCATTCCGCAACGCGGTCACTCACTCCAGAGCCGAAAGGGTTTTCGTCAATTGGCGAAAAGAGGGCGCCCGCCTGTTCCTCAACGTGGAAGACGACGGTCGCCCCGCCGGACGCAAGGGCTGCAGACGCGCAGGCATCGAGATGATGCACTTCCACGCAGGCGCCATCGGCGCGCACCTGCGCATCAGCCGACGGCAGAGGGGCGGCACCATGGTGGCTTGTACGTGGCCATCGCAGGCAACGGCTGACCTCTGAAAAAACACACGGCACCGCCCCGAGGGGAAACACCCCGTACCCACAGTCCCCAGCAATCTCCAGAATACACACCTTCAAAGGACACGAGAGAATCAACCGAGGAAGACCCATGCAAAACACCATCTCAACCACAGTGCAAACGGCGAAAAACCCGGGAGCGCTCCACACGCTTTCCTCAACAACGCCACACAACGCCAAGGCGGAATCCCGGCCAGCACTGGGCGATGCACTGCGCGGAACCGTGGGTGTGCTCCTCGCCGAAGACCACACAGTCGTCCGCGAGGGCCTTCGCGCGCTCCTTCAAACGGACCCCCGCATCCGCATCGTGGGCGAGGCCGACACAGGCCGCGCCGCCCTCCAGCTCGCACGCGAACTCAAACCCGACGTGATCCTCATGGACCTCGCCATGCCTTCACTCAACGGACTGGAGGCCACCAGGCAGATCATGCGCGAGGTGCCCGGCACACGCGTGCTGGTGCTCTCCTCCTACGGCGACGAAGACAACGTCCAGCGTGTCCTCGAAGCCGGCGCAGCCGGGTATCTCATGAAACAATCGGCCGCCGCCGAACTCCTCCTCGCAATCCTCGATGCCCACCGCGGAAACGCCGTGTTCAGCCCCGAAATCGCCAAACGTCTCCGGGACAACTGCCGAAAAAACTTCACCAACGGCACCCCTGCGCAAAACGGCCGTATGCAACTCACCTCGCGCGAGACCGAAGTGCTCCAACTCATCGCCGAGGGCTTCGCGAACAAACAGATCGCCGCTGAACTCTCCATCAGCATCAAGACCGTCGAGAAACACAGGCAGCGCATCATGGACAAACTCGACATCCACCAGACCGCGGGCCTCACCCGCTATGCCATGGAACACGGCATCATCGAGAGCCGCGCCCAGATCACCCAGCCGCCTCTTTGCTGAAGCGGCCATCGGAAAATCGCAGGCGGCGGGCAGGAGACATTTACCCTAAAAACGTGAATGGACGGCCCACGGAATCCAGGGACCGCACGGAAGGAAGGGGGGAAATGAGGGGGATGAGGGGGGTGAGAGTCTGTTGCGTGGTCCGTGCATTCAGTGCGTTCCGTGGGCCATTGGGAACTCTCCGGGTTCAGGCTACTGCTGAGTCCTATGGGTGCCTGTGTGCTTGAGGGTGACAGCCATGTCGTTACCCACTTTGAAGATCGCTCAAAGAGTCTCACCCAACGGGTGAGACTGAAACGGGATGATTTTATTGAGGATCGCGAAATAGGGTGACCGAGCAGCGTCCAGAGGATGGGCATTCCGGGTGTCACCGTAATGTACGATGCCCAACAAGCTGCAAATTCCGTTTCCACAGAAACTCATATCAGATCCGACAAGTTTTCATCGCCGCATTGAGGTTTACTCCTGCCCGTTTCGCATTGATGCGCGAACATCCATCAAGAACACACCCCGCCCCCCTCCACGCCCCCACCTTTCCTCAGCCTCCCGCAGTCTCCCGCAGTCTCCTCATAGAGAGCCACCATCGCCTCCGCTGTCCTCTGCCACGAGAAACATGCAGCGCGCCGGAGGCCCGCCCTCGAAAGCTGCGCGCCAAGCGTCTCACTCGCAGCAAACACAGCGATCTCCTCCGCCCAGCGGTTTGGTCCGCCCCTGAGCATCGCGGGATATCCCTCTCCCAGCACCTCCGAAACCGCATCGCTGGGCGTCGCAAGCACGGGACTCCCACACGCCATGGCTTCCAGCACCGGAAGCCCAAAACCCTCGACTTCCGAGGGGAACACCAGCGCCCGAGCCGCCCTGTAAAGATCCGGGAGACACGCCTCGGGCACGCACCCCAGAATCCTGACCGCACTCCGCGCCGGACTCGCCGCCACAGCGCGCCGCACATGCGAAGCCCCTCGCGCATCGGGTCCCGCAAAAACCAGTTCCCAATCCAGCCCCGTCATCGAGCGGAAACGCTCGAAAGCCTCCAACACGCGCAAATGCCCCTTGGCTGGATGCTCCAGCCTCGCGACGTGGAGAAGAAACGGTTTCTCCATCCCCCACCATGAGCGCACGCGGGCGGCAGCCTCCTGCCTGTCGCCCGGATGAAACCTCGCATGGTCCACCCCATTGGGAATCAAGCGCACCCTTTGCGGATTCACCCTCAACCAGCGCAGCACATCACCACGTGTGCAGGCGCTCGGCACCACGATCCGCTCCTGGCGCCGCGCAACCGGCGGCACCCACCAGCGGGCGAAAAGCATCCGCGCCCACCCGTACTTTCCCGGAATGTGGAAGGGCGCCAGATCGTGCACCGTGGCCACGCTCGGACAGCCTGCACTGTGCGGGAGCCTCCGGTAGCTGGGCACATGCCAGAGATCGATCTTCAGCCGCCGCACCCACCCGGGCAGACAGCACTGATGCCACAGCACGTCCGCCCATGGCGTGTGGAAAGAACCCGGAACCCACACCACCCTCGCCCACGCCTCGAAAGGAGCAAACACCGTCCGGTGCGCCTCCGCGGCAAAGAAGAAAAACTCATGCCGCCCAGCCCATGGCTCAAGCGCACGGCAGAGCTCCAGCACGTAGCGTCCCATCCCGCCCGGCCCATACACGGAGGTGCTTAGGGCGATCCTCATACCATGCCGGCCCGACTGCCCTCCGCCGCGCCCTTTTCCACAGAACCGCGGACATCCCCCCGCCCTTTCTCCCCGAGCAACCAGGGCACAACCACCAACAAATCCCTCAAATATCTGCAGCCAAGACGCCATGGCTCCTGCAGCAGTCGAAACAACCACTCCGCCCCCACACCCCGCATCCACCGCGGTGCGCGCTTGCGCCGTCCACCCGCGAAATCGATCGCCGCCCCGACCCCGACCGCAACACGCACCCCCAACCCGGCCCCGTGCGCCGCAATCCACCGCTCCGCCTTCGGGGCTCCAAAAGAAACCAGCAGCAGTGCCGGTGCGACCTTTCGCACACGCTCCACCACCTCCATGGCCGCGGCATCGTCCACGTCCCCCACCTCCGGCGCGTACCAGTGGAAATCGAGCCCCGGATAACGAAGCCCGATGGCTTCCGCCGCCGCACGCGCCACCTCCCTGCTCCCCCCCAGCCAGAACACGCGCAATCCCCGAGCGCGCGCACCCTCCAAAAGAAACGGAACAAGATCCGCACCCGCCACCCGCTCGGGAATGTGCACGCTGCGCAGACGCGAAAGCCATACCAGCGGTGCCCCGTCGCACAGCACCAGATCGGCGCGCCGGAGCAACTCCGCAAACGCCGGATCGCACCGCGCGTGGAAGAGGAAATCCGTGTTGGCCGTCACCACATGATGGAAGCGCTCCTCACAAAGCATCCGGTCCAGACACTCCAATGCCTCACCAAAGCGCAGCGCGGCAAAAGGCACCCCGCGCAGCACGCAGACCCGATCCCCGGGCGAGCCCGCCCCTCCCTCGCATTCCACGCCCTCCGTCGCATTCACCCTTCCACCAAAGCATGGAAACGCGCGCATCCCCATGGGGCGAGCAACGCCAACACGCGGCGTAGTTCACCCTCCCCCACCGCGGGGCGTTCACCCCGTTCCCCATCGCCGCGCCGAATGCTTGAATCAACCCGCCATGAAGTACCCGTGGGAAACGCCACTCTTCGCCCCGCTCTGGAAAACGCCACCGCACCCGGTTCCTCTGGGGCCTGAGGACGTGCACGTCTGGTCCCTCTGTCTGGAAGCCGAACCCATGCTGATGGAACGGGCCGCGCGCCTCCTGAGCCCCGCAGAACAGCGCCATGCCATGACCCTGTGCTCCGATCTCCAGTGTAAACGCTACATCGCAGCACACAGCCAGCTACGCATGATCCTCGGCTCCTACACCGGCCACGCCCCGCAGGAACTGCGCTTCACCCAAGGCCGCGGCGGCAAACCCGGCCTCGCCCGAAGCTGCGGCACAGAAAACCTCTGCTTCAGCCTCGCTCACTGCGGAGAACTCGGCCTGCTCGCCGTCTCACGGCACCCAGAAACCGGCGCCGACCTCGAACGCGTGCGCCCCCTCAAACACATCCCCATGCTCTCCGCCCAGTTCTTCTCGGCCCGCGAAAAACGCCACTGGGAACACCTCCACCCAAGACTCCAAGCCCGCCGCTTCCTGCAACTCTGGACCCAGAAACAGGCCCTCCTCAAAGCCGTCGGCCAACGCTCGGCTCCCCGCCCACAATCCGTCGAACTCTCCCTGCGCACCTCCCGGGAAACCCGCGTCCTCAGCATCAAAGGCCGCCGCGAGGAAGCCGCCACATGGGGCGTGCGCCTCCTCATCCCCGCACTCGACTTCATCGCAGCGGTGGCCGTCCATTCGCCCCGCTTCCGCCTCCACTGCTGGCACTGGCCAGAGGAAGTCGCCTTCGAGCGGCGCTCCTGGCCCAACTAGTCGCAGGCCCTCCACGGCCCTCCACGGCCCTCCACGCAAGCGCACACATGCGCGCCTTGGCCTTTGCCAGCGAACTGCTAGGGTCCCGCCCGCCACCCCGCATGAAGCGCGCCGACTACCCCACAGCCCTCAGGACCGTCATCGGAGAACTCAAACGCCTCCCAGGCATCGGCCCGCGCAGCGCCGAACGCATCGCCCTCTGGCTGGTCCAATCCCGCGACGCACGCGCAGACGCCGTCGCTCGCGCCATCAGCGAAGTCACCACCCAGGTCCACCCCTGCGAACGCTGCGGCTTCTTCTCCACCGAACCCCTTTGCGACATCTGCGCCGATCCCTCACGCGATCCCTCCGTGTTGTGCGTGGTGGAACAACCCACCGATGTGCTCCCGCTCGAGCGTACAGGCGGCTTCCGCGGCCGCTACCACACCCTCGGAGGCCGCATCTCCCCCCTCGACCACGTCGGCCCGGACGACCTCCGCATCGGCTCCCTGATTGAACGCACGCGCGAGGAGAAATTCAGCGAAGTCATCCTCGCCCTCGGGGCAGACGTCGAAGGCGAAGCCACCGCCAACTACCTCGCCGAGATCCTCAATGCCATGCACGTCACCGTCACGCGCCTCGCCCAAGGACTCCCCGCAGGCGCCGGCCTCGACCACGCAGACGAACTCACCATCCAACGCGCCCTCAGCGGACGCACCCGCATCGCCCCACATTCCCTATGAGCGCAGTCATCCACTGGTTCCGGCGCGACCTGCGCCTCACAGACAACACCTCCCTCAACGCCGCCATCGCCTCCGGCAGACCCCTCGTTCCCGTCTACATCCTCAGCCAATGGAAAAACCACCACCACTGGACCGGCCCCGCACGCCAGCAATTCCTCTGCGGCTGCCTCGACTCTCTCGCCGCCAATGTTGAAGCCAAGGGCGGCCGCCTCCTCATCCGCGCTGGCAACGCCGTCGACACCCTCGAAGCTCTCATCAAGGAAAGCGGCGCCACAGAAATCCACTTCAACCGCGATCCAGATCCCTTCGGCCGCGCCACCGAACTCAAAGTCACCGAAATGGCAGCCCGCCTCGGCGTCACCGTCCATGCCCACAAGGACCACGCCATGCACGAACGCGACGAGGTGCTCACCGCAACAGGCACCCCCTTCCGCGTCTTCACCCCCTACTCACGCGCCTGGCTCAAACAACCCAAGACGCCTCAAGGCACCTCCCCCCAGCACATCCCGCCACCACCGCCCAACCTCGCCAGCCTGCCGATCCCCACCCTCGCGCACTGGGGACTTCCCACACCACACGCCCTCTCCCTCGATCCAGGCGAGGCCGCCGCGCGCAAACGCCTCCAGCACTTCCTCAACGGCCCCCTGCTCGCATACGGCAATCAACGCGACATCCCCTCACTCCCAGGCACCTCACGCCTTTCCCAAGACCTCCGCTACGGCCTCCTCTCCATCCGCGAAGTGCTCGCACGCTGCGACGCCGCCGCCGCAAACGCCACCGCTCCCCAACGCCAGAACGCCGCCATCTACCGCAACGAACTCATCTGGCGCGAATTCTACTTCCAAGTCCTCTGGCACTGGCCCTCCGTCCTCGACCACGAGTTCCAGGAAAAATTCCGCTCCCTTTCATGGCACCCTCCGGGCGACGCCTTCACCCGCTGGTGCGAAGGCCAAACCGGCTTCCCCATCATCGACGCCGGCATGCGCCAGCTCCGCACCACAGGCTTCATGCACAACCGCGTCCGCATGATCACCGCCATGTTCCTCGTCAAAGACCTCCACATCTCATGGAAGACCGGCGAACAGTGGTTCATGCAGCAGCTCCTCGATGGCGAAATCGCCAGCAACAACGGCGGCTGGCAGTGGAGCGCCGGCACAGGCACTGACGCCGCACCCTACTTCCGCATCCAAAACCCCTGGAGCCAGACATCACGCTTCGACCCCGAAGGCACCTACATCAAACACTGGGTCCCCGAACTCCGCGACGCCTCCGCCAAAAGCCTCTGCACCCCACCCGCCACGGGCCTCCGACTCGCAAAAAACTATCCCCTTCCCATCGTCGACCACGCGCACGAACGCGACGTCACCCTCGACATGTACCGCCGCTAAGCCGCCACACCGCCGATTCAACCTCAATGCAGCGATGCAAGTTTGTCGGATCTGATGTGAGTTTCTTTTGAAACGGAGTTTGCAGCTTAAAATCATCCCGTTTCAGGCGCACCCGTTGGGTGAGTCTCTTTGAGCGATCTTCAAAGTCGGTAACGACATGGCTGTTACCCTCAAGTACACAGGCACCCATAGAACTCAGCAGTAGACTGAACCCGGAGAGTTCCCAATGGCCCACGGAACGCACTGAATGCACGGACCACGCAACAGACTCTCAGCCCCCTCATTCCCCCCATTCCTTCCATGCCATCCCTGGATTCCGTGGGCCGTCCATTCACGTTTTTAGGTTCAAAAGACCTCGCCCCTCGCCGCTCTAAGGAACCTTCAACACAGGCTCCTCTAATCCAGGAACCCCTCCGGGCGGCGATCCCCCCTCCACCGCCGGCGCCCCCATCGGAGCCTGGGCAGATGGAGAAGGCAGGGACGCACCACCAGTCTGCGGCACCGCATTCCATCCCTCCTGCTGCGCAATCGAATCCGCCAGGCGCAACACCCAGTCCGGCTCCCGCATCAACTCCTTGCTGAACTTCTGCAAGTCGCGCGCGTGCTCCACAAAAATTCTGTTCTCCGGCGAACCCTCCACCCAGATCTTCGGATACCGACGCCGCGCCTCCTCAATCGCACGCGCACGCACCATCTCGATCCCATTCACCGGCCGCCCTTGCCCGTTGGAAGCTCCTTGCACCCCTTGGCCGCCCGGGCCTCCCTGCCGATCCGCCTGCTTCCCCGCCCCGCCCTCCGCCTCCAACACCTCCACCGAGCCGCGCGCCAGCGCGAACACAAACTCGTCGACCCGGAAAAACACACGCTCCCCATCCACCTGCTCCAAGGCAAACACATCCCCCGCCGCCACACGAAACTTCCTGTTCCCGATCAACACCTCCCCCTCGCGCACCACCCGCACCCGCCTCACTGAGGCAGGAGGCGCCTGCACATTGAGCGCCTCGTTCAAGCGCACCAACTCCTCCACCGCCGGCACGGGCGCCACACCCTCTCCCCCCACCCCAGAAACCTCAGCGCCCGCCACCCCCTCTTTCCGCTGCACACTGCCCTCAGAACCCGGACGCATCCTCGTCTTCAAGGAATCGTAGGCCCAATCAAAGCCGGCCATCGAAGACCCGATCAGCGCCACCACGCCAAACGTGAAAAACACCCCGTGAGGCTTACGCCAGATCCGCAGCCTGTCATTCACCCACACCACAACAAAAGTCACCAGACACGGCACCAGCCACTCCAAAATCCGCGCACCAGCCACGGCGCTGGAAAAAAATCCGGCGACCACCGCGGCCACGAGAAGCAACACCCCGCGCCGCAAATTACCAAGCCCCTCATCCCCTCGATCCCCTCGATCCCCCAGATCTTCCCTGCCGGGCTCCTGCCCACGCGCGGTTCCTTCAACGGAGGAAGAGGCCTCCTGAACTGGCTCAGTGGACGGGTGGGACGGTTTCACAACTGCACACCCTCGCACACAAAACAGCACCCGCTCAACCCCACGGATTCGAAAAGATGACCCCCGCACCCACCTCCACCCCGATCACCACCCCACCCCCTCAGAGCACTCCTCAGAGCATCGTGCCCCGCAGCAGAACCGTCGCCATGTTGAAGTAAATGACCAAGCCAGTGACATCCACCAGCGTCGCAACAAACGGCGCCGACGAACTCGCCGGATCCAGCCCCACACGCCGCAGGATCAGCGGCAGCATCGATCCGCTCATCGTCCCCCACAACACCACCCCCACAAGAGAAAGCGCCACCGTCAGAGCAAGACGCAGGTGATGCTCCCCATAGTCCGGCATAAACATCGCCCACAACTCAATCCGCAGAAATCCAATCACCCCAAGAATCCCCCCCAGCAACACCCCGGAAAAGAACTCCTTGCGCACCACCGTCCACCAGTCGCTCAGCGCCAGCTCTCCCACCGCAAGCGCACGGATGATCAACGTCGACGCCTGAGATCCCGAATTGCCACCGCTGGAAATGATCAGCGGCAGAAAAACCGCGAGGATCGTCGCACGGTCAATCTCACTCTGGTAGTGCCGCATCGCCGTCGCCGTGAACAGTTCCCCCACAAAAAGCACCACCAGCCACGTCGCCCGCTTCTTCACCATCTCCCCCAACGTCGCCGCAAGGTAGGGCTCGTCCAGCGCCTCCACCGCTCCCATCTTCTGAATGTCCTCCGTCGCCTCCTCCTCCTGCACGTCGAGCATGTCGTCCACCGTCACGATCCCGAGCAGCTTCTCCTCAAAATCCACCACCGGCAGCGTGTTGCGGTCGTACTTCTTAAACAACTCCAGCGCCACCTCCGCTTCATCACTCGCCCGCAGCGACAGCGCCGAACTGTCGTGAATCTCACGCACCGGCGTGCTCACAGGCCTCAGCAAAATCTCACGGATCCTCAGGTCATCAATCAGACGCCCACGCTCGTCCGTCACGTAAATCACGTTGAGCGTCTCCGAATCCCTCCCATGCTCCCGGATGTGATCAAGCACCTGCTGCACATTCCAATGCGCCCGCACACTCACAAAATCCGGCGTCATCAGCCGCCCCACGCTCCCCTCCGGATAATTGAGCAGACTCTGCGCAATCGCACGCTCCTGCGGTGAAAGCAGCGTCAGCATCTGCGCCACCGCCGCCCCAGGAAGCTCCTCCAACAGCGCCGTCCGATCGTCCGCAGACATCTCGTTCAGAATCCGCGCCGCCTCCTCCCGCCCCATCGCCCTCAGCACCGTCTGCTGCGCATCGGGCTCCAGATACTCCATCACCTCCGTAGCCTGCTGATGCGGCAGCAGCCGAAACACGATCGCCTGCTCGTCCTCGGCCACGTCCGTGATCAACTCCGCCACATCCGCAGGCGAAAAATCCTCAAGCACCCCGCGCAGCGCCGCAAAATTGCGCGCCTCGATGAGCTCCCTGATTTCCGGACCGATGATGTTCCCGATCATGCGATTCCCCTCTTCTGCGTGCGCACGCCCCGAGCGTCGAGAAAAAGTCTCCCCTCGCGCACACACGCACCAAAATCCCGCTCACTCCACGCGCTACCAACCCGCGCACAACCACTCCACAGACACCCATCTTTATTGCGCCATGCAACCCCCAACCAAACCCACGCCCTCCACGACCTCTCGCATCCTCCACCAACTTCCAATCCCAATGGCTCAATCCCTCACCGCCTCCACGTCCCCCGCCACGCAGCCACCGATCAGATGGGGAAGGCGAACCCGCCCACGGTGATCCCCCTGCTCAGCATGACCGTGCTCCTCCGCTCCCTCAGGAAAACGGCGGTGTCTTTTGACGGCATCGTCCCATGTGAGCAAGACGGTGCGGTCCCACACACATTCCGATCCGCGGTGCCACCCAAAGTTTCACCGGCCCACCCGAGCGCGCGCAATGGCTTCCTCAAACTCCTCCCAATCTCCTCCCGAAAAACCCCCGCTCCCTCACCGATCGCCACATCCCGGTCACATCAAAAACTGGCTGAAGCCCTGGCCCCCATCCTCCAGCTCAAACCCTCCGTAGAGATTCAGCGCACGTCTGCCAAAACGGGAATCAGCCACCCACCATCAACGCACCACCGCCGAACCGAGCGTCCAACCCAGCGCAAACCCACCAGCCGTTAGACCTTACTCACTCACCACCGCCACACCCGTCCACGACAACGCGCGAAAAGCGCTGATGAACAAAACCGCGTCCATGTCGTCCATGTCGTCCATGTCGTCCATGTCGTCCATGTCGTCCATGTCGTCCATGTCGTCCATGTCGTCCAACCAAGCCGGATGCGTGCGCACCCTAGCCGGTCTTCTCACCCGCCATTCTCCCCTACCGAAAGGGGCCCGAACCGCCTACGCGTCCGGCTTGGTCTTGCGAAGGCCGAGAACATTGTCCCCGTCCTTGAACTGACCGCGCTTCTTGAGCAGTTCCACGCGCTCAAAACGCTTGAGCACGTTACGCTTGGCCGTGATGGTGGTGGTGCCTTTGAGGCTGGGATGTTGCGACATAATCAGTATCCAGTTTTGCGCCGGTTGAAATCCAGTTTGGGATGGGTTTAATCAATCCCCACCGAACAACTCCCCGGCAGGAAAAGGGCCGGAATTATATTCGCCCATCGCAATCTGGAAAGACCAAACTTCCACTCAAAAAGCGGCCGCGCCCGCCCATCCTCCCGCATCACTCGCACACCCCCCTCCCCTTCGCATCACCCCGAACCCACCCCTGAAATTCGGTTGTCAAGCAGTCCCGCTCCATTAGCTTCGAGCACACCATCCCCCCTCTCATTCCCAGCACACCCCTCACCCCCATGCACCACGAGAAATCTTTCCACCCACTCTCCCCAATGCGTCAGCGTTCGGCGGCCGCCTTCACCCTCGTCGAACTCCTCGTCGTCATGCTCATCATGGTCATCCTCATGGGCCTCCTCTTCCCAGTCTTGGATAAGGGGAAAAATGCCGCCCGTAAGACAGAGGCCAAAAACGACGCCCTCCAAATCGTCACCGCCGTCAAACACTACAACACCGAATACGGCAAATATCCCGCCATCGATTCCTCCAACAGCGGCGGGAGCGACGTCCTCGTCGGCGACCGCAAAGCCGGCGCATCCCCGAAAGCCGACAACAACGCTCTCTTCTACACCCTGCGCGCCATCGGCAAAGGCGCCAATTCAGACCACAAGCTCAACCCCAAAAAAATCGGTTTCTTCGAACGCAAAGCCGCCTCCGATCCCGCAGCCCCAAAGAGCGGCTTCAACGACAAATCCGGCGGCACAGGCTCCATGGGCTCCCTCTACGATCCCTGGGGCACCCAGTACTTCATCATGCTCGACTCCAACGGCGACAACGAACTCGACATGGGCCAGGCCTACTCCGACTTCAGTTCCCCCGATGACCGCCCAAAAACCGGCGTCGGCGTCTTCTCTGCGGGCAAGGACGGCGTCCTCGGCGACGCCAAAAATGGCAAGGGCGTTTATAAGCCTCGACAGGGCGTCTCCGACGACGTTATTTCGTGGCAATAACGCGTCCCAACCCACGGACCGTCCCCTCTGCGGGTGTAGTTCAATGGTAGAACGGCAGCTTCCCAAGCTGCATACGAGGGTTCGATTCCCTTCACCCGCTCCACTTTCCTCTCTGACAGAGAGTTACGCAGATTAGGGGACCCCAAAACAGGGTAAACGTGACACAAATCGTGACAATGTCCCCTGTAATCTCACACTGTTCCAGCGTGTTTCCCGAGGGTTACCACCTCCGCTGAGTGCCACTTTTCCTCCGGATAACTGGCGCTCTCCAACACGCAGGAGAGCCTATGTCAGGTCGATCACGATGTTCAGGCCGCCCTCCTGCGGCAACTTCGGCTCCGGAGGCATCGTCTTGATGAGCAGCGGCACGAACGTCTTCGGATCCTCCTGCGCCAACCGCACCAGGTAATCCACTCCCCCCACCTGCTCGAACGCCATCTGGATCGCCTCCCGGATCGACTGGTTCACCTTGTTCGGTGTGCCTTTCGCCCGTCCGCCCCAGCGCGTTCCCTTGGGAGGCCTGGGCGGGATTGCTGGGCCGGAAGGAGTGGGCGCAGCGAGCGGACCGGACGGCGCGATTGCAGCTGCGGCGAAGTCAGGTAGGCATTGGACATCGGATGTCATACCCCTATTTCTCCACTACTTTAGCCAGGAAGCGAGGCGGAGTTTGAAAAGACCTCGCATTTCCCACGGGGGCTGTCTGCCCAAGCAAACCTGAGGTCAACGAGTTATCCGAGATCGGGTGCCGCTCAGGAGTGTCAGCCGCCTTGGAAAGAAAAGTGCCCGGGGCTTTCATTGCTGCCGTTACATGGATGGCCGGCTTTGAAACTCCAAAAACAGAAGAGCAAAACCTGTTTTGCGGGCTGCCGAAGAGAAAAGCGGGGGAACCCTTCCGGATCACCCCATCGCAATTGCGAGAAGTTGACCCCAAAACTCGCACGAAGTTACCGGCTGGCAACCTAATTTCCCGCGCCCAAATCCATGCCACCACTCGGGGAGTATCACCGGCGTGGAAGGGCTACACCCAAGCCGTCCAACGGTACCCGAGAGACACACCACTGGAACAATCCTCCACACCTTCCTTCCGTATGCCTCTACGCTCATCCTGCCAAGCGCCCCTCCATCCGGGCGGGTGCCTTCAGGCCAGTGCGGCGTCCTCGAATCTCGCCCGCACTTGAAGCGCCTGCAATCGTAGGCATAATCCTCATGGTCGATAAGGTTTCGCCGGAGCCCTCCACGCACCCCCCACAGCCACCCAGTATGCCCCTTCAGAAAACCGCCCTCTGCTCCAAACCAGATCTCGCTCCGGCGCGCTCATGTGGAACGCGTGCGCCAGCGCATGAAATCCCGGCGGTTCAGTGTGCTGACATCCAATCCTTAGGCACCCAATGAGCCGGCCCAAGGTTTTAATCGCCCGCGCGTGCGGCAATGGTGAGGACGAGCCTTTCGCTCTCGACCACAACATGGCGGTCATCGGGTTCCGTGAGATTCCCTCGCTGGCGGATGCCAGACGCTTTGAGGATGTCCACGATCTGGCCAAGGCTGTTCCGCTGGATTTGAAACCCCGGGCGCGCCTCAACCACGCGCGGCAGCTCTGGACTTTTGCCTTTGGGATGCAGCAGGGCGACATCGTTGTGCTCCCCCGCAAACTCACTTCACAGGTAGCCCTCGGACGCGTGACCGGCCCTTACCGCTATGCCAAGGTCAACGGTCAAGACCGGCACACGCGCCCCGTCGAATGGGGGCGTCCCGATGTGCCACGCTCGATCTTCTCGCAGGACCTGTTGTACTCCTTCGGCGCCTTCCTGACCGTGTGCAGCATCACGCGCAACCATGCTGAAAAACGCGTCCTCGCCGTTCTGGAGGGCAAGCCAGACCCCGGCTTCGTTCCTGTCCCGGGAGCCTCTTCCAACAAGGAACAGCCCGCTGCGGAGGATGCTGAAGAAACCCCCATCGACCTGGCGCAGGCGGCCCATGACCAGATCGTCGCCCATATTCAGTCCCGCTTCAACGGCCACGGCCTGTCCCGTCTGGTGGATGCCGTTCTCACCGCCGACGGCTGGGTGACCAAACTCTCCCCTCCCGGCGCCGACGGCGGGGTGGACATCCTCGCGGGGCGCGGCTCGCTCGGCCTCGATGAACCGCGGTTGTGCGTGCAGGTGAAGTCGGAATCCGGCCCCGTCGATGTGCAGGTGTACCGCACCCTGCTCGGCTCGATGCAGAGTTTTAATGCCAAACAGGGACTGCTGGTCGCCTGGGGCGGTTTCAAAAAGACCGTCGTCGCGGAATCCCGCCAGGGGCATTTTACCGTCCGCCTCTGGGAGAGCCGCGATCTGGTGGAGGCAATCTACCGCAACTACGAACGCCTGCCCGCTGAAATCCAAGCAGAGCTGCCCCTCAAACGCGTCTGGATGCTCGTCCACGAGGAACCCGGCATATGAACGCCGCCCCGGCTTTCCAACCGGACGCGCACGCACCACACCTGCGGTTTGCGCCCCCGCCGGATCCAAACGCATTCACACCATCCGCTACCATCCGGCAACCTGACGCCGCCCCAGCGCAAAGCGCAGGCCGTTACCCCGTGCGGAGGTGCCCGCTTGTGTTAACTTAGCGGCACGCGGATTCCCGCCCCCTTTTCCACCCCTCGCATGTCCGACACCTCCAAATTCAACTCCGTCGTCAGCTTCCTCTGGTCGATCGCCGACCTGCTCAACGGCGCGTTCAAAAAGAGCGAGTTCCAGAAAATCGTACTGCCCTTCACCGTGCTGCGCCGGCTCGACTACGCGTTGGAGCACACCAAGGCGAAGGTTCTCGAAACCGAACGCACGCTCAAGGAAAAGGGCCTCGAAAACCGCCACGGCCAGCTCTGCCGCGCGGCAGGATACGCTTTCTACAACACCTCCAAGTTCACCTACGAAAGCCTCCTCCACGACGACGCCAATCTGGCCCTCAACCTGCGCCAGTATGTGATGGGGTTCTCCCCCAATGTCCGCGAGATCTTCGCAGCCTTCAATTTCGACGACTCCATCCGCGACCTGGACCGGGTCAACCTGCTCTACCTCCTCATGGAGCGGTTCAACGAGAAGAGCAAGGTGGACCTCCGCCCCTCCGCCCTCTCCAACCACGAGATGGGCTATGTCTTCGAACATCTCCTCCGCAAGTTCAACGAAGCCCTCAACGAAAATCCCGGCGAACACTTCACCCCGCGCGACGCCATCCGGCTCATGGTGGACCTCGTCCTCATGCTGGATACCGAGCTGGGCACCGGCGAAGGCGTGGCCCGCACCGTCAACGACTGCTGCTGCGGCACCGGAGGCATCCTCTCCATCAGCAAGGAACACATCCTCAGGGTGAATCCCCAGGCCAGAGTCCACCTCTTCGGCCAGGAGCTGAACCCCTTCACCTGGGCCATCGCCCGCGCCGACATGCTCATCCTGGAGCCTGAAGGCAAGGACGCCGAAAACATCAAACTCGGCAGCACCCTCTCCGACGACCAGCTGGCACAGATGCGCTTTGACCTCCAGTTCGTCAATCCGCCCTACGGCTATGAGTGGAGCAAGGACTTCGACGCCGTCAGCGCCGAGGCTGCGCGCGGTCCCGCCGGCCGTTTCGGCGCCGGCCTCCCGCGCAAGTCGGATGGGCAGATGCTCTTTCTCCAGCATTTCATCGCCCGAATGAACGATCCCAAGGAGTCCCAGAGCTACATCGGGATCATCATGAACGGCTCGCCCCTCTTCACGGGCGGGGCCGGTTCGGGGGAATCGGAGATCCGCCGCTGGATTCTGGAGAACGACTGGCTGGAAGCCATCGTCGCCCTGCCGCAGCAGATCTTCTACAACACCGGCATCGGCACCTACATCTGGCTGCTGAGCAACCGCAAGCCCGCCGCACACAAGGGCAAGGTCCTCCTCGTGGATGCCTCGGGCGAGGAGTTCTGGTCCGGCATGTCCAAGAGCCTCGGCAGCAAACGCCGCGAAATCACCGACGCCCACCGGCAGGCCATCCTCCAGCTGGTCCGCGAACGCAAGCCCGGCCCGCATGTGAAGGTGTTCGACACCACCGATTTCGGCTACCGCGAGATCAAGGTTCTGCGTCCGCTCAAACTGCGATTCGAGGTCAACGCCGAGTCGCTCGCGCGGCTCGACACCCAGTCCGGGTTCAAAAACCTCGCCCTCAGCAAGAAGAAAGACCCCGCCGAACAAAAGCGCGAGGAACAGGACGGCCGCGCCCAGCAGGAGGAAATCCGCGCCGCCCTGCACGCCCTCACCGGCCAGACCTACAACAACCGCGAGCGGTTCACCGCCGCGCTGGAGGCCGCCCTGAAGAAGGCCGGTCTCAAGCTCAAGGCGCCCGTGCTCAAAGCCCTCCTCGCCGGCATCGGCGAACGCGATGACTCCGCAGAGATCTGCCGCGACAGCAGCGGCCGTCCCGAGCCGGACACCGACCTCAACGACACCGAGAATGTGCCGCTCAAGGAATCCATCGACGCCTACTTCGCGCGCGAGGTGACCCCGCATGTGCCCGATGCGTGGATCGACTCGGACTGCCGCGATGGCAAGGACAACCAGGTGGGCAAGGTCGGTTACGAGATCCCGTTCAACCGGCATTTTTATGTGTTTCAACCGCCGCGCCCCCTGAGCGAGATAGACGCCGACCTGAAAACCGTTACCGACCGCATCCTCAGCATGATTGGAGGGCTCACCCAATGAGTGTCAGTCCACCGATGCACGCTTTTTTCAGAGGTAAACCATCTGGAATCTCTGGACAATTCGCCTCCGAGCTCCGGGCTACGGGTTGCGGTCGAACTTCCGTATTTTCGCCAGCAGACCGGTTGCCAGTCGTTTGGAAAAAGTTACAGCTTCCCCCTTGCGCCCCGCTGTTTTTTGGAACACTTTGTGCCCAACAGAACCCGCCAAGGCTAGACGCGAAAGCGTTCCTCAAACCGGCGGGTCACTTGTTTTTACCCATCACGCGGGAAAAACTCATGGAGGGAATCAGCCTGTGAGCAGGCGCCCCTACCCGAAGCCTCCCATCACATTTGGGCAGCAGGTTGAATTGCTGCGCTCCCGGGGGATGCTCGTGGAGGATCAAGCCGAGGCCGAGTTTTACCTCCAGCACCTGAACTACTACCGGCTTGGGGCCTACTGGTTGCCTTTTGAATCCGATCACAGCACCCATCAGTTTCGACCGGGAACCGATTTTCGGGAGGTTCTAAATCTCTACAAGTTCGACCGGGAACTGCGATTGCTTGTGCTCGACGCACTGGAACGCATCGAGGTCTCCGTTCGGACCCAGTGGGCGTATCAACTCGCACACCGGCACGGCCCCCATGCGCACATGGATGCCTCCCTCGCTTTCCACCCGGACAAATGGAGTTCCAACCGGGAGTCGCTGGAGAAAGAGGTTGGGCGGTCCGATGAAACCTTCATCCAGCATCTGACGAACACATACTCCGAAGCCCTTCCCCCTGTCTGGGCGGTATGCGAGGTGATGTCGCTGGGTTTGTTATCGCGCTGGTATGCCAACCTAAAGCCGATGCCTACACGGTCCGCCATTGCATCCGTTTATGGCCTCGATCAAGGCGTTCTCCAATCATGGCTCCACCACCTGACAGTGGTTCGGAATGTGTGTGCCCACCACAGTCGGCTCTGGAACCGTGAGTTTTCCGTGACCCCGAAGCACCCCCACAAACCGGCGATCCTCGCGCCGCAATTTGCACAGGGCTCCCGCAAACTCTATAACTCCCTCCTCATTCTTTTGCATTGTATGGATCAGATTGCCCCCCGCCACCAGTGGCGAAAACGGCTTCTGGGGCTCCTCGAAGAATACACGGTTCCGGTAACAGCCATGGGGTTCCCCGGGAACTGGCGGCATCAACCACTCTGGAAAGAAAAAAAGGCATGAGCTTCCCGCGTTATCCCAAATACAAGGCCAGCGGCGTGGAATGGCTCGGTGACGTGCCAGAGCACTGGGAGGTGAAACGGTCAGACAGTTGTCTGTCCTATTCCCGCGCTCAACTTGACCCAAGCGAGTTTAAGGGATTGGAGGTCTTTCACTATTCGATTCCAGTCGTTCAAGAAACCGGCACGGGTCAATTGGAAAACGGGAGTGAAATTGCGAGCGGCAAACAAGTAATAAAAAGGAGGGTCGTCCTTGTTTCAAAACTAAATCCCCGTAAAGGAACTATTTGCATTGCAGATTCTCAACAAGCGTTGACTTTGTGTTCTACCGAATTCGTAGCACTCGAACCATTTAATTGTGAGATCCAATACCTCCACTATCTGGTAAGGACGGAGGGATTTCGACAAAAGCTCGAATCCACTGTTACGTCTGTCACGAACAGCCATCAACGAGCAAGCCCTGCGGATATTTACCG
Source organism: Chthoniobacter flavus (assembly GCA_945861435.1). GTDB lineage: Bacteria > Verrucomicrobiota > Verrucomicrobiia > Chthoniobacterales > Chthoniobacteraceae > CAIURC01. Next base: position 14,555 of record CAMAUX010000032.1, on the reverse strand, counting down.
CTTCTGGGGCGCCTTCCCCCCTCTCGCCGAGCAAACCGCCATCGCGGAGTTTCTGGACCGGGAGACGGCGAAGATCGATGGGCTGGTGGCGGAGCAGCGGCGGCTCATCGCACTGCTCAAAGAAAAACGCCAGGCCGTCATCTCCCACGCCGTCACCAAAGGCCTCCACCCAAACGCTCCCACCAAGCCTTCCGGCATCCCTTGGCTCGGCGATGTCCCGGCGCATTGGGAGGTGAAACGGCTAAAAAGCGTAGCAACTTTTTCGGGCGGAGGAACGCCAAGCCGAGATAATCCCGCTTATTGGAACGGGAACATCCCTTGGGTATCTCCCAAGGACATGAAGGCAGATCGCATCGATGGTGCAGAAGAATCAATTTCAGAAGAGGGACTCCGAAACAGCGCGTCGAACTTATTAAAGCCCGGAAGAGTGTTGATCGTTGTTAGATCGGGAATCCTAAAACACACAATTCCTATTGCTATTAATGAAACCGCCGTCGCGCTGAACCAAGACATGAAGGCGCTGTCATTCGAAACAAAGAAATGTGTGCCTCAGTTTTTCCTCCGCTGGGTGCAAGGCAACAATGAACAACTTTTATTTGATTGGGCCAAGCAGGGCGCAACGGTCGAAAGCATCGAGCATAATTATTTGGCCCAAACACTTCTACCGTTACCAGACATCCATGAACAGAAAGACATCGTCGCTTACCTAGACACCGAACTCGCCCGATTCGACGAACTGACAGCCGAGGCCGAGCGCGCCATCGACCTGCTGCACGAACGCCGCACCGCCCTCATCTCCGCCGCCGTCACGGGCCAGATTGATGTGCGCCAACACCCCGCAAACTGACCCATGGCCAAAGTCACCTCCGAAGCCGCGTTTGAAGCCCATATTGAAGAGGTCCTGCTCACCCGGCATGGCTTCTTTCCCGCGCAACAGGAGGATTACGACAAAGCCCTGTGCCTGCGCCCCGACACGGTCCTCTCCTTCCTCCGCGCCACCCAGCCCAAGAAATGGGAAGGCTACTGCAAGTTGATCGGCGACCTGGACGAGGCCCGCCGCAACCTGCTCAAGCGCATCAAGGAGGTCGTGGACAAGGAAGGCACGCTGCACGCCCTGCGCCGCGGCTTCGACATCATCGGCGGCGGCCATTTCGACCTTTGCTACTTCGAACCCACCAACCCGGTGGCCGAGGAAAGCCGCCGGCTGTATCAGGAGAACCTTCTGCATGTGCAGCGGCAGCTGAAGTTTTCCGAGACGGACGAAAAGTCGCTCGACCTGGTTCTCTTCCTGAACGGGCTGCCCATCTTCACCAGCGAACTGAAAAACCAGATCTCGGGCCAGAATGTCGGCCACGCGATGAAGCAGTACAAGGAGACGCGCGACCCCAAGGAACCGCTGTTCCGGTTCCGGCGCTGCCTTGCCCACTTCGCCGTGGACAACGATCTTGTCTATGTGGCCACCGAACTGGCCGGAGCCAAAACCCAGTTCCTCCCCTTCAACCGGGGCGCGGACGGGGGCGCGGGCAATCCGCCATGTCAGACCGGGTACGCGACAGGTTATCTGTGGCAGGAAATCTGGCAAAAGCCGCGCATCCTCGACCTCATCCAACGCTTCATCCGCGTGGTGGATGTGCTGGATGACAAGGGCCGGAAGACCGACAAACAGCGGCAGATCTTCCCGCGGTTTCACCAACTGGCCTGCGTGCGCGAACTGGGGGCCGACGCCCAGAAGCACGGAGCGGGCAGGCGTTACCTCAACCAGCACAGCGCCGGCAGCGGCAAGACCAACTGCATCGCGTGGCTGGCGAACAGTCTCGCCACCCTGCACACAGCGGAAGGCAAGCCGGTGTTCAGTTCGGTGGTCGTCATCTCCGACCGGCGTGTGATCGACCGCCAGTTGCAGCGCACGCTGACCCAGGTGATCGAGACCAAGGGCATGCTGGTCAACATCGCCTCCGAGGACGGAATGACCTCCAAGGACCTTAAATCGGCGCTGGAGGATGGCAAACGCATCATCGTCACCACGCTGCAAAAGTTTGGGGTGATCATGGACAGCATGGGCGAACTGCCGGGCGAACGCTTTGCGGTGATCGTGGATGAAGCGCATTCCTCCCAGGCGGGCGAGAGCGCCAAGGCGGTGCAGAAGGTATTGTCGTATTCCTCCGAGGACGACCAGAAGGACGAGGAGGAAAAGACCACCGAGGACCGGATTTTGGAGGAGTTGAAGACGCGCGGGCCGCAACGGAATGTGAGCTATTTCGCCTTCACCGCGACGCCCAAGCCGGAAACGCTCCAGCAGTTTGGGACAAGGCAGGCGGACGGATCGTTCCGCCCCTTCAGCCTGTACACGATGCGGCAGGCGATCGAGGAGGGCTTCATTTTGGATGTGCTCCGCAACTACACGACCTACGACCAGTACTGGGCGTTGCTGAAAAAGGTGGAGGACGATCCCACCTTCGACGGCACCAAGGCCAAGTCACTGCTGCGGCGGTTTGTGAGCAGCAACGAACGGACGATCGCCAAGAAAGTCGCACTCATGGTGGAGCATTTTCAGAGCACGGTCAGCGGCAAACTGGGTGGGAAAGCCAAGGCGATGATCGTCACTTCGTCGCGGTTGCACGCCGTGCGCTACCGGCTGGCCATGGACGCGCATCTGCAATCCCTCGGGAACCCGTTCAAGGCACTGGTGGCGTTCACGGATGTGGTGAAGGATTCCAAGGACGGGCAGGAATATACCGAAGCCAGGATGAACGGCTTCCCCGAGGCGGCGACGGGCGACCGGTTTGAGGGCGATGAATACCGGATCCTGATTGTGGCGAGCAAGTTTCAGACGGGGTTCGACCAGCCGAAGCTGGTGGCGATGTATGTGGACAAAAAGCTGAGCGGGGTCACCTGCGTGCAAACGCTCTCGCGCCTGAACCGCACCATGGTGGGCAAGGAGGAGACCTTTGTCCTGGATTTCGAAAACAGCGCCGAAGACATCGAGAAAAGTTTCCAGCCGTTCTACGACCGCGTCACGCTCTCCAAGGGGACGGATCCCAACGAGCTGTACAACATCCGCACCGACCTCGAAAAGTTCGGCGTCCACGAGGAGTCGGAGGTGGAGGCGTTTGCCGGGCTTTGGTTTGCGTCGAAGCGGAGTGTGGAAAAGCTCCATGCGGCGGCGGATCCGGTGGCCAAGCGCTGGCTGGCGGAGCCCGAGGAGGCGCAGGTGGACTACAAATCCAAGGCGCGGGATTTTGTGAAGCTCTACGCCTTCCTGTCCGGGCTTGTTTCCATCCATGACCCGGGGCTGGAGAAGCTCTTCGTGTTTCTGCGGTTTTTGTTGCCGAAACTGCCGGGAAAGACGGGCGCGCTGCCGCTGGAAGTGCTCGGCATGGTCGACATGGAAAAGCTCGCGGTGCGCAAGAACGAGAAAAAGGACATAGCGCTGCAACGGGGCGAGGTGAGGGAGGACCCGCTCAAGTACGGCGGGGGCGCGGCATTGAACGAAGAGGACCACGAAGCGCTGTCGAAGATCATCGAAGACCTCAATACGCGGTTCAACACCTCGTTCACGGATGATGAGGTGATGGTCATCAAGCAGCTCGAAAAGAAGATCGGCGAAGACGAGGCGCTCCGGCAACAGCTCAAGAACGGCGCGCGGCACGCCGTGGAGGCGACCTTCCGGCAGGTTGCGGAAAACGCGTTCGAAGACCTCATCAACGAGAACTTCGCGTTTTACAAAAAGGTGAGCGACGACGCGGAGGTGTCGAAGGAGTTCTTTAACCGGCTTTTTGAGTGGTATCTGGCGGGACGCTCAAAATCACCTGCGGCGAAGGGATAAGCAGAAGTGAGCGCACCGAACGCACAGTCCTCCCTGCCTCCCGAGCATTACCTCGGACTGTTCACCATTGAATCGTGGCGGGAGTTCAAGGCGCACGGCGGGCGGGTGATGGGGTTCACCGAGAAGAAGAAGCTGATGGCCGGCCGACTGAAGCCGGGCGACAAGATCCTGTGTTATGTCAGCAAGGTGTCTACCTTTGTCGGGGTCATGGAGGTGACCGGCCCCGCCTACTGGGACACGGCGAAGATCTGGAGCGACGGGATTTTCCCCGTGCGGTTGCCTGTGAAGATCGTGGAGGAGTTGCCCCTATCCCATGCGATCCCGATCCGTACCCTGGCCGAGAAGCTCAGTTTCATGAAACCGGGGACGGGCTGGACCATTCATGTGCGTTCCTCCCCGAGACGGTGGACGCCTGCGGATGCGCGTACCGTGGTTGAGGCGGTAGCAGCAAAGGTTCGAACCATTGCGTCCGGCCAGACCGGGCAGCCGCACGAAGCCGTGGAGGAGCGGCATGGCGCCCTCCGGAAGGCCCTTCCGCGGAGTGTCCGTGTGGGGCGCGTGATGGAGAAGACTCGCGGCATCATGGAGTCTGGGCAAACCGAGCTGCTTGGTTCGTACGAGAACGCCCTCTCGTTCAACAAGGTGACTGGCTACAGCGTGAATGTGCCGATTGGAGCGACCTGCCGGCCGACGGCGGTCTGCATGAAGACATGTTATTTCGCGGTGGGCGCCCCGAGTTGGTCGAACTCGCTCCGTCACCAGTGGAAGGTCATGGCAACGATGCAGGCCAACCCTGCGGCCTTTGCGGAGCGGGTTGCGATGGAGTACGACCGGCTCGGGTTGACATTCATCCGGTGGAACGGGGGCGGCGACCTGTTTAAGGAGAATGTGGAGGCGATTAATCATCTGGGTAAGATCCGGCCGGATATTCCGATCTGGGTGGTGACCCGGTTGCCCGACTGGGCGGCTCAAATCGAGCAGGCGCCGAATGTGTTCATCCATTTCAGCCTGGATAAGCATTCACTCGGGCGCCGGGCGGATTTCCTGAAACAAAAGCCGAGGAGCCAGAACCACTTCTTTTCCTACCAATGCGACAGGGACGAGGTGCCGGACGCTGAAGGGCTGGAGGGGATCGCCGTTCTTTTCTTCGACAGCTACAAGCCCACAGGTGATGTCCGGAAGTACCGGCGTGAGGTGGTGTGTCCGCTGAACGGAAAGGACGACATCACGGATGTGTGTCGGCGTTGCCGCAGGTGTTTCGACGGGAGCGCGGTGAGCTTCAGCTGAGCGCCTCCGAGGCGTTGCCCCGGTTGGTGCAAAAGGTGGAAACGAGCGCTTCAAAAAAGGGGGCGTTTCGTTTCCAGTTTTGAAGACTTTCGTTTCCTGCCCGTTTCCGTTTTTACAATGTAAAAGCGGTTTCGTTTCCGGCCCGTTTCCACTTTCGTTTCCCTTCGTTTCCCCGTTTCCGCCCTAGGCACGGAAACGGGAAACGAAGCGCGGCGTTACGGCAGGGCGTAATGTCTGCCGTTCGCCTTCAACCGCCCGACTCCGACCAGCTTTTTGGCCATTCTGGAGACGGTGCCCTTGCTGATGCCCATTTCTTCGGCGATCTCCGAGCAACTGGTCAGCCCGTCCTGCACCCATTGGAAGACTATCTCGATTCCGTCCGCCTGCTTGGTGGAGATCTCCACGCCACCGTCTGGCTGGGTTTGGAACAGCCATTCCCTCACTGCCTGCTCCGCCGAGCTGTTGCGATCCTTGGTGAAGCGCATCAAGAAGCGGGCTCCGTTGCGCGGTTCACCCGTTTCCTGAGGGTCGTCGAGGCGGATCACCGAAAAGGCAGCGTCTTCGCGCCGGCTCGTGCCCCGCATGTTTTTTCCGTCCCGGCCCGAGTGAGCGACAATCACCACGGCGATGCGGTGCCGTCTGAGTTCCAGCAACCAGGGCAGCACCGCTTCCCAGGCGTCGGCGTCGTTCTCTTTCACGCCCGAAAACAGGCAGGACAGGTTGTCGAGCACCAACACTTTGAAGCCGTTATTCAGGCAATGGCGGGTCACGGCGTTCTGCCAGGCTGTATCGGTCAGGTTCAGCACCGCGCCCGTTTTATGAAACAGCGCCTCGTGGTTTAACACCGCAAGCGCGTCGGAAGCGCCAAGCCCCGCGGTGCGTTGCTGGATGGTCTCGTACGGCATCTCTCCGTCTACATACAGCACGGGCAGGTTCACATGCACCGGCCACGGGCCAATGTGTTTTTTGGAGGCAATAGCGCAGGCCAGCGCGAGGCTGAACCACGTCTTGCCAAGCCCACGCCGGGCAAAGACAAACACAAGGTCAGCCTCACAGAGCCAATCACCCACGACGCGAACCCGCTGCGGCAATGCCAGCTCCGAGAGCCGGTTGGAGGGGATGGAGCCCGCCTCCAGGAGTTGCAGCCGTTCGGCGTGCTGGGACACAGCCTCCTCTCTGAGTTCTCCTTCGAAGTTCAAGAGAGCACCTCCTTGTTGAAGTAGTAGGCGCGCTGGATCACACCGTTCTCGCGCCGACCGTCGGGCATCCGCACAAACTGGGAGCGCCCCCAGAGCACGGGATCGCCCCCGCATTCCACTGCCAGTGAAAAGAAGGCGCGCAACTCCTGCTCGGAGCGGCCTTCGGCCAGAAACCACGCATGGAGGCCTTTGCCACCCGAGTGGAGCACAAGCGCAAGGGGCAGCTTTTCTGCGAGGAACCACGCCGCGGCAGCATGGGTGTTGAGCCCGTGGTGATCGTCGAAGTCGACAACCAGAAACCGACGTGGGCCGGTGTTGTCGAGGGTGTGGGCGGATTCGCCCGAGCCGTCGCGCTTCATTCCCCGGGGCGCCCGCATGGGTGAGGGCACGAGGAACTGTGCGCGGTGAAGCTCGGACCATTGCGAAAGGGGGCGCGTGTCAAAGTGTGACATCGTGTGTCCGATGCAGAGCAGCGGATCCCCTGGGAACAGCCTTTCCAAAAGGAAGTGCGTGTATTGCGCGGAATCCGTGGGCTTCCACGGGCTCAGCTCCCACAGGTCGTAAAGGCAGAAGCCGTCTGGAACGAGGCGTGCGCGTTTTTGCGGATCGGGTGCAGGCCACGATGGCTGTTTGGCTCTCGCACCTCGCGGGAGGCGGGGAGCGCCGAAAGACGCCTGCGGCTGCCGGTAGGCTTTGGAGATGGCGTCGAGAAGTTCGCGGTCCGTGACGGGGCGGCGGAACGAGTAGGCGCCTCGCCAGGAGTGGAGGGCGTTGGTTGCGCTTTCGAGGGTGAAGCCGGAGTGCCAGAGTTTGACAGCCCGGCTCATGATCGCGGTGTGGATCCCGGTATGGGGCGGTGGAGCCAGATAAACGGTGCTCTTCATAGGGCGTTGAATGCGCCCCTTGCACCCGCCGGAGAAACGATTAAGGTGTAGTCGCGTCCAAGCAACTGCCCTTGTGTCCCTCCGGGGGTGCAGGGGCTTTGCTTTTTAGCGCGCGGCTTGGTTTGGGTTTGCAGCGGCTGCGTGCGGCGCGGCTGCGTGGGTTGCGCCGGGGGTGTTGTTTTCCTCGGCGGTTGTTTGGGGGAGGTTGCGGTAGAGCAACTCCCGGATGCTGGCCACCTCGAAGAGGCGGCGCCCCCGCAACCGGCCGCGGGTGCGCAGCGACACGGAGCGGATCAGCCCCTCGTCGTGCAACCGGTAGAGGTGCGACCGGCTGATGCCGAAGAGGGCTCTGGCTTCCTTGTGCCCGCAGAACTCCGCACCGGCGTGAACCGTGGGGAGTGCTGCGAGGGTTGGTGTTTGGGTGGTGTGTTGCGGCTCGCTCTTGCGAGGAGCCCCGGTGTTGTGGTGACGGATATTTCGCATCCGCCCCCGTTGTCCCAGAACGCGCCCTATTTCCCCATGTGCTCAAAAGAAAATCTTTTGGCCACAGGTTCCCTTTGGATTCCAAGTATCTGCTTAGAAGTGATTTCCTCGTAATCAAAAAGATGAGCAACGACTTCCTCGACCCGTTGCTTTGCCGCACTCCAATCGCGTTCGTTTTGATAAAAAGAAAGGGCAGGCCTGCTTTTCCGGGTGAAGTTCATGGCTTTTTCAATGGAGCCGCAATGCCGCCACAATCGTAAAGCGGCGAGCGCTTTCAACTCCGTACGCATGAGGGATTCGCTCTTTTCACGCCCCCGCCTCTCCGGGTTGGGCAAGACGCGATCGGTACCGCGGTGTGCCTGCAGAAACTGGGCAAAAGAGGCCTTCAGCTCGGTGTCCGTCCGGCTCCAGTCTATGGACAGCGCGACCACAGTACACTGAATCTGAATGGGTTCGCGATGGATGGCCGAACCAATGAGATCAAGCGTGCCGATGCCGGAGTCGTATACCGCACCCGCCGGCCAGTGGGTCCATTTGCCAAGACGCCCAGAACCCTTCACAACCTTCTCAAGGCAGACTTGTTCCAAGGGCTGTTCCTGCACTCGTCCGGCAGTGGATACGACTTCCAGCGGACCGTCTTCCTTGAGCACGCCAAAGACCCGCCTGCGATACTCCGGATCAACGCACTGATAGGGAGTCTCGGGCCAGACGGACTGGGGGTAATGTGCCAGGCCATCGACAAGCCAGGGGAATACGGTTTCCTCGTTGCTGGGATCCGCATGGAGGCTTTCCTCGTTGAGGGAGTGGCCTTGTCGAAGTGCGTCGACCGCCAGGCGCACATTTTCGTCGGTGCGGTACATTTCGCGCTGAAACTCCCATTTCCAGCAGTCGAGGACGTCCTTCGCTGCGAGCTGGGTGAAGTCCCACTCTTCCCGGCGCAGTTCCGGTTGGGCGGTCGAAAACTGAAGTGCGCCCCCGGGGCGCTCCGACTCCTCGACAGCCGCTCCGACTTGGGGGTGCAGGGAGGGCGACGCTTCATCGGTGGGAGCGGTTGTGATGGGTGAAGAGCTCGAAGGGGTACGGGAAGTCTGCTGATGTCTCATAAGGTATCTCATGAGAATCGCCTCTCAGCGCCGCCTAGGGTGTAGGCACAAGGCCGATGGTAATCTCCCTCATTAGAGAGCGGCCTTGAGCAGCCCTTCCTGCGGGCCTTGGAAGACTTGCTCCCGACGGTTTACAACACTCCGGGCAGGGCGGAAATCGCTCCCCAGACCTGCGTCTCTTCATGGTGCGTGTACACCTTGTGGGCCTTCTTTGTGGAATGGCCGGTCAGGAGCATCCGGACTTCTTCCGGCACCCCGGCCGCGGTCATCGTCGAAGTGAAGGAGTGCCGCAGAGAGTGGAACGACAGGCTGGAAGTGCTCCGCCCGGCGCCCTTACCGATCCTGAGCGCTTTTCCGACAATCCCTGCCTTCTCCATGATCCGCTTGAACTGCATCGAAAGCCCGCTTTTGCCGGCTCCACTCTTGTTTGCAAGCGAGGGAAATACAGGGGCCTTGCCGATCCCCCGATGGCGGGATTCCAGCCAGTTCCGGAGCTCTGGGTGGACGGGAACGGCAACTCCGCGGTTTGTTTTGAGAGTCTTGAGGGGGATGACTCTCAGAAACCAGCGTTCGTGGTTTGTTGTGTCCACCGCGCCCCAGGTCAGCCCGGTGACATCCCGCAGTCGGAGGCCCGTGAAAAATCCGACGAGGGTAGCCCCCTCCCAGTCCGTCCCCTTTGTGGCGTTCAAGAGAGCCCGCACTTGCTCCGAGGTAAATGTGTCCCGTTCCCCTTTTTCTTCGTCCCTGAGATTCCCCAGTTCGTGACAAGGGTTCACCTGAATCCGCCCTCCGCGTTTCGCCTTCTCAAAGACAGAAGCGACGATCTTCACCGAGTCATTGGTGGTGGTTCCGGAGCGGCCTTCTGCGGTGAGGAGATCGCGCCATTTGCTAACATCCGCCGTCACGATGGCTTCGAGGGGCAGGTTCGCCCGTGAACCGAGAGAGGCGAGAAAGTGTTCGGCGACCTGCGCGTATTTCATACCGGTACGCGTGGCCTTCTCCTTCTGCTTGGCTCCAACCCATTCGTGGAAGTATTCGCGCACACTTCCCCCTGGCAGGGGCGCTCCTGTTGCCTGCTCAAGAGTATCGCTCAGCACCCTGCGCACCCGTGCTTCGGTGAGGATTCCCTGACGCGCCTCCTTCGCGGTCCGTTCCCATGCGAGGAGGATGGTCATGGCCTCCGTGCGGTTGGAGGTGCCGCACGAGCGCCGCACCCGGCGGCCATCCGCCCCCGTGAAACTTCCCCACCACACGTTGGAATCGGGCCGTTGGATCAGGTGCGCCATGACGTGACAAATAACGTGACAATCCCACCTTGTAAAGGGGTGTCTCCGAATGTCCATGTACACTGTTGGCAGGTACTTACAGAAGGGGTGAATCGAAACGAGGGTTCGATTCCCTTCACCCGCTCCACTCTCCCACAAACCCCTCCACAAGAGGGGTTTTTGCTTTTCCACACACCGCGACACCCTCCCGGAAAGCCCGTTTTGCAAACAAAAGTGCGAACACTTCCACCCGTGTAAGCCACGTTTTCCGACCGCCACTGAAGACCACAAAAACCCGATCCGCTCCCCCCTCAACGCGATCGTCTCGGACCACCCTAGTCACCCTGCAGCCCACACCCCCGGTATCCCCCCCGGCAGACAATGGGAGGCCTTTCCGATTCAGGGGCGAGCTTGGAGTCGGTCATCAATTTTGGGCCTCAGTGAAGATGAGAAGGAGTGGCCCCCCCGATGCCGGAACTGGAACCGGAAGTGGAGGCGTTGAGCCCAAAGGTGGAGGTGCATCCCAAGCAGATGGGGCACTCCTTCCGCAATTAAAGATTTGAGGTCGTTTCTTTAATAGCGTCTTCTCTTATTCAAGTTTCCCGCAATGAACCGCGCAGCCACAGGCACCTACCGGATGACCGCCACCGCGGGCGAGCAGGTGCGTGCCTTTGTGCCGCTCCCGCTGCCTCCGGTGCCGCCGCTGGAGATCACGGGTGAGCGGCAGTGGCTCCTCGAGCGTGCGACTCTGGCGGTGGGGCGGCTGGACAGCATCAGCACGCTCCTGCCTGATCCGCAGCTTTTCCTCTACTCGTATGTACGGCGTGAAGCCGTGCTTTCCTCGCAAATCGAGGGCACACAATCGTCCCTCTCGGACCTCCTTCTTTTCGAGATGGAAGAGGCTCCCGGAACCCCGCTGGACGATGTGGTGGAGGTCTCCAACTACATCGCTGCACTCGAGCACGGAATGGCCCGGCTCCGCGAAGGCTTCCCGCTCTCGAATCGGCTTCTCCGGGAAATGCATGCCGCGCTGATGGCCAAGGGGCGTGGCAGCGACAAGCAGCCCGGCGAATTCCGCCGCAGCCAGAACTGGATCGGTGGCACCCGCCCGGGCAATGCGCGCTTTGTGCCTCCGCCTCCGGACGAAGTGGAGCGGTGTATGGGAGATCTGGAGCGGTTTCTCCATAGCGAAACGAGCGGCTTGCCCGTACTGCTCCGGGCCGCGCTCGCCCACGTCCAGTTTGAGACCATACATCCTTTTTTGGACGGGAACGGTCGTCTTGGGCGTCTTCTAATTGCCCTGCTCCTGCACCACGGCGGCCTGCTCGCCGAGCCCCTGCTCTATCTGTCGCTCTTTTTCAAAGAGAACCGTTCCGCCTACTACGATTTGCTCGACCGGGTGCGGAGCGCCGGGGACTGGGAGGCGTGGGTGGATTTCTTTCTCGAAGGCGTCGAGCAGACCGCCCGGGACGCGGTGCAGACCGCCCGCCGATTGGTGAGTCTCTTCGATGCCGACACCCGCTGCATCCAGCAATCTGGCCGGGCTGCGGCCAGTGCACTGCGGGTGCTTGCCGCCCTGCGTCAACGCCCCGCGCTCACGCTCAAGCACCTGCGCGACGTGCACGGCATGACCTTCCCCACGGCCTCCAAGGCGGTGCAAACCCTTCTCTCGGCCGGCATCGTTCGTGAACTGACCGGTCAACGCCGCAACCGCGTCTTCGTGTACGACGCCTACCTCGCCGTCCTCAATGAAGGAGGACAACCTTTGTGAAAACCGGTGACAAACCGCCCGGTGCGGGCGCAATGCTGAGACAATTCACAGGTTCGGGTCGAAGGAGGTTTCCAAATGAGTGAAGAAATCACAGCAGAACCAGCGTACACCGAACTGCTGGGCCGCATCTCAGAGGCGTATGTCGCGGGTCAAACCCGGGCAACCCAAGCCGTCAATGCGCACATCACCGAAACCTACTGGCAAATTGGACGGGATATCGTGGAGTTTGAACAGGGCGGAAAAGCGCGGGCGGAGTACGGGAAGAACCTCGTCACCAAGCTCAGCCGCGATCTGACCCTGCGGCACGGGAAAGGGTTCAGCCGGAGTAATGTGTTTCGCTTCAAGCAATTCTATCTGGCTTACCCAAAAGTCGCGAAGCCTTCGCAACTATTGAGCTGGTCGCATTTTGTCGAGCTCCTGAAGCTGGATGACCCTCTGGAGCGCGGCTTTGTCACCTTCAGAAAGGAAAACAACGCATGCACCGTCACCCTGAGTTGCCGCCTTCCATGGGGCTCCGTGGTCCGTTTCCTTGGCCGGCTCAATCGGCTGCCATGCATGTTGGCCGGCTGGTCCGTCGAATCCCTTGGCCTTCTTAGTTTTTCTGCCAGTTCACAATTTTTAAGCCGGGAACGCGTTCGAACTCGGATTCATTCGCAGTAACCAGAATGCAATCATGTGCCACACAAATTACTGCAATCATTAAGTCGTGTGGACCAATCCGTTGCCCGTGCTGCTCTAGTTCGTGGCGGATTGTCGCGTACTTTTGGGCGGCCTCATCGTCAAAAGCGTAGGATGAAAAGGGCGCCAAGACGTTTTGAACAATAAGTTGCCTGCGTTCGGGAACTCCATATTTCAAAGCCCCGTGCATCAATTCCGCTCGAACAATGGAACAGCTAAAAATTTCCTCTGGCCGCCGTTTCATCAGATAGCCCCTCACCAAACTCCCGGGATTTTCGAGCCCAAAAATCGAGCCCATTCCGTGGGTCATTTTAATTGTCGCCGAAGGGAATTCTAATTGTCGTTGACCACGGCTCGATGCCGCAGAGTTATGCCAACGTCTGGATCGGTATGAACGTGGAAACAAAAAAGCGTTCAGTGTGGTAGGTATTCCGACGGTGGACGAAGAGGGGGAACGCGCCATTACCCGGCAGCGGCAGCAACTGGTGCGGGAACGCCAACGACTGGCGGCGATGGGGCTGAGTCTCCTTGCGATGCACAACATCCATGTCACAGGGGAATGGTGGAAAGGAAAGGCGTGGATCGCGCTCAAAATAATGGCTCCTGCGTGGGTAATTGAACGGCTGGAGGTGTTCATCGTGATCTTGGGCCCGTTGGAGGAACAGGATGCGAAGTTGACAAACGCGATTCAGGAAGCGGCCCAAGAGCAGAAGATTCCAAGAGGAGTTGGGCCGTTGACGTTTGAGATCCTGAGGCGAGAGGTGGGGGACTGGAGTCGGTTTAATAACCGGCGGCAGGTATCGAGTTACACGGGGTTGTGTCTTCGGGAATCGAGCCGGAGGCATCTGGCGAGATAGACGTAGCGGAGCGAAGCCCGAAGGGTGCCCGAGCGAGTGGAGCGAGGGCATCAACACAGTAGCGGAGGTAAACGCCGAGCCGGAAGCGTCAGCAAGAGCGGGAATCCGCGAGTGCGAGCGATGCTTGTGGAGATGGTGTGGCGAATGATCCGGTGGCAACCTGGGTACACGGCACTCCAGAAATGGGCCCCCGTGTTGAACAGTCCCACGCCCAATCCAGCGGCGAAGAAGAAAGCCGTTGTGGCGATAGCACGGCAATTAGCCGTGGATTTGTGGAGAGTGTTCTCGGGACAAGTGGAAGCGGAGAAATTCGGGTTGGTGTACCTGCCAGAAGCGGCGTGAGACGGAAATCGGAGCACCCCTGGAATGAACCCGCCCACGAGAGTCCACCTCCCAAAACGAGATCCCAAGACACTTGGATTTTTCGTATAAACTTTCCCCTCCGAATGTCGCGCGTCTGGAAAATTCCTTGGGCGTTCTCGAAACGTCCGATTGATAGATGAGACCCCATTTCCTTTCCTCGACCCGAATCAGTCATTTGGCGCTTTGCAGGCGAAAGCCAAAAGTAAACGCGCGGATAGCAGGCTGCGATCGTTGAAACCCAACGGCGCTTACCCGGCAAGGAAGACATTTGGACTAACCCAGCCCCCCGAAAACCATTCACCCGAAAAAAAAGCAGTAGTCGGTCATTAAAACACACAAACCCTAGCGGAAACTTCCAGCTCAAGCTTGACCAACCTCATAGCAGGAATTTCCTTTTTACGTACGTACGGGGGGGGGAAGGCTGCATTGCCGCGGCGCGTTAATACATCCCTACTGCTCGCGCCGCTGGTCGCGCTGCAAGCTGCCGAAGATTTTGGCTACGAGGACGTGCGAGATTCAGAAACCTTTCTTGTGACTGAGTTCACTCCGGCCCCTACCTCGGAGGCGGCATGAGCCCATTCACTCAACAGCGAATCCTGGATGGCGATCTCGACGCTTATGGCGAGGTCGTGCGGGAGCATCAGGACATGGTGCTGGGTTATGCGCTGCGGCGGCTGAATGATTGGACGCTGGCGGAGGAGGTGGTGCAGTTGACGTTCATCCGAGCTTATCAACGGCTGGCGGAGTTTCGGGCGGAGGAGGAGTTTGGCGTGTGGCTGTGCGTGACTTGCAAATACCTGATCCTCACAGAGCTGGAGAAAAAGCGGCGGGAGGCGAAC
>CAMAUX010000031.1 GCA_945861435.1 Chthoniobacter flavus | reverse complement strand
TCCGTGCTGTCGATCACAGCAACCAAGGTCGTCGTCAGGCCACCCACCGCAGAGGCGGACAGCTTGCCAATCTGCGCGGAAGTCAGCGCCGCAAAGTCGTCCGTCTCAAACGCACGCACCTGCGTGGAGCTCAGCACACCAATCTGACCGCTCGTCAGACCAGCCACAGAATCCGTCGTCAGGGCCACAACCTGCCGCGTGGTCAGGCCTGCAATCGATCCAGTCGAAATCGCACCCACCTGATCGGAGGTCAGGCTGCCGACCACTCCGGTCGACAGAGCCCCAACCTGCACAGCAGTGAGCGCGCGCACCTGACCAGTCGTCAGACCAGCCACGGCATCGGTCGTAATTGCACCCACAAGGGTCGTCCCCAGCGCAGCCAACTGCGTCGAGGTCAGCGCCGCGATGTCCGTGCTGTCGATCACAGCAACCAAGGTCGTCGTCAGACCGGCCACCGCAGACACGGACAGCCTCCCGATCTGCGAGGAGCTCAGCGCCGCAAAGTCGTCCGTCTCAAAAGCACGCACCTGCGTGGAGCTCAGCACACCAATCTGGCTGCTCGTCAGACCAGCCACAGAATCCGTCGTCAGCGCCACAACCTGACTCGTGGTCAGGCCTGCAATCGATACAGTCGAAATCGCTCCCACCTGATCGGAAGTCAGGCTGCCAACCACTCCAGCCGAGAGCGCACGGACCTGCCCCAACCCCAGCACTCGAATTTGGCCAGTTGTCAGACCAGCGACCGCGTCGGTGGATAGAAGGGGGATCTGCGAAGTGGTAAAGCCCAAGACCGCAGAGGTCTTGAGCGCGGCAACTTGAGAGGAAGCAAGCCCAGGAATCGCTGAAGAGGAAAGCGCGGCAACTTGCGCGCTCGAAAAGACAGCCAGACCGGAAGTTGAAAGGTAAGAGATCAGCTCGCTCGAAATGGTCGCCACCGACGTGGTCGAGAGACCGGAAATAACTGTCGAGTCAAGTTGCGAGACAGTCGTCGTGGAGAGGGAAAGGAAATTAAGATTGGCCATACGAGAGTGCGATTACGGGCGGGTTTTAGATAGGATCGGGGAAGTGACTAGTGAAAATGTCTATATAGCTCAAGGTCTTTCAGATGGAGCCTAATCTAGGCGAATTCCAAGTGGAGGTGAGATTGTCGAGCGAAGCAAAGCCCGACCCCCGCCCCTCAAATCTGGGGATAAACTGGAGTGCCATGAGCGCTGGTTGATCATCTCGAGTCGCCCCTGCAAAGCACAGACCACGCCACGAACCGAAATTATATTTGCCGTCCTCCCATGGACGCGCCCCCCCTCGAAACAAGAAAATGGGCAGAGCTGGATTCGAACCAGCGAAGGCGTAAGCCAGCGGATTTACAGTCCGCCCCGTTTGGCCACTTCGGTATCTACCCTTTGAAATTGCGGGCCCTCGCTACTAGCGGCCCCCCCCTGCCCGTGCAAGGATTTCTTAGAAAAACCGCCACCACGGCTTTGCAGACTTTGCCGGGGCCCCGGGTGCCGGGGGCTGCGGAGCAGGCGGCAGCTTTTGCCGATCCAGGATCTTCACCGAAACCAGCGTGATCCGCTCAACCGGATCGTCGTTGCTGTCGACGGGCTTCGCACTCAAGGAGTCGAGGGCCTCCAACCCGTAGAGCACGCGCCCGAAAACCGTCTGCTGCCCGTCGTAAGCAGGCATCGGCTTCAGACAGACGAGGAACTGGCTCCCATTGGAGCGCCGGGAAGGGTTGAGCTTGTCGGGCAGTCGCGCGGCAGCCACCGCCCCCTCTTCATGCTTGCGACTAATTTCCGCAGTGAGCGTGAACTGCGGCCCGCCGGTGCCGATGGAAGACCGGTCTTTGCCGCTCGAGAGCGGGTCCCCCATCTGCACCATCGTGTGCGCAAACAACCGATGGATGCTGGTGCCCTTGTAAAAACCAGACCTCGCCAGCTTTTTGAAACTCGCCACATGTCCGGGCGCATCCGCCTCATAAAACTCAATCGCCACCGGACGCAGAGCATCCTCCTTGCCGACACGGAACTTCAGCAGTGCCACTTCGTCCGCACGCAGGGAGGCGGCTCCGGAAACCAGCAAAAGAAGGCTGAGGATCGATTTTTTCATGGGGATGGCTGGGGCAATTCTCGCAAATGAACCGACAGGGGGGGACTTCCCTCAAGCCGGGCAGTCAGCCCGCCCACCAAGGTTCCGCGCCTGAGGTAGCCGAGGCCCACGGGCTTCTCCAAGGCAAAACTCCACGCCACACTGGTAACACTGCCCACGGGACGGTCCGGCTGGGCTGGGCTCCAAAGCGTCATCCCCGGCAGAAGTTGCCCGTCGTCCGCGGCAAAACCGACCAGACTGCGGTTCACGTGACCCACGCTTCTGATCCGCGAAATGACCTCCTGCCCCACATAGCAGCCCTTGTGATAGTCGATGTGCGTGCGGTCCAGCCCTGCTTCCGGCGGCAGCGTGTCCTCCCCGAGCTCAAAGCCCCAGCGCGGAACCCCGCGCTCCACTCGAATCGCCTCCAAAACCTCTTCATCCAGCAGAACCGACGCCGACCGCGCCCTCGCAAGCACCTCCCCGGCGCGAGCGGTGTCCAGCCAGACATCCCAGCCATCGATCCCAAACCGCCTCGCCGTCACTGCGTGCACTCCTCCCGGCAGCCACTCCGCGTTCAGATCCCGCGCCTTCGGCCCCACCACGTGCAACAAGGCCATCCCCTCAAGGAGCGCCAGCGCCACGTCATCCGCCACCATGTAACGCTCCAGACGCGCCTGCAGTGCATCGGCAAGACCCGCCTCCGCATCGAGATGAAAGGCCTCCGGCACCGCGGTGATCCGGACCTCGGCGCAAAGCCGCCCCTTCGCGTTGGTAAGACAAGCAGGCTGGCTCGTCCACTCCCCCAACGCCTTCACATCGCTGGTCACCTGCCCGTTCAGGAACCGCACCCGATCGGCCCCGCGCAGCCCCAGCAGGACGCGCCCACCAAGATCGGCTACGGCGCCCGCCTCCATCGCCGCGCGATACTGCGCCTCGGCCGCAGCGTCAGGCGCCTTCATGCCTTCCGGGAATCGTCGCCGCCCGGAGCTGGTTCCCCGTAGGTCTGGAAGAGAGCCGCGAAATCGAGATCGCCCCACCCGTGCGAAAGTCCGCGCAGCATCAATTCACCAGTGCACTCCGTGGCGGGCGCATCCACCCCGAGCTGCCTCGCCAGCGAGAGCGCCAGCTGCACATCCTTCGACATGTGCTTCAGGGAAAAGTGCGGCTCATAATCGCCCTGCACCATCTTCGGCAGCTTCAGATCCATGGTGCCTGAACGGCAGGCGTTCTCCGCGAGGGCCGCGGTGAACTGCGCCACGTCCACGCCCGCCTTCTGGCAAAGCGCAAAGGCCTCCGCCAACGCCTGCACGCTCACGGCCGCAATCAGATTGGTGGCCACCTTCACCACCGCCGCGTCCCCCACCCTGTCCAGATGCACCACCGCGCGACTACTGGCCTCGAGCACCGGACGCGCCAGCGCAAAGGCCTCCTGCTCACCCGCCACGTAATACACCAACTGGCGTCGCTGTGCAGCCCCCCTGCTCCCGGTAAACGGAGCGTCCAGAAAACGCGCTCCCCTTGCCTGCGCCATCGCCGCCGCCTTCATAGTCGCCTCGTGGCCGATCGTGGCGGAACAGACCACCACATGCTGAGGCCCCAGAACATCGCCGCAGGCTTCCAGAGTGGAGAAAACCGCCTCCGCATCCGCCACAAACAACTGCAGCACCGAGCACTCGGCAGCAACCTCCGCTGGCGAAGCGCGGAAACCCTCCTCCGCCCTTGGAGTACGGTTCCACACGGCCACGCGGTATCCGGCTTCACGCAGGTGTCCCGCCACCTGGGCGCCGATGATCCCCAACCCGAAAACTCCCACGGAAGGTTTGTCGGCCATAATTAGATAGCCCCGCTGAATAACACCGGAATAAAGCCCGGATCACCGCGCCTTACTTTGCGCCCGCAGGAGCCGCGCCCGGCTGGGCGGGAGCCTCGGGCAGGTTGATCTTCACCTTGGCCTTCGCCCGGAGTCCCTCCACCACCACCCGGAATGACTCCTGTTTCTTCTGGTTCTTGAGAAAAGCCACCAACCGGGGCTTGGTCTCTTCCAAAGGCTGTGTCTGCGCGTCTTTGCGGTCCACAGCCTTGATGATGTGGTAACCGAACTGGCTGCGCACTGGCTCACTCAACTCGTCCTTTTTCAACGCAAACGCCACGTCCGAAAACTCCGGCACCATCTGATCCTTGGCGAAGAAGTCCAAGTCTCCCGAGTTCTGCTTGGCGCTCGGGTCTTCGGAAAACTCCTTGGCCAGCGCCGCGAAATCCTCCCCCTTCTTGGCCCGGTCGTAGAGGGCCTTGGCAGCCTTCTGTTTCTCGACCACCACCTCGGGAGTCGCATCAGCGCCCACTTTCAGGAGGATGTGGCTCGCACGCACCTGCTCGGGTTGTTTGAACCGCTCCAGGTTCTCCTTGTAAAACTTCTCCACGTCCGCGTCGGACACCTCGTCCTTGCCCTGCACCTGCTTGTCCATCCACTCGCGCTGCCGGATGTTGGTGCGAATCTCCTCCTTAAACTTCTTCTCCGTCTGCCCCAGCTTGGCCATCTGCTCCTTGAGTTCCTCCGCAGGAATGCCGCCCACCGACTGCTGATAAATCGCGTCCACCTGCTCATCCGACACCTTGATCCCCGCCGAGTTCTTGTTCACCAAGCGCTCCGCGATGAGATTCTCCAACAGCATCCGATACACACCCAACCGCTGATCCTCAGGCACCGCTGTCGGCGGCTGCCCCTGCTGCGCAAGCACCTGCGCCAGCATCTGGTCCAAGTCTGCAAGCTTGATCTCCTCGCCGTCTACCACCGCCACGGGATCCTTGATCTCCGGCCGGGCCGCCCCGCCGCCCAAGGCTGCGGATACGGACTCCGGAACCGGGGCGCCGGCGGGTGCGCCGCCCTTCTTCTTAGCATCCGCCGCAATCAACGCCTGAGCGGTGAAAAGCGAGAGAACGATCGACAAACTAAACCGGGTCTTGAATTTCATGGGAGAGGTCGCAGACGCTACACGCGCCAACTTATTAGGAAAGCGGTATTTCCCCCACCCCAACCCTGCCGTCACACCCCATTCCCGCCATGCTTGAGCAGCAGCTCGCCAGCGCCACTGAGGATGCACACTTCCACGCAGCATGGCGCAACGCAGTCATTAGTTTCGACCTCATTAGTTCACCCCACCAGACCGACTGCCGCGAAGGCTGCTCGTTGTGCTGCTGGTTGCGCGTCGACACATGGGCGCACGAGGTCTTCTTCCTCGCCCAAGCCCTCGAGCCCCTGCCCCAGGATCAAAAGGACGCACTCCTCCAGCGTCTTCAAACACACGCGACCACCGTCACCCAACTCACGGTCTTCGAACACGCCACCCGCAACATCGCCTGCCCACTCCTCGTCGACGGCCGCTGCAGCGCCTACGCCGCACGCCCGCAAGCCTGCCGCCGCCACCACTCCACCGACCTCAACGCCTGCATCCACACCTTCGAAAACCCCACCGACCTCCAAGCCCCCGCCGGACACGACGCAGCCATCTTCGGCCTCTGCACCGAACGCATGACCGAAACCCACGATATCTACTGCAAGCTCGGGTACGATCCCACCATCTACGAACTCGGCTCCGCCCTCTGGGAGGCACTCACCGACCCCGCCTGCTGGCAACGCTGGCGCGCCCGTGAGAAAGCATTCCTCCGCGCCTCCCACACGCCCGCCCACTAATCCGCCCCCCAAAAAATACCATCCATGCAGCATCGCCCGACACGACTCCTCGGGATCCTCAGCCTCGGCATCCACCTCCATGCCGCAGGACATGCCTCAGGCCAGTAACCCGTCGGCCAACTGCGCCGCGAGTCCGGCACGCCAGAACCGTCCCCGGGGTGCGATCCGTCGAGTGCCGCGAGGGCCCGCCGGCAAACAAACCGCCTCAAGAGCCTCCCGCCACTCTTGAAACGGCCCGATCAAGTTGCATGCGGCTCCAAAGAAAACAGCACCCCGGGCATGGCCGGAAAAATCGCCCCTACTCGCCCGGCTTCTTCTTCGGTTCGGCTTTTTCCTTCTCCTGCTGTTTGCGCGTCTGGATGTTTTTGTAAACCTCCTCCATCGCGCGCTGCACGTTCTTCACGACCTCGTCGGCGCTGCGCTTTGCGCGCTCGATCGCCTCGCCGCTCTCGCGCTGCATCCGTTCCAGATCCTTGATGATCTGCTCCGTCTCCTCCTTCGGAATGGAGGCATCCTTCAGGCTCTCCTTCAGCTTCTCGATCCTTTTAAGAGCCTGCTCCGCCGCGCCGCTGAACCATTCGCGCTTGTCCACGACCAACCCGGAATCCTTCGCCTGCCGAAGCTGATCCCGCACCGCCTCAAGTTTCTTCTGAACCTCCGCCTGAGCACCTGCGACCGTCATGGATTTCGTTTCAAACCGGACGCCGCCACCATCCCCCGGCTCCAACTCGTGCTCGATCAAAGTCACATCGGCCGACTTCTGCGCGCCCTTGCGCAGGTAGGTGAGCTTCACACCCTCCCCCGGTTTCTTCATCGCGATCAGCTTCTTCAACTGGGTCGGCTCCACCAGAATCTGATCGTCGAAACGCAGCAGGATGTCGTTCGCCTGAAGCCCGGCCTTCGCCGCCGGTCCTTCGGCCGCAACATGGCTCACAACGATGCCCTCGCCAGGCGCGAGCGGCAGCTGCGCACGAACCACTTCTCCGACCGGCTCCATCGCGATCCCAAGCCACGGCCCCTTCTCCGCCTTCTTCTCGCCGCCCCCTTTTTTTCTGGCATCAGGAGAACCCGGCTCCGTGCTCACAAAAACCTCTCCACCAGACCCAACCACGACTCCCGCCTTCCCACCCTTTCCTTCGCCGAGCGTGAAGGTGCGCGTCTCCTTCCTCCCATTCACATCAATCGTGATCGTCGCCGTCCCGTCCGTGGACACCACTGTCGCTGCAGAAGAAGAAGCCCCCTTCTTTTCAGACTTCTCCCGCTTCTCGTTCTCCGGAGGTTTCCCTGCCTTCTCCTCCGCTTTTTTCTCTTCGGCATGGGAAAACGGCAGCACAGCGAGCAACGCCGCGATGGAATGAATGAGGATGTTGGGTTTCATGGAGGTGTTGGAATAAGGGGTTGAATTCAAGACTGACTCAGGGTTTCCGGCTTGTTCAATAAAGCTCGAGCGCCACCGGAATCACATCGCGCCGCACGGTCGCCGTGTGGAATTCCGTGCCGTCCGCACACATGCGCACGGTCTCATGCTCGATCCACTCCACGTCCATGATCCGGTAGGGCCGATGGTCCGGGGCAACCATGATCCCCATGGGACGCACGCTCAAAAGATAATCCGCACTCTCCACGGGCAGAAGATCCCCGGCTTCCACACCGGCCGACATCGCCCCCTCCCCCACAAGCGCTCCACGGCGCTCGACAGGGTTCTGCACATCGCGCATGCGACGGTTTTCAAGAATGGCGAACACCACCACCGCGGCGCACGCACCCGTCGCGGCCGGCATCAGCCAGCGCAGCAGCACTTCCCGCCACGACACCCTCTCCCGCAGTTCAGCGCCCCTTGGCCGCGCCGCCGTGAGCCGCACCATCAGCGGGGATTCCAACGCCGCCGGCCGCAGCTTATACAACGCATCCGCGATGGGATCCTCGGCGGGATCCATCGGATCCATGGGGTCGCGCACGTTCATCGAAGTACTCCCTTCAAGTTCGCGCGCAAATCCTCGAGCGCATACCGGTACCGCGACGCCGCAGTGTTGAGCGGGACGCCGGTGACATCGGCGATTTCCTGAAACGTCAGGCCGCCCCACACCTTCAGCGTCACCACCTCGCGATAGCCTGGCTGCAGCGACTTCACGGCGTCCTCCAGCAGGCGTTGGGTTTCCCGCTCCTCGACGTCCGGCGCGAACCATTCCACCTCCGGTTTTCCAGCCACCATCTCGCGTTCACCCCGGCTCTCGTTGCTGCGCGCAAGATCGATGGCCCTCCGCCGGATGGTGGCGAAGACAAGCGCGTCCGGCGGCACCGCTCCCTCGCGCCTCCATGACTCGACAAGCGCCTCCTGCAGCACATCCTCCGCATCCTGATCCGTGCGCGTCTGCTGGCGCGCATACAGGCGGAAGCGCGGCCCGCAGAGCCGGAGCCAGCTGCGCCATTCATCAGGGGAGGTTTCGTGGTGCACAGAGCGGAATTCATCGATTCAACCGGGATGGCGTAGCCGTTCGACCCTTTTGTCTGAAAAATCTGCGACCGCATGCAGAAGTGCGGCACGCAGGGAGGATTCAGGCCGCGCCCGCAGCGCCGCCTGCCGATGAGGAGTGCAGGCACGCCATTGGCGCGACCCGCGGACTCCCATGAAAACCGACCGCTTCCTCCGTCTCCTGCTCCTCCTCTGGCTGGCCGCGAGCCTTGACCCCGGCGCGCTCGCCGCGGCGCAACGCCCCAACATCCTCATCCTCTGGGGAGACGACATCGGCTGGAACAACCCAAGCTGCTACCACCGCGGGATGATGGGCTACCGGACGCCGAACATCGACCGGCTCGCGCGCGGAGGCGCCCTGTTCACCGACTGGTACGGACAGCAGAGCTGCACCGCCGGACGCGCCGCCTTCCTCACCGGCCAGAGCCCCTTCCGCACCGGTCTCCTGAAGGTCGGCCTCCCCGGCGCAAAGGAGGGCATCTCAATCAAGGATCCCACCATCGCAGCGCTTCTCAAAAACCAAGGCTATGCCACCGCGCAATTCGGGAAAAACCACCTCGGCGACCGCGATGAAATGCTCCCCACCAACCACGGGTTCGACGAGTTCTTCGGCAACCTCTACCACCTCAATGCAGAGCAGGAACCCGAACATCCCGATTACCCAAAGGATCCGGCTTTCAGAAAAAAATTCGGCCCGCGCGGCGTGATCAAGTCCACCTCGGACGGCACGGTGGAGGACACCGGACCGCTCACCATCGAGCGGATGAAGTCCATCGACAGCGAGGTCACGGACGCCGCGCTCGGCTTCATGGAGCGCACCGCGAAGGCCGGTCAGCCGTTCTTCCTTTGGTGGAACTCCACGCGGATGCACATCTGGACCCACCTCGCCAAGGAGGCCGCAGGCCGCTCGGGACTCGGCATCCATGCGGACGGGATGCTGGAGCACGACGCGCACGTCGGCCGGTTGCTCGACAAACTCAAGGAGCTCGGCCTCGAGGAGGACACCATCGTCATGTACGCCACCGACAACGGCGCCGAATGCTTCTCGTGGCCCGACGGCGGCTGCACCCCGTTCCGCAGTGAGAAGAATTCGAACTGGGAGGGCGGCTACCGCGTGCCCTGCCTCATCCGCTGGCCCGGCGTGATCGCACCCGGCACGGTCCACAACGCAGTCTTTTCCCACGAGGACATGTTGCCCACTCTGCTGGCCGCCGCCGGCGAAGAGGACATCAAGGAGAAGCTGCTCGCAGGCCACCGAGCCATCGAACGCGATTACCGCGTTAACCTCGATGGATACAACCTGTTGCCGTTCCTCCGGGGCGACACCACGGAACCGCCGCGCCATGCGTTCTTCTACTGGACGGACGACGGCAGCCTCGCCGCCCTCCGTTACGACCGATGGAAGGTCGTGTTCCAAGAGCAGCGCGCCCACGGGCTGCAGATCTGGGAGGAACCGCCCGTCACACTGCGTTTTCCCAAACTGTTCTGCCTGCGAACGGACCCCTTCGAACGCGCCGACCACGAGGCCGGCGACTACGCCCGCTGGCGCGTGGACCATGCCTTCGCACTGGTTCCCGCGCAGCAGTTCGTCGCGGAACACCTCGCCACCTACCGGGATTTTCCGCCACGTCAAAAGCCGGGCACCTTTTCCATCGAACGCGCCCTCTCGCAGCTGGAACAGGGCACGGGACAGTGACTCCGGGCGGTGCAGGAGCGCAGGGCCTGCAGGCGCGTTGATCTCCCACTCCGCGTGGACCGCATCCGCGCACCCCGCCGGTCCTCGCCCCTCCACGCCGTCCTTGCCGGGCAGACTGCCCCGTGGTAAATCGCGCGTCTATGGGTCGCCAATGGCTGCAGGCTAAACGTGAAGTCGCCAACCTCAAAAAAGGTCAGGTGGTGGGCAAGCTCGTGAAGGAAATCATGGTCGCCGCCAAGCTCGGCGGTGCCGATCCCGCCTCGAACGCCCGCCTCTTCGCCGCCGTGGAAAAGGCGCGCAGGGCTTCCGTCACCCGCGATGTCATCGAGCGCGGCATCAAAAAGGGCGCAGGCATCGGCAGCGAGAAACTGGTGATGGAACACCTCGTCTTCGAGGGCTACACCCCGCACAAAGTCCCCGTCATCATCGAGGTCCTCACCGACAACAACAACCGCACCGCCCCGGAAATCCGGGTGATCTTCAAGGAGGGCGGCCAGCTCGGATCGCCCGGCAGCAACAAGTTCCTCTTCGACCATGTCGGCCTCGTGGAAGCACACCACGCCGATTCCGCGACGGACATCGAAGGCGCCGCCATCGAGGCCGGCGCGCAGAATGTCGAGTCCCTCACCCACGCCGAGAACGACGACATCCCCGAAGGCACCACCGGCGCACGCTTCGTCACCAACTGCCCCGACCTCCACACGGTCACCAAATGGCTCGGATCCAACGGCTGGACCATCACCGCCAGCGAACTGGGCTACGTCGCGAAGAACTTCCCGTCCCTCACCGAGGAACAGCGCGCCGAGGTCGGCGAATTCCTCCAGCAGGTCGAGGACCACGACGATGTCCACCGCGTCTGGGCCGCCCTCAAATAGCGGCCGCACACCTCCCACCCCACGGCCCACCGGCCTCCCATGAAGATCGGACTGGTCCGCCGCGGGTTCTCCCCCACCGGAGGCGCTGAAGCCTACCTCCAGCGTTTCGCCCGGGCCGCAACCCAAGCCGGCCACCCCTGCGTCCTTTTCACCGACTCCCCATGGCCGGCTGATGCATGGAATGCGGAGTCAGTCCGCGTCCGCGGCTCCGATCCGCGCGCCTTTGCCGACGGACTCGAAGCCGCCCGCCCAAAGGAGCACTGCGACTTCCTCCTGAGCCTCGAACGGGTCTGGCGCTGCGATGCTTACCGGGCGGGCGACGGCGTGCATGCCGCATGGCTGCAGCGACGCGCCGCCATCGAACCCCGCTGGCGCAACTGGCTGCGCCGTTTCAACCCCAAACACCGCGCCCTGCTCGAGCTCGAACGCAGCCTGTTCGCCCACGCCGGCGCCGGACACGTCATCGCCAACTGCCAGCTCGTCCGGCGCGAGATCCAAGCCCACTTCAGCCTCGCTCCCGAAAAAATCTCCGTGGTCTACAACGGGCTGCCCCTTCCCATCACGGACCCCGCCCACACGCCGGACCAGATCCGCGCCGCGATCCGAGAAACCCTCGGGATCGGCGCTCAGGACTACGTGCTCCTCTTTGTCGGTTCGGGCTGGGAGCGCAAAGGACTGCGCTTTGCCATCCGCGCGGTTCAGGACATGCCCGGCGCCACCCTGCTCGTGGCCGGCCGCGGCAACAGTCGCAACCTGCCCCGCAGCCCGCAGGTTTTGTTCCTCGGACAACGCAGGGATGTGGCGGAACTGATGCAGGCGGCCGATGCCTTCATCCTTCCCACCATCTACGACCCCTTCTCGAATGCCTGTCTCGAGGCGCTCCATGCGGGACTTCCCGTCATCACCTCCCGGGCCAACGGATTCTCCGAAATCCTAGGCCCCGAACTCGACGCCGGCATCGTCGCCGACCCGCGAGACATCGACGCGCTCACGGCTGCGATCCGGCACTGGGCCGCCCCCCAGCGACGCACCGAGGCCCGCGCCGCCTCCCGCACACTGGCCTCCCGCTTCACCATCGAAGAAAACCTTCGCCAGACCTTCGCCGCCCTCGGCCTGGCCGCGTGACCAGCGCGCCTCCCGCCCCGCCGCGCATGAGCACACCGCCCAGCCTCCCGGAGGTCCACGCCTTCTGGAACACCGAGCCCTGCGGCACCCACTTCGTCCCACCGGCAGCGGATCCCTGTGAGTTCTACGAACGGCTGCGCACCTACCGCGATGCCACCGAATGGCACCTTCCAGAACTCGTCCCATTCGCTGAAACCAAGGGCTGCCGCCTGCTCGAAATCGGCACGGGCCACGGCGCGGACGGCGCTCGTTTCGCCCAGCACGGCGCGGTTTACACAGGCGTCGACCTCACCGAGGCGGCCATCGACTCCGCCCGCCGCCACTTCGCCTGTCTGGGACTCGCAGGCACTTTTCAAAAGGAGAACGCCGAAGCCCTCTCCTTTACGGACGCCTCCTTCGACTGGGTCTACTCCCATGGCGTCCTGCATCACACGCCCGACCCGCAGCAGGCCGTCCGCGAAGTGCACCGGGTCCTGAAGCCGGGAGGTCGCGCAGTCGTGATGCTCTACCACCGGCGCAGCTTCAACTACCTCGTCCGCATCCAGGGCTACCTCCGCGCCCGGGTCCTTCTGAAAATCCTCTCCCGCATCGGCCGCTGGGCCTCCGACCGCCAGAAAATCCATCCACCGGAAGGAGTGCGAGGCAATGCGCACCCCCGTGTCTGGGATCTCCACTACCGCAACTTTCTGTCCCATGGGTGGCGTTACCTGCGGGCACGCAACTTCGCGCATCACGCCACGGACGGGCCTGAGTGCCCGGTGGCCCACGCATTCAGCCGGGCAGAAGCCGCCGCCCTTTTCTCCCAGTTCGCCTCTGTGCGCATGGAGGTCGCCCACCTCCCCATCTCGCGGTACTGGAGTTGGTTCCCGAGACCACTGGAACGCCCCCTGGCACGCTGGCTCGGATGGTATCTGTTCCTTTTTGTACAAAAAAACACCCCCTGACCCGAAGGACCGGGCGACGCCGAAAATCCTCTTCCCTTCACAGGCGTTGGCGCGAGAATCGACACTCCATGTCCAATTCCCCGAAGCCCACCCGAAAGGACATTGCCCGGATGTCATTCCGCGAGTTTCTGGAGGCAAGCCGCGAACCCTATCGGCGGCTGTTCTCCTATATGCGCCCCTACCGCGGGCGCCTCGCACTTGGCATCCTCTTCGGCGCCCTCTTCGGAGCAGTCCAGGCGCTCCTCATCTTCGATGTGCGCTTCGTCGCGGGCGCGGTGTTTTCCGACGGGAAAATCTTCTTCGGGCCGCGAGCGCTGGAATGGTTTCCGTGGCTGGCAGACCTCCAGATCGGCACGGGATTCGGCGCGGTGGCCCTCATCTGCACCAGCATCCCGCTGATCATGCTGCTGCGCGGCCTCTGCAGCTACCTGAACACCTACTTCATGCTCTGGGTCAGCGTCCGCGTACTGGACGACATCCGCAAGGAAGCCTTCGAACGTACCCTTGCTCAGTCCATGGACTTCTTCAACAAAGCCAAGGTCGGCGAACTGATCCAAGCCGTGTTCGACCAAACCCGCGCGGCTCAGCAGGCCCTCACCACCATCTCCGGCGACCTTGTAAAGCAACCCGTGTCCATCCTCGCTGCGGTGGTCACCTTGGCGGTGCTCGACTGGCAGTTCTGCCTCTTCGCCCTCATCATCTTCCCCCTGTGCATCGTCCCAGTGGCCCATGTCAGCCGCAAGGTTCGCAAGGCCAGCGGCAAGGAGGTCGAGGAGGCAGGCCAGATCATGGTCATCATGCACGAGGCCTTCGCAGGCATCCGCGTCGTCAAGACACACGCTCGCGAGTCCCATGAATCCGGGCGCTTCAACGAGGCCAACTGGAAAATCATGAGCTTCATCATGCGCTCTCGCAAAGCCATGGAACTCACAGGCCCCATGGTCGAAACCATCGCCTCACTCGGCATCGCAGGCGCCCTCCTCTGGGCATGGCATTATAAACTCGGCATCGACAAGTTCATCGCCCTCAACGGCGGCATGATCATGCTCTACCCGTCCTTCAAGGCCATGAGCCGCATCTACCTCACAATGCAGCAGTGCCTCGTCTCCACCCGCAACGTCTTCGAAATCATCGACCGCAAACCCACCATCGTCGACAGCACGGACGCACTCACTCTCGCCCAAGTACGCGGCGAGATCGTCTTCGAAAACGTCTCCTTCGCCTATGGCAACGATCAGACAGCCGTCGCCGGGGTCAACCTCCGCATCCCCGCAGGCACCAGCTGCGCCCTCGTCGGCGCCAGCGGCGCAGGCAAAAGCACCCTGCTCGCTCTCCTCCAACGCCTCTACGAGGTCCAGACAGGCTCCATCCGCATCGACGGCCACGACCTGCGCTCCGTCACCCAGAACTCGCTCCGCGAAAACATCGCCACCGTCAGCCAGGATACCTTCCTCTTCCACGACACCATCGCCTCCAACATCCGCTACGGCAGACTCGACGCCACACAGCCCGATATCGAGGAGGCCGCACGCCAGGCCAACGCCCACGGCTTCATCCAGCAGCAGCCCCAAGGCTACTCCACCATCGTCGGAGACAAGGGCTGCCAGCTCAGCGGAGGCCAGCAGCAGCGCCTCTCCATCGCACGCGCACTCCTCAAAAACGCCCCGGTGCTTCTCCTCGACGAAGCCACCAGCGCCCTCGACAGCGAAAGCGAATCCCAGATCCAAGCCGCTCTGGAAACCCTCTCCAGCGGACGCACCGTGATCGCCATCGCCCACCGACTCTCCACCATCCTCAACGCCGACCAGATCGTCGTCATGGAAAACGGCGCAGTCAAAGAAGTCGGCACCCACCACGAACTCCTCGAAAAAAGCTCCTACTACCGGAAACTTTGCGATCTTCAGTTTAACCGCTCCCAAATGCCCGCGCTCGCCGCCGCCCCCTCAGCCTAGAGACTCTCCAGCCCCCCCGCCGCATCCCCTCCTGCGCCATGAAACCCCTGCTCCCCCTGCTCGCTCTCCTCAGCCTTCTCGGCGACGCCCTCGCCCAGAGCTCCGCCACCGTCCGTGCCGTCGTCCGACACCGCCCCGACGGATCGGAATCCACCGTCATCACCGACCGCGAAAAAGGCACCGCGGAGGAAATCATCACCGACTCCAATCGCAAGGTCCTCAAGAAAACCATCTACACCCTCGCCCCGGACGGCCAGTACTCCGGGGCGAGTTACTTCGACGCCGCAGGCGCCTTGCGCTACCGCGAATCCTACACAAGGGACTCTCTCGGCCGAGTCGCTGAATCCAAACTGTTTTCCCCCAATGGCTCACCCCTCGGAAGGAGAGTCTACACTTACGACGCCAAGGGGCGCGCCCAAGTCGCTGACTACGATGCAGCAGAAAGGCCGATCGTTCAGACAGCCTCCACCCCCGCCTCCTCCAGAAGCCGCACCGAGCCCCCCATCCGCAAGGCGCTACCAGTCAAGTGAACCGCACCACGCCTTTTCCCAACCGACGCCCCTCGACCGAATCTTTTTTTGCAGGAATGGAGCCCGAGCGTCACCCAATCGTAACATTGAACTGAAACACTCTACCTACTCGCATCTCATGCCTTCCCACTACGAAGACTCCCTCCAACAGGACATAGACCGGATCCTGACGAAGATTTCCGAGATGGAGAAACTCGCGGAAAATGCTCTTCAGGCATGCCTGACCGCGCTGGCAACAGTCGACCGCCAGCTCGCCTACACGGTCATCCTCCGCGACCGGCGCATCGATGAACTGGAGAAGGAAGTCGACCGGCTCTGCCTCGAATTCATCATCCGCCAGCAACCGGTCGCACGGCACCTTCGCTTCGCCTACATCACGATCCGCGTGAACCTCGAGCTGGAGCGCATCGGCGACTACGCGGAAAGCATCGCCCGGCAGACTCTGAAACTGGCCGGGATGAACAGCTACATCCCGCTCGATCGATTCCAGCAGATCGGCAGCCTCAGCATCCCCATGTTGCGCGACGCCGTGAAGGCGTTCGTCACAGGAGACGAGGCTCTGGCTCGCGACGTCATCTCCCGCGAACAGGAGGTGGACGCCCTCCGCAACAGCATCGACAAGGAACTCTTCGCGCTCCGTCAGGAAAATCGCATCCCGCTGGAGGCACTCACCCCGCTCACCACCATCGCCCGTCGCTTCGAGCGCGTGTCCGATCAGGCCACGAATATCTGCGAAGAGGTCATCTACATGGTCACCGGCGAATACCCCCGGAAACTCACCGGGGAAATCTGGCGGATGGTTTTCATCGACGACCGCAACTGCTGCCGCAGCCAGATGGCCGAGGCCATTGGCAACTCCATGAACCGCCCGCAGTTTGTGTTCGCGAGCGCCGGCCTCACCCCCACCGAAATCGATCCCGGCACGGTGGAGTTCCTGCAGAACAAGGGGGTCGCCCTTTCCAACGTCACCACCCGCAGCGTCGAGCAACTCCCCAACCTCGACGCTTCGCAGATCATCGTCGCCCTTTCGCCCGCGGCGAAAAAAGCGTTCCCGAAACCAACCAAGGCCATCTGCCTGGACTGGAGCCTTCCCGACCCGTCGCTTGCCACCGGCACCCCGGAGGAAAAAAGCGCCGCGTACGAGTCCGCATACCACTTCCTCCGGGAACATATTACCGAACTGTGCGACGCCGTCCTCGGCGACCGCATTGCCTGATTGCCAACCAAGACAACACACCCATGAAACGTATCCTCACCCACACAACCACCATCCTCGCTGCCGCATTGCTCGCAAGCTGTGGCGGCAAGGGCAGCGGCGAAGGCAAGCCTGCCGGCATCTCGCTTCAAAACATCGGCTCCGACACCATGGTCAACCTCGCCCAAGCATGGGCCGAGGCATACGCGCACGCCGTCCCAGGTGTCTCTGTCGAAGTCTCCGGCGGAGGCAGCGGCATCGGTGTGGCGGCCCTCATCAATGGCACCTGCGACATCGCCAACAGTTCGCGGAAACTCGAAAAGGAAGAGGAGGAGAAAGCCACCGCAAAGTACGAGGGCAAGCACCCCACCGAGCACCAAGTGGGCTGGGATGCCCTCGCCATTTACGTGCACCCGAGCAACCCCCTGAATGAAATCTCCATCGAACAGCTCAGCGAGATCTACAAGGAGGGCGGGAAGATCAACAAGTGGAGCGAACTCGGCATCGCTGCACCGGGAGGCACAGATGAAATCGTCCGCGCCAGCCGCCAGAACAACTCCGGCACCTACCACTATTTCCGCGAGGCTGTGGTCGGAAAGAAGAACGACTTCAAAGCGGGTTCGCGCGACATGAACGGCTCCAAGGAAGTCGTCGAACTGGTCGCCGGCACCCCGGGCTCCATCGGCTTCAGCGGCATCGGTTACCGCACCGACAAGGTCAAGGTCCTCAAGGTCTCCAAGAAAACCGGCGAGCCCGCAGTCGAGCCGGGCATCCGCTCCACGCTCGATAAGAGCTATCCCATCTCACGCCCCATGTTCATGTACACGCCCCCGGCCGCAAAGCCCGAGGTCGAATCCTACATCAAGTGGATCCTGTCCGCGCCCGGCCAGAAACTGGTGATCGAAAACGGGTACATCCCGCTCGAAGCCTTCGCTCCCAAGGACGCGAAGTAATCCACTTACGCAACAGTTCACGGGCGGGCGGCACCCTGCCGCCCGCCCACCTTCTGCACCATGATCAGTTCGCGCTCAAAGCTCAGTCTCTACGGAGAGAAAGCCATCGAATGGCTCATCCGCATCTGCGGCGTGAGCGCGATCATCTTCGTCTTCGCGATCTTCTTTTTCCTCTTCCGCGAGGGCGCCCCCATCCTCCGGGAGCCGGGCTTCAACCTCTGGCGCTTCCTCACCAGCACGGAGTGGTATCCCACCTCGATGAGCAACGTGCGCTACGGCACCTTCGCTCTCATCGCCGGCACGCTCAGCGTCACCGGCGTCGCCATGCTGATTGCCGTGCCCTTCGGCCTCGGCGCAGCCGTCTTCGTCTCGGAGTTCTGCACCGGTAAACTCCGCGAATCCCTCAAGGTGATCATCGAACTGCTCGCCGCCATCCCCAGCATCGTCTGGGGCTTCATCGGCCTCACGGTGATGAACCCTCTCATCCAGACCGTCTTTCACGTCCAAGTCGGCCTTAACGTCCTCAATGCCGCCCTCCTCCTCGCCCTGATGAGCATCCCCGTCATGGTCAGCATCGGCGAGGATGCCCTCAAAGCCGTTCCCGACAGCTACCGGGAGGGCGCCCTCGCACTCGGCGCCACCCGCTGGCAGGTCATCTACCGCATCCTGCTGCCAGCCGCCAAAAACGGCCTCCTCGCCGCCGTGCTTCTCGGCGTGGGCCGCGCCGTGGGCGAGACGATGGCCGTGCTGATGGCGACAGGCCATGCGGTCAACGTGCCGCACAGCATCTTCGACAGCGTCCGGACTCTCACGGCCACCATCGCCGCCGAACTCGGCGAAGCCAGCCAAGGCTCGCCACACTACCGCGTGCTCTTCCTCATCGGCATCCTCCTTTTCACCCTCACGTTCATCGTCAACCTCGTCGCCGACCTCGTCGTGAGGGGCATCAATAGAAAGTAGCGATGCACTCCCAATCACCACCCCCGGTCACGTTCGGCGAGACTCCCTTCACGCGAAGCAAGCGCCGCCGCGAGAAAATCGCCTTCGCCGTTTTCGCCGGGATGGTCGCGTGCATCGTCATCCCGCTCTTCCTCATCGTCGGCTATCTCGTGAAGGAAGGCGCCCCCTTGATCTCGTGGGATTTTCTCACCACAAACCCGGTCGGCGGAATGAGAAAGGGCGGCATCTGGAGCGCGTTGCTCGGCACGTTCTGGCTCGTGGGCACCTCCCTGTGCATCAGCGCTCCGATCGGCGTTCTCGCCGCCGTCTACCTCAACGAATACGCGAAGGACAACTGGTTCAACCGCGTGATCAACCTCGCCGTCGTCAACCTCGCCGGCGTTCCCAGCATCGTCCACGCCCTCTTCGGCCTCGGCGCCTTCGTGCTCTTCGCCCACATGGGCCGCAGCATCATCGCCGCATCCCTCACACTCGCGATCATGACCATGCCCGTCATCATCGCCTCCACAAAGGAATCCCTCGCCGCCGTACCACGCCAGTTCCGCGAGGCCTGCTGGAATGTCGGTGCCACACGCTGGCAGACCATCTGGCACATCGTCCTGCCAAACTCCATCAGCGGCATCCTCACCGGCGTCATCCTCCAAGTCTCACGCACCGCCGGCGAGACCGCCCCCATCATGTTCACGGGCGCCGTCTTCTACCGAAAAATCGAGGAAGGAAACTTCTTCGCCTACGGCCTCGCAGACCAGTGCATGGCCCTGTCGATGCACCTCTTCACCGTCACCACACAGGTGACCAACGCCCCTCACGCCCTCCCCTTCGCCATCGCCACGGTGCTTCTCGGCTTCGTGCTCATGGTCAACCTCACCGCCATCCTCCTCCGCTCGTGGCTGCGCGGACGCAAAAAATGGTAACACCCAAGGTACAGGTCGAAAATCTGCGGCTGAGCTACGGCCCCAAGGAAGTCATTCACGGGATCAGCTTCCACATCGAGCCAAACGAGATCCTCGGCATCATCGGGCCGGCCCAAAGCGGCAAGACCTCCCTGCTGCGCTGCATCAACCGCACCATCGAGTTCACCACCAACACCCGCCAGACCGGTACCATCCGCGTGGACGGCGAGGACGTTTCCCAAATGCGGGATGTCTATGCCCTCCGGCGCAAGGTCGGCATGGTCGCCCCACTCCCCGTCGGCCTGCCGCTCAGCATCTACGACAACGTCGCCTTCGCCCCCCGCAACGCCGGAGTCCGCCAGCGCGCCGCTCTCGATGAAATCGTCGAACGCTGCCTCCGCCAGGCCGCCCTCTGGGACGAGGTCAAAGACCGCCTCGACAGCCTCGGCACGAAGCTCTCCGGCGGCCAGCAGCAGCGCCTCACCATCGCGCGCGCCCTCTCCCACAGCCCCCAGATCCTTTGCCTGGACGAATTCAGCATCGCCATCGACCCGGTCACCACGATGCGCATCGAGGACGTGCTCAAGGAATTGAAGAAAGAGATGACCATCATCCTCGTCACAAATCTCGTCCAACAAGCCCGCCGCCTCGCAGCGCGCACCATGTTCCTTTGGAATGGCGAGATCGTCGAAATCGGGCCCACCAGCGAGGTCTTCAGCGACAACCCGAAGGACCGCAGAACCTACGACTACGTAAACGGAATTTTCGGATGAGCGACACCCGGATGAGCATCACCACGCGGGACCTGAAGCTCTGGTACGGAAAGTTCCAGGCGCTCAAGGGCATCGACTTGGACATCAAGAGCGGGATGATCACCTCGCTCATCGGCCCCAGCGGCTGCGGCAAGACCACCCTCCTCCGCTGCTTCAACCGGATCAACGAGCGCTACGGCAACGTCACCACCACCGGGGAGATCAAACTGCTGGGCAAGAACATCTACGACCCCGACGTCTCCCTGATCGAGTTGCGCAAGGCCATCGGCATGGTCTTCCAGCGCCCCAACCCGCTTCCCATCTCGATCTACGAGAACGTCGTGTTCGGCCTCCTCATTCACTCGGAGAACAAACCCTCCCGCCGCGATCTCGATGACGCGGTCGAAAAAGCGCTGACCGAGGTCGGCTTGTGGAAGGATCTCAAGGACCGCCTCAACGACAGGGCGATCGGCCTCCAGTTGGAGCAGCAGCAAAAACTCTGCATCGCACGCCTTCTGCCGCTCAAACCCCAGATCATCCTGATGGACGAGCCCTGCTCCGCCCTCGATGTCGAGGGCACCCGGGCCATCGAGGAACTGATGTGGAGCCTCGCGGGCCGCTACACCATCCTCATCGTGACGCACAACATGGCCCAAGCGCGCCGCGCGAGTAGCGAGTGCATCTTCATGCTGCTCGGCGAACTCATCGAACATTCCCGCACCGAGGATCTGTTCCTCACCCCGCGCGAAAGCCGGACCGCCGAGTACATCGAGGGCCGCTACGGTTGACCCTCCTCCCTCTTTGGTGCCGTCGTGTGCGCTTTCAGCCGCGGGTTCTCACACCAAGGCACAATGGCACCAAGGAGACGGGAAATGAGAGTCCGCCACGCGGCGGTCGGCGACGTTCTCCATCCCCTGCACGCCCCAATCACCGCGCGCCACTGACTCGCACCAAGCTTCCGGTCTTGACCGCTCGGCTTCAGCGGCTTGAGGGACAGCCAAAACTGGCACCGAGTTTAGGGCATCGCTCGTGCCTCATTGAGGAAACCCGACCAGGCAACAGGCACTCGCAACGCCGGCATGCCGGAGGCATGAGAGCCAATAGCCGGTGATGATCGCAGTCCGCAGCACGGACGCAGGGAACCACCGGATCGCATCTCCCCACGCGACGCGCCCCGGTCAGGGGCGCGAGGAAGACGAGGATGCGAGAATATTTTCCCTGTCCCTATCGGCTCCTTGGTGCCGTCGTGTGCGCTTTCAGCCGCGGGTTCTCACACCAAGGCACAATGGCACCAAGGAGACGGGAAATGAGAGTCCGCCACGCGGCGATCGGCGACGTTCTCCATCCCCTGCACGCCCCAATCACCGCGCGCCACTGACTCGCACCAAGCTTCCGGTCTTGACCGCTCGGCTTCAGCGGCTTGAGGGACAGACAAAACTGGCACCGAGTTTAGGGCATCGCTCGTGCCTCATTGAGGAAACCCGACCAGGCAACAGGCACTCGCAACGCCGGCATGCCGGAGGCATGAGAGCCAATAGCCGGTGGTGATCGCAGTCCGCAGCGCGGACGCAGGGAACCACCGGATCGCATCTCCCCACGCGACGCGCCCCGGTCAGGGGCGCGAGAAGGACGAGGACGCGAGAATATTTTCCCTGTCCCTATCATCTCTATCATCTCCGCAGCGTCTCGATTCCCGGCCAGCCAGGAATGAAGACAATGCACACTGCCCAAGCGTCACAAAATCACCCCCCGCAGCCGCTCGTGTGTTGAGGCCGGAGTAATAGAACAGGGCCCGCGTCGAAGATTTGGAGGGCACACCGCGCCCCTATGACACACCCCGCAATTGCCGGCACCGGGGAACCTATTAGTCTGGCACCACGCATCGGGAATTCCTGCGGCTGAAATCAGCTGCAGGGTGCCTACCGAGGATTGAGAGAAACTCCCACGGTGGCTTGCCTGAGAAATCAGGCGATGTGCGGGCCGCAGGGCCCGAACAACAAAAACGTTTTCTCGCCTGTCCGCGCGTTCACGCCCGGCAGTGGGAAAGTCCGGACTCCTGGTGCCCATTCTGAAAACCATGAAACCCCACCCTTCCCTATCCCACCCGGATCCATTCCGGGCTCTTCGCGAAACCGTCCGGACCGTTCCTAAACCTGGACTCAAGACCCTTTCCCATGGAGGTGTCCGATGAAAAAGTACCGCGGCATCCGTTATCAGTTCCGTCCTGAGAACTACTGGCAGGAGGAAAACCCGCTTGGGGCCATTCTTCGGAACGTGACCGGAGAGAACCGGCGTCAGCTGATTACGCATCACTGGGAGCACAACACCCTGGACCAGCTGGATCCCTCTCTTCTCACAGACGAGTTGGCCCCCGAGGTCCGCACATTTCTCGGCTCAATTCATCCCTCGCTTCTGGGCGGCGAATTCCTGCCTGAATACCTTCCGCTGGAAGTCGAGATCGCCCGAATCACGCTGGATTCAACCACCGCCGACGTCGTCAGCCTCCACGCGCGGCCGGCACCGGAGGGAATCGCGTACCGGATGGTCGATGAATACAACGGGAAGTTCACCTTGCCGATCCGGAGATCGGCGCGCCCTCTGACGCTTGCTGAATTAATCACCCAGTTTGAGCAGGGCAGGTTGCACGAACTCGGCGGCACCCTGGATACCGGTTACACCTGGTACAATCTGATGGAGTTTCTCGAGAGTGAATCCTTCGATCCCGAGACCCTCCGTTACTTCACAACCATCAGCTCCAGCATCTACCCGCAGCTGTATAATCACTTCCGCACCTTTTATTCCCGGCAGAAGCTCTGATCCCGGTTGCCACCCGATTTCGGCGCACAAACGGCCGCGCCCACTCAACGACGCCCGTCCGCCCTCCCTCCGTTCCCGGTGCGCCGGCCACGAAGACAAAGTCCCCGCAGTCCAAGCGCGTTTTTATGACAGAGAAAACGACAGGCCAAGACCCAAGCAATCCCTCGGAAGATTTACAGAATCTCCCTCCGAAAATGACCGAGCATTTCAAAGCGCTTCAACAAATAGCTCAAGAATTCGGAGTGACCGCGACCCTGGCTCCACAAAACAAGGATCGCTCCACTCCAACGACGACCCGGTTCATCTTTTTGAAAAAAGGCACCCCCGGGGACGACTCAAATCAAGAACCTATAAAGTAATCTCAAGCGTGCAGGCCGCTTCGGATCGCCCGCCAGCGCCTTGATCTCCGCGTCCTACGGCTGAACTGGCTTCCCGTCCACACCACCATTGGCCGCCCTGCGCTTCCCGCGCCTCGCCGGCGCACCGGGTTCCGCACCATCAGAATCGCCCCCTCGGTTTCCCCAAAGCGGCCGGATGTTGGCCTGATTCCATGTGTCCCAAAGGGACTGGAGTTCACGCACCTTTTCGGGCTGCGCAGCGCTCAAGTCGTGATCCTCGTGAATGTCGGTCGCAAGGTTGTAAAGACGCGGCGCTGTCACGGGTTCGGACTTCCCGCTTTGGGTGTCGGCATTCGAATCGTAACGCACGAGCTTCCAGTCGCCGCTGCGCACCGCCATCTGCTGACCGAAACGCCAGAAAAGGGCGTCATGCGGAAGTGCGTGGCCGCTGCCTCCGTTGGCTGCTCCTGAGAGGAGGGGCAGAAGGTTCGCGCCTTCGAGCTTCCACCCGGGATCAGCGGGGATGCCGGCGGCGGAGAGTGCGGTGGCATGCAGGTCGAGCTGGATCACGGGCTGCGCGTACACGCCGGGCTGGATCCGGCCCGGCCACGCGAGGAGGAACGGAACGCGAATCCCGCCCTCGAGCGTGGTCCGCTTGCTCCCGCGCAGGGGTGTGTTGATCGAACCATTCACCGTCACGCCTTTCATTGTCGGTCCGCCATTGTCGCTGATGAACGCCACGAGCGTCCGGTTCTCCTGCCCCGTCTCGGCAATCTTTGCACGGACTCGTCCCACCGCCTCGTCCATCGCGAGCATCATCGCATCGTACGTCCGACGCTGCCGATCACTCACGTTCGGGAACTTGGCGAGCCGGTCGTCCGTCGCCTGCAGCGGCGTGTGCACCGCATTGAAGGCGAGGTAGAGGAACCATGGAGCATCCTTGTGCCGACCCACAAAGTCTGCCGCCTCGCGCCCAAACGCATCGGTGGTGTAGTCGAGCTCCTTCACCGGCTCACTGCCACGCAGGATTCCACCCGCCTGCACATAACTGTGGGCCCCTCCCAGAAAACCGAAGAACTCATCGAAGCCGCGTTTTTGCGGATGCATCTCCGCCCGGCTGCCAAGGTGCCACTTGCCGACGAGGCCCGTTGCATAACCTGCAGCCTTGAGCCGGTCGGCAATGGTGCTCTCCCCAAGAGGCAGCCCCTCGGCGCCGCCGCCGCCCGGGTTGAACTCGTGGCCGAAGCGCGTCTGGTAGCGGCCGGTCAGCAACCCGGCGCGCGTGGGCGAGCAGTACGGGCCGGACACATAGCCGTTCGTAAACCGTGCACCCGCGGCCGCGAGCGCATCAAGGTGCGGAGTGGCGATATCCTTGCACCCGTGAAAACCGACATCGGCATAGCCCATGTCGTCTCCCACGATCAGGAGAATGTTGGGACGGGCGGGCTCCGCTGCAGCGAGGAACAGCGGGCATGCAACGAGGGAAAGAAGAAGACGGCGGGGAGTCATGGATAGGGATGAGGAGGGGGGAAATGGGAGGAGTACGACTCTGCGGATGAGTACGAGTAGGAGTAAGAGTAAGAGCGGAAATCAGCGGGCGGAGGCGGGCGGAGGCGCCGTGGGATCCTCCGTCAGCGAGCCGTGCCAGAGCGGAGCAGCATTACCGGCGTCCCAGCGTTCCCATGCCTTTACGAGCTCGGCTGTCAGCACGGGATTCTGCGCAGCGAGGTCGCGGGATTCACCGGGATCTGCGTCGAGGTCGTACAACTGCCACCCACTTTGCTGCTTGGTCGCAAAGTCCCGCCAATCCACCAGCTTCCACTGCCCCTTGCGCACCGCCTTCTGCGGACCGAACCGCCAGTACAGCGCCTCGTGCGGAGCGGCTTGTTTTTCACCAAGAAGAAAAGGGAGCAGGTGCACGCCGTCCATTCCCGGACCCGGATCGACCCCAGCCAAGGCACAGGCGGTGGGAAGAATGTCGAGGGTGCTGGCGGGCTGTGCGTAGACGCCGCCTGCGGGGATCTTCCCGGGCCACGACACAAAAAATGGAACGCGGATCCCTCCTTCAAGGGTCTGTCCCTTGTCGCCCCGCAGCGGTGCGTTGACCCCGGTGTTGTACGCAAGGAACGGCTTGCGACCCGCCCCGCCGTTGTCGCTCACGAAAAACACGAGGGTGTCCTTTTCCAACCCAGTCTCGCGCAGATGCGCCGTGATCCGCCCAATGGCGTCATCCAGCCCAAGCAGAAGCGACAGGTAGCCCCGCCTCGCCGGGTCCGTGATTCCAGCAGGAACGCGGGCCCGCAGATGCTCGGCGATCTCCAGCGGCGTATGCACCGCATTGTACGCGAGGTAGAGAAACCAAGGCCCTGCACGGTGCCGGTCCACAAAAGCGAGCGCCTCTTCGGTGAACAGATCCGTCGTATATCCCTCCAGCTTCTGCACCTCGCGTCCCCGGTAGATCATGTCGTGTGAGTGCCCGGAGCCGAACTTGGCCTCAGCGTCCTTGTGCAGCAGGTAATTGTGCCCGCCCACCAGAAACCCGAAGTATTCATCAAACCCACGCGATTGCGGATGATGGGCGGCATCAAATCCTTGGTGCCACTTGCCCACCAGCGCCGTGGAATAACCCGCGCCCCGCAACCGATCCGCAATGGTCTTCTCCGAAAGCGGCAGACCCAGGGTTTTCTCATCGCCCACGTGCGGGTTGAACTCGTGGCCAAACCGCGTCTGACACCGTCCGGTGAGAAACCCGGCCCGGGACGGGCTGCAGTAGGGCGCCGTCACATAGCCGCTCGTGCACCGGACGCCGGACGCAGCCAGCGCATCGAGATGCGGCGTCGGCACATCGTGTCCGCCATGCACGCCGAGATCCGCGTAACCAAGATCATCCGCAAAGATAACGAGGACATTCGGCGGTCGCGCCTCTGAGGAGGGTGCGATCATCAGGAGCAACGAGATAAGAAGGAGAAAAATCTTCATCACAGGAGGGCTGGAAATAAACCACGTACATTCGGAGAAGTTGCGGGGGTCATCCATGGCACTCACTGGGCGCATGCCGTCCATGCCGTCCATGCCGTCCATGCCGTCCATGTCGTCCATGCAACGAGCACCCCACCGGCCTGCGATGCATCATCCCCCGGCTCCGCGCCTTGGCCGCATGCCTGCAATCACGCCCCGTTCATGAAATCCATGGCCCCCGCGTTTTTCATGTCCCAATCCCGAGTGCGGACGCTATTTCCCAGACAACAACACATCTCCCGCAGTACCGGTCTCAAAGCTCCCGGCACCGCACCACCCATCCTTTATGAAAACCTCCCGAATCCTCGCCCTCAGCCTTGGCCTCCTCGTAGCGCTTGTACTTCCCGCCCATGCAGGCGCAGGCAAGAAGGGTGCCAAGGGATCAAAGGGCGGCGCCAGCGTACTCGCCCGCCTCGACCGCAATCACGACGGCTCCTTCGACTCAGCGGAATCGGAACGCGTGATCGCGATCTATTCGGCGCTCTCAGCTCTCGACACCGATCACGATGGCAAGCTCTCCGAATCCGAAGTGGCCGCCGCCAAGGTCCCCGCTGGCCGGAAAAAGAAGAAGTAGCGGCGCACTTCGCGCCATCTTCCTGTGGCGTGGAGGATGAGCCGCTGGCAGTCTGCAGCCGAACCACCCCCATCGGCCGCGCCTGATTGCCCTGTCTGTAACTTCCTCGTTCAAGCCCGCGTCTGCAGGGGTGGAGCCTCTCCCCCCATGAACCTCGCCGACGTCTTCACCGTTCTCTTCTCCGTCCTCGGAACCCTCGCCGTGATGGTCGGGTACTGGCTCCTCGCGGCCGGTCTCTTCCCGGCATTCGTGGAACGCTGCAGCGAACGCATCGGCACACGTCCTGTAAGGACCACGCTGACCGGCGCACTCACGCTGGTTCCGCTCCTCGTGCTGGGACTCCTCGTTGTCAGCAAGGCGGGCAACGGCGCTGTGAAAGTCCTCGGATTGGCGCTCGTCCTCTGCCTCTTCATCGCCGCGCTCCTCGGCTCCGCCGGCCTCGCACTGCGCATCGGCACCGGCCTCCCCTCCACACGCGATACCGCAGAACCATGGCGCCGCGTCTTCCGCGGGGGCGTCGTCCTCGGCCTCACGTTCGTCCTCCCTTTCGCCGGAACCTTCGTGGTCCTCCCCCTCGCGTTGTTCGCCGGATTCGGCGCGCTGCTCGCCTCCCGGCGCCCCGCCACTGATACCGCGGAATCCCTCCCCGTCGCATCATGAGCGTCTCCCGGCGCGAGTTCGTCGCGGCGGGCGTTGCGGCGCTCTGCGCAACCGGATGTGACCGCGGGCCCCTTTCGGACGCGCGCCGTTGGGTGGGACTGCCCACCTCCCCGGACCTCGCAGACCCTCTCACGGCGCCGCGCGCAGACACCATCGATGAGGCTGCGCACGTCCTCGCGAGGCTGACCTACGGCGCGCGTCCCGGAGATCACGCCCGCGTCACCGCCCTCGGCGCACGCGCCTTCATCGCAGAACAACTCGAGCCCGCCGCGCTGGATGACTGGGTTTGTGAACGCCTGATCCGTCACGGTTTTTCCGAACTCGAGGATCCCCGCGGACATCTCTTCCGAGCCGAGTCGCGCAGAGACGATCCGCTGCAACAGCTCTTTCCCGAATTACGCGATGGCGGGGGGCGCGTGGGCGAATTGTACGAGTGGAAAGAGAAGGCGCTGCTCACAAGCCTCACGCGCGCCACCCTTCTGCGCGCCGTCTACAGCCGCCGCCAACTCGCGGAGGTGATGGTCAATTTCTGGACCGACCACTTCAACATCGACCCCTCCAAGGGCGAGTGCAAATGGCTCAAGGCCGCCGATGATCGCGATGTCATCCGCGCCCACGCACTCGGCGATTTCCCCGCCCTCCTCCGCGCAAGCGCCGTCAGCCCTGCAATGCTCTGGTACCTCGACGGACGCGTCAACCGCGTCCACCACCCCGCGGAAAAACCCAACGAAAACTACGCGCGCGAACTGCTCGAACTCCACACCCTCGGCGTCCACGGCGGCTACACCCAGACCGATGTGATGGAAGTCGCCCGCTGCCTCACCGGCTGGACCGTGCGCGACCGCAAACGCTTCTTCCGCGGCCGCATCGAGTTCCATGCACACGAACACGACAACGGCGCCAAGCGCGTCCTCGGCCACGAAATCGCCGCAGGCGGCGGCGCCAAGGACCTCGACGACGTGCTCCAGATCGTCGCCCTCCATCCCAGCACCGCCCGCTATCTGGCCGAGAAACTCTGCCGAAAATTCATCGCGGACGAACCCCCACAGGCCGCCGTCGAGTCTGCCGCGCAGACATTCCTCGCAACCCACGGCTCCATCCGCGCCACACTCCAGACCATCCTCGACCGCCCGGAATTCTGGGCCCCACAAACGCGGGGCGTAAAATTCAAGCGCCCCATGCACTTCGTCGTCTCAGCGCTCAGGGCCGCCAACGCCCGCACCGATGCGGCGCCGGCGCTGGTCGATTACCTCCTGCGCCTCGGCCACGCGCCCTTCCGCTATCCAACGCCGGACGGTTATCCCGAGGAAGCCGTGCACTGGCAGAGCGCCCTGCTCTGGCGATGGAACTTCGCCACCGCACTTGCAGAGAACAGAATTCCGGGCACAGCGGTAGATCCCGCGGACCTGCGCACAAGGCTGGGCGGGGATCCGGAGTTGATCGCCACCTTCTTCGGCCGCGCACCCACGGACCTGGAGCGCTCGGCCCATGCCTCCTCAGGTGGCGGTCTCGCCCTTCTCGTCGCCGCCCCCGCATTCCAGCGCTGCTGACCATGATGGACAAGGCCCAGATCCTTCTTTCACCGGGAACCGAGCAGCCGCGCACCCTCGTCGTGGTGTTCCTGCGCGGGGGCGCCGACGGACTCGCTCTCGTGCCGCCTCTGGAGGACGATGCCTACTACCGCGCACGCCCGCGCCTCGCTGTTTCCAAAAAGGACGCCGCGCCTCTCGACGGTTTCTTCGGGCTGCATCCAAAGCTCGCGCCCCTGCAGCCGCTGTTTGCGAATGGAGAGCTGGCGGTCGTCCATGCCGCCGGAAGCGAGGATCAGACGCGCTCGCACTTCGAAGCGCAGGATTTGATGGAACACGGCGGCATCGTTGCCGGTGGATGGCTCGGCCGTTTTCTGCGGACGCGCCCCGCCTCAACCCACGGCGCTCTGGGCTGCGTGGCGCTCGGAAAAGCCCTGCCAGAGTCGCTCCTCGGCGCACCCAGCGTGACCCTGATGCAGACCGTGGACGACTTCGCACTCGGTGCAAAATCACCAGCCCTGCTCGACGGACTCCGCCAGCTGTACTCCCTCGAATCCGGCCAGCTCGGCGGCGCCGCGCGGGACACCTTCGACGCACTCGCAAGAATCGAGGAAATGCGAAGCACTCCGTACCGCCCCACCCATGGCGCGGTGTATGCAACGGACGAATTCAGCATCTCGCTGCGCGAGGTGGCCCGTCTGATCAAGGCCTCTGCGGGCCTCGAAGCCGTGTCCATCGACCTCGGTGGATGGGACTCCCACTTCACGCAGGCCTCCGTGCTCGACCCCCTCGCCGCGCGTCTCGCCACCGGCCTCGCATCCTTCCACCAAGACCTCGGCCCGCTCATGAAAAACACCTCCGTGGTGGTGATGACCGAGTTCGGCCGCCGCGTCGCCGAGAACTCCTCGCTCGGCACCGACCACGGTCGCGGATCCGTGATGTTCGCACTCGGCGGCGGCATCAAGGGGGGACGCGTCTTCGGCCCGTGGCAGGGACTCGACGACGCCACCCTCGAAGGACCGGGCGACCTCCCTGTGCGAAATAATTACCGCAACGTCCTCGCTCCCATTCTCGCGCGCCACGGACTCCAGGACGCCCATCTTTCCAAGGTCTTCCCGGGATTCACGATCGAACCACTACCGCTCTACGGCTGAGGAGCAGAGCCCCGCACGCGGCGTTGGGACGTCGCGGGTCGGGCGACTTTACCCTTCGCCCCC
The DNA here is from genome assembly GCA_945861435.1 of Chthoniobacter flavus. Taxonomy (GTDB): domain Bacteria; phylum Verrucomicrobiota; class Verrucomicrobiia; order Chthoniobacterales; family Chthoniobacteraceae; genus CAIURC01. Next base: position 29,285 of record CAMAUX010000031.1, on the reverse strand, counting down.
CAGACTGGCTGTGCTGCTATGGTCCGATGTCCGGCTCCTACGAACGCCTGCTAGAAAAGCTCAAGCGTGTGCATCACTTGGGAACGGTGGCGGGCCTGTTGGGATGGGATGAACAGGTCCATCTTCCCCCTGACAGCGCCGACCAGCGGGCCGAACAGCTCGCGCTCATTGCTGAACTGCAGCACGCCGCAGCCGCCGACCCGGAGATCGGTCGCTTGCTCGATTCCCTCACGCCCATCGATGCAGCACAGGAGGTCGTGATCCGCGAAGCACGGCGCGACTACGAGCGCGTGGTGAAGCTTCCCTCTGAGTTTGTCGCCGAAAAGGCCCGCCATTCCAGCGCCGCATACCATGCCTGGGCCGCCGCCAAGGAAGCCGACGACTTCACCGCTTTCGCCCCGCACTTGGAAAAGCATCTGGCTCTCGCGCATCGTGAAGCTGCCTACCTTGGCTGGGGCGACAGGCCGTACGACTACGCGATCGACAAGCATGACCCCGGCCTGACCGCCGCAAGACTCACCGAGCTATTCGATGAACTGCAGGCCGGCCTTGTGCCCTTGGTGCGCGCAATCGCGGCATCTCCAGTGCGCGCAAATCCCGGGATTTTCAGAGCCTTCCCGGTCGACGCCCAGCGCGAATTCCTACACGAGGTCACCGCTCGGATGGGGTTCGACTATCGGCGCGGGCGCATCGACGTGTCGCTCCATCCCTTCTGCGAGGGCGCGGGCGCGGACGTACGCATGACCACGCGCTTTGACGTCGACAACCCACTCGACTCCTTGTTCTCGGCAATTCATGAAACCGGCCACGGCCTCTACGAGCAGGGCATGCCACTCGCCGCGCAAGGAACGCCGCTCGGCCAAAACGCCGGCATGGGCGTCCATGAATCGCAGAGCCGCATGTGGGAAAACCAAGTCTCCCGCAGCCGTTCCTTTTGGAATCATTTCGAGCCACGATTGCGGGCAAGGTTCCCCGCACAACTCGCGGGCGTGGGGTCGGACGCGCTGTATCTCGCGGTCAACCAAGTCGCCCCCACCCTCATCCGGGTCGATAGCGACGAGGTGTACTACAACCTCCACATTCTCCTCCGCTTTGCCTTGGAGCGGCGCTTGTTTTCAGGGGAGCTCACCGTGGCCGACCTGCCTGCAGCATGGAATGCACTCTCGCAGGAGTTGCTGGGACTCACTCCGACTAGCGACCGCACGGGAGTCCTTCAGGACGTCCACTGGTCCGGCGGGGCTTTCGGTTATTTCCCAAGCTATTGCCTCGGCAACATGATCGCCTCCCAGCTCTGGTTCACTGTGCGAGAGGCGTGCGCCGGCTTGGACGCTGACTTTGAGCGCGGGGACTTCTCCCGGCTACTCGCGTGGTTGCGTGCGGAGATCCATCAGCAAGGCCGCCGCTACGGCGCGCTCGAGTTGGTCCGCCGCGTGACCGGCGAGGAACTCACTCCAAAATATCTGCTGCGCTACCTCGAAGAACGCTATGCGCCGCTGTACCTGCGATAAGCCACAGGCGTCTCACTCATACACAGTACGCCGGAAAACACAGACACCGCCCGGCGGAAACGACCTCCCGTCCAAGACGCGAAGAGAAATGATCCAGAGCGGAACCAGAGCGGAACCCGACTGAGCTGCACTTCCCCTCCCCCCATCCCCGGGCCGGCACCATAAAAAACCGCCAAAGCAGGAGCAACTCGCCCCTCGTCCCACACGCCCCTCGTCCCACACGGAAGCCACGAGCCGCCGCGCCCCCGGTTTGTCCTTAGCTTGTCTTGAGGACCTCGATGAAGGCCTCCTGCGGAATATTCACCCGCCCGATCGACTTCATCCGCTTCTTCCCTTCCTTCTGCTTCTCCAGAAGCTTCCGCTTCCGCGAGATGTCGCCGCCATAACACTTCGCCGTCACATCCTTGCGCTGCGCACTCACGTTCTCACGCGCCACGATCTTCCCACCGATCGCCGCCTGGATCGACACCTGGTAAAGCTGCTGCGGAATCACCTCCTTGAGCTTCGCCGCGAGCGTCCGCCCACGGCTGTCTGCCTTGTCCCGGTGCACAATGCAGCTGAACGCATCCACAGGCTCGTTGTTGACCAGCATGTCCAGCTTCACGAGCTTCGACGCCTTGTAACCCGCCGGCTCGTAATCCATCGAGCCGTACCCGCGCGTCATCGACTTAATCTTGTCCACGAAGTCCACAAGGATCTCGTTGAGCGGCAGCTCCGTCGTCAGCATCACGCGCTTCGTATCGAGGCTCTCCGTGTGCTTCACCTCGCCGCGCTTGTCCATGATCAGCTGCATCAGCCCCGAAATGCTCTCGTTCGGCACCATGATGAAACACCGCACCATCGGCTCGCGGATCTCCTGAATCACGCTCGGATCAGGCATGAACTCCGGATTGTCCACGTTCACCAAATCCCCGTTGGTCTTGAGCACCTCGTAAATCACCGACGGATACGTCGCGATGATGTCCATGTTGTACTCGCGCCGCAGCCGCTCCTGGATGATCTCCATGTGCAGCAACCCAAGGAACCCGCACCGAAAGCCAAACCCCAGCGCCACGCTCGACTCCGGCTGGAAGACGAACGCCGCATCGTTGAGCTGCAGCTTGCCCATCGCCAACTTCAAATGCTCGAAATCCGCCGTGTTGATCGGATAGATCCCGCTGAAAACCATCGGCTGCACCTCCTGAAATCCCGGCAGCGCCTCCGTCGCACCCGCCCGTGCGCTGATGAGCGTGTCGCCCACCTTCGCATCCGAGGCGGATTTGATGTTCGCGATCACGTACCCCACATCACCCGCCTCCAAATTCGGCTGCGCCGTCATCTTCGCAAGACCGGGACGGAAGATGCCCACCTCCTTCACCTCGTAGGTTCCCTGCGTCTGCAAAAGCTTCACCGCGTCCCCCGCCTTGATCGCACCATCCACCACCCGCACGTACACCACCACGCCGCGATACGTGTCGAACATCGAGTCAAAGATCAGCGCCCGCAGCTTATCCTCTTTCTTCCCACGCGGCGCCGGAATCCGCTTCACCACAGCCTCAAGGATGTCGTCGATCCCGATCCCGTTTTTGGCGCTCGCCATCACCGCTTCGTCGGCAGGGATCGAGATGATGTCCTCCACCTGCTTGAGCACGGCCGGAATGTCCGCATTGGGAAGATCGATCTTGTTCACCACCGGGATCAGCGTCAGCCCCTGCTTGTTCGCAAGATGCACGTTCGCCACCGTCTGCGCCTCCACCCCCTGCGCCGCATCCACAATCAGCAACGCCCCCTCGCACGCCGCAAGGGACCGCGAAACCTCGTACGCAAAGTCCACATGACCCGGCGTGTCCATGAGGTTCAACTTGTACACCTCCCCGTCCTTCGCCGTGTACCGCATCGTCACCGGATGCGACTTGATCGTGATCCCACGCTCCCGCTCCAGGTCCATCGCGTCCAGCAACTGATCCTGACTATCACGCATCTCAATCGTCCCGGTGTGCTCCAGCAACCGGTCCGACAGCGTGGTCTTCCCGTGGTCAATGTGGGCGATGATGCAGAAGTTGCGGGTACGGTGCGACATGGGAAAAATTCGTGCGCCCAAAAACCAGGGCTGCCCTAGCCCATCACTATGCGGGCACCCTATCAGGCGGTCAACACCCCCCTTCCGCTCACCTCCCGCCTGCTCAGAAACTTCCCGGCCGCCCGTGGCCACCAACTCCGATTCCTCAGAGATGCTCGATCTGATCCCCGGGAAACAGCTTCGGATCGCGCTCCGGACTCCGATCCAGTTCCCGCCTTGAAAACGTCTGCACCTTGCCACCGCGGGTCAGCTTCACCTTGCTTCCGGCAAAGTCCGCCGGACCACCCACGGCGCTGATGGCCGACAGCAGTGTGAGATCCGCTGACCATGGAAGACGCTGCGGCGCGCGCACCTGCCCGCCCACTGTCACAAAGCGCGACTGTGCCGCCACATTGATGGTCGCCGTCGGCCTCGTGAAAATCTTCTGCTCCACCAACTTCTTCTCGATCGCCCCTTCCAACTCGCTCTGGGTCAACCCGGCCGCCCTCACCAATCCCCCCAGCGGGATGTTCACGTACCCATCCCCGCCCACCGTGAATTGCTGGGCAAAGGGCAGCGCATCTTCCGCAGGCATCCCGCTCAAGCGCAGCTCAAAGGTGTCTCCCGGGCGGAAGGTCGCGCTCTCACGGTTCACAGGCAGCGCAGGCAGCACCTCTGGCACCCGGTCCGCCTTGGATTCCGCACCGGACTCCTTCCCGCGCGCAGACTCCGCCTTCGCGGAGCGGCCGGCACTCTGCGCAACGACCGGACGAGGTATGGCCCCCAGCATGAAAATCAACGCAAACAGGAAAGCGGGAATTCGGAAAAAGTGCATTTCAGTAATCCTCGCTTGAAGGCGCCGAAGCGACAGAGTTCACAGGCTTCCTTCCATCCTTTGCACGCTCCTTTGCGGGCGCCCCGTACCCGTGATACTCCGCGTAGCCGTAGACGTCGTCATGACGCCCGTCGACCTGGTTGAGAACCACACCGACCAACCGCCCGCCCGCCTGCAGCACTGCCTGACGCACACGCTGCAACATCGAACGAGGGAAACGCCGGTACTGCACCACCATCACCGCCATCTCACACTGCGCAGCCAGCACCGCCCCGTCGCTCACCCCAAGGATCGGCGGCGAATCAAACAGGATCAGATCGTAACGCCCCTTGAGCGCCCGGACCAACTCCACCATCCGCTGCGAACTCAAAATCCCAAGCGCCTCATCCGGCAACTCGCCGCTCGCAATGAAGGAGAGATTCTCATGACCCGTCGAGCGCACCACGGAATCCACCGACGCCCGCCCCAGCAGGCAGTCGCTCAAACCCGGCGCTTTCTCCTGCTCGAAAAGCTCATGCTGCCGAGGACGCCGCAGATCCGCATCCACCACCAGCACACGGCTCCCGCCCGCAGCACTCACCCGCGCAAGATGATGCAGCGTGGTCGACTTCCCCTCCCCCGGCCCGCCACTGACCAGAGTGCATGTGTTTGCATGCGGAGCCGGCTTACGCAGCTCAAGGTTCGTGCGCAAAATCCGAAACGCCTCCGCCTCCGCCGAGTGCGGATGAGCACCGGGCACGCTTGAGAAGTGCCGCGGAATGCTCGCAAGCACCGGCGCCTGCAAGTAGCCCTCCACGTCGTCCACCGTCTTCACGCTCGTATCCAGATACTCGATGAAGAACGCCAGCCCCACCCCCATTCCAAGCCCCAGCAACAGCGCAAGGCTCATGTACGCAAGGATCCGCGGCCGGCTCGGACGCAGCGCCGCCTCCGCATTCTCCCAGATCTTGGCAGGCTCAAAATCAATCCCGCGCTCCAGCAGCTCCGTCGAATACTTGATCTGCGCGGCCTCAAAGATCTTCTTCGACTGCAGGTACTGGCTCTTGGAATCCGAGTACGCACCCATCTTCTGCTTGTCCTGAATCTGGCCCGCCTTGGCCTCCGTGAACTTGTCCTTCAACGCATCGAAGGTCCGCGTCTCAATCTCCAGCTTGTGCTTCTGACTCTGACGCACCGTCTCCAACGACTCGGAGAGCTGCCTCGCATACACCTCCCGCTGCGAACTCAGCGCACGAATCCGGGGATGATTCTCGCCAAGCCCGTTGGCCCGCAGCCTCGCCTCGTCCGCGATGGCGTCCTGCAGCGAACTCACCATCTTCACCACCGTCTGATCCTCAATGTTGAGCGTGCGCAGGACCTCCTTCAGTTCCTCGGGCTTCATCTTGGCAATCTGCTCCAGCTGCCCCCCAAGCTTCGTCACCACCAACCGCTGCTCGTTGAGCTGCTGCTCCATCGCCACAAGATTCCGATCCGACGCACTCAGCGTGGAATTCAAACTCTCAGGATCTGGATCGTTGATCGCGTCCCGCAGACGAATCTCCGCCATCCGCGCCGCCGCCTCCTCCACGCGCTTGCGTTGCTTCTCCACCTCCTCGCGCAGCTGGCCAAGCCCCCGGTCCACGTTCTGCTTCATGTCCGCAAGCCGCTTGTCCCGGTACACCACCGCAATCCGGTTGGCGATGAGCGCCGCCTCCTTCGGATCAGTGCTGTACACCCCCACCTCAATCAACCCCGTGTTGCGCACCTCGCGCAGATCCATCTTGCGCACCAGCTTGTCGTACACATCCAGCAAAGGCATCTGACGCCCGTCCACCTTCCACGCCTCCACCAACCCGAGAGACTCAATCACCGGATACAGAATCTCCGTGCGCTGCAGGATCTGGAACTGCGTGGACACAAAAGTCGGGTCATTGAAAACCCGCCCCGCTGTCCCGAACACGTCGATCGAACCCGACTTGTCCGGCTTCACCTCCATCGTCACCTTCGAGAAATACTCCCTCGGCAGAAACGAGATCGTGACGCCAAAAGTCGTCATCACCACCAGCAGCACCAGCGTCACAAGACTCGCCCGCAAACGCAGGATGCGCCAGTAGTCGAGCAGATGCAGCTGCGCCTCGCCTGCGTCGTTCATGGGAGATTGCCAACCACAGCGCAAGAATACGCACCACACCTCCAAACCGCAACGGCGGAACCGACTCCGTCGGGGAACATTCTAAAACTGGTATTCCATCCCCAACGACATCCGGTTGCGCGCATAGTCCCGCCCCGCTTGGGTGGCCCGCAGCATCGTGTGCGTGCAGCCCGCATTGAACGATACCCTCCGCGTGAGGAAATACTGGAGCCGCACGCTCCCCTCCACCGTGTCGCTCCCCTGCGCCTCGCCCCCCCCAATCCCACGGTCCGTCTGGTGCAGATAGTTCACCCCAGCGTAAGCGCTCAACCTCGCCGACAACGCCTGCACATAACTCACGCTCGTGCGCCACACCTGACGCTCCTGCCCCGCCGCCCCAGGCTCCTCAAACCCCAGCCGCGTCTGCATCGTAAAACGCCCCCCGGGATTCACACGGTACGAAAGACTCCCCTCCAAATGCGGGGACGCCTGCCCACCCCCCATCCCAGCAAACGACCTCACCGACTGCCCCGCCCGCAGCGTCCCGGAAAGCCGCGGACTCAACCGGAAATCCGTCCCGCCCAGCAGATAGGCCGTTCGCGAATCGCGCGCAGCATCCTCCGGATACACCACCCTCCCCGCACGCACCTCGCCCACCAGCGTGCACCGCGGCCCGATAAGATACTGCAGCTCCGTGCCAACGATCGTCTCGTTGAAGTCGCTCACCTGCTGCGCGCGGCTCTGAAACTTCAGCAGGTTATCACTCAGACTCACCACGCTCGTGAACCGCGGACTCCATCGATAGGACAGGTCCATCCGCGTGCTCGCACTCAGGAACTCTGAATCGAGCTGGTTCTGCGGCGTATTGGCACGCGAAAGATCCGGCTGGGAAAGATAAGCCGAGTTCAGCTGCGCCGTGAACTGAAGCCGCGGCGTGAACTTGTACAGGTAACTCGCCGACAGCCCCCCGTTGAGGTCGTCCTTCTTCAAACCCCCGCGTTCCGCATACCGCATCGCCCCCAGCGAAGCATCCATCGTGAACAGGGAGCGCTTATCAAACATCTGGAACTGCACCCCCGCACCCGCCTGCTGAAACAAACTACCCACAGGCTTCGGCCCATTCACGGAAAGGCTGTGCGAAGGCGTCTGCAGCACGTTGTCGTCATACCCCACCGACACGGAACCACTCAGCGTCACTCGTTCCTTGCCCAACCGACCCGCTCCGCCCGTGAGAATGGCCGGTGTCGTGCCGTAGATCGCCGGCAGCACAAAAACAGGTTCCGACTCCGGCACCACCCGCGCACCTCCCTCCACCAAGCCCCCACCCAGCAAGGAAGAAGACGACGGAACAAGCGGCACAGTGGCGGGAACAGCAGCCTCAGACCCCGTACGCTCCTCAGCACACACACCGCCCCGTATCGGAACCACCATCGCCAATACCAGCGCCACCACGGCTTTCGGCCGCCAGAGCTTTTGCCGGGAGCATTTCATCAAGGGGTGGTCCGCGCCCTCCTTCGGGTCGCAGCGCCCGAGATCTAACCACCAATGGGCCCCTAGGCAAATCGCTTCCTGCCACGCAACGCCAGCCCACGATTCCGATCAGCCCGCTCCTCCCAATGTCACCACCGTGGGAGCCAAAGCGCTCCACCGATTCCTAACGGGCGCTGGCTCGGAACCAACGCACGAGCCGCACCACCTCCCAAACCAGCGCAAAGGCCACCGCAAGACTTCCTCCCCGCTGCAGCCACCAAAGATCTGCAGCCCCCAAGTTTTGCGGAGGAAACAGAAAAAGCGCACTGAGAATGCTGCCCCCCGCCACCGCATCCAACACCGTCTGAACCACCGCCATCGGCAGCACACGCGCACGAAAACCGGGAGCCTTTTCAGGAAAATGAGCCAGCAACGCCGTGGTACGCCCAGGCAGCACCTCCCGCTGGAAAAGCCCCCGCTGACGCTCACAGAACATCCTCCGCGACCACGAGGCCAGAAGTCGCAGCAGCCCGCCACCAGCCATCATACAAAGGAAGGATACACTCATGAAGGTCCCTCCCCTCTCACGCGACTCTCCAGCGCGCCAACGCTTTATCGCAAAAATTCCCAGCCCCCGCAGAACCCAGCAAACAACTAGGCTCCCAGCGTGAAGCGCGGACTCTGGCTCATGAACCGCACCGGGTTCTGATAAACCAGCTGATCGATCGTCGCCTCGGAATGCCCGCGCCGCCTCATTTCCAGCGCCGTCTTGGGAATCGAAAGCGGATCGCTGCGGCCCCAGTCGCACGCGCTGTTGAGCCAGATGTTCTGCAGCCCGTACACCTCGTACATGTCCACCGCTCGCGCCGGCGTGGTCTTGGACTCCGGGTAAAGCGTGATCCCCGCCCAGTAACCAGCGTCCAGCACCATCCCGATCGTGTGCTCCTCACAGTGGTCGATGATCACCCGGCCCGGCGCGATCCGCCCGTCCGCCTTCAACGCATCTAGGATCAACCGCGTCCCCTTGAACTTGTCCTCAAGATGCGGCGTGTGCACCAGCACCAGCTGCCCGTTGCGCGCCGCGAGATCAATGTGCCTTTCCAAAATCCTCAGCTCGTTGCGCGTGTTCTTGTTCAACCCAATCTCCCCAATCCCCAGCACCGTCGGCCGATCCAGAAACTCCGGGATGATCGCAATCACCTCCTCCGCCAGCACCGTGTCCTCGCTCTCCTTCGGATTGATGCACAGCCAGCAGAAGTGCGGCAGCCCAAACTTCGCCGCCCGCTTGGGCTCGTAATCCGTCAGCTGACAAAAATAGTCCCGGAAACCCTCCACCCCGCTCCGATCAAAGCCCGCCCAAAACGCCGGCTCGCACACAGCCGCGCACCCCGCATAGACCATGGCCTCATAGTCGTCCGTGGTCCTGCTCACCATGTGTCCGTGGGGTTCGATATATCGCATGGGAAAAACCTCGCGCTTGCTCCGCTCTCTTACTCCTTCGGCGGCCCGGGCCACGCCCCGCAAGCCCCCTTGCCAAATGCTTTCGCGATCGGATCCGTGGTCGGATCGCTCAACGAAAGCAACACCCGGCGCGCCTTGTCGCCTTCTCCGGAACCCACCAACTCCAGCGCCTTGCGCAGCGCATCCAACCGGAAATCCGCCTCACCTTCCGCTCGCTCCACGCGGTCCAGAAACGCCGCGATGTCGATGAGCTTCGAACGCGCATCCATGAAGTAAAGGTCGAGCACCTGCTGCCGGTTCATGGAGAAAAGAGGGACTGCGGATTGGGAGGGATGGGAAGGGGCGGCTCACCTTTCACGGCGGGCCGCCCCTGTCGAAAACTTCTTAAATGCGCGGCTTACTTGTCGTCGTCCGCGTGGAAATCCTTGTGACCTTTTTCCTTCTGGTCAGCGAGCTTCTCGAACACCGCCTTGGCTTCGTCCAACTTGTCGGCCTTGATCGCCGTTTCGATGGTGGCGTAGGACTTGGCCACGTCATCCATCTGCTCCTTGAACTTCGCAAGGAACGCGGGCTTGTCGGCCGCAGGCACCTTCTTCGTCCACGAGGGCTCCAGCTTCTTGCACTCCTCGAGCGAGGCCTTGATCTTGACGATCAACTGAAGATTATCCGCCTTCTTGGCGGGATCGGTCACCTGCTTCTTCAGCAGTTTCTGGTTCTTGTTGAAGCCGGACATCGCCTTGCCCAGCGGGGATTCGTCTTCCGCGTGAACAAAATTAAGCCCGAGGGTGAGTGCTGCGAGGAGGGTGAAGAGTCTTTTCATCTGGTTTGGAGGTTGGGGTTGTTACAGCCGTCAACGAGGCTGCTACCCCCATTGACGACACGCACCCCCTTTTAAGTCAAAATTTCTTTCACTTCTTAGGCACCACCTTCCAAACCCCGGCCCCCCCCGCCCCAAGCCTATTCCCCGCGCAACGCCCCCACCCCCACCCCGCGCAGCGCCAACCGAATCGCCACCCACGCCCAGAATACCGACCACGCCAGAAGCACACCCGCCAGCACCCAAAGCTCCAACCCGGGAAACCCGCCCGCCCGCTCCCGCAGCGCAGGCCACACCGCAAGGACCGCACTGCCGGCTCCAATTCCCACTCCCATCACAATCAAGCGCCCATACTCCGCAAACGCCATCCAGCGCATCTGGCCCGGCCGGAACCCGAGGGCGGCAAGCAGGGCAAACTCAGCACGGCGCTCCAGCATGTTGCGCACGACCACCACCGCCAGCCCCGCGCTCCCCAGCACCAACCCCAGCGCCCCGAGCACCTGGAATATCGACAGATAAGTGTTCTCCACCGCATGGAAACCGGCCAACCGCCTCCACGCCGGCACCACCTCCAACCCCCGGTCCTGCAACGCCCTCGATAGCTCCGCAGCCACCGCCTCCAGTCGACCCTCCGGCACGTCCACCAAAAAGAACCGGTACCCACCGTGGCTCGGGTACCGCTCCACAAGCCGCTTCTCAGCCACCAGCACTGAGCCCTGCAACATCGACCCCTTGAGCACCGCCGCCACCCGCACCATGAAGGGCTTCCCGCCCTCATCCCGGTACTCAATCACATCGCCAATCTTTTTCTGCAGCGCCCACTGAAGCGTGGCCTCGTCCACCACGCCGGGCACCGCCCCATCAGTCCCGACCTCATCCAACGCAAGCCAGTCCTTGTTCCCAGGCCAGCTCAACCGGAACGCCCCGCGCCCTGCAAGGTCCGAGGGACGCACCCCAAGCAGCCGCGGCTCCAACGCCCGGTTCAGATTCAAACAGCTCGCATCGTCCCCGTCCCGCACCCGCATCGGCACGAACCCCACCCCCTTCAGCACCTCCTCCGACAACGCGAAAGCCTCGCGCCCCTTCGCAGTGTTGAGATCCTCGTACACCGCGAGCGCAGACTCCCCCACCAGCGCAAACCCGCCAGTGCCCGAGTCCCGCCCGGCAGCCCCTTCCCCAGGCCGCTGCCGGAAACTGTCCACCGCCACCACAATGAAGATCCCGCTCGCGAGCACCGAAACCGTCGCAAGACTCCGCCCGCTCCGACGCGCCGCATTCCGAACCCCAAGACGCCCAATCGTCAGCGCAACGCCCGCTCCCGCCTCCCCCTCCGTCCTGCGCAGCCACCACACACAGCCCGCAAGCCCCGCGCATAGCAGCAACCCGCCCGCTCCGAAAAACGCTCCGGGCCCCGCATCCGCAGCCGCCAGCAACCCGGCCCCCACCACACAGCTCCAACCTGCAATCCAGATCCAACGCCCTCTCCCGGTCCCTCCGCCTCGCGCCACCACGCCCGCTGGAGCACCGCTGAGCAACACGCTGGGGCTCACCGAAAACTGACGCCGCGCCGCCAGCATCATTGCCAATCCGGCAAGCATTAGCGCTCCCATCCCGCCTGCAGCCAGCGTCCCGGGACGCACCTCCAGCACGAAACTCACAGACCCTACGGCTCCGCTCCACACCGTCTCGAGCGCATGCAACACACCCCTCGTGAATCCCACCGCCGCCGCCGCCCCCGCCACAACCCCCGCCGCAGCGAGCACCAGTCCTTCCGCAAGAAACAACCGACGCACCCGCGCTGGAAGCCAGCCCAGCGCCAGCAGCAGCCCAGCCTCGGACCGGCGCTGCTCGACAGAAAACACAAACAACATCCCGGTCAGCACCGCCGCCGCAACGATGAGGAAGAACGAGAAGCTCACAAACAACTCGCCGAAATCCACCGGCGCGCGCGTCGCAGCCAGCGCCTGCTCACGCATCGCGAGAAAGCGCGCACCCGCCGACTCCGGCCGCAACACCGACCGCAATTCCGCTTCGAGCGCAGACGCATCGGTCCCGCCGGGATACCGCACGGAAGTGAGCGAGCCCCACCGGTTCGCCCACATCTCCTGCCCCACCATGATGTTCACAAACGCCTTGGGCGTCCCGCGATGCTGCGCCCAGTACTGCTCGTCCTTGTCCCGGAAACGCGTCGTGTCCATCGCGAACCCCGGCTTCCAGTCCCGGCAACTCTTCTTGTCCGAAAGCCCCGGAAAATCCGGCATCCACGTCCCATCGAGCTGCGGCTCATCCATCGGCACCACCGCAAACACACGGAACCGGCGAGTGCGCTCCTCAAGCTCCCGCCGCTCGCCCATCGCAAAATACTTCAGGGTCACCCAGTCCCCCAGCGCCGCCCCAAGATCCTCAGCCAGCCACTGGTTGATCGCGATCTCATCATCCGCCAACTCCGCCGGCAGGAACCCGCTGGATGCCGCATCCGTCGCCGAAACTATCGAGTACGGGACCGTCTTCCCACCAGCCGCGATCTCATTGACCAGATACGTCAGCGCATCGGTCCCGCGCCCGGCCCGCCCCGCGTCCACTGGATGAAAGAAAACCCTGCTGGAACGCAGCTCCGTTCCCCTCCCAGCTGGAAGCGCGCGTAACTCGAACCCTGCATCCGCCAGTTGCCAGAGCGGGCTGACCACCCGGGAAAGCTGATCACTGCTCATCCCCGGGGCGAGGAGCACATTGGCACGCCCCTTCATCTGCAGCCGTTCCTGCAGCAGACCCAGCGGGACGAACACCGTGCTCGGCGGCACCTGCGCAGCCTGCAGACCGAACCTTCCGAACTGCGCGTCCCCCACCACCCCGGCCACCTCCAGACGCAGCGCCACCACCTGGCTCTCCTCCCCGGAAAGCGGCGCATCGCGTGAAAACAACGCCGGTTTCTCCACACGCACCACCACCGTGTCGCCCTTGCGCGCATGCAACTGCGCGGCCGCCTGCTCGTTGAGCCACACCCCGGCGCCCACCGCTCCAGACGGCCCGGGCGCAAGATTCCAGAACCGTGGATCCACCCCAAGCACCTGCGCCTGATTCACCCGTGCCGCACCATCCACGCGCGCCGCGCTCCCACGCAGCAGCAGCACAGGCGCACTACCGCCCCCCACCTCTTCCGCAAGCGCCTCCCGGAAAAAGCCCTCCCCTCCAAGCAACGCCGACTCCACGCGCCCCACACGATCCAGCGCCTGACGCCGCAGCGTGGCCTTCACCGAATCCCCCACAAGAAGCGAACCCGCCAGCACCATCGTCGCCACCGCGGTTCCCAACACCACTCCAAGCTGCGAGCGCCAGTAAAAGCGGGCGCTGCAAAAGATAAGCCTCCAGAAACTCATGGGCACTAGGCAGCGGGTTCCACCGCCACGAGCCTGCCGTCCTCGATCCGCCACACGCGCTGCATCCGACGCGCCACCTCAAGAGCGTGCGTCACCACCACCAGCCCAAGCTTACGTCCCGCGTTGAGCTCCAACAAAAGATCCACAAGCCGCGCCGCATTCTCGCGGTCCAACGCCCCCGTCGGCTCGTCCGCCAGCAGCAACCGCGGCCCGTTGATCAGCGCACGCGCCACCGCCACCCGCTGACGCTCCCCGCCCGAAAGCTCTCCCGGCCTGTGGTTGCGTCGATGCTCCAAACCCACCGCAGCAAGCAACTCCTCCGCCCGCCCCACCGCCTCTCGCGGCGTCCCCCCCGGCAGCGCAAGAGTGGGAACCAGCACATTCTCCAGCACGCTGCACTGCGGCAGCAGATGATGCAGCTGAAACACAAAGCCCACTGTGCGACTCCGGTGCGCCGCCAGCCCCGCGTCGTCCAACGCGCCAATATCCCGCCCCTCCACACGCACCACTCCGCCATCGGCCCGGTCGAGCGCGCCCGCAAGATTGAGCAGTGTGCTCTTGCCGGAACCCGACGGACCAAGAATCGCCGCGCTCTCCCCGGCATCCAAAGTCCAATCCACACCGCGCAGCACCTCCACGGGCTCCCCTCCCTGCACCGGATTGTACCGCTTGGTCACTTTTTCAAATTGCAGAAGCATGTTCAGGATTGTGTTGGTTGCACCACCCAGCGGCGCGCCTTGAGTTCAAAACGGGGCAGGCTTCCCGCTACCATCTGCGTCACGGGAATCCTCAGCGAGAACGCCGCAGCCAGCGCCCGCTCCAGCTCCACAGCAGCCCCCGCCGCCGTGCTCTCCGCCTCAATGCTCACCTCGGCCAGCACCCCGCGCCGCTCCAGATGCACCCGGTACTCCGTGATCGCCGGCACCGTTCGCACCACCGCATCCACCGCGCCGGGATAGAGATTCACCCCGCGCACCACCACCATGTCGTCCGCGCGTCCAAGGATCCCACCGTGCAGCTCCAGCCCTCGGGAACCATGGACCGCCCGCACCAGATCGCCCGTGCGATAACGCAGCAGCGGAGTGTCATGGCGCCCCAATGGAGTCAGCACCAACTCGCCCACCGCCCCCGGTTCAGCCGCCAGCCCACTCTGCGGGTCGATCACCTCGGGCCAGTAGCTCTCCGAAAGCACCGTCTGCACACACGGCCGACTCGCGTCTTCAAAAGCGACAGGCCCCACCTCCGTCATCCCGTAATGATCAAACACCCGGGCCCCATTCCACGCCGCGCTCAGCCGCGCACGCACCTCCGGCACACTGCCCCCCGGCTCCCCAGCCACGATGATCTTGCGCACGGCGCTGCGCGAGAGATCCACGCCGCTTGCATGCGCCACCTCCGCAAGATGCAGCGCATAGGTGGGCGTGCACAGGAGCACCTCCACCTCATGTTTCAGAATCATCCCAAGCCGCGCCTCGCTGCCCTGCGCACCACCCGGAATACACAGGCATCCCAGTGCCGAAGCCGCTTCAAACGCGGTCCAGAACCCAAGGAACGGCCCGAAGGAAAACGCGAAGTACACGCGATCACCTGCAGCAACACCGGCCGCCTCATAAATCCGGCGCCAGTTGCCCAGCATCCAGCGCCAGTTCTCCGCCGTGTCCAGAACCACCAGCGGCGCACCACTCGTCCCGCTCGTCTGACAGAACCGACTGTACTCGCGAAGCGGCGCTGTGAGGTTGCTGCCGTACGGCGGATTCCCCCACTGGTCGGCCACCAGTTCCTCCTTCGTCGTCAGCGGAACACGCGCCGCATAATCCCCCATCGACGCGATGTTCGCCGCCGTCACACCCGCCGCCCGCAGACGCTCCGTGTAAAAACGATTGCGCGGGACCAACGCCCCCACAAGGGCGCGGATCTTCTCCAATGGCTCGTCTGCCTCGGAGCGAAAGCTCACAGGCGGGGCGGTCTGCTACCTCAGCCCTTCTTCTCAATCGCCGCCGCAGGCTTCGGCGCAGGCCCGGTACCCGGCTTGAACTTGGTCACCAACGCGCCTCCCGAAGCCGCCAGCAGAATCCCGAGCCAGAACTGCCACGGAATCGCGCCCATCCCACCTTCGGGAGGATGCGTAGCGATCGAGACAAACGCATTCACGATCGGCGCTCCGGCAAAGATGATGCTCATGATCACCGGCACATACACCGGCACCGGCTTGGGCGCGGCACCAAACGCCAGCAAAACCCCAAACGCGCCAATCGCGCCCACACCACCGGCGATCAGCGACCACCACAGCCCCTTCGGCGGATAGCTCCAGAAACGCCAGTCAGCACCCGCCGCCTTCAACATCGCCAGAGGCCCAAGGATCGCCACAAGGAAGTAGGCCACGCCCACAAGCAGGAACGCCTTGTACCGGCCATTGACCATGTCCCCCATGTTGGTCTGTCCGTTGTGCAGGAACACGCCGTACACCCCCCACGACACTACCGTGAGAAGGGCGAAGAGCAGCCAGGCGATGGAGTTTTGAGCAGGTGCGGATTGCATGGGTGTGGGGTCTTTCGTTGTTTGGGGTTGGTTGGTTTCAGTCTTAAAAATTTCAGGCCGTCACCGGCGGGCGGCTCTCCAGCAAATGCACCGGTGCCGCGACAAGCTTTGCGCGCAGCGCCTCCGGAATCGGCACCGGACCCAGTTTGCCCGTCGCCTTGTCCACCGTCGCGCAGACCGCCGCCACCGCGCCCCGCGCCACCTCCGCCTCCTCGCCCACTTTGCGGAACACGAACTGGTAACGGAGGGAGCGGTTGCGCACCTCGGAAACCAGCAGATGAATCTCCACCTCGTCCTCAAAGCGCAGCGGCCGGAAGTAATCGCAGCTCACGCTCACACGCGGCCATCCCGTGGTCCCTCCCTCGCCCTCCCCGTGCACCGTGAAACCCAGCGAACGCAGGAACGCGTGCTCAGTCACCTCCATCATCCGGAAGAAATTGGAGAAGTGCACGATCCCGGCCATGTCCGTCTCAGCGAACTCGATCCTCCGGCGCAGCTTGAATTCGAATTCCATGAATGGCCGGGAAAACTAGTCGCGCACTGCGCCTGCGTCGATCCTTTCGCTTGTCAGCCCAAGAAACGCACCCGCCAGATTCCCCATCCCGTAACGCGCAAACACCGCATCACGTCCCGCCCGTCCCATCGCGCGCGCAGCCACCGGATCCCCCAGCATCTTCTCGATTCCGTCCGCAAGCGACTCCGCGGAACCCACATCGCAAAGCACGCCACCGCCCGTCGCCTCCACCACCTCGGGAAACGCCGCATGCCGCGGTTGCACCACCGGAACTCCCGCCGCAAGCGCCTCCAGCAGGTACAACCCAAACGCCTCACTGTACGTCGCAGGAACTGAAAACACATTCAGACTCCGCAGAAACGCCACCTTCTCCTCCCGCGAAATGTTCGGCAGGAAATCCACCTCATCCGCAACTCCCGCAGCCGCAAGCCGCGCCTGAAGTTCCGCCACATACACCTCGTCCCCCGCAGTCATCGCACCCGCACAACGCAGGCGCGCCTTCGGAAAACGACCGCGCTTTTTCAGAAGGATGAACGCATCGACAAGGATCCCCAGCCCCTTGTCCGCAATCATGCGCGCAAGGTAACCAATCGTCGGAACCGCTGGACCCGAAGGCTCCGGCCCCTCGAAATCCCGCAGCGCAATGGCATTGGGAACCACCGCCACCTGACCCTCCGCCAGCCGCAGCCGGCGCCCCATCAACTCCCCGAAATAACGGCTCGGCGCCACGAACAAATCCACCGCCGCGGAACGCACCGCGAGCGTCTCCCAGCAACGCTCCCGCCACGGTGGCGCGAGATGATCGAGGAACTCATCCTCCCCTTGCAACGAACACAACACCGGCACGCCCAGCGCCTCCTTCAACGGCTTCGCGAGGCCCGCCAGCAGAGCGGTCGAGAGCCACACCGCATCGGGACGCCCGTGCTCGCGCATCCACTCCGTGAGCTTCTGCAACTCACGCGCCTGCCGCCCCTCCTCCCCCAGCAGCATCGAGTGCGTCAACTCCCCCACCAACGCCCCACCGGTCATCCCGCCGAACCTCCCCGCCAGCCGTAGCAGCAGCGGATGGTTGAGCAGATCATCCACCCACCGCGGGGCGTGACGGAAAAACGCCAGCTTCTGCTGCAGGTAAACGTTGATGCCCCCGTAAAACACCTCGCCGCGTCCGCGCGCCGCGTCCTCATCCAGCACAAGCGGCAGGTACATCGGCAGCATCACCGCATCGTGCCCCTGGCGGATCAGCTCCTTGGCGAGCGCATTGTCGCGCATGCACACACCGCAGTAGTAACTGCCGGTGCCTGGGGTGAGCAGCACGATCCTCATGCCATTCAGCGCGTCGCGCGCAGGTCGAAACAAATCAGGCGCGGCCCATCGCCCGCTCCGCTGCGCTGGTTCTGGCACACATACAGAAGGCCGTGACTCAGCGCCGGCAGCGTCCAAGTTTCCGGCGCGGCAAACAGGGCAGCCGATTCAACCACCCGCGCCTTCTCCGGCGAAAGCTCCATCCACGCAAGGCGACCGTTCTCCCCAAGGCACAACACGCCCCCGTCGGCCGCGAGCAGGCTTCCACGCTGAAACTGGCCGCCAAGATCATCCCGCCAGCGCTCGCGTCCCGTCGCCGACTCGTAGCACACCAGCTCCGCGAGCCGCGGACTCTGCCCATCAAACCCATACAGGAAGCCGTCCCGCACCACCGGCGTCATCAGATACACTGAGAAACGGTCCGCCTTCCAAAGCTGCTTCGCCTTGAAGTCCGCGCCGACCTCCACCATCAGCCCGCCCGCGCCATAGGCCTCGCCCACAAAGACCCGGTTCCCATCCACCGCCGGCGACGACGCATGCACCGATTCCGCGATCCCGGCCCGGTGCGGCGTGGCATTGAGCACCTCGCCTGTAGCCGCATCCAGCGTCAGCAAACCGCCCGTCGGCGGCCGGCTCTCGCCCCCTGCAAAGATGAGCACGCACTCGCGTCCGTGAAGCTTCGCCGGGATGGGCGATGCGTAACTCGCACCCCACGGATGCCGCGCACGCCACACCTCGCGGCCCGTTGCCGGATCCAGCGCCACCGCGCACACATCCCCGGCGCCTCCCACATTGAGCACCAGCCGTCCTTCCAGAAAAAGCGGCGTGGAGCCCAGTCCGAAGAAATTCTTCCCGGGCGTGTAATCGCTGACCAGATCCCGCTGCCAAACCAGATTCCCACTGGAAAGCGCGATGCAACGGAGATGCCCTGTGATCCCGGACACAAACACGCTGCCGCCTCCGATCACCGGGTTGTTGCGCGGACCATCCCCCGAACCGTAGCGGTCCCGGTACGGCGCCTTGTCCCGGTGGCTCCACAACAGCTTGCCCGTCTCCGCCTCCAGACAGTCCACCACCTCCTCGTCGCCGACCCGGTGGAAAAGAACCACGCGGCCGTCCGCGATCGCTGGCCCGGAGTGTCCGAGGCCCTTGGGATATTCCCAGACACGCGTCGGCCCCTTGTCCCCCCAACCCCGTAGCAGGCGGGTCTCGGGCGACGTGGCGTTGTGCAAGGGACCAAGAAAACGCGGCCAGTCGCTCACCACCGCATCCGACGCCAGCGGCTTCGGCGCATGATAAAAAACAGGGTCCGCAGCAGACGCGCCAGCGTCCATCACCGACGCGGCAACCACCGTCAATGCAACGTTCCGCAGCAGGTGAATCAGTCGCGCGTTCATGGTTTCCATTCAAACCCGTGGCGCGTCCGGCTTACACCCAGCGTCATTCGGGCACACTCGAAAGATTCAGTCATGGGTCGCTGTGGTTTCAGGGTTTGAGGATCTCCACGATGTGAGCAAGCACTCGGCCGCCCGCGCCAAGGAGCACGTTGCAACGTCCATGAAACACGGACGCAGCGGGCGCACCAAGGTGACCGCGCATCCCCGGATCTGGCCCGAGCGTGATAAAGACGCGCGGTTCGCTGCGGTACTCGATGGCAAAGCGATTGAGCAGCCCGCCAAGAGGCTCGCGCCCCTCCACGATCAAGGCCCGCACTTCCGAGCTGAATGCATCGAGATCGATCTCGATGGCCCCATACTCCACCGGCATCTTCTCCGGCCCTGCGCACAGCACCACCTCCCGCAGATACTGTCCCGGACGCTGCTCACAGTGCAGCACGCGCAGCGTGATCGGCGCGCCAAAGTGCGCCTCAAGCCTCGAGGTCATGTCACCGTGGTGCACCAGCAGCGAATGAAACGGCTCCGGCATCGCCCCGCCCTCCACCACCGTGAACCCGGGCAGCGGCGCACCGCCGTCGCGCCGGAACAGGCTCAGCGGATAAAGCAGGTCCCTGCCTCCGGAAACGTCGCTCATGTGTAGCGGCCGCCCCTGTGCTGAGGCAGGAAGAAGGCGTGAAGCAACGTGTCCACTTTCAGCAGCGCCGCGCGTGAGAGCACCAGCAAATCGCCCTCCTCGTGCAAAAGCCCGCGGGCCGCAAGATCAGCCCACTGCTGGCTGAAACGCTCGGCGATACGCACCCCAAACTTCCGCTCAAAGTAATCCCGGCTCACACGCCCGAGCTTCAGCTGCAGGATCATCTCCCGGATCATCCGCTCCTCGGCCGTCGTCCCATGCGCACGCGACACCGGCAGCTCCCCGCGCTGCAGTGCCTCAAGGTACTGGCTGAATTCCGGCAGGTTCTGGAAATGCGTCCCCGCCACATGCGAGAACGAGGCGACGCCCAGCCCCACAAGATCCGCGCCCGCCCAGAGCTGGTCGCGGTAGACGAACTTCGATCGGCTCGCATCGCGCACCGCCGTGTACCCGCTCGTCACGGAATAGCCGCACTTCTCAAGCTCGCTGAACGCGTAATCGACCCACGCCCGCTTGGTCTGCCAGTTGGCCACCGGCGCGACCAGTTTTCCGGCCGCCTTCATCTCGCGATAGATGCCCGTGTTGTAGGGCACCTCCATCTGGTAAATGGTCACGCTGTCGGGCTGCATCTCCACCGTCTTGCGCACGTTCTCGCGCCAGTTCTCATCCGTCTCCTCCACCATCCCCGCAATCAGGTCGATGTTGATCTGCGGAAACCCAATCGACCGCGCATAGTCGTACGCCCGGTGGATCTCCACCGTCCGATGCGCACGCCCGTTGATCTCAAGGATGTGACTGTCGAAGTTCTCCACCCCCAGCGAAAGCCGCGTCACTCCAATCTCGCGCAGAGCCGCCAGCTTCTGCTCCGTCAATGTGCCGGGCTCGCACTCGAACGTCACCTCCTCGGCTTCGTCCCATGGCATCAACTCCTTCATCCCGCGCGTCAGCGCCTGCAGCTGGCTCACCGACAGGTACGACGGCGTGCCTCCTCCAAAATACACGAACTTCGGTTTGCGCCCGGCGAACAACGGGGCCTTCGCGTAAAGCGCCAGTTCCGCGAGTCCAGCGTCCAGGTACCGTTTGATCTCATCCGCGTTCTTGTCGGTGTACACGCGGAAATAGCAGAAGTGGCAGCGCTTCCGGCAGAAGGGCACGTGGAAATACACGCCCAGCGGCACCTCCGGCGTCGATGCGCGCTCCAGCAGCGCAGGCACGCCCGCTCCAGCCTCCGGCGTCCAGTACGCAAACGGCGGATAGTTCGCCACGAAGTAATTCCCGGCCTCGGTGTTGTCCCGGTCCTGCTCGTGATCAAGGATGTTGAGGATATCGGAGCTCATGGGATTGCGATGGGTTCAGGGCTGCGCCGCGGAAAAGCAGTAGACGTTCCCGTCCTCAGCCCCCACCACGATGCGCCCGCTCGCGGCCGCGGGTGAGGAGGTGATGGGCGCGCCGATCTCGTAGGCCCAGCGCTCGGAACCGTCCTCAAGGGCGATGCAGTAAAGCCGGCCGTCCTCCGATCCCACCACCACCGCATCGCCGCACACCACGGGCGAACTGTCGATCACTCCACGCGCACGGAATTTCCAGAGAGCCTCGCCCTTCGCCCGGTCGATGCAATGCAATTGCTTGTCACGACCGCCGATCAGCAGACGATTGCCCGCGATCGCCGCGGAGGAATAGTAGGCGAAGTTCCGGTCCCGATATTTCCAAAGCACACGCCCTTCGCGCGGATCGAAGGCGATGACGACATTGCCGTAATTGCCGACGTAACCAATGCCGTCCGCCACTGCAGCCGAGGAGGCGATGTAAGCGTCGGCATCGATCTGACGCACCTCCTTGCCATCGGCCAGCGAGAGCACATGAATCATCGCATCGCACCCGCCAAACACCACCTCGCCCGTCGGAAAAACGGCGGGCGTGCCGTTGATGTAATTGTCCGTGGAATGGCTCCAGACCAGCTTCCCGGTGGCCGACTCAATGCAGTAAAGCGAGGCGTCGTAACTGCCCACAAGAATCCAGTCCCCCTTGCCATCCGGACTCGGCACATGGCTCGCGCCGCCGTTGATCTTGTCCCCCGTCTCATACTTCCAGCGCAACGCCCCCGTCGCCGCGTCGAGCGCGTAAAACCGACCGTCGCCGGAGCCCACGTACACAGCATCTCCGAGCACCAGCGGCGTGGCCTCCACCGCCGACTCCGTCTTGAACGTCCACTGTTCGCGACCATCCATCAGACCCAGCGCATGCACGATACCGGCGTCGTCTCCGAAGAACACGCGTCCACCCGCAATCGCGGCGGAACCCTTCACGGGCTTGCCTGCAGAAAACGTCCACGCGAGGTGCGCCTTGGCGGGCGCAGCCATGTCCGCCACACCCTGCAACTGCGGGCCTCCGCGGTGCATCGGCCACTCGCCCGCATGCAACTTCAAGCCGGCACCCAGCGCCAACCATGCGAACGCGGCGGCATGAAACAACCCGGCACCCTTCACCCCAGCACCTCCGCGTAAAGCCCCTCAAAATCGTGCGCCGCAATCGGGCGCGGATTGAAGCCCGCCGTCCACTGCTTCGCAGCCTCTGCCGCAAGCACCGGCACCAGGCTCCGATCAATGGCTCGCGCCCTCAGATCCTTGCGCATCCCGGCCGCGTCCAGCAACTGCTCCACCCGCTCCACGAGCGCCCCGACCGATCCGAGACCCACCTGCACCGCGAGCTCCAGATAAAGCGCCTGCGCACCAGGATCCGCCGCGTTGTACCGAATGACCGCGGGTAGCATCACTCCCACCGCCTGCCCGTGCACGATGCCAAAATGCGCGGTCAGCGGATTGGCAGCGGAATGCGCAGCACCGAGCATCGAATTCTCGATCGCCGTGCCGGCATATGCCGCGCCGAGCTGCATGGACGCGCGCGCCTCCACATCGCCCGGTTGCGAAAGGACGCGCTCCAGCGCGCCGACACAGAGCCGGAATGCTTCACGCGCAAAGAGCCCGGAAAGGGGACTGCGCCGCTTCGTCACCGCCGTCTCCAGCGCATGCGCCAGCGCATCAACGCCCGTGCAAGCAGTCACGCGTGCCGGTTGCGAGACCGTCAGCAGCGGATCAAGGATCGCCACGCGCGCCGCCGCCTTCTCATCGCCGCACGCCATCTTCTGATGGGTGTCCGCGTCGGAGATCAGCGCGAAGGACTGGCACTCGCTCCCGGTTCCCGCGGTGGTGGGGATCGCAATGAGGGGCAGCATCGGGCTGCGCGCCTTGTTCACACCCCAGTAATCCTGGATCCGACCGCCATTGGTGAGCAGGAAGTTGCAACCCTTCGCGGTGTCCATGCTGCTCCCCCCGCCCAGTCCCACAAGGAAGTCCACACCGGACTCGCGCGCCACCGCCACGCACCGGTCGATGTCGGCCGTCGACGGATTCTCGCGCACCTCGTCGAAAACCGCCACCTGCATCCCGGCCGCTTCAAGGAACGACGTAGCGCGCGCGGGATGCCCGGCTGCGGCTATCCCCTTGTCGGTCACCAGCAGCACCCGCCGTGCACCAAGATCGCGCGCCAGCACACCCACCTGCTCAAGCGCATCCGCACCGAACACGATGCGGGTCCGCGGCTGATAATCGAAGGCTGGGGTGAAAGGCGCGCTCATGGGGGTGGCGGCGCTCAGGTTCACCATGCCCGCTCGATCGAGCGGCGCTTGTAGAGGAACTCAAACATGTTGCCCTCGTGCGGCTGATCCCACGAGATTTTCATCGTGGAAACCGGCCCGAGGTTGAGCCGCTCAATCAGCGGGGAATCCAGCAGCTGCGCACTAAAGGCCGGATCCTTGGTAATCGCCGTGACCACCAACGACGGCCCCACCTGCGCCAGCATCTGATCCTGCGGCACCTCCACCACACTCGCGTACGGACACAGAAACTCGCGGTTCGAAAGCGGATGCGCAAACGACTCGCAGTGCACAATCGTCGGCCGCAGATAAACGCCCCCCTCAAACTCCACACGGCGCGGACCCCCGCGGTACTTCGCCGTCACATCGGTGGCACCCGGCGTGCCCAGCGCATCCTCGATCGCCCCGTCGATGAAGTCCGCCATCTTCGGATTCGCAAAGCCCGAAAGCCGCGCGTCCTCGCTCTCAGGCGCCTCCGGCACCACCGGCCCGAGCTTGCGTGCAAGGGCGTCGGCAATCTCCGCACCGTAACGAGGCACCACCACCGCCGATGCGTTCACACAGGAACGCCCGCCGTTGTCGGCGATCGACTGCGCAATGATATCGATATACTCCGGCCACTGCTCGATCTGGTCCTCGCCGATCAGCACCTTGCTGAACCCGGGACCGTGCACGGAAAACTTCGGATTGTTGCGGTACTGCTCCACCGTGCTGGCGTCGCCAAAGATCAGCGCGCGGCCGCACATCTTCATCACCTCGCCCGAACCCTCGTGGTCGGTGGGATAAAATCCGAAAGCCTCCGGCGGAGCTCCCGCCGCGATGAAAGCCTGAATGAGCCGGTAAGGAGTCCACGGCTCCTCGCGTCCCGGCTTGATGATCACCGGTGTCTTGAGAGCCACCGCCGGCAACCACAGCGAGTTCACCGCCGGCGAGTTGCTCGGCATGATGAGGCCCAGGGCGTTGGTCGTCGGATAATAGCTCACGGCCGCGCCGCTCTGCTCTCCGAACCCGCGGTCGATCACGTCCAAGGGCAACCCGCGCGTGAGTCCGTTGAGCACCGTGCGGATGTTCGTGAGCGCGTAGTGAATCTTCACCATGTTGCGGCGGACCATCACGAAGGGCAGGCCGCTGCTGGCCGAAAGCGTCCGCACATAATCCTCCGCATTCTGCGTGTGCCCCTCATCGCCGAGCGGCAGGGTGCCGTTGAGAAAGTGTTCACCGGCCTTCGAGGAGATCTCGATGAGTTCGGAGACCGTAAACTTCTTCAGCGCCTCGCGTGCCTGACCGATCTTGGCGAGGTCCTTCCGGAGGATGCCCGCATTCACCTGGCTCACCCTTGCCATGGGTTGGCCGGTGCGGTGGTTGAGGACTTCGACGGAGTCGAGGGAGCGGTAGGGGACGCCGCGGCGGATGACAGGAAGATGAGGGAGGTTCATGAGGCGGATTGGGCTTCATTTATACGTCTGCGTATTAATCGGCCAAGCTCTTTTTCCTCCCGTTCCCACCCTTCACCACCCCTCGGCCCAAACCCAAAAACCTCACAACCAAAGCGCCTCCTCATCCCATTCCTCACTCCATCCCGAGCGCCCCACAGCAGGCATCCATCCCGCCATTTCGAGACCCTGAATGGCGTCTATCCCGCGCTTTTCAGCCCTCCCGCCGATCCATCTTCCTACCCGGGCAGCCGAGGAACCTCCCGCACACAGGCCGTTTTCCCAGACGCGCTGCGCATTGATCTCCGATTTTGGGGAGTAGGCGAACCCCTCATCAGTTTTCACACTGGGAAGGATTGGCTGGGGGCGGATGGAGAGTGCAGCAAGCGCTCGGATGTCCCCCCTCTCCAAGGGGGCGCCTTTGAAAGAAAGAACCCGCTGAAAATCATCGCGCCAGAAGCTGTGAGAATTCCGGTCAAAGGTCGCCGATTGTTCCCTGCTTGAATTTGGAATATCCTGAAAGCGATGAGTGATGTGACGCAGACCTTGTGGGCCGAGATTCAATCCTCGCCAGAACCGGTGCAGCGGGAGTTGCTGGATTTTCTGCTCTTCGTCAAAAGCCGTCAGATGCTCCAAAAATCTGGAGTTGAGAAGACAGAAGGGGTCTGCGGTGGGGATCCGTGCATCGCGAGCACCCGGATACCCGTGTGGTCACTAGAGCAGGCGCGCCGGCTCGGGCTCTCAGACGAGGTTATCCTGAGGAACTACCCTTCACTGCGGCAACAGGACTTGGAAGCTGCTTGGGGGTATGTCCTCACGCACCGTGCGGAGATTGAGCAGGCAATCCTTCAAAACGAGGAGGCCTAGGTTCGTGCGGCCCAAATTTTACTCCAACGAAAACTTTCATCTGGGAGCCGTCGAACAGCTCCGTTCACTGGGCTATGATGTGCTCACCTCTCTGGAGGCGGGGAGGGCCAATCAACGAATTTCCGATGAACAAGTCCTCGAATTTGCGCGGCAAGAATCGAGGGCCGTTCTCACATTCAACCGTCTGCATTTTTTGCGCTTACACAAACAGTCAGCGATCCGTCGCGGCATCCTTGTTTGTTCTGAAGATCCAACTTTTGAAGCGCTGGCACTGAGAATTCATCTCGCCGTGCGCTCCTGCTCATCGCTGGAAGGGCAATTGGTCCGGATCAATCGGCCGTGACATGAAGAGTTGAACGTCACCTGTCAGATATCGAATCCGAGTCTGCGGATATCGGTTGAAGCCGATAGGGATAAGCGGACGGCTCGACGTCAGGGCCTGTAATCTGGCCGCAGTCCTCGACGAGGCCAAGCGCTTCTCGGCCACGCAAACCTTGGCCGGGGGGCACCGGGGCTTTGACATGCTTCACATCGCCGCAGCCACCCAACTCAAAGCCCGACAGTTCCTGACTTTTCACGCGAACCAGAAAAAGCTCGCCGAGGCAGAAGGGCTGGTCGTGCCCGTCTGAAGGGTAAAGCCGATAGGGACAGGCAAAAGTTCCTCAGCATCCCCCGGGAGGCGCGGTCGCGTTGTTTCGGCACGGGAAGTGTCGCGGCTCCGGTCCTCGAAAAAACAGGCCGGTTATGGCCCCAATGCTCGTCCATGGGATCTACAACGATCTCGCGGTCGCCACAGTGCTGTACGGCGGACGCTGACCCGCCCCCACTGACCGTTCCAGTTCGCAAGCACGAGATGGAATCCGACTGCGTTGAAGGTGCCCTTGGAGGTGCCCTGATTGCCCCGCCTTCTGTTCACCTCGCCTTCCGAAAGAAGTATTTCGCCGCTGCCAGCGACAAAACGATGGATGCAATGCCTACGAGCGTCAGTGGAGGCAGGTCCTTGATCTCGAGCGTGATGATCTTCCGCATCATGGCGATCAGCGCAACGGTGAGGACCACATCGAAGTGAACCACGTTCTCCTTGAGATAGGCTTTGACCGTCTCGAGCAATTCCACGCTGATCAGCACCAGCATGAAAAGCCCCAGGATGTCCAGCAGCTCACTGATCTCGAGCAGAAGGAACGGCGGCGTGAACACATCCCTGAGAATAATCCACGCCAGTTCAATGGTCGCCAGAAGCACCACCGCGGTCAGCAATACGACCAGTGTGAGCGTTACCGCTTTTTCTAATTTATTCAGGAATTCAAGCATGCCCGGTTCTCCTCGCCGAAGCGGTTCGGACCATACACGGCAAGCCGTTCCAAGACCTTTGCGGCTGACAAGCCCTGCTCCGACGACCCCAACCCCGCCAACACGTCGTCGGTGTCTTGCTGATCACTGAGTTTTCCGAAGCGTCCAGATACGTCCGTTTCCATCTGCCCCCCTCCTCAAGCGTCCCCCATCCGTTCATCGCAAATGGGGCCCCGCCCGGTCTTGAATGCCGCTCCTTTTAAGGCGAACTCCGAGGCCTCAAAAAAGAAGCTCTCACGCTGAAACGCGAAGTCCGCTGGGGGGCCGGAAATCGCCAGATCAAAAGCCTATCGCTGCGGGGTTTTAACGTCTTCGAGGGCCTTGTTGCGCGCAGCCTCCTGTGGATCAGGTGTCGGCTGGGCCGAAGGCCGTTGCTGCATGGCGGCCTGCTCTGCGCCTTGCTGGTTTGCGCTGCGCCCCCATCCCTCCCCGACGCCCGTAAGCGCTCCGACCATTCCCGGTCCACCGTGCGTGAAAGCAAAGTTCGAGCAATAAAAGCCACGCCCGCCGACGGGTGCGGTTGGCCGACTGCTTCCATTCCACCCGCGGCCCCACCCGGCCCTGTGTCTCCCGTTATTTCATCGACGGAAACATCAGCGAAAAGGAGATATGGGTCGTAACGCGCGGCGCATTTGCAGCTCACCCGATGAGTTCGCAAAAACAAAAATCACCCGCCACCTTGTAAGTAGAATCAAGACACCCTCCCCACCTAATGACATCTTCCCCTGCAACCCCCCGGACCTTCGGTTCCTTGTGCCAGTTGACTCAATTGCTGGCATTCATGGCGATTGCCACCGGCCTTTTAATTTCAGCCGCCATGGCCCGGGGGGAAGACGTTCTGCCTGTGAAAGTTTTTTCGAATCTGCGCGCGGGACAAAAGCAAACGGTGGTGCTCTACGGAACGAGCCTCACCGCGGGAGGGGCTTGGGCTGTAGCGATGAAAGAATGGTTCGAGGCGCAATTCCCCGGACAGGTCTCTTTTTTTAATGCTGCGGGTCCGGGGCAAAACTCAGATTGGGGACTGCTTCATCTTCAGGAACGCGTTCTAAGCCACCTGCCAGACCTTGTTGTGGCGGAATTTTCATACAATGACGCCCACGAGAAGTTTAAGATGCCGGTCTCTCGTGGGGCCGCAAACCTCGGCAAAATAGTGGATGCGATCAAAGCCAGCCGGCCGGATTGCGACATTGTGCTTCAGGTGATGAATGTGGGTTGGGATGCTCCCAATGGAAAACTGAGTCAGAGTGTTCGCCCGGAATTAAGCGCCTTCAACGAAAACTACCGCACTTATGCGGCAACAAAGGGACTGCCGTTCATCGACCACTTTTCTGTGTGGCTGAAGCTCAAGGAATCGGATCAATCGCGCTATCAACGTTTCGTTCCCGATGGCACACATCCATCGAAGGAAGGGAGCCTGGCTGTGACGTGGCCCACCATAAAGGCACTCCTCGAACGCGCAGACGCAGCAGCTAAGCGAAAATAGAAGACGGGCTCTGTATGGGTTAGGATCCAACCTTTCCTTCCCTTTCGTCATGAGCGGTGCTCCCCGCATAGACGGTATTCTGTATTCCCTCCCAGATACCCCATGACACTCGTCTCAGACGAACTCGTCCAACAGGTCGCCGCGGCCAATGTGATCGGCGAAATCAGCCCCCCTCACTCCCCGACGCCCCTCCGAGTTCTTACCGTTTTCGGTTCGCCGGGCGCGAAAGCCATTCTTCCTGCGATGAGGCTGACCAAGCTCGCGGGTGAGGTTTTCCGCGGGTGTGGGTTGTCCAGCGTTGTCGGCGTGGAGGCAAGAGCGCGGGGAGATGGCTGAATCTTACGAATTCCTTTCACAGCCATCCCACAGCCTGAGGAAACCGAGGTTCTGAAGGGACTTTTACAGAGGGAGGGCGGCGAAATTTGAGCGGAGGCAATTGCAGCTTTCGCGAGCGGGATTTTCTTTCTCGGGCGGATGCTGTCCCATGAGCTTTACGCTG
>CAMAUX010000030.1 GCA_945861435.1 Chthoniobacter flavus | reverse complement strand
ACCCACAAGCCCCACCCCGCCTGCACCGCCTGCACCGCCTGCACCGCCTGCACCGCCTGCACCCCACGCCTGCACCCCACGCCAGTCCCGCGCAATTCACGCCCCACAATTCCGCCATGCCGGAGGCATGAAAGCCCAATAGCCGGTCGGTGACCGCAGTCCGCAACGCGGACGAAGGGAACCACCGGATTTCATCCCACCATGCGACGCGCCCCGGCAGCGGGCGCAAGAACCCACCCCACCCGGATCAACCGCCCCCGCGCCAATCCGGCATCGAACAACCCGCACCCCGCCCGTCCATCACGGCCACGGATCAGCCGAAGATCAACTGACAGAGCGTCACCGACGCCACCACGGCGATGAAATCCGCCGTCAACCCGGCCAGCACCGCATGCCGCGTGTGCCGCACCGCGACGCTCCCAAAATACACCGCGAGCACATAAAACGTCGTCTCCGTACTCCCGTAAATCGTCCCCGCAATGCGGCTCGTCAGACTGTCGGGCCCGAGCCGGTTGATCACCTCCACAAACAACCCCTGCGTCGCACTCCCGCTCAGGGGGCGCATCAGCACCATCGGCAGAAGATCCACCGGAAAATGCAGCGCCGAAAGCACCGGACCCAGCGTGCGTGTCATCAAATCAATCACCCCCGCCTCCCTCAACATCCGCACCGCCACCAGCATCGCCACAAGGAACGGAATGATCCGCTGCGCCACTCCGAAAGATTCCCGCGCCCCCTCCACAAACTGCTCGTACACCTTCACCCCGCGCAATGCCGCGTAGAGAGGAAAGAACGTCAGCAGAAACGGCACCGCGAGCACCGACACCGCCGACAGACTCCGCAACACAGGCCCCTGCGCGGCCCCTGCCTTGGCCGCATCCGCCACACCAGCGCCGAACGGAATCAATCCAGGAAACGCCAACCCGAGGAAAAACACCACGAAACAGGCCACAAACCCCACCAGCAAAAGAACGCCCACTGTCGACAACGGCTTCACCTCCACGCGCTCCACCTCCACCACCTCGTCCTTCACCTCTTTCGCCCCCCCCGTTTCCGCCTGCGAGGCTCCTTCCGCAGCCCCGTGCGCAGGCGCCCGGAACATCGGCAAACGCTCAAGAAACTTCGCTGCAAACACCCCGCACGTCGCCGCACACACCGTCGCAAGAAAAGCCGTAGGCACGATCGCCGTCGGATTCGCCGACCCCGCCACCGCCAGCAGCGCAATCGCCGTGGTGGGCACCAACTGAATCGACGCCGTATTGATTGCGAGGAACGTGCACATCGCATTGGTTGCCGTTCCCGGATGCGGATTGAGACGTTCCAGATGCGTCATGGCGCGCAGTCCCAAAGGCGTCGCTGCATTCCCCAACCCCAGAAGGTTCGCCGCCATGTTCATCACCATCGCCCCCATCGCCGGGTGCTCCGGCGGCACCTCCGGAAAAAGCCGGCGCATCAGCGGCTGCAGCAGGCGCGCGATCCCCTGCACGAGTCCCGAACGTTCCGCCAGACGCATGATCCCCAGCCAGATCGCCATCAACCCCGCCAGCGGCAGAGCGATTTTCATCACCGCCGTCTCCGCGGTTTCAAAAGCGCCCTTAGTCATCTCCGGCAACCTGCCGGTGACTCCACCCACGAGCACCGCAACGAGAAGAAACGCGAGCCAGATCCAGTTAAGCATGCCCCACTTAAGATCTAGCCCACAAAAAGGCAAACAGAGGCGCCTCGATAACCAACGCCACGGAAATGCAATCGCCCATAGCAGCGGCCAGATCCTGCCCCCTCAATCCCGGTCTGCCCACGCCCCCGCCAGCGCGGTCGACTGAAATCAATGCACTTTGCGACTCACTTTGGGGTGATTGAGCCCTGCCGCACTGATGCGCAATTTTATTGCGTAACCAAAGCCCCCCGCCTGACTCGACAATTTCAGCGTGTATCACTAACTAAACATTAGCCGGACGGCATTCCCCTCGGCCGCCTTTCTCGCCCCCTTTGCTGATGAGCACATCCGCTCCCCCATCCCTCCGTCTCAGGATCGGCACACTGATCCGGGCCATCCTGTTTATCGCAGCTGCCACCCACTCGCAGGGTGCTGAAACATTAGACACCAGAAACGCCAAAGTTTGGAAACTCAGGTACGGAGTCACCGACGCACAGATGGCCGACCCCAACTGGCTCAGCCAAGATAGCGATGGCGATGGCATCAATAACGGCGTCGAGATGCTCGCCGGCACCGACCCCTTCAGCTCCGCGAAGACCATCAAGGTCTCCTCCATGAGCCGGAACGCAGGAAACGTCACCCTCTCCTTCCCAACCGAGGCCGGCAAACGCTACCGGGCCGAGTCCACCACCACACTGAGGACCCCGAACATCTGGGCCCTCGAATCCACCGAAGTAACCGGCGACGGCGCAACCAAGTCCATCATCATCCCCTCCTCAGGCAGCGCCTTCTACCGCATCCGCATCGATGACAAGGACAGCGACGGCGACGGCGTGAGCGACTGGGCGGAGCGCACAGTTTCGCTCAACCCTATCACCGCGCAGACCATTGCAGGGACCAACGACGTCGACTATCTCGACCTCCAACTCGCGCTCCCCAGCGTGCTCACCATCAGCGCGCCCGCACCTCTGGCCTCCGAGGACGGCCCAGTCGCTGGCAAATTCACCCTCACCCGCTCCCAGAACCTCTTCCCACTTACCGTCGACCTGAAGACCACCGGCAGCACCGCCGTCCCCGGCTCCGACTACTCCGCACTCCCGGCCTCCGTTTCTTTCGACGCACAAGGCGCTCTCACGATGGATCTCTTCGTGAATCCCATCGTCCCGCAACTCGCACCCAAGGGCGGCAGGTCAGTGACGCTCACCCCAACCCGCTCCGCATCGGGCGGATTCCCCCTCACGCTCAGTGGCGCCGCAAACGCCACAGTCATCATCAACAGCTCCACGGTGCCCTCCGGCACGGGACTCCTAGGCCGCTACTACGACACCTCCAATGCGACCCAGGCGGATGCGGCCAACTTCGGCCAATCAGGCACCTTCACACTCACGCGCGTCGGATCGACTCCGTACACGGGCAGCTCACTCGTCATCCCCTTCGCGTACACCGGCACCCCGGCACTTCAGGTCGGGCACCAAGTGAAGCTCACCTTCACCTCGGGCAGCCTCAACTCCACCACCTTCAACCACCTCAATTACACCGTCACGGACGTGACTCCCGGCGTGAGTTTCACCGTCGCCATCTCCGGCTCCGGCCTGCCCACAAGCTACGCGGGCACCTGCAGCTTCAGCATCCAGTCCTTCCCTCATCCCGCCGCACTCGAGCGCGTCGATCCCACGGTCAACTTCGACTGGCAGTACGGAACTCCCAACGCCGTAACCATCGCTCCCAACAATCCCGCCGACAATTACTCCGCAGCGTGGGAGACTTATCTACAGCCAAGCACCGCCGGTAATTACATCTTCCAACTCGACGCCGACACCAAGGCCCGCGTCCTCCTGGACACCGGCAATGGCCTCACCCAGATCCTCGAGCACAACTGGACCAACCCGGGCGCCGATCCCGTCGGCACCTTCAAACAAAGCGCATCCATCCCCCTCGTCGTCCCCTCCACACCCGCCCAACGCTACAAAATGCGTGTCGAGCACGTGGAGACCACCGGCGATGCACGCTGCCGCCTCCAGTGGAATGTGAATGGCGGCTCGTTCGCGAACATCCCCCAAGCCAACCAGTTCACCCACACCCAAACGCTCAGCTACAGCTTCACCGCCGGCAACGCCGTCATCACCCCAAGCGGCGGACACACCTTCAATGTCGGCGATTCCGTCTCCCTCGCATTCTCCTCGGGCATCCTCTTCACGCCCGGTGCGGCATCCACCCACAACAAAACCTACGCCATCACCGCCGTGAATGGCACCACCACTTACACCGTGGCCGTCACCGGATTTCCGATCACCGTTTCCGGCGCCACCACGGCTGCGGGCAGTCCCTTCATCAACGTGCCCTCCACGGCGGGACTCGCCGTCGGCATGTCCATCACCGGAACCGGCCTGCCAGCGGGCGAAGTGATCACCGCAATCGGCACGGGCTTCATCACAGTCACCACAGGCACCGCAGTCACCGCACAGACCGCGACCACCCTCACCGCCGTCCTCCCCTCCACAGGCACGACAACCGGCAGCGGCTTTGTCCTCAACAACTCCACAAGCACCACCACCGGCCTCTACAACCTCCTCTACCCAAACACCACACTCGCCGGCTCCCCGGGCCGCGTCGGAGTCGATTCCGCCGTCACCACCACCAACAACGGCATCTGGGGCGCAGGAACTCCGGACGCCGCTTTCATCCAACCCGAAACCTTCTCCGCACGCTGGACGGGACAGGTCCAGCCACAGTTCTCCGAGGAGTACACCTTCGTCGTCCAAGCCGACGATGGCGTCGCCCTCTGGATCAACGGCCAACCGCAAGCCCTGCGCATGCTGCCCTCCGCTCTCACCGGCGGCTCCGCCTACACCTACGACAGCACCACCGGCGACCTCGTCGTCAACTACTCCGCCCTCGCGGCACCCGCGGGAAGTTTCGCCCCGGGCGAAATCGTCCGCATTGATCCCAGCAGCAGCAACCTCAGCCACTCCCCCACCAATTCGCCCACGTACGATTACGACGCGGCCTCGGGCATCCTCACTGTCGACTACACCAACCTCGTCGTCTGTCAGGCCGGCGGCACTCGCACTGCCGGAAGCTATGCAGTGAATGAAACCGTCGAACTCGATCCCACCTCGGGCGGCCTCAGCTCCCTGAGCGCGCTGCCCTATGTGATCCAATCCGTCTCGGCAAACACGTTCACCGTCAATGTGGGCGCGCTGAGTTTCTCCCCCGCCACAACCATCTCGAGCATCTCCGCCACGAGCCCCTGCCAGATCAGCACCGTCCAGGCCCACGGCCTGAGCACAGGTGCCAAAGTGCGCATCACCGGGGTCACTGGCGGCACCTTCTCCAGCCCGATCAACGCCGTCCAAACCGTCACCGTCATCGACTCGCGCACCTTCTCGATCGCCTCCAACTGCACGGCCGCACCCACGGCCGGCACAGGGTTGCTGAGCGCCGCGGGCAACATCACCGTCAGCGACAACCGCAACCAGCCCATCACCGCGCTCCAAGCCACCGGCACCGGCACCTACAGCTACAACGCCACCACGGGCGACACCGTCATCGATTACTCCGCGCTCACGGGCGTCCCCGCCAACACCATCCAACCCGGGCAAAAACTCGCCCTCGACCCCACCAGCGGCAACCTCAACGCGCTCGCCAGCAGCTTCTACACAGTCACCGCAGCCACCGCGACCACCTTCACCGTCAATTACGGCACCGGCACCTATGCCACCGGCACCGGCAACATCACGATCGTCACCCCCTCCACCGCCACCGTGCCCGCCGGGATCACCAATGCCTTCACGGTCAACATCGGCGCGGGAGCTTACGCGAACAACAGCACCGGCAATGTCAGTGTGGACATTGCTGGCAAGCCGATGAAGGACTGGAACTCCAACGGCAACGAGCGCTACGTGCGCATCCCCCTCCTTGGAGGCGTGCGCTACGACATCCAACTCGACTTCTTCGAGAACACCAACAACGCCAAGTGCGTCCTCTCGTGGTTGAGCGCGAGCCAGCCCAAACAGGTCATCCCCGCCGAACGCCTCTACCCCTCCAACCTCTCAAGCGACCTCGTCGCACGCCCCGCCCATGTCAGCCCCACCGACGCAAGCGCCCTCGTCAACGGCCCCTTCGCCCACTCCATCGCCCTCTCCAACGGCGCCACCGCCTCCGTGAGCGGCAACCCCGCGTGGCTCACATTCAACAGCACCACCGGTATGCTCAGCGGCACTCCACCGGCAGGCGCAGCGGGCGACTACCAGATCCTCATCACCCTGCGCAACGCGGCCGGCACCAGCACCTCCGTCCTCAACCTGCACGTGGATGAAAACACCGGCAGCGTCGTGCGCGAACTCTGGAGCGGGATCGCAGGCACCACCTTGTCCACCATTCCCACAGGCTCCACCGCCGCCAGCTCCTCAAACATCACCAGCCTCGAAGGCCCCACAGATTCCGGTGACAACTACGGGACACGCATCCGCGGCTACCTCACCGCTCCCACCACGGGCAATTACTACTTCTGGATCTCGGGTAACAACGCCGCCGAACTCTGGATCTCCAACGACAGCGAACCCGTGAACGCATTCAAGCGCGCATGGGTCACGACAGGCACCGCTTCCCCCCGTGCATGGAACACTGAGGCCAGCCGCAAATCCCCGTGGCTCGCCCTCGATGCCGGCCAGAAATATTACTTCGAGATCCTCCACAAGGCAGGAGTCGCCGGGGACGGAGTGGACAACTTGGCCGTCGGTTGGGCCAAGCCCGGAGACTCCACAACCGCCCCAAGCGAGGTGGTGCCCGGATACGCCCTCTCCCCTTACGTCGCGCCTGCAGCCGGCTCCACACCAGGCACGCTTTTTGTCTCCACCATGCTTTCCCAATCCGGAGCCGCCACCAACGGCGTCGGCGGTTCCACCCTGCGCCTCAGCGACGATGAGTCCACCGCGTACATGAAGTACAACTACAGCGGACTCTCCGGCCCCATCACCTCCCAGCACATCCACACCGATCCCTATCTCACCAAACCCGCCACCATCGTCTACGACATCGACACCCCGGCGAACTCCGGCGACGGCCTCATCACCAACCCCGCCGACCCCAACTACGGTTCCTACAAATGGACCATCACGGCCGTGGGCACCCTCACCAAGGCCGACATCCTTGAAATCCTTCGCGAGGGCAAGGCCTACATCAACCTCCACACCGCCGCCTATCCAGCCGGCGAAATCCGCGGCAATTACACCCTCGCTCAGGGCACCCGCACCTTCTCCCCTCCACCCGCCCCGCTAGCGTGGACCGATGACAGCGCAACAAACAACGGCGCCTCACGCTTCCTCGCTCAAGCCAGCTTCGGCGCCAACATCCCCGACATCGCCTCGCTCAAGGCCCTGTCCGCATCCGGCTCAGTTCCCGCCTCCGGCATCCCGACGAGTCGCTACAACACATGGATCGAAGACCAGTTCACCAAGCCTGCCGCATCCCATCTGAGCGAAGTGCGCGCCCGCGAACTCGCAGATGTCTTCGGCTCCTTTGACGTGAACTTGGAGTTCAACACCTGGTGGAAGACCGCCGTCTCCGGCCAGGATCAACTCCGCCAGCGCGTGGCCTTCGCCCTGAGCCAAATCCATGTGGTCTCAGGCCAGGGCCCCCTCGCAGACAACGCTCTCGCCCTCGCCCATTTTCACGACACCCTCGCCGCAAACGCCTTCGGCAACTTCCGCGACATCCTCATCGGCACCACGCTCACTCCCGCCATGGGCCGTTACCTAGACATGCTGGGCAACGACAAGCCCGACCCCTCCCTCGGCCGCAGCGCCAACGAAAACTACGCCCGCGAAATCAAACAGCTCTTCTCCATCGGCCTCTACCGCATGTGGCCCGACGGCACGCTGATGCTCACCTCCAAGGACTCGCCCATCGACACCTACAGCCAGCGTGAGGTCGTCGGCCTCGCCCAGGTGTTCACCGGCTGGTACTACGGCTACGACGGCCCCGCCCTCAGCTCCTTCAGCGCTCCCGCAGACTGGACCCGCCCCATGCGCGTAGTGCCCGCCCGCCATTACACAGGCCCCAAGCGCGTGCTCAACAACGAGGTGCTCCCCGGCCTTTCCACCGTGAACGGTCAGGGCCTCGACCCTTTCGCCACCCACATCAGCGCCAACTACACCAGCGCCGCCTACCAAGCCCTCCCAGTCCAGGAGCTCAACGCGGTGCATGACATGCTCTTCAACCACCCCAATACCGGCCCCTTCATCTGCCGCCAGCTCATCCAGCGCATGGTCACCAGCAACCCCTCGCGCGACTACCTCTACCGCGTCGTCCAAAAGTTCAACGACAACGGCTCCGGCGTCCGCGGCGACATGAAAGCCGTCCTCAAGGCCATCCTCCTCGATTACGAAGCGCGCAGCTCCGATCTCCTCGCCATCCCGGCCTACGGCAAACAACGCGAGCCCGTCCTCCGGATCGCCCATGCCGCACGCGCCTTGCGCCCCACCGATGTCTCCGGAACCTACTCCCAGTCGGGCACCAACCTCATCACCATCAGCACCGGCACCACCAACCCCAAACTGGCCGCGGGCAACAGCGTCTTCCTCGAATTCACCGACACCACGGGCGACCCCGCCAAGCCCGCCCCCACCGCCGGCACCTACACCGTGGTCAGCGCCAACACCAGCGC
Source organism: Chthoniobacter flavus (assembly GCA_945861435.1). GTDB lineage: Bacteria > Verrucomicrobiota > Verrucomicrobiia > Chthoniobacterales > Chthoniobacteraceae > CAIURC01. The sequence continues at coordinate 55,534 of CAMAUX010000030.1, read as the reverse complement.
GCCCTACTCCTACACAGTCGCCGCACCCGGTTGGTACAACGGCTCCTACAGCCAGACCGGCACCGCGGTCACCGTCACCATGTCCGGCCACTACCTCCCAGGCGACAACGCCAACGCCTCGCCAGCCCAAGTCCTCCCAGACGCCAACCATGGCCGCGCCTACTTCGACTTCACCAGCGGCAGCCTCGACGGTCTCGCCGGCTTCGACAAGACCGTCCAAAAGGTCCTCACCTCCAACTCCTACGACGTCCCAAGCACCGTCTCCAACTCCGCCACCCTGCCAAGCCTCAACGGCAACTACTCCGGCACCACCTTCACCCTCACCGCACCCGACAGCGCCACCCGCTCCGGAAACGTGATGATTGCTCGCTTCCCGGGCAGCTACTCCTGCACCGGCCGCAACGGCGTCATCACCATCGACACCTCCATCAGCAATTCCTACACCTACGGCCAGCAGGCCGATCACGGCCTCTCCGTCGGCGACACCGTGTTCCTCAACTTCACCGGTTCGCGCGACACCACCTCCTTCAACGAGACGTCCACCGAGAACGACCTCGTTTACACCGTCCTCAGCGTGCCGGATTCCAACACCTTCACCGTCGCGGCCCGCGACGCCGCCAACGCCGCCATGAACAGCGACAACCAAGTCGTCATTTTTCCTCTCAAAACCCAGCCGCTCACCCGCAGCGGCACCGTCTCCACGCGCCAGTCCACCTTCACAATGGACTCCACCGACACCGACCTCCAGCAGACCCCGCTCAACTCCACCACCGTCTTCAACTTCTTCCTCCCAGACTACAAGTTCTCGGGCGCCCTCGCATCCCAAGGCATCACCACCCCGGAGTTCCAGCTCACCTCCGAAACCAGCGTCATCAACCAATCCAACTTCGTCTACAACGGCATCTTCAACCCCTCCAACACCAACGGAATCAGCTCCTTCAAGGGCGGCACCAACGCCCTCATCCTCGACTTCACCCCCTGGATGGCCGCCACCGCCGCCGATCTCGGACTCGGCGCCCCGCCCAATGCCACCGTCCCGTGGACGCACAACCAGAACCTCAGCACCCTGCTCGACCAGATGGCCACCCTCCTCGGTTCCGGCCAGCTCTCAGCCTCCGCAAAGACCGTCATCAAAAACTTCGTCTCCACGCCCATCACCTCCATCGGTCTGAGTTCCTCCGCATGCACGGTCACAACAACGAGCGCCCATAATCTCAACACCGGCGACTCGGTGCTCATCAGCGGCATCACCGACGGAACCTTCGGCGGCGTCGCCGGTGCACTCAACAGCACCACCACCCCACGCTCCATCACCAAGACGGGCACCAACACCTTCACCATCCCGCTCGCCTGCACCGTGGTCCCCACCACCACCGGCATGGCCAACGCCCACGTCTCCGCCGTCCAGTATAATCAAGGCACCACCACACCCACCGACACCCACAAGCGCGACCGCCTGCGGGCCATCGTCCACCTCATCCTCACCAGCCCGGACTTCACCATCCAGCGTTAAGCCGTATGCGCACCGACAAAAACTCCGTCCTCCGCACACGCCGCGACTTCCTGCGCCAGGCCTCCTGCGCAGCCGTCGGCACCCTCGCGCTCACCAACACCGTCCGCGACCTCCACCTCATCAACTCCGCCATGGCGCAGTCCGGCATCCCCTCCGGCAGCACCGATTACAAGGCCCTCGTCTGCATCTTCCTCTCCGGCGGCAATGACTCCAACAACTGGGTCGTCCCCACCGACACCACCACCTTCGACCAATACACCCAGATCCGCGCGAACCTCGCCCTGCCCCAATCCTCCCTTCTCCCCCTCTGCCAGACCGGCACCTCCGGCGCCGCCTATTCCGATAGCGACGGCCACACCTACGGCTTCCATCCCGCCTGCCCAGAACTCCAGACCCTCTTTGGCGAAGACAAACTCGCCGTCCTCTTCAACGTCGGCACCCTCGTGCGCCCCACCACCCGCGCTCAATACACCAGCTCCACCTCCAAGTTTTACCAACCACCCCAGCTCTTCTCCCACAGCGACCAAGTCACCCAGTGGCAGACCTCCATCCCCGATGCACCGCCGGCCACCGGCTGGGCCGGACGCGTCGCCGACCTCCTCGACGCCTCCACCAACCGCAACGGCAACATCTCCATGTCCGTGTCCCTCAATGGCGCGAACACTTTCCAAATCGGCAACATCGTCTCCCAGTACCAAGTCTCCACCTCCGGCGCCGTCGTCGCCACGGGTGACCAGATGGGCGCCACCGGCGCGCGCCTCGCGGCGATGAAAAACATCCTCGCACTCTCCGACCCCAACCTCCAACGCAACGCCTACGCCGGCGTCGTCAAGAACGCCATCGCCGTCGGCGACCTCCTCAACACAGCAGTCGCAGGCACCGTGCTCGACAGCTTCTGGAGCGTCCCCTTCCCGAACACCACCCTCGGCAACCAACTCAAGATGGTCGCACGCCTCATCGAGGCTCGCGGAAATCCCGCCACACCCGCCACCGGCAAGTTCAACATGTCCCGCCAGACCTTCTTCTGCGGCGCAGGCGGATACGACACCCACACCTCCCAAGTCTCCGTCAACGGAACCGACCAGCCCACCAATGCCAGCGGCGCCCATTACAAACTCCTCGATGAAGTGAGCGCCTGCATGTTCGCCTTCCAACGCGCCATGGAACAACTCGGCATCGGCAACAAGGTCACCACCTTCACCGCCAGCGACTTCTCTCGCACCCTCCCCACCAACAGCCAAGGCAGCGACCACGGCTGGGGCGCCCATCACCTCATCATGGGCGGCGCCGTCAAAGGCGGACGCACCTACGGCAAACTCCCCACCTTCGCCATCAACGGCCCCGACGACACGGGACTCGGACGCTGGATCCCCACCCTCGCCGTCGACCAGTACTCCGCCACCATCGCCAAATGGTTCGGCGTCGATTCCGGCAACATCGCCGCCGTCTTCCCCAACCTCAGCCGATTCACCTCCTCGGACCTCGGCTTCATGCTCTAGCGCTCAAAGCCAGTCCACGCCAACGCCCTGCCCCCATGAACCTGCGCAAGGCCTCCATTTTCGCAGCCCTCCTCGCCGCCGGTTTTCTCGCACTCTGGATCGAGACCAAACGCCCGACACCACCGCCGCCCGCCGCCTCCACTCCGGAATCCCAGCCCCTCCCGGCACCATCCACGACCCCGGCGATCACCACGCCCTCCGCGCCCAATCCACCTCCGGCAAAGGATCCTGCGCCCCCGGATGCGCGTCCGACTCCACCGCCCCCTCCGGCTTCCATCACCAGTGCCGTCACACCCGGCATGCCCATGGTCCGCACTACGACCCCGCTCCTCCAGCAGCCGCAGGCTCCCGTGGCCGCTCCACCACAGAACGCCCGGCCCACACCGCAACTGGAAGGCCGTGTCGAACTGGAACGCATCCACTCCATGCTCCGCGATTTCCGCACACGGATGGGCGAGAACCCCGTGGGCTCCAACGCGGAGATCATGCGCGCCGTCACCGGCGACAACCCCGCTGGCGCACGACTCGGACCGCCCGAAGGCCAGGAACTCAACGAACAGGGCGAACTCGTCGACCGCTGGGGCACTCCCTACTTCTTCCATCAACTCTCCAAGACCTCCATGGAAGTGCGTTCCGCGGGCCCCGACCGCCGTATGTGGACCGCCGACGACGTCGTCTCCAAGTAACCCTCACGGCTCCACGTTCACATCGAAGGGCGCAAAAATCATCCGCCCACCAATGCGCACCTGACAGTACAGCCGCATGAATCCAGCACGCGGCGCATACAGCAGGAAGCCCAGCGAAGGCCCGCCCCGCAGATCCGCATTCAACACATCACCCCCGGTCGGATGCAGATGCACCACCGTGCGGTAATCGTCATAAAAACCCACAAGATGACAGAACGCGTTCATCACCGGCTCCAGCGTCGTCACCGGCCTGCCCTCCTCATCCGTCACCGTCACACCCATCGGCCGCGCCTGCCCCGCCTTGGTCGCAAGCCCACCACCCGTCGGAAACGTCAGCGCGAACTGGTAACCGCCGACCGTCGAAATAAACCGGTCCGCCCCCGCTTCCACTACACCGCCCTTCCCTTCCGAAGGCAGGTCGGCAAAAGGCAACTCCTGCACCCCCGTCGCCATCGGCACGATGTCGGCCCAGATCCTGTAAGCAACGGTCTTTTTGGGCGTGAACGTGAACACGTACTCACCGGGAATGCCCGTCGGCGCAGGATGTTCGTGGTGATAATCCCCAAGGCCAGGCTCCTCGATCAACAGATGGATGGGCTCCGTGTGCATCACCATCAGATCGTCCCGCGTCACCGCTGAACCGTCCGCCCGCCGCAACCACACCTTCACCGCCATCGCTCTGCCCGCCTCCACCGGAGCGTCCGCCTGCACCGTCATCCGCACCGTCGGCTCGCCGGGTTTCGTGTAAATGAAACTCGCAGGAATCCGCCTCCGCACCATGTCCATCCCGCACTTGGCACACGGCGTCTTCGCATTCTCCGCGAGACAATCCGCATGCATCGGACACAGGAAGATGTCCGCCTCCGTCACCTTCGCGTCAAAACAGCCCGCCAACTCGCCCAGCACCAAACGCAAACTCGCAAGCGCCCCCTTTGCCCCCGCTCCGTTCCTCTGCTGCGCCGCAGCAGCCACCGCGTTGAGCGAAGTGAATGCACGCTTCATCTGCGCCTCCAGTTTTCCAACAGCCTGCGGACGCGTCGCCAACCCGGGCAACGCCCGCAACGCCGGACTGCACAGCGAAATCTGCACGGGAATCTCCCCAAGCCGTTCCTCCGCAAGGAGTGCATCCACATTCCCTGTCGCCAACCGGATCACATTCCACGCCTCCGCCGCAGTCTGCGGCTCCAGAACACGGCGCGCCATCGGAGGATCCGCCCTCAACCCCGCAGCAGCGGCAAAAAAACAAAGCAGCAACGGCAGCACTCGCAGAACAGGACGACGCACGCGGCAAACCGTCCACAGCCCACCACGCGATTGCAAGTGCCGACCTTGCCCTCGGCTTCAGGAACCACCCCATCGTCTCAGCCCGCCTACACCAACAGCCCCAACACACCACCCCCCACCACCACCCACGCCGAGTTCACCCGGAAGCGCAACAGCAGCACACCAGCCAGCACGCACAATCCCACGGTGGTCGCATCCACCAGCGCAGCACGGCCCAGATGCCAGCTCACCACGCCCATCAGCGCAAGAGAGCCCGCATTCACCCCGTCCAAAAAAAGCCCCGCAACCCTCGATGCCCGAATCCGCGGGATCAGCGGCCCGCTCAACGCCACGAAGACAAACGCCGGCAGGAAGATTCCCACAGTCGCCACCACCGCTCCCGCCGGGCCACCGAGCACATAACCAATGAACGTCGCACTCGTGAAAATCGGGCCCGGCGTCACCTGCCCCACCGCGATCGCATCCGCGAGCTGCCCCTCGGTGAGCCAATGCATGCCCTCCACCAAGTCCGCGTGCAGAAAGGCAAAGAGCACATAACCGCTCCCAAAAAGCACAGATCCCACTTTGAGAAAAAACAGGAACAGCGCCCACAAGCCAAACCCAGCCGGAGCGCCCATCCCCGCCAGCGGAAGCGCCGACGCCATCACGAGTCCGCGCCCCTGCACGCCACGCTTCACCGGCATCGATGCCACCACCGGCACCATCCCCGCCACCGCGAGAAGCAGGAGCTGATCCACTCCCAAAAAAGCGAGCCCACCCGCCGCGATGCCCACTCCCGCCAGCAACCGGTTTTTGATCGCAGTGCGTCCAAGATTCCAAAACGCCTGAGCGATCACCGCAACGATCACCGGCTTCACCCCGCGCAGAATCCCAGCCATCTGCGGCAGCCCACCGTAGCGCTCGTAAGCCCACGCCAGCACACCCACCAGCAACATCGAGGGCAGGATGAACGCCGCTCCCGCCACCACCAACCCCGCGGCCCCTGCACGCCTGTGCCCCAGATGAATCGCCATCTCCGTCGAGTTCGGCCCCGGGATGAGCTGCGTGGCACCGACCAGATCCAAAAACTCGTCAGAGCGCACCCAGCGTCTTCGCCGCACGAACTCCTCCTCCATGAGCGCCACATGCGCCGCAGGCCCCCCAAACGCCGTGAATCCCAGACGCAGGAACACCAACGCCACCTCCTTTAACCGACTGCGAAAATCCACTGGATCGGACGAGTCCATCGATCCCCATGCCTACCGCCACCGCAAAGCCACGCCCATCCAAATCCCAAATGCCCTGCACCCCCATCCACCCCAGTTCATCCGCAACTTCCCGACACCCCCGGGGTTTCAAAAGTTACACCTCCCCATGACCCGCATCACCCGCCCGATCTTCGCCGGCGCCCTCCCCGCTCTCGCCTTTGGCATCCTGCTCGTAAACGCCCAACTCAACGCCGCCAATCCCGCGCCTAATCCGCCGGCCAATCCAGCAACCAAAACACAGGCCGCGGAGATCCTCAGCACCACCGCCGTGCAGGGAGGCTTTGTGGTCCACATCGGTTGCGGCGACGCCACCCTCACCGCAGCGCTCCGCGCCAGCGACAGCTACCGGGTCCAAGGCCTTCAGCGCGATCCCGCCATCGTCGCAGCCGCACGCGAAAGGTTGCTCGCCGAGAAAATCTACGGCCCCGTCAGCATCGAACACTGGAAGGGCGGGCTCCTCCCGTACATCGACAACTTGGTGAACCTCCTCGTCATCGAGGACGCAGAAGGTCCCGCAAAGGACGAGATCGAGCGGGTGCTCGTGCCCAACGGCGTCGCGTACGTCAAAAAAGCAGGCCACTGGGAGAAATTCACCAAGCCCCGTCCATCCGCCATGGACGACTGGACCCACTACTATTACAGCGCCAAGGGCAACGCCACGTCGCACGACACCATCGTCGCACCGCCCGAACGCCTTCAATGGGTGGGCAGTCCGCGCTGGTCGCGGCATCACGACCGCATGTCGAGCCTCAGCGCCCAGGTCTCCGCCGGCGGCCGCCTCTTCTACATCATGGATGAGGGCTCGCGCATCTCCGCCCTCCTCCCCTCCCACTGGGCACTCACAGCCCGCGATGCTTTCAACGGCTCCGTCCTCTGGAAGCAACCGATCGAAAACTGGCAGCCGCATCTCTGGCCGCTCAAGTCCGGCCCGACCCAACTCGCACGCCGCCTGGTGGCCGATGGCTCCAAGGTCTACGTCACCCTCGGCATCGCCGCCCCCGTCTCCTGCCTCGATGGCGCCACGGGCAAAACCCTCCACACCTACGAAGGCACCACACGCACCGAGGAAATCCTCCATGTGGACGGCGTGCTCTTCCTTCTCGTGAACCCCAAACCATGGGCACTCGAGGACTTCGCTCCCAAGCTCAACACCGGCGACCAGAAGCGCGTGGAAACCGAATTCAACTGGGACGAACAACCGCGCGACCTCATAGCCGTCGACTCCGCATCAGGACGCATCCTCTGGAAAAAAACCGGCAAGGTCGCCCCGCTCACCCTCAGCACCGATGGCCAGCGCGTCGTGTACCACGACGGCGAAAAACTCCTCTGCCTCAACGCCAAGGACGGCCAGCAGCGCTGGGCCGGCGATGCCACCAAACGCAAACTCTTCGAATACAACTACGGCCCCCGCGTCGTCCTTCACGAAAAGGTCGTCCTCTACGCCGGCGGCGACGGCTCGATGAAGGGCGTCGACGCTGACTCGGGCAAGGAACTTTGGAAATCTCCGCACAACAAATCCGGCTACCGTTCCCCCGAAGATCTCATCGTCGCCGGCGGCCTCGTCTGGAACGCACCCACCACCTCCGGAAACATGTCCGGCGAATTCATCGGACGCGACCCGCTCACCGGTGAAGCCAAGAGCCAGTTCCAACCGGACGTGGACACCTACTGGTTCCATCACCGCTGCTACATCGCCAAGGCCACCGAACGCTTCATCCTCCCGTCGCGCACCGGCATCGAGTTTGTCGACTTCACTGCCAAACACTGGGACATCAACCACTGGGTGCGCGGCGCCTGCCTCTACGGCTCCATGCCCTCCAACGGCCTCCTCTACGCAGGCCCCCACAACTGCGCCTGCTATCCCGAGGCAAAACTCGACGGCCTCAACGCCCTCGCCCCGGCCGCCGCCACCCCGCACCCGTCCGCACCGCCGGAAACCGAGCGCCTCGAAATCGGACCCGCTTACCAAAAGGCCACCCTCGCAGCCGCAGGCCCGCTCGACTGGCCCACCTACCGCCACGACGAGGGCCGCAGCGGCTTCACCGACCAGAAACTCCTGCCCGATCTCGGCAAGGCATGGGAGCTGCCCTTTGAAGGACGCCTCAGCCCCGTCACCGTCGCAGCAGGCCGCGTGTTCGTCTCCCAGATCGACGCCCACACCATCCACGCCCTCGACGTGCAGACCGGCAAACCCCTCTGGCACTTCATCGCCGGCGGCCCCGTCGATTCCCCGCCCACCTACTGGAACGGCTACGTCCTCTTCGGCGGCACCGACGGCTGCCTCTACTCCCTGCGCGCGGAAGACGGCGCACTCGCGTGGAAATACCGCGCCACCGCCGACCGCAAACACATGGCCCTCGAACTCCTCGAAGGCGTGTGGCCCATCCACGGTTCCGTGCTCGTGGAGAACAACCACGTGAGCTTCGTCTCCGGCCGCTCCGTCTTCCTCGATGGCGGCCTGCGCTTCTTCAAACTCGACGCCGCCACGGGACGCAAACTCGCCGAGGAACTCTACGACGACAAAGATCCCGACACCGGCCGCGATCTTCAGGAGCGCATCAAAACCCTCCAGATGCCCGTGGGTCTCAACGACATCCTTTCCAGCGACGGCAAATGGACCTTCCTGCGCACCCAAAAAATCGGCCCCGACGGCAAGCGCGTCGACATCGGTCCCGTCTCCGGCAACGCCATGGAACAGGGCGGCACACAGCGCGGCGAAGGCACCCACCTCATCGCTCCCATGGGCTTCCTCGACGACTCCTGGTTCCACCGCAGCTACTGGGTCTACGGTCGCAACTTCGCCGGCGGCCACAACGGCTACTACCAAGCCGGCAAGTACGCTCCCGCCGGGCGCATCCTCGTCTTCAACAAGGACAAGGTCTTCGGCTACGGCCGCGAACCCCAGTACTACAAGTGGACCACCACCATGGAGCACCAGCTCTTCTCCGCAGACCGCACCCCGCCCGACGTCGAAATCCAAGGCGGCGAGGGCCAGACACGCAAAGCCGCTACTGCCGCAAAAACCTTCCCCGGCGTCCGATTCCCGGATGCTCAAAAACTCGATCCCACCGGCAAGCCCATCACCATCGAGGCGTGGGTGCTGCCAGATGGTCGCGACGGCGTCATCCTCGCCCATGGCGGACCGCAGACCGGCTACGCACTCGCCCTCCGAGATGGCGTGCCCATGTTCTATCTGCGCTCCGAATCCCATCTCACCACCGCCATCGCCAAGAATCCGCTCAGCGAAGGCTGGCACCACGTGGCCGCCGTCCTCGACTCCGACCGCTCCATGCGCGTCTACGTCGATGGTATTCCAACCGCAGACGCCACCGCTCCCGGTCTTCTCAAAACACGCCCCAAGCAGGCGCTCGAGGTCGGCATCGACAACGGTGGCGAGGTCGGTGATTACCCAGCCGGTTTCGGCTTCAGCGGCCTCATCGACGAACTCGCCCTCTACTTCCGCGCACTCTCCCCGGAGGAAATCCGCCAGCGCGCCACCGTCGCCGATGCCCGCGCAGCCAAGGATCCCGTGCTCGCCTGCTCCTTCGACAAGGGCGACGCACGCGACGTCTCACCCACACCCGCGGACGGCGTCGTCTCAGGCCTCCAAGCCGGCAAGGGCAAGAACAGCGGCGCACTCTGGTTCCGCACCGCCAAGGCCACTCCCTCCAAACGCGGCGGCAAACCCGACGCAAAAAACAACAACGGCACCTTTGTCCAATTTGACTGGAACCGCTACGTGCCCGTCATGACACAGGCCATGGCCATGGCAGGTTCCCACGTCCTCCTCGCCGGCCCACCCGATCTCGTCAACGAAGAGTACGCCTTCGAACGTCTCGCCCAAAAAGATCCCGCCATTCACCGCGACCTCGCCGAACAAGATGCCGCACTGCGCGGCGATCGCGGCGGCGTGCTCCAGATGGTCGACACCACAAGCGGCGAGGTCAGCGGCGAGTTCACCCTCGAACGCCCACCCGTCTGGGACGGCATGGCCATCGCCAACGGACGCATCTTCGTGAGCACCACCGACGGCAAGGTCCAGTGTTACGGCCGCGAGAAAAAGTAGCCATGCCATCCCGCATCCCCATGCACCGCGCCACCGGCCTACTCCTCGCCGCCCTCGCTCTCTGCATCCTCCTCGCCGCAGCACCGGCACGCGCCTGCTCCGTGCCCGTCTTCCGCTACGCCCTCGACCGCTGGCCCGCCGATTCCTTCCACCTCGAAGCCGCCACCGCCGTCTTCGGCGAGGAACCGCTCGCCACCGTCCTCCGCAACCTCGGCCAGAACGGCGCCCTCAACCTCGAAGCCTCCCCCTCCAACGAACCCGGCCGCGAAGCCCGCCTCTTCCATCCCACACGTCCCACCCGCGAGCGGCACCTCTTCTGGAACGGCTCACTCGATGCCGCACGCTTCGCCGAACTCACCGACTCGCCCGCGCGCCGCGAACTGCAGAAGCGCATTCTCGCCGGCCATTCCGCCGTCTGGATCCTTGTGCATTCGGGCAACGCCGACGCAGACAACGAGGCCGCCGCGCTCATCGAAAAACGCCTCCGCTTCCTCGAACAGGCCGCCGCGCTCCCGCGCATCGATCCCAACGATCCCACCAGCAAACTCGGCCCCGGCCCCGCACTGCGCATCCAACTCTCCCTCCTGCGCATCGAACGCAAGGATCCCGCCGAAGCCTCCTTCCTGCGCATGCTCGCGGGTCCCGCAGGCCTCGACCCCCTCCCCGCTGACCAACCCTTCGCCGCCCTCGTCTTCGGACGCGGACGCGTCCTCGGCGCATGGGCTTCACCCGAAGAAAGCACCATCGAGGAAGCCACCATGTTCCTGCTCAGTGCCTGCTCCTGCGAGGTCAAGAACCTCAACCCCGGCTGGGATCTGCTCATGACCGCCGACTGGCAGGCCGGCCTCCAAAAAGCCGAACAGGAGCGCATCGCCGCCACCGACTCGCCCTCCACCCCTCCCGCGCAAAGCGTCACACCGCAGACTGTCGTCTTTACTCCGGGCAATACCCCTGCGAAGAGGGAGAAGCCTTCCACCACGCGCTGGCGGCTGTGGCTGATCCTGGGTGCAGGACTGCCTCTGCTCCTCGCGTGGCGGAGGCGATCCACCCCGTGAAAAAAACCCTCATCATCGTCTCCGCCGTCCTCGCGCTCCTTGGGGCGGGCGGGCTCCTCGTCGTCCGCGATCTCCTCGCTCCCTCCACGGGTGGAGCCGTCGTCGTCTACTGCGCCGCAGGTTTCAAAACCCCGGTCGAAGTGGTGGCTGCCCAGTTCAAGACCGAGACCGGTGTCGAAGTCCAACTCCAGTACGGCGGCACCGCCACACTGCTGAGCGCCATTCAAACCGCACGCCGCGGCGACCTCTTCCTCGCTGCCGACAGCATCGCCATCGAGGAGGGTCGTCGCCAGAGACTCCTGCGCGAGGTCATCCCCGTCGCCCTCCAACGCCCCGTGCTCGCAGTCCCCAAGGGCAACCCCAAACAACTCACCACACTCGAGAGCATCCAAGCCGAAGGCGTCCGTCTCGCTCTCACCAATCCGGAATCCGCCGCCGTCGGGCGCATCACCAAATCCGTTCTTGGCGATCGTTACGAGGCCCTCGCCAGCCGCGCCATCGTCACCAAACCCACCGTCAACGACATCGCAAGCGACCTCAGCCTCGGCGCCGTCGACGCCGCCATCGTCTGGGATTCCACCGTCGCTCAATTCCCCAACCTCGAAGCCGTCCAACTCCCGGTCCTCTCCGAAAACCTCGAGTCCGCCAGCATCGCCGTGCTCTCCGCTTCCACTCAAAGCCCGGCCGCCCTGCGCTTCGCACGCTACCTCGCAGCTCCAGACCGAGGCGGAAAGATCCTCCAAGAAATGGGCTTCACTCCCACCGCCGGCGACCGCTGGACGCCCACCCCCGAACTCGTCCTCTACAGCGGCGGCGTCAACCGGCCCGCCATCGAATCCCTCCTCCACGACTTCTCCGAACGCGAAGGCGTCCGCGTCACCACCGTCTTCAACGGCTGCGGCGTCCTCTGCGCCTCCATGAAAGCCATGGCCGATTCCACCGACCCCAAATTCCCAGACGCCTACTACGCCTGCGACCTCTGCTTCGTGCCTCCCGTCGCAAAGTTCTTCCCGGAAACCCTCGTCCTCACAGAAACGGAGATCGGTGTCGCGGTGAAGAAAGGCAACCCCGCCGGCATTGCCTCCGTCGCCGACCTCGCAAGACCCGGCCTGCGCGTCGGCCTCTGCAACGCCGAACAAAGCACCCTCGGCTTCATGACCCGCGGCATCCTCTCCACCATCGACATGGTCGAGGCCGTCCAGAAAAACGTCGCCGTCGAAGTCCCCACCGCCGATTTCCTCATCAACCAATTGCGCGCCGGCGCGCTCGACGCCGCCATCGTCTACAAGGTCAACGCCATCCCCCAGCAGGAACACCTCGACTTCCTCCCCATCGGCCATCCCGGCGCCCGCGCCGTCCAACCCTTCAGCATCCGCGCCGATTCCCCCAACCGCCATCTCGCCGACCGCCTCCTCGAATTCCTGCGCGAACACCGCTCACGCTTCGAGGCCGCAGGTTTCCAATGGCGCGGCGAAGAGGTGAAAATCGAAAGCGCAAAAATCGAAGTCCCCGAATGGCTGCGCCCCAACAAGGACCAGAAAGCCAGCCCGGCGGAACACCCGTGACCTCCGGCAACGAGGGGCGCGCTGAACCAAACGAGGGCCGCCCTGGCGCACCCACAATGCGTCCCGGTGAAAGTCGCGACACCCCGCGCACTCCGAGCACGCCGCGTTCCTCACGCCCTCTCCTCCCCGATCCCCTCTGGATCGTCACAGGCCTCATCACCGCCGCCTATCTCCTCTTCCTCCTGAGCCTGCTCGGCGCCACCGCCCTCCACAGCTCCCCCTCCGACCTTCTCCACGCCCTCGGCTCGCGCCAGATCCGCTACGCGTTTGGACTCAGCCTTCTGAGCTGCACACTCTCCGCACTCCTCTCGCTCCTCGTCGCCGTCCCCGTCGGCTATCTTCTTTCCCGCGGCCGCTTTCCAGGCAAGGCATGGCTGGACGCCGCACTCGACATCCCCATCGTCCTTCCGCCCATGGTCGTCGGCCTCTGCCTGCTCATCTTCTTCCAGACCCCCGCCGGCAAACTCATCGAAAAAGCCATCCCCTTCACCTACACCATCGCCGGAGTCGTTCTGGCCCAATGCGTCATCGGCACTGCCTTCGCCGTGCGCACCATGCGCGGCACCTTCGACCACCTCTCCGCAAGACCCGAAGAAGTCGCCATGACCCTCGGCTGCTCTCGCGCCACCGCCGTCTGCCGCGTCACCCTCCCCGCCGCAAGCCGCGGCATGTTCGCCGCAGCCAGCATCGCATGGGCCCGCAGCCTCGGTGAATTCGGCCCCATCCTCGTCTTCGCAGGCGCCACCCGCATGAAGACCGAAGTGCTACCCACCTCCGTCTGGCTCGAGCTCAGCGTCGGCAACCTCGAAGCCGCCATCGCCGTCAGCCTCCTCATGGTCGCACTCGCCGTCCTCGTTCTCACCGCCGTGCGCATGGCCGGCGAACGCCTATGATCCGCATCGAGAACCTCGCATGGCGCGCCGGTGCCTTCGGGTTCTCCGGCCTCAACCTCGCCGTTCCCGAGGGCCGTTACGCCGTGCTCATGGGCCGCACAGGTCACGGCAAAACCACCCTCCTCGAACTCCTCTGCGGACTGCGTTCCCCCACCGCCGGCCGCATCTGGATTGGCCCCAAAGAAATCACCCACCTCCCACCAGGCCAGCGCGGCATCGGCTACGTCCCACAGGATGGCGCACTCTTCCCCACCCACACCGTCGCCGACCAGCTCGCCTTCGCCCTGCGTCTCCGCCGCCGCCCGGAAACCGAAATCCACACGCGCGTCCAGGAACTCTCAGACGCTCTCGGCATCGCCCACCTGCTCACTCGCAAGCCGGACGGCCTTTCCGGCGGCGAACGCCAGCGCGTCGCACTCGGACGCGCACTCGCCGCGCGCCCCCAAGTGCTGCTTCTCGACGAACCCCTCTCCGCTCTCGATGACGACACACGCGAGGATCTCATGACCCTCCTCCAAAACGTCCAGCGTGCCACCGCCGTCACCGTCCTCCACATCACCCACCACCTCGCCGAAGCCCGCCGTCTCGCAGACCTCCTGCTCAGGCTTGAGGACGGGCGCATTCACGAAGTCCCAAGGGATGCCTGACGTCTGATGTCTGACCCTCAGCACAAGCCGCAGCCGCACTCCGCAACGCTCCCCGAACTCACCGACGAGGAACGCGCCACCTACGCATGGCAGCTCGACCTCCCAGGCTTCGGCGAGGACGCCCAGCGCAGGCTCAAAGCCGCCACCGTACTCATCTCGCGCGTGGGCGGCCTCGGCGGCCTCGTCGCGCTCCAACTCGCCGCAGCCGGCGTCGGACGCCTCATCCTTGCACACGGCGGCACGCTCAAACCCTCAGACCTCAACCGCCAGCTCCTCCAAACCCACGACCACCTCGGCAAGCCCCGCATCGAAAACATCCTGCGCAGGCTCCGTGAACTCAACCCCCGCATCCACCTCGTTGGGGTCCAAGACAACATCTCCGACTCCAACGCCTCAGCGCTCGCACAACAAGCCGACGTCATCGTCGACGCCGCCCCGCTTTTCGAAGAACGCCTCGCTCTCAACCGCGCCTCCGTTCAATTGAAAAAGCCCATGGTCGAGTGCGCCATGTACGCGCTCGAGGCGCATCTCACCACCTTCCTACCCGGTCGCACCGGCTGCCTCGCCTGCCTCTATCCCGAGCCCTCTCCGGAATGGCGCCGCCGTTTCCCCGTCCTTGGCGCCGTCTCTGGCACGGTTGCCTGCATGGGCGCCGTGGAAGTCGTGAAGATCATCACCGGCCTCGCCCAACCACTCGCCGGAACCCTTTTAAGGATGGATCTAGGCAGCATGCGATTCGAACGTCTCACCCTGCGCCAGCGCCCGGGCTGTTCCGTGTGCGTCCCTGCTCTTACTCTTACTCTTACTCCTACTCCTACTCCTACTCCTACTCCCGCAGAAGCACCGCCAATCGTGAGTACGAGTAAAAGTAAAGAGTATGAGTAAGAGTCGATGCGCGCTGATCCCACCTCCTACTCCCTCAGAAGCACCGCCGATCGTGAGTACGAGTAAAAGTAAAGAGTACGAGTAAGAGTCGATGCGCGCTGATCCCACCTCCTACTCCTTCAGAAGCACCGCCGGTCGTGAGTACGAGTAAGAGTCAATGCCCGCTGCTCCCACCTCCTACTCCTACTCCCTCAGAAGCACCGCCAATCGTGAGTACGAGTAAAAGTAAAGAGTACGAGTAAGAGTCAACGCCAGCTGCTCCCACCTCCTACTCCTACTCCCTCAGAAGCACCGCCAATCGTGAGTACGAGTAAGAGTCAATGCCCGCCGCTCGCCCCCCCTTCGCACCCAACCCCCACCCCCATGAAACTCCTCCGCCACCTCCGCTCCACACTCGCCGCTGCGCTCCTCATCTGCAGTGTCGCCCCGCTCCACGCGCAGACCCGCAACGCGCCCGCCATCGACGCCCGGCTCAAGGAACTCGTCAACGCGCACACCCTCTCCGGCGCCGTCACCCTCGTCGCCTCCCCCACCGAGATTCTCCACCACAGCGCCGTCGGCCTAGCCGACATCGCCTCGGCCCGCCCCATGCGCACTGACGACCTCTTCTGGATCGCCTCCATGACCAAACCCATGACGGCCGTCTGCGTCCTCATCCTCGCCGACGAGGGCCGCCTCTCCATCGAAGATCCCGTCGAAAAACACCTCCCCGAATTCAAGACACTCCAACTCAAGGACGGCGACCGTCTGATACCCCCCGCGCGCCCCATCACCGTGCGCGACCTTCTCACCCACACCAGCGGGCTGGCCAACGTCAACGCCCCCGCCATCGACTCCACGCTCGCCCAACTCACCGCACTCTGCGCCCGCGAACCCCTCCAATTCCCGCCCGGCAGCAAATGGGCCTACTGCAACCCCGGCATCAACACCCTCGGCCGCATCGTCGAGGTTCTCAGCGGCACCTCCTTCGCGGACTTCCTCCAAACCCGCGTCCTCGACCCCCTGCAGATGCGCGACACCACCTTCTGGCCTTCCGAAAAACAACGCGCACACATCGCCACAAGCTACAAGTCCGGCACCTCCGGCGCTCTCGAAGAAACCGACGTCTACCTCACCAAAGGCGGCCTCTCCAACCGCCAGCGCACCGCTTATCCCGCCGGCGGCCTCTTCTCCACCGCACGCGACGCCGCCCGCTTCTACCAGATGATACTCAACAACGGCGCCTTGGACGGCCAACGCCTCCTCAAGCCCGAAACCGCCGCGCTCATGACCCGCACCCAGACCGGCGACATCAAGACCGGCTTCGTCGACGGAATGAGCTGGGGCCTTGGTTTCCAAGTAGTCAAAGAACCCACGGGCATCACCTCAATGCTCTCTGCCGGCACCTTCGGACACGGCGGCGCCTATGGCACCCAGAGCTGGGCCGATCCCAAAAAGAACCTCGTCTACATCCTCATGATCCAGCGCGCCGGCCTCAAAAACGGCGACGCCTCCGAGATGCGCCAGGCATTCCAAGAATCCGCCGCCGCAGCCTTCGCCAAATAACCCGCGCACCTCCGCCATGCCGGAGGCATGAAAGCCGGTGGTGGACGCAGATTAGCCGATCGGTGACCGCAGTCCGCGCAACGCGAACGCAGTGAACCACCGCATCGCATACCCACACGCAAGGCGCCACGGCAGCCGGCGCCGAGAGTCACGATGATAAGAGAAAATCTTCCCTGTCCCTATCGGCTTCATTAAGAGAAAATCTTCCCTGTCCCTATCGGCTTCATCTGTCCCTATCGGCTTCATCGTCCCTATCGGCTCCCCCGGTCTCCATCGCCCCCCACCCCGCCCTCCAGCCGTTGCCGAATACGTCCAACTCCCTCCTCATGCCGGAGGCATGAAAGCGATTAGCCGGTGGTGGACGCAGTCCGCATCGCGGACGAAGGGAACCACCGGATTTTATCCCACCACGCGACGCGCCCCGGCAGCGGGCGCCGAGAATCACGATGATAAGAGAAAATATTCCCTGTCCCTATCGGCTCCATCGGCTCCCCGGTCTCCATCGCCCCCCCGCCCCGCCCACCATGCGTTGCCGCATCCGCCCAACTCCCTCCTCATGCCGGAGGCATGAAAGCGATTAGCCGGTGGTGGACGCAGTCCGCATCGCGGACGAAGGGAACCACCGGATTTCATCCCACCACGCGACGCGCCCCGGCAGCGGGCGCGAGAAGCCCGATGATCAGAGAAAATCTTCCCTGTCCCTATCGGCTTCGCTTCGCGCCCCCCACTCCCATCTCTACCGAGACCGAACCCCACCGAACCAACGCCGATCTCAACCGCCACTCACCGCCACTCACCGCCACTCACCGCCATTCCCCCACGCTTTCCTTCCAGTAGGATCCAAACACCACCCCGCCTCTCCCCCCATGTCCGCTGTCCCGATTCGACGTCCCATCAAAACCCTCCTGATCGCGCTCGCTCTCGCATGGGCTCTTGCGGCGCTCGCTCTCGACACGTGGGGGAAAACACGCCGCCCCATCGGAACCTACGACGCCATCATCGTCGCGGGCTGCAGAGTTTATCCCGACGGCAAACCCTCTCCGGCGCTTGAGTGGCGGGTGCGCAAGGCCGTGGACCTCTGGAGGCAGGGCATGGCTCCAAAGGTCGTCTTCACCGGTGGCGTCGGCGATTTCCCCCCTGCGGAAGCCGAGGCCTCCGCTCAACTCGCCACCGACCTCGGACTGCCCTCCACCGCAATGGTCCTCGAAACCCGCTCCACATCCACCACCGAGAATGCCCACAACGCCGCCGCCGCCCTCCCCCACGCCTCCCAAATGCGGATCCTCCTCGTCACCGACGCCTACCATGTCCTGCGCGCCCGGCTGATCTTCGCGCGCTGCTTCAGCTCCGTGGATGCCGTGGGAAGCACCTATGGCGTCGTATCCCGGATGCGCGGCTCCCTGCGCGAAGTCCTCGCCCTGATCAAGTACGCGCTGATGCCAGGCACTTGGAAAGCCTCATCCACAGAGGAATCCCAGCCGACGCCTCAACCACAATAACGCGGGCACGGGCGCTCCCACCGGCGATCGAACCCGATGGCGTATCACCGGACCGCCGGCTCTCCGGAAGCCTTCAGCTTCTCGATCAGATACGCCTCGATCGACACATGCTTGGACTCCGGAGCGCCGGGGTAATTCAACTCGCACGGCACGCCCAATTGCCTGCAGTGCTCCTGCAACTTCACACCAAAGTTCGCCGTATGCGTCGGGTCCTTCTCGATCTGCCCGATGGCCGGCGGTGAACTAAACGTCAGATACACCGGCGCGTCGTCGCTCGTCACCAGCGCATAGGGCGAGTACTCCGCGATCCACGGCAGGATGCGCTCCCTCGCGGCCACGAAGTCATCGAAGCTCTTGAATTCACCCGCTCTGGCGAACGCGTGCCCCCCGTAACCACTGTTTGGAGTCCACTCCCTCATCTGCACCGGATCGAGTGTGGTCTGCGCACCGTTCACAGCCGCGCACCACACGCGCGTGGATTCGCGCGCCACCGGGTCATCGCTTTTTGCATCCGCCAGATCGTCGTGAAACGCCAGCCACAGGCTCGTGCACGCCCCCGCGCTCCCGCCAAATGCACCGATGCGCGTCTTATCGATATTCCACTCCTTCGCCTTGCTGCGCACCAGTTGAAGGGCACGCGCGACGTCGTGCATCGGCGCCTTCACCGGCGGCGAGACCTCCTGCGCCTGCGAGATGTAGCGGTAATTGACCGCGACCACCGAGATCCCAACGTCGAGATACGTCTTCACGCGTCCCACCGTGTGCTTGTCCCCGGCCATCCAGCCTCCGCCATGAATGTAAAAGGCCAGCGGCGTCGGCTTGTCCGACTTCGCCTGGTAGAAATCCAGCACGTTGCGCTCATGCGCACCGTAACGCAGGTTGGCATGCGTCGGCGGCATCGGCGGCTTGGGCGTCCCCTTGAGCGCATCGATCAAAAACGCCGTCGTCGTCGCGTGCCTCGCATCGGGCGCGCCCGGATAAACCAGTTCGCACGGCACACCCACCTCCCTGCACTTCTCCTGCAACTTCACGCCATAGTTCGCCGTGTGCGTGGGATCCTTCTGCTCCTGCCCAAGCGCGGGCGCCGCACTGTAATGCAGATAAACCGCCGGATCATCCGAGGTGACGTGCTGAATCGGCGAATACTCCTGAATCCACGGCAACACCTCCTCGCGATGCGCCAGAAACTCCGCAAACCGCGTGTCCCGCGTCTTGATATCGGCCGGATCCATGAACCCAAACGCATGCCCGCCGTAGCGACTGTTCGGCGTCCACTCCACCAGTTGTTTCGGATCCAGCGAAGTCTGCGCCCCATCCACCGCCGCACACCAAAGCCGCGTCGATTCCCGCGCCACGAGATCGGCACTCTTCGGTTCCGCCATGTCTGGATGAAATGCCAGCCACAGCGACGAACACGCCCCCGCACTGCCCCCGCTCGCACCGATGCGATTCTTGTCGATGTTCCACTCCACTGCCTTGCTGCGCACAAATTGCAGCGCCCGTGCCGCATCCTCCAGCGGCGCCTTTACCGGCGGCTTCACGCCCGCGATCTGCGCCTGCCATGAATAACGATAGTTGATCGAGACCACGGAAATCCCCGCATCGAGATACTGTTTCACCGTTGCTCCGGAGAGCCCCTTCTTGTCCCCCTTGACCCATCCGCCTCCGTGGATGAAGAACAGCAGCGGCGTGGGCCTCCCCGCCTTTGCCTGGTAGAAATCCAACACCTGCCGCTCGTGATCTCCGTAATGCACATCGCCCTCGGTCGGGACGATCGCTGGCACCGCAGGTTTCCTAGCCTCAGGAACAGCCGGCTTTGGAGTGGGCGTATCGGCAGCGAATGCTGACAGGGCGGTGATACCGGGCAGCAACAGCGCCGGGAGCGTGAGTTTGAATTGGTTCATGGGGCTATCCACCAATTGCTCGTCCCCCGCCCCCTTTTACAAGCGGGTTAAGCACCTCACTCGTTAGTTTTTTTATTATTACACCCGCGACTTTACCGCCCCCACCACCTCCCAGCCCTGCACTTCAAACCCTTCACCGATGCGGCCTCACCGGGACCCGCAGCCAGAATTCCGCCCGTGCATGCTCAGCCCATCTAATGATCAGCCCCTTTGAGATAGCACCGCGCCATGGCTCACCACAGACTTGCGAAAAGCATTACCCCCCATGACCACTGCTTTCAAAACCACCGTCCTGCTCACAGTCTTCGCCGGGACTTTGTCGGCGCAAACCGTCCAGCATCGCCCCGCGCGCGACCACCTCCTGCTCCTCGACCGCCGTGTCGTGGAGTCCGTTTCCGGCGCCGAACTCACCGTGGGAACCCCGGAGCGCGATGCACGAAACCCACTGCTCCCAAGCGATCGACCGTGGGAGAACGCCACAAACAATTACTATCCCAACCTCTCGTGGGATCCCGCCGCACGACAGTGGAAGCTCTGGTACAAGGACGTCCTCGCGGATGCCGACGCCATCGCCAAAATGGACGCCCCCTCCACGATCCACAACGTGGGTTGGTATCTTCTCTACGCCACGTCCACCGACGGCATCCAATGGGAACGCCCCGCGCTGGGCTTGCATCGATTCGCCGACGATGCCGCCAATAACATCCTCGCACGCGACTGCCCCAATGCCGGCGTGTTCCGCGATGACGCTGACCCAGACCCTTCCCGCCGTTATAAAATGGTCCACGATGTCGGCCTGGGAAAACCCCGCGTGCGCTTCAGCACCGATGGAATCCATTGGGGCGACGCCCTCGAACCCACCGGCTTCAAACCCACCCAGGGCGATACCCACAACAATGCGTTCCGCGACCCGTGGAGCGGCAAATTCCTGTGGTTCACCAAACTCTTCCTCGGAGAACGTTTGGTCACCCGATTGGAAAGCGATGATTTCCTCCACTGGCGCGCAGACGGCGTCGTGCTGCGGAGCTCGATCGAAGAGGGCCGCGCCTCGCAAACCTACGCCCTCACCGTGTTCCCCTACGCCAACGGCTACCTCGGTTACCTCATGATGTATCACGTGGCCGGCGGACGCAAAGTGGACTGCGAACTGGCGTGGAGCCCCGATTCCGTCCACTGGGAGCGCGTCGCACCCGGACACCCCCTGCTCGCGAACGGCCCCGACGCTTCGTATGACAGCGGCTGCATTTATGCACAGGCCGGACCGCCCGTGCTCGAGAACGGAAGGCATGTGCTCTTTTACGGAGGCAGTCCCACCGTCCACTCCGGATGGAAACGATCCGGAGCTCTGTGCCGCGCCACACTCCCCGAAGACGGCTTCGCCGGATACCGCCCAACCAGCGCCAGCGGCGCGGAAGTCGTCACCACTCTGCTCCGCCCCACGGGTGAGATCCGTCTGACCGGCAAGGGAGATTTCACCTTCACACAACAACGCGAATCCACGGAACTGATCCGCTTGAAGATCCGCATCCAACCAGGCGCCGTTGTTTACGGAATCCACGGGGCGAAGCTGGCGGACGAAGCGTTCCATCCGCGCAAAGAAACACCCTTCGAACCCAAACCCGTGCAAACACGCGCCGCCCGGGTGGGATTCCAAAGCGTCCCGGAAGGCTGGAAGGGAGCGGACTCGATGGAATCCGCTCCGGGCGCCGGCGCAGTCACGATCACTCGCAAAGCGGGACTCAGGCCCTTTGCTTATGGAACCGTCTTCGCCGGTGATTGGACACAGCACTTCGGGGGAAAAGGGGTCCGCCTCTCCGCCCGCGTGCGCACGCCCAAACCGGGGGCGACGGTGCGTTTCGAGATCTTCGCCAAGGACGTCGCGCAATGGCACCGTGAAACCACCGAGCGCACGGAAAACGACTTCGCCAATTTCAGCGTGGAGGCCGACTTCGGCTGGACCGATGACCAGGCGCGGGCCGCCGGTTGGGTGCGCAGTGCACTGGGCTTTGGTTGGCGCGAAACCCTGCGCAACGCCGGCCGCATCGTCGTCATGCCCTCTGGCGCGTTTGTGGACGACCACTTCGATCTGGCGGAAGTCCGCGTAGAAGCCGTCGACCCAGAACCGAAATAACCCCGGGAATCAGCTTGGTGAGCTTGGTGCCTTGGTGTGAGAACCCGCACCTGAACCTCACACAAAGGCATCATGGCACCATGGCAGACCCGCGAGACAGCACCCTCTCCGCCACCTCCCGCCCGCCCCCGAACCGCCCCGCAACCCTCATCCCCCCTCGCCGGAAGACCGCTGACCCCATTCGGCACCGTGAAACCACCGAGCGCACGGAAAACGACTTCGCCAATTTCAGCGTGGAGGCCGACTTCGGCTGGACCGATGACCAGGCGCGGGCCGCCGGTTGGGTGCGCAGTGCACTGGGCTTTGGCTGGCGCGAAACCCTGCGCAACGCCGGCCGCATCGTCGTCATGCCCTCTGGCGCGTTTATGGACGACCACTTCGATCTGGCGGAAGTCCGCGTAGAAGCCGTCGACCCAGAACCGAAATAACCCCGGGAATCAGCTTGGTGAGCTTGGTGCCTTGGTGTGAGAACCCGCACCTGAAGCTCACACAAAGGCACCATGGCACCAAGGCAGACCCGCGAGACAGCACCCTCTCCGCCACCTCCCGCCCGCCCCCGAACCGCCCCGCAACCCTCATCCCCAAAAGCAACAAACTGGGTCCCGATCAATCTCCCCCATGATTGACTCGATATCCGAGAGGTGCGCGCCCGGCGCATAAACGTGCCATTTCAGATCGGCACGCCTCCAGTACACCCTCCACCGATTCTGGGCTCCGATCCATCTGACCTTTGCAACCGGATGATCGAGCTTCAGCGCAGGATCAGTATAACTCGGCCTTACTTCCGATAAGATCACCTCCTGCCCTGTAATCTCGGCCTTCAGATCAACCAAATGTCGAACCTCGGGCTTCGGACGCCGCTTCTCGATCAATGCTCCAACAGAGCTGAGACAGGCTCGGATTTGGTCTGCGGGAAGTGGCATGTGTTTTCGCCTCACTTGGATCCCACCGCCGCCGCCAATTTTCGAGGCCGCTGCAATCGGGAATGAATCGTCGTCTGTTACACCGAGCATCAGGCCGCCCGCGAGTTGAAAAACATCGGGCAATGCCGGCGGGCGCCCGATCAGCCAAGCGGCGGCGGCCGCTTGACCATTCAGCCCGGACAAATTCAGGACATGGCGGTGGGGAACCTCGTGCTCACCCGCAATGTGAATGGGACGTTCGTGCTGAACTACGACATCGAGCAGAGCAGCGATCTTGTGACTTGGACGAAGTTTCAGGCCAATTCCCTGCCCCTCACCAGTCTGCCCACTAACAAGGCCTTCGTACGCATCCGCGCGAAGTGAGGCGGGGCGGTCAGCGTGTGGAAGTGGTCAGCTGAGGCGGGCGGTGAGCGTGAAGGGGCGGGGGCAAGAAACGCTGATGCACTTTGAGATGCATTGAGATGCATCCACGGGCAAGGGTGTTGGTGGCGTTGGAGATCGTGGAGAGGGAGCTGGTGCTCAGGAGGCTGGTGAAGGCGCGCTTCACGTCGGGCCCCACGATGGCGTCGAAGGTTTTGTACTGGCCGGCGGCGTTGTAGATGGCCTGCAGGAGGGTTTGGACGTTGGTGTCCGTCATGCCCGAGGCGTTGGCGCCTGTGAGGATGGCACCGGAGCGGCTGGTGAACTGTGCGGGGATGGAGACCGTGCTGCCGGAGGTGAGGTTGACGTCGGCGCTGTTGTTGGAGTCGGAGGCTGCGACCCAGCGCAGCATGCCGCCGGTGCGGTACGGGTTGGTGCCGTCGTCGGCCTGCGCGGTTTGGTTGGAGGAGAAGGTGGCCTCCATGTCGCGCTTGAGGCCGATGATGGCCTTGGCCGAGTCGGGTGCCTATGCGCTACCGCCCGAAAAAGTGCGCCGCGCAGGACACGCCATTTGTCCCAAGGCAGTCCTCCAACGCACGGCGCGTTCAGAGGCTTGTCCTTCACCGAGGACCATCCTCCACACGGCAACGATTCGGCCACCAGCGGCTGCCCACTGGAGGACGGAGTGAGCCTCTCCCATTGACTCATTGCAACCTTGCAGCAGAGCTGATGGATGGTTCTCACCGCTGTTCTCATCCCAGTAGAGGAAGGTGGGTTTGTGGCGTTCAACCCGGAGACAGGCACCACCACCCAAGGCACGTCAGTCGACGATGCCATCGCCAACCTGCGCGACGCGACGGCTCTCTATCTCGAGGAGTTCCCCATTGCCCGAACCGGCCAACCCCTGCTCACGACATTCGAAGTGAACGGGCATGCTTGAACTACCCCCCGGAAGCGCGCTGGGATGCTTACCAAAACACGGATATGCCGTACCCGGGATCTCCCCAGTGCGCGTCGTTGGTAATCGCAGTCAACTTCTCCGCCTTACACTGCGATATCAGCAGTCTGTCAAACGGATCGCTATGGACGGGGGGCAACCCATAAACCCCAGACGCATGCCGGAACTCCATCGGCAGGATCTGGAATCCCGAGGCGATTAATTTCTCCTCCAAGGAATCCTCAAATCCCGCCGGCGCTCGAAGTTTGCCGATCGATGCCTTGATCGCGATCTCCCAGATGCTCACCACACTGACAAATGCGTCCGTCTCACTGTTTTCAATGAGTTCAGCCGCCCGTTCGGATCACTCCCCATCGGCCCGCAAAAACCAGATGAGCGCGCAGGTGGCGAGGAGAACTCTCACCGATACTCAGCAAAAACATCCAATGCTTCGTTAAAATCCGCCGGGATGGGCGCAAACTCCGATTTCATCATGCCCCGTCGCCGGACAGGCTTTTGCGATGAGCAGGCGCGAAGCTCAGCCATCCTCTGCCCATTGCGCGTGATCACAAAAACCTCACCCGCGGCGGCCTCTCTCAGCAGTTGGGAAAATCGCGATTTGGCCTCGGATACAGCGATCTCTTTCATGGGGCAAACATTGCCACGACCAATCAGCCCAGTCCACAAAGGCCCCGCGCTTGTACAGAATCGCTGCCGCCGTTCCGCGGCAGGCCTTCCTCCGCCGCTTTTTTGGCGGCGACGAGTTTATTGACCCGCTTCTGAAAGCTCTGTGGTTCGGCGGGCCCGTGCGCATCGTCCGTGGTCGCTGCGTCGTCCTGCTCTCCGGGCTCATCCTGCCCCGCCGGCTCGGATGTGGGCTCGGATGCCTGTGCGTGTGCGGGCGCGGCGTCTCCGCTTGCGTCTGCGTTTGTCGGTTCTGGCGACTGGGAAAGATCCTGCGGACACTGCTCCGGCGCCGGTGGGTCCGGCGTTTTTTCATCAAAAGTCTTCTTGAGAACCGCGGCCAGTTTGGCGTGGTCCAGGAGGCCGATTGCTTTTGCCACGGGGGTGACTGCGGCGGGCTCCCCGAGTGCGCCCGTTGGTGTGTTATCCATGCGTTTGGGTGGACCGCAAGAGGCCCATGGTGCTGCGGCTCCGGGTTGGGAAGCACCCGGGTGGCTTGGGCCCCGCATCACGCGCGAATGCGCATGCGGGCTTGCCTCCCCCAGTGGGGGTCTGCGCTATAGACGACAAGTGCCTTTTTGGGGCATCGCGCAGGAGATGGGCGCGGCTAGCCGGGGGGGCGGGCGTTGAATCCAGCAACCTTCAGCGGGGGCCCAAGGCCCCCGCACCCCGCCTCCATTCGCCACTCCACGCGCCTCCCGCTGGCTCCGCGCCGCGGCATGTCCTCCGCTCCCTCCGCTCGTCCCTCGCTGCGGCCGCTCCGTCCACCCCGCTCCGCTCTGCTCTGCTGTGCTCAGGCCGATCAGGGAACTGAACTCAGAGCCAGCCGGAACCCGAAGTCGTTGTTGCTGAGGTTCGGGAAGTAGTTGTCCCGGTACCCCACCGCGCAGATCCACGCGGGGTAGGACCAGCTCCCGCCACGGATCACCCGGTTCGTGCCCGGACTGTTATCGTCAAAGCACCACTCCCACGCATTCCCGCTCATATCGTGGATCCCCAACTCATTCGCCGCCTTCGCGCCCACCACATGTATTTGACGATTGGCGTTACCGTCGTACCACGCCACCTCGTTGATGTCCTCGCTTCCGCTGTAAGCGTACCCATGCGTCTGCGTACCACCTCGCGCTGCCCACTCCCACTCTTTCTCGCTCGGCAACCGGTACCCGTTCGCGGACGCATTCACCACAGGAACCTCTTCTCCAGTCCGATACACATCCCCTTTGGCATTCTTGTACACCGGCGTTTTGCTCTCCATCTCGCTGCGCGCATTGCACCACTTCAACGCCTGAAACCAGTTCACATTCGTCACCGGATAGTTATCCCTCCCCCCAGAACCCGCTTGCCCACTATAGTACCCGTGGGCGGCGGCCCAGTTCCGCACCTCCACAAATTCACTCCATCTCACGGGATACTTCCCAATATAAAAAGTGCTCACGGCTACGGCTCCAAGCTCGGAAGAAGCAGGCAGCTTGCCTCCCTCCACCCTGCAAAAATTGGCGGGCACGGCCGCCTTGGCCGCTGGCTTGGCCGCTGGCTTGGGTGCTGGCTTGGGTGCTGGCTTGGGTGCTGGCTTGGGTGCTGGCTTGGGTGCTGGCTTGGGTGCTGGCTTGGGTGCTGGCTTGGGTGCTGGCTTGGCTGCTGGCTTGGACTCGGAAACGGGAGGTAATTCATCGCTTTCAACAGCCCTGAACGCCACATGCAGCCTCTTCCGGTCCCCGAGTTTATCAACCCCCAACTCCTTCAGATCGGCCTCCGTCAATTCCCCCAAGATCGAGTCCGTGATGCTTTGATCCGTAAACACGGCAAGCAGGTGTTGGAGTTGTTCCCTTGCCAAAATTGATCTTAGCTTTGTGTCCATACAGCGGGGTGGTTGCGTCTTCCCTCCTTGGTTAAGACGGAGAAGCATTGCAAACCTACAACACGTTCACAGGAAGCGTCAATTGTGCATCACCCGCTGCATGAGAGGCCGCCGCTGCCTCTTTTTGCCCAAACCCCACTGTGGGCATCTCACCGAGTCCTATTGGGGACTGCGGAGTCGGATGCCACGCCGGAGTTGGAAGCGCAGCCCTTGCCAGTGGTCACTCGGACTTGCAGTCCTCAATAGCTAACCGGAAACTGGGTTAAGCAAAACCGGAACAGCCAAGCACGCATTTCCCTGCACCCTTCAAGCAAAGCGCCCACCGAGACTTCAGACTTTCATTAAATAGAGTTGCCCAAAACTCTGCATATAATATATGCGACCTCTATGGCCATAAACCAGCAGACACGCTGCATGTATTGTGGATCAAGGGACCGCGGCAAGGGGTGCAGGTACGGTCCTCATGGAGTGCATTTCCATCCCGAAGATCCGTCAAGATGCGGGTACTGTGGATCAACCGACCATGGGCAGGGCTGTCACGTCAATCCGGTCAGCAAAATTCACATGCGGGGCGCTCCCGCGACCGGACGGTGAGCCGCACGGCTTGACGCCATCCCGGTTCAGATCCCGCAATCGAAACACGAAACCATGTGTCATCCCCCCCCATGAATCTCGTATTCCCTCACGCAGCCAACGCCAGTGTCCCCCTGGAACAATTTGTTGCCGCGTGGATCGTCTGGATCCACCGCTTTCATCCCCCTGCGGACTGGCGCACGGCGGCGCTCCCTCGAGGGATGCAGGCCATCAAGCTGCGCGATCAGCTGGCGAAGGGCAGAGAGGGCGGGGTCGACGTCCTCTGCCGGATGCTCCTGCCTGTCCGCTACCGCAATACGATGCAGGCGACAAACCCGTTTATGCGCGCCAACGAGAGCTGGCTCCAACGCGCTTCCTGCGTTGGAAAAAAGAGATTGGTTGAAGGTGCCGTTCTGCGACCAGAGGCGGTGGCCTATTGGGACCGCCAACCCGTGGAGCACCGCGCGCAGCTCATCAGCGCAATGGAGGCAGTCATTGAGTCGGACTGGGAGGTGGCGGGCAATAAAGGGATCGAGACCGTACTGCTCGGATCAGAAGGCGGGCTCGTAAAGGAGGGGCCTTCGGTCGTGAGTGCGCCTCCCCCAGGCGCGCTGGCCGGGTGGGCCAAGGCAGTGATCGAGGCGATTGAAGGAGACCCTTACCTTCCACGCTACCGCCGGGAAACTGTCGACGCGCCCCACCGAGGTTGGCATGCCCGCCTGGCGGGATATTTCTGGCCCAATCCGTCTGTGGGCCCTTCGGCCAACGCAGTAAAGACTGCGGATTTTGAGAGGCGCTTCCGCCCGCTCTTTGCCGCAGTTCAGGCCGATCGGACATGGACGCAAGCACAGTGTGAGGAGGCGGTGAGTCTGTCTGTGGCGGTTTTTAAGTGGGGTGGCGTGGGCTATCGAGAGCCGGCTGCGGCGACCGTGCGCTCGGTGCTTGAAAGTGCGGCGAAGAAGGTACGATGCCAGCGGGCTCCAATGAGCAGCGGTTGGACGAAGGTGGTGGCGATGGCCACTGCGGGCTCCGCCGCGCCGGAAGTGATCTGGGACAGCCGGGTGGCGACCTCCGTGCTAAGTCGTCTCGACCAGATCTGCCATGCCAAAGGGCTGAAATCCGTGCCGCAGGAGCTCAAGGGGCTGGGCTACGTAAACGGCCGCGATGCAGGGACACGTCCGCGCCGTCTCTTTCTTCGCTGGCCCAACGGATACGGCTCTTGGGCGGCCCAGTTCGCTGGCAGCACCTTTGTCCGCGCGATCCGAAGCCAAATGAACCAACTCTCGCCGAAGCGGCGTGGTCGACGGAGTTGGAGCCTGCGTCAGGTCGAGCAGGTCTTGTTCATGGATGGGTATTGAGGAAGAGAAACTCCAATAGCAAAGAGCTTTCCAGCGTGAACCAAACATCATTCGGGAACTTTCAATATGGGATTATTTAATTCATTGTTCGGGGCTAAGAAGTACACGACTGAGTGGTTCCAGCAGCAACGACGCATCGAAAGTGTGGAGATGTCCGACGGGTTCATAATTTGGAACAAACCCTCGTCGCACGCTGAGAGGCAACGTGTGGATGAGAACAAAACCGCCTCCAAGAAATAAACCAACCACCATGTCACAAGCAGCAATCGTCAAAGTCGAAAATGGACAAGTCAAAGTCTACAACTCAGCCGGATCGGGCCTTTACTCATGGGGAACCGGAACCGGAACGCAGCGGGCTGTGAGCGCCGTCTTGATGGGGGATGAAATCCATGTAACTCGAGCTGATGGGTGGACGGTAATCTGCACGCACTCGGGTAGTCAGAAGCGGATGGTGAAGTAATCAAAAACCTCCAATACCGAAGTCGTAATATCGGCTTTAACAGGGCGCTTCGCTATATTGGTTGAGTGAAAGCTCCGGGCCACCGCGCCCCGCCCCCCTCGGTCCGCGCCTAGCAGCCCTGCGCCTCGAGGTGGAGACGGGCGTTCTCCCTCAACACCTGCAGCGAACCAGCAAGGTCGCGGATGGCGGCTGCGCGCCCGGCGCAATAGGCGCGGTCCTCGCCGCCGATATCGGGGCTGAGGGCCTGCTCGACTTCGTTCTCCAGCGAGACGTGCACGGCCTCGGTGACGATGTCCCAGAGCGGCCCGCCCTTGGCCACGGCTTCGATCTCGGCGGGGGTGAGTTCGCGCATCATTGCTCCCGGGCATCCTCTGCTGGGCCGTGCTGGAGGCCCCCCTGCGCCTCTTCCTGCGACCCCTGCGGCATGGCCCTTTCGGCCTGGAGGGGTGCCGGGCTGACACCGAGTCGGCCGATGGTGGCGTTCTGCTGCTGGGTGGCGCTCATCTGCAGGTTTTTGATGTAGTTGCCAAAGAGTTGCTGGAACACCGGGTCGGCCTTGAGCGCGGATTGCGCCTTGGGGTTCTTGCCGAGGATCTGCTGGGCCATGGAGAGCTTGGCAGGGGCGGCGGGGTCGTTCTCCGTGTAGAGGGCCTCGTTGCCGAGCATCATGAGGCCGATGTCGCTCTGCACCTGCCGGTACTGGAGCTGACTGGCCTGCCCCGAGTCGACGAGGAGATCCTTGGCGACCTCCGGGGTCGTCCGCAAGGGACAGGCAAAATCTCCGTTTTTTGCAGCTTGGTGAGCTTAGTGCCTTGGTGTGAGAACCTGCACCTGACAGCACACACAAAGGCACCAGGGCACCAAGTCGGACCCGCGAGACAGCACCCTTTCCGCCACCTCCCACCCGCCCCCCGAACCGCCCCGCAACCCTCATCCAAAGAGGGTTTGCGGTTTTTTAAGAAGTGCCGGCGGAGGGGCTCGAACCCACACACCCTTGCGGATACCAGATTTTGAGTCTAGCGCGTCTGCCAGTTCCGCCACGCCGGCTTCAAGAGCCAAACACCCTAGAAGCCTCTTGCGGACTTTGCAAGCCCCGAGGCGGACCAAGAATCTCACGCAAAACCATCGCCTCTCGCAACGCCCCCCGATTCCCCAAAAGCCGGCGCACCGGAAACTTCGCGGTGCTCACAGAACGGCCCGTTTTCACCTGCTCTGGCGCTTCCTGCGCGAACGCGTCCACCCGCGAACTCACCGTGTTCCAACCGCCCTTCCCTGCGCTTCCAAAGGCCTCCTCCATCCCATCGGGCACCACCGGTGGCGCCACCGAAACCGGACTCCCATGGTGCGGAGCGTTCTTTGGCGGAACAACAGGCGCCCCCTGCCCAACGGGTTGACGCGGCGCCATCTTCGCCCGACCCGGAAACGCAGGAGGACCCGCCCGTTCCACCCGCGGCACCGGTGCGCCTTCCACCGGGAGACCCAGTGCCTCCATCAACCGCCGGGCCCGCTCTTCACCCGCCTCCACGGGTTTGCGCGCCGACTTACGGGGCGCTTCCGTCGACGCCTCCTCGCTCTTGCGAAGGAGAAGTTTGATGACAAACACCACCGCGAAAACAACGAACGAGGTGATCCCCCAGTCGGTCGCAGCGAGCTCCATTCCAAGGCCGCTCATCGCCTACTCCTCGGTCCTCGGCTCGGTCCCGGCAATGGACTCCCGCATCCCGGTGTCGGCCTGGATATTCTTGAGCCGCGTGTAATCCATGATCCCAAGGTTGCCGGAACGGAACGCCTCGGCCATGGCCTGCGGAATCTGGGCCTCGGCCTCCACCACCTTTGCGCGCATCTCCTGGGTACGCGCGCGCATCTCCTGCTCCACGGCCACCGCGGCTGCGCGCCGCACCTCCGCCTTCGCCTGGGCCACACGCTTGTCGGCGTCGGCCTGCTCGGCCTGAAGTTTGGCACCAATGTTCTCGCCGATGTCCACATCCGCAATGTCGATGGACAGGATCTCGAACGCCGTCCCGCTATCGAGCCCCTTGGCCAGCACCGCCTTGGAAATGCGGTCGGGATTTTCCAGCACCAGCTTGTAACTGTCCGCCGAGCCGATCGCGCTCACGATCCCCTCGCCCACCCGCGCCACCACCGTCTCCTCCGTGGCGCCGCCCACGAACTGCGTGAGGTTCGTGCGCACGGTCACGCGCGCCTTGGCTTTCACGCCGATGCCGTCCTTGGCCACGCCGTCGATCGTCTGCTTGCCACTGGCAGGATTGGGACAGTCGATGACCCTCGGGTTGATGCTCGTCTTCACGGCATCGAGCACGGTCTTGCCCGTCCCCTTCG
The DNA here is from genome assembly GCA_945861435.1 of Chthoniobacter flavus. GTDB lineage: Bacteria > Verrucomicrobiota > Verrucomicrobiia > Chthoniobacterales > Chthoniobacteraceae > CAIURC01. The sequence continues at coordinate 23,622 of CAMAUX010000030.1, read as the reverse complement.
TGGCCAGATCGATGCCGGTCGCCTGGTCAAAGGTGAGCGCGATCCCGGACTTCTCCGCTGCAATGAGCGCAAGGATCACCTCGTTCACATTGCCACCCGCAAGGTAATGGGCCTCCAGCGGATCGGTCTCCACAGGCAGCCCCGCCTTCACCGCCGTGATGCGCGCATCCACGATCTGCGCCAGGGGCACACCGCGCAGCCGCATCGCAATCAATCGGCCAAGACTCAACGGCGCCCCCGAGATCCGCGCGCGCAGCCACAGACCGAAGAAGTTAAAGAGGATGATCGCGAAGACGAACACCACCAGACCGAGGAACCCGAGGATGAAGTTTGGCATAGGTCCGCTAACGATAATCCGAACCCACCCCCTTAAGGCGAGTTCCTTTCCGCTGCCCTCTCAGCCCCGCGAAATCACCTCAGGGAACCGCCAGAACCCCCTTGGACGCCGGCCTCCTTTGATGCAAGCTGCATTGCTTCTCGTGCGCCACCCCGCCACCATCCTCCGCATCCTGTTGTCCTGCGCAGCCGCACTCACGCTGGTGTCGTGCAGTCGCAGCCTCGACCGCGCCGACCTCGTCCTGCTCAACGGCGCGGAACCCGAGACCGTGGACCCGGCCGTCATCACGGGCCAACCCGAGGGCCGCATCGCCTACGCACTCTACGAGGGACTCACCGCGTACGACGAAACCGGCACCGCCCGCCCCGGAGTGGCGGAGCGCTGGGACCTGAGCACCGACGGGCGCACGTACACCTTCCACCTCCGCTCCAATGCGCGCTGGAGCAATGGCGATCCCGTCACCTCCACGGACTTTCTGCGTTCCTGGCAACGGACCCTCCGTCCGGAGACGGCCGCTGAATACTCCTACCAACTCCACTACATCCGCAACGCCAAGGCCTACAACGAAGGCCGTATCAAGGATTTCGCAGAGGTCGGCCTCAAAGCCCCGGACGCGCACACGCTCGTCGTCACCCTCGAGAACCCCACGCCGTTCTGGATCGACCTGTGCGCCTTCTCCACCCTGCTCCCCGTCCACATCCCCTCGGTGGAGAAATACGAGAAAGCCGGCCAGAGCTTCACCCGCCCCGGACGCCTCATCGGCAATGGCGCATTTGTCCTCACCGAATGGCGGCTCTTTGACCGGATCCGCCTCACCAAAAACCCCCTCTACTGGAACGCCGACCACGTCGGCATGCGCACCATCGACGTCCTCCCGGCGGCCAAGCCCATGACGGCCTTCAACTTCTACGCCACCGGTGCCGCCGACCTCCTCATGGACAAGGGTCTCGCTCCCTCCATGCTCATGGAAGAACTCAAGCACAGGCCCGACTTCCACGCCGCCCCCTTTCTCGGCAACTACTTCGTGCGCTTCAACTGCACGCGCAAACCCTTCAACGATCCGCGCGTGCGCCTCGCCTTCTCCCTGGTCGTCGACAAACCCTACCTCACCGAAAAAATCACCCGCGCCGGCGAACCCCCGGCTCACAGCCTTGTCCCACCGGACACCGCCGGCTACCAGCCACCTCACGGGCCCGCGCGCGATCCCGAACGGGCGCGCAAACTTCTCGCCGAAGCCGGATACCCCGGCGGCTCCGGCTTCCCCCTCGTCTACTACCTCTACAAGGGCGACAGCGAACTCGACCAATCCATCGGCGTGGAGCTCCAGTCCACCTTCCAGCGCGAACTCGGCATCCGCATCCAGCTCACCCAGCAGGAATGGAAGGTGTACCTGAACTCGCTCAGTTCCCTCGATTACGACCTGTGCCGCTCCACATGGGTGGGCGACTACAAGGACCCCAACACCTTCCTCGACATGTTCGTCACCAACGGCGGCAACAACCGCACCGGCTGGTCCGCCCCGCGCTACGACACCCTCATCGCCCAAGCCGCGGCTGAGCTCGATCCCGTCAAACGCTTCGCCGTCTTTCACGAAGCCGAATCCCTCCTCCTCAACGACGCCCCCCTCTGCCCGCTCTTCTATTACGTCGGCATCCAATTCTACGACCCCGCGCGACTGGGCGGTGTCGCCGCCAACGTCATCGACGAGCATCCCCTTAAAAACATGTACTGGAAGCAGCGCCCACCCGCCGCCTCCGGCTCCAGCCTTCGGGCCCCGTGATGGATCGCCTCGCCTTCCTTCTCTACAAGACCGTCGCCTTCCTTCTCGGGCTCCTCCCGCCCAGCCTCTGCTCCCGGCTGGGATCGCTGCTCGGCATTCTGGGCCACGCAGCGTCGCCAAAATACCGGCGCCTCGTGCGTCACAACCTCGCCATCGCCTTCCCCTCCATGCCCGAAAGGGACAGGCATCGCCTCGCCCGGAAGTCCTTCGCCCATCTGGGGGCCAACCTCTTCAGCAGCACCCGCGTGGCACTCCTGCCTCCAGAAAAGGTCCGCGCCTGCGTGACTCTCGAGGGTTACGAACACGTGGAGGCACTCCTTTCCGAAAAGCGCGGCTACATCCCGATCCTCTGCCATCTCGGCAACTGGGAACTCCTCGCACAAATCTGGCCCCTCATCTTCCCGGGCCCCAGCGGCACCCTCTACCAGCGCCTCAGCAACCCGCACATGGACGCCGACGTCCGCCGCCACCGGGCCCGCCTCGGCCTCCAACTCTTCGAACGCAAGGAAGGGTTTCAAGGGGCCATGCAACTCCTGCGCCAGGGGGGCGCTGCCGGAGTCCTCGCCGACCAGCACGCAGGCGACGCCGGCCTCTGGTGCCCGCTCTTCGGCCGCCTCGCATCCACCACCCCGCTCCCCGCCATCATGGCGCTGCGCACCGGCGCCGCACTCCTGCCCGTCGCCGTATACACCGCAGCACACGGACGCTGGATCGTGCGCATCAGCCCGCCCATCGCCCCCGTCGCCACCGACCCGGCCATCGTCACCGCACAGGTCAACCAAGCCCTCGAATCCATGATCCGCCACCAGCCCGCCGACTGGTTCTGGGTCCATAACCGCTGGAAAACCCCGCGCCCCCGGTTTCTCTTGAGTGACTACAAACGCGGTGTTGTCCTCCCGGATCCCTCCATGCTGCCCCCCTCCTGCCCACCCCAACCCTTCCGCCTCCTCGTGCGCGCCACCAACTGGCTCGGCGACGCCGTCATGAGCCTGCCCGCCGTGCGCGCAATGAAGCACGGACGCCCCGACCTCCACCTCGCCATCCTCACCCCGGCAAAGCTCGCAGACTTCTGGCGCGCAGTCGCTGAAGTCGACGAGGTCATTTGCATCGAAGCCCGGGACTCCGTCTTCGGCGTCGCTCGCAAGATCCGCGGGCGCTTCGACGCTGCCGTCCTCTTTCCCAACTCCCTGCGCAGCGCCCTTGAGGTCTTCCTCGCAGGCATCCACCGCCGCGTGGGCTACGCCGGACACCGCCGCCGCTACCTCCTCAACCAGATTTATTCCCCGGCAACTAAAACTCCCGCGGCCAAGCCCAAGCACCAGGTCCACCACTACCTCGCACTCGCAAGGCACATTGGCGCCGATATCGAAGCCGCCACCGCCGCTGCAGGAGCCTCCGTCACTCCCGCAGCCACTGCCACCGTCACTGCCGCAGCCCCGGCTTCCACTTCCCCAACCTCCTCCGCCGCTCCACAAAAACGCAAACCCGTCCTCGGCCTCTGCCCGGGCGCCGAGTACGGCCCTGCCAAGCGCTGGATGCCCGAGCGTTTTGGCGACGTCCTCCAACAAACCCAGCACGGCCTCGGCGCACACTGGAAAGTCTTCGGCGTCGCCAAGGACCGCCCCATCGCCCAGCACATCCTCGAACAGGCCGATACCGGCGAGGATCTCGTGGGCCGCACCACCCTCGCAGAACTCATCGACCACCTGCGCTCCTGCGACCTTCTGGTAACCAACGACACCGGCACCATGCACCTTGCCGCGGCACTCGGCGTGCCCGTGGTCGCCATCTTCGGCTCCACAGAACCCGAACTCACCGGCCCACTCGGCAGCCCCCACAGGGTGCTGCGCAAGCATGTCGAATGCAGCCCCTGCTTCCTGCGCACCTGCCCCATCGACTTCCGCTGCATGCACGCCGTCACAGTCCCCATGGTCCTCGCCGCCATCGACGAGCTCCTCGCCCTCCCCTCGGACCGCTCGCGCGCCCTCCTCCCCCCACCAGTCCTCCACCCCACCTCCACTGCGTCCCAACCAGCCGACCCCATCCCACCGGCGCATACCGTTTGAACAAAATCAGTTCCCTAGCGTCCCATCCCACGGTCCGAATCCTTCCCGCCCCTTCCGAAAACCACCCCGCCCCAACTTCCACCCCTTTCTTTCACCATGTCGAACACTCAGGAACTCACCCAAACCATCCAGCAGTCCAGCCTCTGGGTTCAATCGGTCCAAAACGAAGTCGGCCGCGTCGTGGTCGGCCAACGTTGTCTGGTCGACGGCCTTCTCGTGGGCCTTCTCACCAACGGCCATGTCCTGCTGGAAGGCGTTCCGGGCCTTGCTAAAACCCTCACCGTCAAAACCCTCGCAGGCTGCATCCACACAGGATTCCAGCGCATCCAGTTCACACCGGACCTCCTCCCGGCCGACCTCATCGGCACCCTCATCTACAACCCGCGCACCGGCGAATTCTCCACCAAACGCGGCCCCCTCTTCTCCAACCTCATCCTCGCCGACGAAATCAACCGCGCTCCCGCCAAGGTCCAGAGCGCATTGCTGGAGGCCATGCAGGAACGCCAGGTCACCATCGGCGACCAGACCTACAAACTCGCCGACCCCTTCCTCGTCCTCGCCACCCAAAACCCCCTCGAACAGGAAGGCACCTACCAACTTCCCGAAGCCCAGCTCGACCGCTTCCTTCTCAAACTCAAGGTCGGCTACCCCACCAAGGCCGAAGAGCGCTCCATCCTCGATTTGATGGGGACAAGCACCCCGCGCCTCGACGTCAACCCCGTCATCGAACCCCAGGAAATCCTCCGTGCACGCGAACTCGTCAACCAAGTCTACATCGACGACCGCGTGAAGGACTACATCGTCGACATCGTCTTCGCCACCCGCGAACCCGCCTCCTACCGACTCAACAACCTCGAGGGCCTCATCCGCTACGGCGCATCCCCGCGCGCCACCATCGCCCTCACACTCGCCGCCAGGGCCCGCGCTTACCTCTCCGGCCGCGGCTACGTCACCCCGCAGGACGTCAAAAGCATCGGCCTCGATGTCCTCCGCCACCGCGTCATGGTCAGCTACGAAGCCGAAGCCGAGGATCTCACCAGCGAAACCCTCGTCCACCGCATCTTCGCCGGACTCCCCGTCCCCTAGGCGTTAGCCCCTAGCCCAAGGCACCAGCCCCGACGCAGCCACCCCACGGCCTCCCGCATGGAATCCCCACGCGACATCCTTCGCAAAATCCGACGCCTCGAACTCAAGACCCGTGGCATCATCGACGCCGCGCTCGCGGGCCAGTACCGCAGCGTCTTCAAGGGCCGTGGCATGAACTTCGAAGAGGTCCGCGAATACCAACCCGGCGACGAAGTGCGCACCATCGACTGGAACGTCACCGCTCGCTACGACGAGCCCTACGTCAAAAAGTTCACCGAGGAACGCGAGCTCACCGTCATGCTCGTCGTCGATGTCAGCGCCTCCGGCCTCTACGGCAGCGTCAACCTCAGCAAACGCGAACTCGCCGCTGAAATCGCCTGCCTCCTCGCCTTCAGCGCCATGCGCAATCAGGACCGCGTCGGCCTCCTCCTCTTCTCCGACAAAGTCGAACTCGTCCTCCCCCCGCGCAAAGGCCGCTCCCACGTCCTGCGCATCATCCGCGAAGTCCTCTTCTTCGAACCCAAACATCGCGGCACCGCACCAGGCATCGCCCTCTCCTACCTCAACCACATCCTCCACCGCCGCTCCGTCGTCTTCCTCCTCTCCGATTTCCAAGCCCCGGATTTCTCCCGCGAACTCACCGCCACCAGCCGCCGTCACGACCTCGTCGCCGTCCCCATCATCGACCCCCGCGAGGACGAACTCCCCGACGTCGGCCGCGTCACCCTCGAGGACGCCGAGACCGGCCTCCAACTCGAGGTCAACACCTCCGACGCCTCCACCCGCCTCGCCTACCGCAAGGCCGTCCTCAAACGCGAACAATCCCGCCTCCACCAATTGCGCAAACGCCGCATCGACACCATCTCCCTGCGCACCCACCAGGACTACCTCCCCGCACTCCGATCCTTCTTCCGCACCCGCGAGCGCAGGCTCCTCCAGCGATGACGCACCACGCCCACCGCCTCCACCCCCGCACCGCGCTGCTCCTGCTCGCAGCCTCCCTGGCCGCTCCTCTGCACGCAGCGATCAAGGCCGAACCCGCCCCAAAAACCACTCCATCCGCAGCAGCCGCCGCCCCGAACGTCACAGCCGCCGCTCCCGCTGCACCACTCCCCCAAGGCCTCGAACTCAAGGACATCGCCCCCCCCATCGACGTCCTCCCCTACCCTCCATGGATGGTCGCATCCGCCCTCTGCGCCGTCCTCCTCCTCACTGCCCTCCTTGCATGGTGGCTCATCCGGCGCATTCGCAACCGCCCGCCTCCCCTGCCCGAAAGCGCCATCGCCATCGCCCTGCGCGCACTCGAAAGCCTCGCCCCGACCGTCGATCATCAGGCTCCCTACGCCTTCAGCATCGCCGTCTCCGACGTGCTCCGCCGCTTCATCGAAACCCACTACCGCCTCCAAGCCCTCCACCAGACTTCCTTCGAATTCCTCGAATCCCTCTCCCACTCCAGCCGCTTCGATCAAGGCGACCAAACCCTCCTCGCCCAATTCCTCGAAAAGTGCGACCTCATCAAGTTCGCACGCATCGACGCCTCGCGTGACGACAGCGCCCAGCTCCTCTCCGCCGCACGCGCCTTTGTCCAAGCCGCACGCCCATGAGCGAATCCGACACATTCGAGTTCGCATACCCATGGGTGCTCCTCCTCCTGGGCATCCTCCCTCTGCTCGCATGGCTGCGCGGTCGCACCGGGCGCGCCCCCGCCATCCTCTTCTCCTCCCTCCAAATTCTCCAAGGTCTCGGCCGCGTCCGCTCCGCACGCTCAGGCCGCCTCCTTGCCTCCCTCCTGCTTCTCGCCGCCGCACTCCTCATCCTCGCCCTCGCCCGCCCTCGCATGGGCCGCACCTTCAACCGCGTCCAAGCCAGCGGCATCGACATCATGCTCGCCCTCGATGTCTCGCGCTCCATGCTCGCCGAGGACTTCCAGATCGGCGCCACACGAGCCAAGCGCATCGACGCCGTCAAACGCATCACCCAGGCCTTCATCGAAGGCCGCCCCACCGACCGCATCGGCCTCCTCGCCTTCGCCGGTAAACCCTACCTCGTCAGCCCGCTCACCCTCGACCACGACTGGCTCTTCAAAAACCTCGAACGCATCGAAATCGGCCTCGTCGAAGACGGCACCGCCATCGGCTCCGCCCTCGCCTCCGCCTCCAACCGCCTCAAGGACAAGGAATCCAAAAGCAAAATCATCCTCCTCCTCACCGACGGCGACAACAACAGCGGCAAAATCACCCCCAACACCGCCGCCGAAGCCGCCAAAGCACTCGGCATCAAAATCTACGCCATCTGCATCGGATCCCGCGGTTACGCCCCCGTCCCCGTCCAAGACCCGTTCGGCCGCACCATCTATCGCCAGGTCAAAGTAGAGGTCGACGAGGAGGCCCTCAAAAAAATCGCCAAGATCGGCGACGGCCAGTTCTTCCGCGCCACCGATAGCAAGTCCCTCGAAGAGATCTTCGCCCAAATCGACAAACTCGAAAAATCCACCGTCGAACTCGATCGCTACACCCAGTGGCGCGAACTCTTCCCGTGGCTCACCGCCGCAGGCTCCGCCCTGCTCCTCCTCCAACTCCTCCTCTCCCAATCCCTCCTGCGCCGCATCCCATGACGTCGCCCCTCTCCTTCGGTGCACCCCTCTGCCTCTGGGCCCTCGCTGCCCTGCCCCTCCTCCTCGTCCTCTTCCTGCGCAACGAAAACCGCCGACGCATCCTCCTCCACAGCCTCGTCTCCCAGCGCCTCGCCCACCGCCTCGTCGACCCCTCCGCCACCCCGCGCCGCCGCCTCCAGTTCTCCCTCCTCTGCGCAGCGCTCGCCCTCCTCACCCTCGCCACCGCTCAACCACGCTGGGGCTTCGACTGGCAGCAGGCCCAACGCAAAGGCCGCGATCTCCTCATCGCCATCGACACCTCCAAAAGCATGCTCGCCACCGATCTGGCTCCGGACCGCCTCACCCGCGCCAAAATGGCCACCCAAGATCTCCTCTCCGCTCTCGGTGGCGACCGCGTCGGCCTCATCGCCTTCGCCGGCACCGCCTTCCTCCAAGCCCCGCTCACCATCGACCACAGCGCCATCATCCAGTCCCTTCAGGAACTCGACACCGACATCGTCCCCCAAGGCGGCACCAACCTCGCCGCCGCCATCGAACTCGCAGACCAAGCCTTCGGCAAAGGCGAAAGCGATCACCGCGCCCTCGTCATCTTCACCGACGGCGAGGACCTCGAAAAAGCCAGCGAAACCGCCGCTCACAAAGTCGCAGGCAACATGCGCGTCTTCACCGTCGGCCTCGGCTCCCAAGAAGGCTCCCTCATCCCGATCAAAACCCCGCGCGGCACGGAATTCCTCAAGGACTCCGCCGGCCAGATCGTCAAGAGTCGCCTCGACGAGGACGCCCTCAACAAAATTGCCCAAATCACCGGCGGCTTCTATGCTCGTATGGACAACGGACCCGCTGTCGCCCAACGCCTCGTCCATGAAGGCCTCGCTCAAATGACCGAACACGACATCGACGCCAAAACCTCCCGCCGCCCCATCGAGCGCTACCACTGGCCCCTCGCCTCCGGCCTCTTCCTCCTCCTCCTCGCCTACCTCGTCGGTGACCGCAAACGCCAATCTCCCATGTCCTCCCCCGCACCCACCGCAGCCGCAGCTCTGCTCATCGCCCTGCTCCTCCCCACCCCTTACCTCCACGCAAAAAACCCCGCCCTCGAGTCCTACCAAAAGGATCAATTCCAACAATCCGTAGAGCAGTTCCAGAAACAGCTCAGCCGCCAACCCCATTCCCCCGCGCTCCACTTCGGCCTCGGTAGCGCCGCCTACAAGGCCGGCGACATGGACACCGCTCTGCGCTCCTTCAGCGAAGCCATCCGCGCCGAAGACCCCACCATCCGCACCCTCGCCGAATACAACCTCGGCAACACCCTCTACCAGCGCGGCTCAACACAGTCCCAGCGCGACGCGAAAATCCAGGAATGGAAAAACGCCCTCCAACACTACGACCAAGCCCTCCAAATCCAACCCGACCACCCAGACGCCGCCCATAACCGTGACGTGGTCCGCCAACTCCTGGAACAAGCCGAACAGGAACCCCCGCAGGACTCCAAGGACCAGAAGGATAAGAAGGACGACAAAGACCAGAAGAAGAACGACAAGGACGACAAAAACGAGAAGGACAACAAGGATTCCAAGGACCAGCAGAACAAGGATCAAAACGGCCAGAAAGATCAGAAAGATCAGAAGGATCAAAAAGATCAAAAGGACCAGGGGGACCAAAAGGATCAGAAGGATCCACAGCAGTCCGGCGACCAGCAGAACCCCAAGGACAAGGAGGATTCCAAGGACTCCGCCAACCCTCAAAAACAGGACGGAAAAGAGCAGCCTCAGGATTCTCAAAACTCCAAGGACTCCCAAAATTCCCAGTCACCCCAGAACCCGCAGAACCAGACTCCGGAAGGCACCCCACCCCCTTCCGGCGAGATGAAGGACAACCCCCAGTACGACCAGCAACAGCGCGACCGCGCCCAACAGGCCGAGGAAGCACAGGCCGCATCCGAAGGCCGGATGACCCCTCAGCAAGCCAAGGCTCTCCTGGAAAGCCTCCGCAATCAGGATCAGCGCGTCCAACTCATGAACCGCGACCAGCGCCTCCGCACCCGTGTCTTGCGCGATTGGTAAGCATCCTCCCACCGACCTCTTTCACGCTCTCTTTCTGATGAACCCGGCGGCATTCCTCTCGCACCTGCGCAACCTCCTCGGGCCACTCCTTGCCCTGCTGCTCCTGGTCGCGCACACCCATGCGGCCAACCCCACCGTGAGCACCCGCCTCGCCAAAGACCGCATCACCCTCGACGACATCACCCTCCTCGTCCTCACCGTGACCGACGCCGGAAAAATGCGGCTTCCCGAATTCAACGTCCCCGGCCTCCAGATCACCTACCGAGGCCAATCCCAGCAGTTCCGCCTCGACAACAACGGCCGCACACAAACCCTTCAACTCACCTTTGAAGTCCGCCCACTCGCCGAGGGCACCCACACCATTCCCGCCATCCCGATCGAAACCAACGCCGGCCAGATCACCACGCAACCTCTCCAAGTTTCCGTCCTCCCCCCAGCCCCCGCCCCTCAGCCTCCCAATGCGGGCCAGAACCCGCCACCCACCGGCGCCGCATCAGCCGATCCGCAACAGACGAGCAGCGCCTTTGCCGAACTCGTCCTTCCAAAAAAAGAAGCCTACATCGGCGAACCCGTGGAGGTGGAACTCCGGCTCCACGTCGACTCCCGCATCACATGGGATATCGAACACCGCCCCGTCATTCAGGGCGAAGGCTTCACCGCCGAAAAAATCCCCAACCCCCAAAAGTACAACCGCTACAGGCAAGCCAACGGCGTCTTCTACGACGCAGCCATCTTCCGTACCGCCCTCAGCCCAAGCCGCGCCGGCACCCTCTCCATCGGCCCGGCAGAAGTCCCCTTCCTCGCTCAAAACCCCAACGAGCGCCCTTCCCAAGGCGGCGGCCTCTTCGACATGTTCTTCGGCCAAGTCCTCTCCGGCGGCTCCTTGCGCCAGTACCGTATTGCTGCACCCGTCGTCCAACTCGAGGTCAAGCCCCTCCCCGTCACTGGCCGCCCCAAAAGTTTCTCCGGCGCCATCGGCTCCTTTGAACTTCACACACAAGCAACCCCGCTCAAGGCCGCCGTCGGCGACCCCATCACCATGAAGTTCGTCGTCGAAGGCCGCGGTAACTTCGACCGCGTCTCCGCCCCAGAACTCATCGAACAAAAGGGCTGGCGCACCTACCCACCAAACACCCAATTCCAACCCGGCAATGAACTGGGCACCAGCGGCAGCAAACAGTTCGAAATCGCCGTCATCCCCGATTCCCCACAATCCAAGGCGCCTCTCTTTGAGTTTTCCTACTTCGATCCCGAAAAAGCCCGCTACATCACCCTCACTAGCAATCCCCTCCCGCTCCAGATCGAAGGCACCTCTCCTGCACAGACCTCCACCTCCGGCGCAACGCCATCGACCGCCGCCAACTCCCAGCCCCCACAACCCCCGCCCGCTACCGTTCCCAACGACATCCACGGCATCCTCTACGACCCCCTTCCTCCCACCGCATCCCTCCAACCCCTCTACACCTCACGCGCATTCCTCCTCGCCCAACTCCTCCCATCCGCGGCCCTTGGCGCATGGGTGCTCACCCGCTGCTGCCGCCCCAACAACAGCGCCAACCGATCCAAGCACCTTCAGACGCAAAAACGCCGCCTTCTCTCCGCTCTCGCCACGGAGCAGAACCGCACCGCCTTCTTCCAAGGAGCAGTCGACTTCGCCCGCACACACTTCGCCCTCGCCTCGGGACGCGATCCACTCACCTTCGACCTCGGCCCCCTGCGCGACGATTCCTCCCTGCCTCCGCAAAAACGCCAGGCTCTCGCCGACCTCCTCAACACCCACGCCGAACTAGCCTACGCCGGCCACTCCCAATCGGGACGCACCACCACCCTCAGCGAACAGGAACGCGAAAAAATCCTCGCCCTGCTCACCACCATCGAGTCCCCGCATGGCAATAGCTGACTTCCTCCGCCGCCTCCCGCTCGCTCTCTGCTGCCTGCTCGTGCTCCTGCTCGTGCCGGCTCCAGCAAGGGCGGCCGACGCCAACCCCTTTGATCAAGCGTGCAGCGCCTACGATCGCGGCGACTTCCCCGCCGCCAAACAGGCCTACGATCAGCTGCTGGCCACCCAAGGCTGGAACCCCACCCTCCTCTTCAACCTCGCCAACACCGAGTTCCGCTCCGGCGCTCTGGGCCGCGCCGCACTCCTCTATCAACGCACCCTCTGGATTGCGCCCACCCATCGACAGGCTGCGGATAACCTCCACATCGCCCTCGAACGTTCCGGCACCCCAAACCCTCCGCGCGACTGGACAGCGCCCCTCCACTCCAAACCCGCCCGCGACCTCGCCACCCTCGGCACCGCCCTCTCCCTCTGGGCCCTTCTCGCGTCCATCGCCTTCCTCCTCCTCGCGCGCACCCGGCGTACCATCGCCGCCTCGCTCATCACCCTTGCGTCTTTGGTTGGCTCCGCCACGTGCGGCATCCTCTTGGTGCACAATATCCGCGAAGACTCCATCGCCCTCGTGACCACGGCACAAGCCACCGCGCGCCTCGCCCCAGCCGACCGCGCCAGCATTGCCGCACAACTCACGGCAGGAACTCCCGTCCATATCCTCTCCGTGCGCGGGGATTGGACTTACTGCACCCTGCCCAACGATTCCCAAGGCTGGCTTCCCTCCGCGTCCCTCGAGGAACTCCTCCCCATCGGCGCCCGCTAAACGCGCACTGCGGGAGCAGGGAGCAGGGAGCAGGGAGTAAGAGTAAGAGTAAGAGTAAGAGTAAGAGTAAGAGCAGCGGGCTCCTGCTTTTTACTCTTACTCCTACTCCGACTTCTTCCTCTTACTTTTACTCTCTACTCCACCCCGCTCAAAACACCACAACCCCCTTCGCATTCCTCCCCTCGAGCATATCGGCCATCGCCGCCCCAAGCTCCTCGAGTCTGTACGTCCGCGTTACCAGCTCATCCAATAGCAACTCCCCGCGCCCGTAGTGCCCGAAGATCCGCGGAAAATCCCGCCCCGGCACGCACCCGCCGTACAACGGCGTCACGTACGTCTTGTTCCACATGAACCAAGGCATCGGCACACGCACCCCATCGTTGATCCCGCTCACCTGCAACGCCATCCCCCCATCGCGCACGAGGCGCAGCGGCGCAAACGCAAGCGCAGGCACACTCGTCGCCTCAAACGCATAGTCGGCACCGCGCCCCCCGGTGAGCGCCTGCACCTGCGCCATCAACCCCTCGAATTCGACATCCCCGGCGTCGCTGAGAATCCCGTGCGTCGCACCAAAACGCCGCGCATTCTCCAGCGCACCCTTCCTCGCATCCACCGCGATGCGCACCGTGGCACCAGCAATCCGGGCTCCCTGCAGCACATTGAGTCCCACCCCCCCGCACCCCAGCACCACCACGCTGCTACCCGCCGTCACTTTCGCCGCATTCACCACTGAGCCAAACCCCGTCATCACCCCGCACCCCACGATGCACGCCGAAGCCCATGGCACGGACTCCGGAATCGCCGTCACCGCCTCCGCCCTCACCAGCGTATGCGTGGAGAGCGTCCCCAGATTAAAAGACCGCTCCACCGGCACACCCCGCCAAAGCGTCCCCTCCGCCCTCGCATGCCCTTCGGTGCGCTCCAGCACCCGCGCCGGACGCGTCCGTTCGCACAGCACCGCATCCCCGCGTCCGCACTGCGGACACACCCCGCATGGCACCGCCCAGTTCAGCACCACCCGCGCCCCCACACTCACCGCGTTCACGCCTTCACCCACCGCAAGCACCACCCCCGCCCCCTCATGCCCCATCACCAACGGCCGCCCCCAGCACAGCGATGCATGATCGGTATGACAAATCCCAGCGGCTCGCATCTCCACCAACACCTCCCCAGGACCGGGCGCCCCCACCTCCACCTCCTCAAGGCTCCAGAACCCCGCGCCATCCGCGACCGCCGCACGCGCCTTCATACGTGATCTAAAGGCAAACGCCCCATGCCCGCACCAAAACCCCTCCCCTCGGCCACAACAGTCTCAACGCCCCGAGCCGGTGAACACCTGCCCTCGAGCCACGCGCCGGCCATGCCAGCAAACGTCGCAATCGCGAACGCCGCCGCACCCACCCCAAATTCGATCCCAGTCGATCCAGATAATCCCATCACCGTTCCTCTCCTCCCCCCAGCACCTTGTCCAGCAACTCCTTGCCCCGCTCCACTCCCTGCCGCACCAAGTCCTCCAACCTCTCATTCGTGCGCGCGAACCGATCCTTCATCGATGCAGGCATCTCGGACAATTCCCTCACCCCATGCGCCACCGCGAACCGCGGCACTTCCTTTGGCAGATTGCCGTCCTCCGGAGCCACGGTGATCTGCAACCGACTCACCCACCCACCGCCCTTGATCTCGTTCACCCCAAGATGCAGCACCGCCAAGGGCACCTCAAAACCACCCAAAAACCTCCTAGATACCAACCTCTCATCAAAAACCCCCACCACCACCGACTCCCCTGACTGCAGCCGCACTCGCCCCACATTCTGTACCGCACTGGTATTCACAGGACCTCCGCCAATCAGATCACCCCCACGCATTACAAACGGCTCCCAGTGGCCAACCAGCGCCCCGCGCGAAACGGCAGACTCAAACACCAACTTCCCCCTCCACTCCACGAGCGCAACAAGATCCGGTGCCTTCAAGCTCCCCCCCTCAGGCGCCACCTCCGCCTCCGATACCCACAGCGAATACGTCTGCCCATCCTTCAACCGGTTCCTGTGCTCAAAATTCCACCATTGCCAACGACACGCACAACAAGACCCAAAGCTGAACCCGCCTCATACCTGCGTCCTCCTCCCAACAAATTCACCCTCTACACAATTCATAGAGAACACTCGCCCCCGCGCCCCCTTCTCAACAACCCGAAACTAACCCAGTGGAACAACCATGCAAAAACGCCGCGTGGAAAGCATCACGTAGGGCTTACAGCGTAGGGTGTAGGGCGTGCTGCAAGATGACGGCAAATAAAGACATCCCGATCACGAACCCCGCTCCCCCATCTACCCCACTGGCCCCCAGGCCGACAACCCCCATTCACCACGCCCCCCAACAGCAAGCAGTCAGAAAGCAAATTCATCCCGCCCGTTCAGCACCACCCCTGCAGACTTTGGATCCAATGGGCCCATCGGAAACGCCCGATCTGATCACGAGAACCCCGCCCCAGAAGCAGAGAATCCACGCTGCATCTCGATCCCAACTCCCGCGCCCAGAGACAGCTTCGCCTACCTAGGCACCACCAGCGTCCGCCCCGTCATCTCCTCGGGCTGCGCGATCCCCAGCAGCGCCAGCAACGTCGGCGCCACATCCGCCAGAATCCCATTGCGACACTGGAACCCCGCCGCATCAGCCCCCACATAGAGCACATGCACCAGATTCGTCGTGTGCGCCGTGTGCGGCGAACCATCGGGGTTGCGCATCTGCTCGCAATTGCCGTGGTCGGCGGTGATCAGCAAACGCCCCCCAAGCTCCAGCGTCCGCTCCACCACCTCGCGCACGCAGCCGTCGATCGTCTCCACCGCCTTCACCCCAGCCTCCACCACCCCCGTGTGACCCACCATGTCCGGATTGGCAAAGTTCAAAATCACCAGATCAAACTCCCCAAGCTTCCCCACCACCTCCCGCGTCACCTGCGGAGCACTCATCTGCGGCTTCAAATCATACGTCGCCACATCCTTCGGCGACGGCACGATCAAGCGCTCCTCCCCGGGATACTGCGTCTCCACACCACCGTTGAAAAAATACGTCACGTGCGGGTACTTCTCCGTCTCCGCAATGCGCAACTGGCTGAGCCCCGCCCTGCTCACCACCTCGCCAAGAATGTTCGCCAGCGACTGCGGCCCAAACACCACCGGACACCCGTAATTGCGGTCGTACTCCGTCAGCGTCACGTAATGCAGCGCAGGCGTCACCTCCCGCTCAAAACCGCTGAACCCGGGCTGCAGAAACGCCTCGCTCAGCTGACGCGCCCGGTCCGCTCGGAAGTTGAAATACAAAATCACATCCCCATCCCGCATCCGCGCCTGATCCGGCAGATCAAAAATCAACGGCTGCAGGAACTCATCCGTCTCCCCCTTCGCATACCGCGCCGCCACCGCTTCTCCGGGCGCTTCCGCAGAGAACTCACCGCGCCCCAGCACGATCGCATCCCATGCCAGTTTGTTGCGCTCCCAACGCTTGTCCCGATCCATCGCAAAATATCGACCCACGGCAGTCGCCACCCGCGCACCACACTTCTGAAGCGCTTCCTGAACAAAAGTCAGCGATGCCGCCCCCCCCGTCGGCGACGTGTCCCGGCCGTCCGTGATCGCGTGCACCAAAATATCCCCCACCCCCGCCGCGTGCGCCGCCTGCGCCAGCGCCACCAAGTGATTCTGATGACTGTGCACACCCCCGTCCGAAACCAACCCCAGCAGGTGCAAGCGCCCACCGCGCGCCTTCTCAAACGCCTCCTTCAAAACCGCTTTTCCCGCAATCTCTCCATCAGCGATCGCCTTGTTGATCCTCGTCAGGTCCTGATAAACGATCCGGCCGGCGCCAAGGTTCAAGTGCCCCACCTCTGAGTTCCCCATCTGCCCCTCCGGCAATCCCACGTCCATCCCGCTCGCGCTCAAGCGCCCCTGCGGATACTTTGCATAAAGCATGTCATGAAACGGCGTGCGCGCCAGCAACGTCGCGTCCCCGTTAAGTTCCGCCTGGGCGCGGCCACCGGGATTTTCCCCCCAACCGTCGCGAATAATGAGCACAAGAGGTTTTGCCATAAGAAAAAGTGCGTCACTCAAGCACCCGACTGCCCCACGCGCGAGCCCGTTTTCCACACCCACACCCTCCTGCCTTTTCTTGTCCGCGCCACTCAAAACTCCTTAACCTCACCAACATCCTCGCCTCCCATGCTCTTCGTCACAGACGCACTCTGCAGCACGCACGACCCGGGTCCCGGCCATCCCGAACAAGTTGCCCGTTACCAAAGCGTCCTTCACGCACTCGAACGCAGCGGCACCCTCGCCACCGCCAAGCGCATTCCGGCACGCGCAGTCACCACAGAAGACCTCGCCCTCGTCCATACCCCCGTCTACCTCGCACTCGCCCAGCATGAAGTCGAAGCCGGTTACGATCACCTCAGCACCGGCGACACCCAGATCTGCAAAGCCTCTTGGTCAGCCGCCAAAGCCGCCGCCGGATGCGCCATTGCCGCCACAGAAGCCGTCATCAAGGGCGACGCCAAGACCGCCTTCTGCCTCGTTCGCCCACCAGGCCACCACGCCAGCGCCTCCGTCGGCATGGGCTTCTGTCTCCTCAACAACATCGCCATCGCCGCACGCCACGCCCAACGCCGCCTCGGCATCGGCCGCGTCCTCATCCTCGACTGGGACGTCCACCACGGCAACGGCACCCAGGACATCTTCTACAACGACGGCACCGTCTTCTTCTTCAGCACCCATCAGCACCCATGGTACCCGGGCACCGGTCTCGCCCAGGAAACCGGCGCCGGCCCCGGCAAAGGCACCACCTGCAACTGCCCCCTCCCCGCAGGCAGCGGCCGCGCCGAGATCTTCGACGCATTCGAAAACAAACTCCTCCCCGCAATGAAACACTTCCGCCCGGAACTCGTCCTCATCAGCGCCGGATTCGATTCCCGGGAGGGCGACCCTCTCGGCCGCTTCCAACTCACGGACAAAGATTTCGCCGATCTCACCCTTCTCGTCCGCAAACTCGCCGACGAAACGGCCGGTGGCCGCGTTGTCAGTGTACTTGAAGGGGGCTACAACCTTTCCGGCCTCGCGAGCGCCGCCACCGCCCACGTCCACGCCCTGGTCTGAACCCCTCGCAGCATGGCTGCAACGCAGCCTCACCACGGGTACCGGTGGCGGGACTCGAACCCGCACGGCGCTTTCGCGCCAACGGATTTTAAGTCCGTTGTGTCTGCCATTTCACCACACCGGCGTTTCCGCTGAGAATCCAGGCGACCCTCAAATCCTGAGCGAGAACCACCCGCGTGGAAAGCGGCGAAACACAATCCCCTCCAAATCCCACCGCAACGCACCGCAGCAACGCCCTCTTCCTCCCTCCATTCCCCGCTCAAGCGCCTAACGGCGCGTGAATGCTCCGTCACCCCAGTTGCTGATCCAGACGTGCCGCCCGTCGAATGCAAGGCCTCCAGGTTGAGTCCCCCCGCTCGGGTAACTGCCAAGCGCAGCGCCCGTGTCGACATCCAGAAGACTCACCGTGTGGTTGCCGGCGTTCGCCACCCACACCGATCGCCCGTCGCACACGATCGCCGTCGGCAGACTGCCCACCGCAAACGTCCCCAACACCGATCCATCCCTCCCCAGTCGCGTCACCGAGTTTCCCCCACTATTGCAAACCCACAGCGTACTCCCATCGAACGCCACCTCAGTCGGCCCCGCCCCCACCGCGAACATCCCGAGCACCTCACCGTTGGATGGATTGATCTTCACCACCGCATTGCCCGTGAACGAGCACGCCCACAGCGCACTCCCATCGAAAACCATGCCCCGTGGCGCTGTCACCTTCACGGATCCCTGCAGCGTGCGATCCACCACTTGGATCTTGCTCAGCGCACCACCGTCCTCGTTGGCAACCCAGACAAACGTCCCGTCAAAACACAGGTGCCCAGGCCCTGCAAACCCAGCTGACGCACCACCGACTGTCGCCAGAGGACTGGCACCCCCGGAGTCCGCATCATACGCGCTCACAGAGTTCGCCCCCTTGCGACTCACCCACAACAAATCCCCAGTCAGCGCAAGGTAGCTCGGCGCCCCACTGCACCCTTCCGCCCAATACACCGTGGATCCAAGGGATGTCACCCGCAGCACCGCCGCACCGTCCCTCCGAAACTTCCGCACAGATGAGGATCCCGACAGCGCCACCCACACGTAATCGCCGTCCGACACCACACCCAGCGGCCGGACCGCGGAACCCAGCGCGGTCGGCACCAACGTCGTGTCCACGTCAAACCACCGTCGCGCCGCAAGCCGACTCGCAGACCACCCGGTCCTCCCCATCGGACCCGCAACCCCTTGCGGCCCCGTTGCGCCATCGCGCCCCGTCGGGCCCACAGCACCCATCGGCCCCACCGGCCCGGGAGCTCCATCCGCACCTACCGCACCCCTCGGACCCATGGGGCCCACTGCTCCCACCGACCCCACTGGCCCCACCGCACCCACGGGCCCTGCCGGTCCTCTCGGCCCTTCCGCCCCAGCCTGTCCCGCACGCGCACCGAGCGTGATCTCCACAAACGGATGCCGACCCGAAACCGACGACTCCTTGGAATCAAAACTCACCTTCGCCCCGCCCCCCGCCTCCGTACCCACGGCCGCCAGTGCGATGCCAAGATTCGGCACCCCACCGTCCACCCACGCTCGCACTAACGAGGTCAAATCCACCGCTACAGGCGTTTTCACATCCTTGAGCCCAATCGCCATCCGCGCAGCCGGTGCGCTCGTGCCCAGTCCGAGAAAAGTTCTCAACGTCCCCTCCTCCCATTGCTCTTGAAGACTGTGCACCGTCACCTCCCCGGCTGCCCTCACAATGCTCGGGTACAGCCAAAGCGTTGCGCGCCCCACATCCGCCCCACTGACCCCCGGCGGAAGCCCCGCAAGATTGAACCGCAAGTACGACACCGCAACCGAACCCGCCGGAGCCGCAGCCACCGATAACGAGACGCCCGCACCAGTCACCTGCTTGCGCGCGACGGAAGCGGCGGAAACACACGTGTCCCCACTCACCGGCGCCAGCACAGCCAGCGCACTGCAACCCAAGCTACCCAACACACCCATCCATATCATCTTTTTCATAATCTCCTCCATTCCGCCCATGGCGTGGGAATCCACGTCAGACGGCCGCGCAGAAAACCAACCCCTGCGCCCGCAAACAAGCCTGCACGCTCGCAGAGAGCCCCTGCCGCCTCATCGGAAAAACCTCGCCCCCAGCGCTTCCCAACAACCGCCGAAATCGCTTCCACATCACACCCGCGGTTGACTCCCCGAAAAGCCCCTCCATCATTCGCCGCTTCCACCCAACCATGCTCGAACAATACGTCCTCAAAATCTGCGGCGAACTCAAACTCCAACCCCGTCAGGTCGCCGCGACCGCCGTGCTCTTGGAAGAAGGCGCCACCGTCCCCTTCATCGCCCGCTACCGTAAAGAAAAGACCGGCGAACTCGACGAGGTCCAGATCGCCAGCATCCGCGACCGCCTCGAACAACTCGCTGAACTCGACAAACGCCGCGAGTCCATCCTCGGCTCCCTCAACGAACGCAAGCTCCTCACCCCGGAACTCGCCGCCAAGATCGCCGCTTCCGAGACCCTCTCCGGCCTCGAAGACATCTACCAACCCTTCCGCCCCAAAAAGCGCACCCGCGCCATCATCGCCCGCGAAAAGGGTCTCGAGCCCCTTTCAGAAACCCTCTGGGCACAGCTTCCAGCCACCGATCCAAAGGCTGAGGCCGCAAAGTTCATCGACGAATCCAAGGAAGTGAAATCCGCCGAGGAAGCACTCGCCGGCGCACGCGACATCCTCGCCGAACGCATCAGCGACGACTCCACGGCCCGCGCCAAAATGCGCGACCTCTACCTCGGCAAAGGCGTCATCAAGAGCAAGGTCATCTCCGGCAAGGAAGAGGAAGGCGCCAAGTTCAAAGACTACTTCGATTGGACCGAACCCGCCTCCAGCGCACCCTCCCACCGCGTCCTCGCCATCCGCCGCGGCGAAACCGAAGGCTTCCTCTTCTCGCGCCTCACCCCGCCTGAAGAAGACGCCGTCTCCCTTCTCGAAAACCTCTTTGTGAAGGGCTCCTCCCCCTCCGCTCTCGAGGTCAAGGCCGCCGTCCACGACAGCTACAAGCGCCTCCTCGGCTTCGCCATGGAAGGCGAGGCCCGCATCGCCGTCAAAAAACGCGCCGACGAAGAAGCCATCCGCGTCTTCGCTGAAAACCTCCGCGAACTCCTCCTCGTCTCACCCCTCGGCCAGAAGAACGTCCTCGCCATCGACCCGGGCTTCCGCACCGGCTGCAAAATCGTGGTCCTCGACCGCCAGGGCAAACTCCTCGGCAACGACGTCATCTACCCGGAACAAGGCGCGCGCAACGCCTCCGACGCCGCGGAAGCCATCAAGGCCGTCGTGAAAAAATACCAGATCGAGGCCATCGCCATCGGCAACGGCACCGCAGGCCGCGAGACCGAAACCTTCATCCGCAAACTCGGCCTCCCACCCTCCGTCATCATCGTCTCCGTCAACGAAAGCGGCGCCTCCATCTACTCCGCAAGCGACGTCGCACGCGAAGAATTCCCCAACCACGACATCACCGTGCGCGGCGCCGTGTCCATCGGACGCCGCCTCATGGATCCCCTCGCCGAACTCGTCAAACTCGATCCCAAATCCATCGGCGTCGGCCAGTACCAGCACGACGTCGAACAGAACGCCCTCAAACGCTCCCTCGACGACGTCGTCATGAGCTGCGTCAACGGCGTCGGAGTCGAACTCAACACCGCCAGCAAACAACTCCTGAGCTACGTCTCCGGCCTCAACGCACGCGTCGCCGCCAGCATCGTCGCCCACCGCGACGAACACGGCCCCTTCACCTCCCGCCGCGAACTGCTCAAGGTCACAGGCCTCGGCCCCAAAGCCTACGAACAGGCCGCCGGCTTCCTGCGCATCCGCGACGCCGTCCATCCCCTGGACGCCAGCGCCGTCCATCCCGAACGCTACGAACTCGTCGACAAAATGGCCGCCGACCTCGGCTGCTCCGTCCTCGACCTCCTCAAGGACGGCGCGCGCCGCACCAAGATCCAGCCCGCCAAGTATGTCACCGCAGAAGTGGGTCTCCCCACTCTCAAGGACATCATGAACGAGCTCGCCAAACCCGGCCGCGATCCGCGTCAGCAGTTCGAAGCCTTCTCCTTCAGCGACGGCGTGCAGAACATGGAGGACCTCAAGGTCGGCATGAAACTCCCCGGCATCGTCACCAACGTCACCGCCTTCGGTGCCTTCGTCGATGTCGGCGTCCATCAGGACGGCCTCGTCCATGTCAGCCAACTCTCCGACCAGTTCGTCAAAAACCCCGCCGAGGTCGTCAAAGTCTCGCAACGCGTCACTGTCACCGTCGTCGAAGTCGACCTCGCCCGCAAACGCATCGCCCTCTCCATGAAGGCCAAGCCCGAGCTCACCCCGCGCTCCGACCGCAAGAACGAAGCCGGCCCGCGCGACCTCAACCGCTTCAGCCAAGGCGCCTCCGCCAAGCCCCAGTCCGCCCCCGGCAACGACTGGTTCTCCCAGGCCATCCAGCGCAAGAAATAGCCCGGGGCTCCCACTCCGCATCCTGCTTGCCCACACACGCCCCCTCATCAAGGCTGGCGCACCCGTGAGCGCTCCCGCATCAGACCTCCTCGGCCGACCCCTGCGCGACCTGCGCATCTCTGTCACCGACCGCTGCAACTTCCGCTGCACCTACTGCATGCCGAAGGAGGTCTACGGGAGCACCCACCCGTTCCTGCCGCGCACCGAGATCCTCTCCTTCGAGGAAATCACCCGCCTCGCCGCGCTCTTCCTTCCACTGGGCGTCGGCAAACTGCGCCTCACCGGCGGCGAACCCCTGCTCCGACGCGACCTCGCCCACCTCGTCCGCATGCTGCGCCCCCTCCCCGGCCTGCAGGAAATCGCCCTCACCACCAACGGCGCACTCCTCAAAGAACACGCCGCACCGCTGCACCAAGCGGGCGTCGACCGCATCACCGTCAGCCTCGATTCCCTCGACCCCGCCACCTTCGCCGCGATGGCCGATGTCCAGACGCCGCTCGACCACGTGCTCGCCGGCATCGAGGCTGCGCGCACCGCAGGATTCTCCCCCATCAAGATCAACGCCGTCATCCGCCGCGGTGTGAACGAGCACGCCATCCTCGCACTCGCCGACCACTTCAAAGACCGCGCCTACATCGTGCGCTTCATCGAATACATGGACGTCGGCGAGACCAACGCATGGCGCATGGAAGACGTCGTCCCCGCCGCCGAAATCCTCGCCACCCTCCGCTCCCGTTTTGCGCTCGAGCCGCTTCCCGCCCTGTATACCGGCGAAGTCGCGCGCCGTTTCCGCCACACGGCCCCTGGTTCAGGCGGCGAAGTCGGACTCATCACCTCCGTCACCCAACCCTTCTGCGGCGACTGCACCCGCGCCCGGCTCTCTGCCGATGGGCAGCTCCACACCTGCCTCTTCTCCGGCGCCGGCATCAGCCTCCGCGACCCTCTCCGAGCCGGCGCGTCCGACGACCAACTCCGCGCACTCATCCACGCCGCATGGAGCGCACGCACCGATCGCTACTCCGAAATCCGCTTCTCCAAAACCCCGGGCCCTGCCTCCGCCCCCAAGCCCGAGATGTCCCGCCTCGGAGGCTGAGTTCTCGCTCAACCACCTGCCCAAACCAGCCGCACCCCACTCGCGACATTCGAAGGGAACGGGCATGCGTCAACCTCCCCAAGTCCAGGGCGCTCGGGCGCTGGAGCTCATAAGCCATCCATGCCATGCGGCGACTAGCAGCCTGTCGGACTTTCGCCGCAACGAATGAGGGGGAGTCGGGGTTCATTAGGCATGGCTGCAAGGTTCGTCTGTGTTGACCGCGATACTCCGTTGCTGATGCCCCCGGACCTGCGGGAGTGGGTGCCGGAGGATCACTTGGTGC
>CAMAUX010000029.1 GCA_945861435.1 Chthoniobacter flavus | reverse complement strand
TTGGTGCCTTTGTGCCTCCGTGTGAGATCCCTCAACGGCACCTCACACCATGGCTCCATGCCGATTTTGTGGGACTCAGGGATGGCAGAAAGGGGGCGGACACGAGGGCAGTGGAAACGGAGATTTTGCCTGTCCCTATTGGACCGCAGTCCCTATTGGACCGCACTCCCCTTGGTGCCTTTGTGCCTCCGTGTGAGATCCCTCAACGGCACCTCACACCATGGCTCCATGCCGATTTTGTGGGACTCAGGGATGGCAGAAAGGGGGCGGACACGAGGGCAGTGGAAACGGAGATTTTGCCAACGGTGATTTTGCCTGCCAACGGTGATTTTGCCTGTCCCTATTGGACCGCACTATCGGTCCGCATGGCGGGTAGTCGAGGGATGGGGTCGATCGAGGAGTACGGGGTGGTGCGGGGGTGGTTGTGTGGTTCTCGCGCCCGCTGCCGGGGCGCGTCGCGTGGGGCGATGGGAACCGGTGGTTCCCTGCGTCCGCGGGGCGGACTGCGGTCACCGACCGGCTAATTTTCTTTCATGCCTCCGGCATGGCGGTGGTGGGTGTGCCGCGGGGCACTGTGCTCGGAGATTTTGCCTGTCCCTATTGGACCGCACTCCGAAGAAGGAGCAGCAGCCAAAGCCCGCAGAACTGGGCGGGGTGGCGGATTTGATCGCGGGCAGGATGAGGGAGGGCGAAGCGGCGCGCATGGCGGAGCGTGGGCCTGTGGCGCTCTACCAGCTGAGCCGTGATCTTTGTGATCTGCTGAGATGATGCCTGTCCCTTGCAGGCGTCTGCCTTTTTTGTGATGCGGGTGGGCGTGGGGGGAATTGGGTCTGAAAGTTCATTTTTGGAGAGATTTACGGAAGAGAATCACTGCTTGTGAAACTGTGAATCTGTGGAAAAGTGGAGGGGTGAAGAACATCACCGTGAGTGTGGATGATGACACCTACCGGATGGCCCGCATTCGAGCGGCAGAACGTGCGACCTCTGTCTCGGCGCTGGTGAAGACTTATCTCCTTCAAATTGCATGCGGCGGAACGGGAGAAACTGAATTCCAGCGTCTTGAACGTGAGGAGCGTGAGCTCCGTGACGAATTACGTTCTCAACGGCTTGGCCTGAGTGCTGGGCATCATCTAAGCCGAGAAGAGTTGTATTCCCGCCGTGAGATTCGTTGATACTAATATCCTCCTGTATTCCTTGGAATTAGACACCGGGGAATCGGAGAAGGGGGAGATAGCGCGGAAGATCTTGTTGAGTGCCGATTTGGCCTTTTCGGTGCAGGTACTTCAGGAGTTTTATGTGCAAGCCACTCATTCGCGGCGTCCTGATGCTTTAACGCACGATTTTGCAGTGCGATTGATCGAGAAGTGGATGAGATTTCGGATCCAAGATAATACGGTCTCGGTATTACGTAATGCACTTGAACTCAAGGAGCGGTACGGAACGTCATATTGGGATGCGGCAATTATCGCAGCTGCTCAGTGTGCCCGGTGTAATGAATTGTTAAGTGAAGATCTGAATCACGGGCAGCAGTATGGAAGTGTGACGGTGGTAAATCCCTTTGTGAAAACGTAAGAGCGATTGGACAAGAAGGGCGGTTCTGAGACGGGCTAACGACCCAAGCGTCAGCGACGCCGCAGGCAGGAGCACCTGGCCGAGTCGCCCGTCGGAAGCCTCCGACCACGGAGGGCATGATCACGGTGTCTTGGTGCCGCAGTCCCCTTTTTGAGGGTCAGTGGGACTGGGCTTGGACGATCTTGAGGGCGACGGCGCCGGCGACTGCGATGAGGCCGCCGAGGATGGCGCGGCGGGTGGGGCGCTCCTGATCGATCCAGCGCGCAAGGACGAGGGTGACGAGCGGGGAGGTGGCGACGATGGGCAGGACGATGCCGGACGGCATGGTCTTGAGGGCCCATTGGTAGCAGGCCACGCCGAGGGTGGGGCCCGCGAGCGCGTTGCCAAGCACGAGCCACCAACCGCGTCGCCATTCGGGCGCTTTGTCCGCGGCGGGGCGCATGGGCTTGATGAGGAAGAAAGCGAGTGCGGTCATGAGCACGCCGCCGAGGATGCGTTGGTAGGCGGCGCTGCCTCCGTCGATGGCAAAGTGGGCGGCTTCCGCGACGCCGTTGGCCTTGCGGCTGAGTACCGCGCCGATGCCTTGTCCTGCAGCGGATCCGACTCCGAAGAGGACACCGATCCAGAAGGTGCGCGGGGGGACGGAAAGGCTGCGGTCCGGCGCGAGGGCGACGGCGACCCCGCCGAGGATGACGGCGGCGCAGAGGATGTCCGAGGGGTGGAGGGTGGTTCCCAGCCATGCCCATTCTGTGAAGCCTGCGATGGGTGCGGCGAGGCATTGGGTGAGGAGGATGGCGAGCCTTGGGCCGATGCGCGGCAGTGCGCCAAAGAGGGCCATGTCGCCGAGGCCGAAGCCGATGACGCCGCTGAGGAAAAACCACGGGAGGGCCGGACCGTGCAGGCCCGCGCCGCAGGTATGCGCCCAGAGCGCGAGGAAGGTGGCGGCGACGAGGATGCGCGAGAGGTTGGCTGTCCCCGGGCCGAGCACGCGCGCGGAGCGGGCGGCGAAGATCACCGAGAAGGAGAAGAGGACGGTGGTGAGAAGGGAGGCCAGCATGGAGCGGGTCCGGGCGGGGTGGGAATCAAACAGGAGGTCGGAGCGGAGTAAAGTGGCGAGGGTTTGCGGGGGGATTTCCGATGCGTGGAGTGGGCGGGGGGCGCAGTGAGCCAAAAGGAACTGTTACGAATGGCACTGAGAGAAGGTGCTTCGTCGTGGTGTCTGAGTGGGGGCAACGCCGGCAGGCAGACGCCTGCAAACAGTGGAACCGATGGGGACAAGCAAGGTTTCCTCCATGGTCCTCCTTCTCGCGCCCCAGCCCGGGGCGCGACGCGTGGGGAAACGGGTTCCGGTGGTTCGCTCCATCCGCGTTGCGGATTGCGTGTACCGACCGGCTCTTTTCATGCCTCCGGCATGCTGACGGTGGGAGCGAGTGTTTCGTGGGCGGGCCACCTCATCGAGGCGTGGCAGATGGCCTTAACTCGGTGCCATTCGGAACTGTCACACGGGTGACGTGGGAACGTGGGAACGTGAGAGCAGGGGCGTTTTTGGACCTTGGCACGGTCCGGTGGGCGCGTAGAGCATGGCGGCTTTCTTATGAACCTCCCGAAAACCCCCGTTGGAGCCATGGTGGCTGAAGTGGTTGAGAAGACCCCGGTGTACGACATCCACACGCACCTGTACGACCAGCCCTTTGGCGAGCTGCTGTTGTGGGGCATCGACGAGTTGCTCACGTATCATTACCTCGTCGCGGAATCGCTGCGGGTGGCGCCGCTTCCCGAGGAGCAGTTTTTTGCGTTGTCGAAGGCGCGTCAGGCGGAGGTGATCTGGGATGCGCTTTTTGTGAAGAACTCACCGGTGTCGGAGGCGTGTCGCGGAGTGCTCACGACGCTGAACCGGCTGGGGTTTGATGTGAAGAAGCGGGATCTGCCGGCGTTGCGTCAGCATTACGCGGGGTGGAAGGTGGGGGATTTCATCGACCGCTCGCTGCAGGCGGCGAACGTGCGCAAGGTGTGCATGACGAACTCACCCTTCGATGATCTGGAGCGGCCTGTGTGGGAGACGGGATTCATGCGGGATCCGCGTTTCGTGGCGGCACTGCGGATCGATCCGCTGCTGGTGGATTGGGTGAACACTGTGCCGCGGCTCCAAGGCTGGGGCTACAAGGTGCAGACGGATTTTTCCGGACAGACATTCGCCGAGGTGCGGCGGTTTCTCGCTGACTGGACCCGCAAGATCGATGCGCAGTACTGCATGGTGTCGCTCGGGCCGGAGTTTCAGTATCCGGCGGAGGGGCCGACGGCGCGGTTGATTGAGGAGGCGATCATGCCGCATGGGCGTGACCATCAGCAGGCGTTTGCGCTGATGATCGGGGTGCGGCGCAGCGTGAATCCGCGGCTGCGGCTGGCGGGCGACAGCGTGGGGTTTGCGGATGTGGGGGCGGTGGAGCGGCTTTGCGCGGCGTTTCCGGACAACAAGTTTCTCTGCACGCTGCTCGCGCGTGAGAACCAGCACGCGCTCTGTGTGGCGGCGCGCAAGTTCCGCAACCTGCATGTGTTCGGCTGCTGGTGGTTCATGAACAATCCGTCGCTGATCGAGGAGGTGACGCGGATGCGCCTTGAATTGATCGGGCTGAGCATGACCCCGCAGCACAGCGACTGCCGCGTGCTGGATCAGTTGGTTTACAAGTGGGCTCACTCGCGGCCGATCATTGGAAAGGTGCTCGCTGAGAAATACGAGGACCTCGCCGCGACTGGTTGGGAGCCCACCCGTGCTGAGGTGGAGCGCGATGTGCACCAACTCCTCGGTGGCGCACTGGAGACCTTCCTCGCCAGTTAGGAATTAGGCGGGGCCTGACGGCGGCCCGGTCCATCGGGACGCGGCGCACCGTCGCGATGCGCACCATCACGGGGGGCGCCATCACGGGGGGTGCCGTCGCGGGGGGTGCCGTCGCGGGGGGTGCCGTCGCGGGGAGCGCCATCACGGGGAGCGCCATCACGGGGAGTCGGCTCGCGGCGATCATCGGGGCGCGCTTCCCCGGGGGGACGGCTGGGTCGTTGCATGGGTGCGCGCTCAGCATCCGGGCCGCGCCGCGGGTTTTCACCGGAGGCTTCACGCGATGTCTCGTGTGGCCTGTCGCGGTTGGGCGGGCCATCGGCGCGGGGATCACCGCCGGGGGGCATCGGCCGGTATTCATCGGGCGTGATGCGTCCGTCGCCATTTTTGTCGAGTGCCTTGAGGGAGGTGGCTGCGGCGGCGATTTCCTGTTCATCGAGGGCGCCGTCCTTGTTGAGGTCGAGTGCGCCGAGGATGGGAGGGAGGAAGCGGCCTTCGCGTGGATGCGCGTTGGGCTGGGTGTCTTGTGCATCGCGCGAGCCTCGGCTTTCTCGAGAGTCGCGGGCTTCTCGTGCGTCCGGAGGCTGTTGCGCGGTGGACGTGTCGCGGCGGCCTCTGGTCTGCGACTGCAGTGGTTCGGAGGATGGTGAAGCCCCTTGGGGGCGCGGTCCCGGACCGCCTTCGAGAATGCCGCGCGGGGCGCCGCCGGGAGGGGGCGGGCGCATTCCGCCGCCTGGAGTTCCGCCGGGGGGCGGGCCGGCTTTGGCGAAGCTGGGGTCTGGGATGCCGCGCCACATGCGAGGCACGAAGGGGAATTCGGCGGTGATGCAGTAGTAGTAGGTGCCGCCAGGAAATTCGGGGGTGACGCCTTGGCGGCCGTTGCATTCGTCGAGGTCGCCGG
This sequence comes from Chthoniobacter flavus, assembly GCA_945861435.1. Classification (GTDB taxonomy): domain Bacteria; phylum Verrucomicrobiota; class Verrucomicrobiia; order Chthoniobacterales; family Chthoniobacteraceae; genus CAIURC01. The sequence goes on along the minus strand of CAMAUX010000029.1, from coordinate 59,473 downwards.
AGTTTTTTACGAATTCAAAGTCTTCGGTGAAGCGGCCGTCGTGGTTTCCGTCGGGAGCGCCTTCGGCTGGTGGTCGTGGTCCCTGGCGGAGGCGGTAGCTGGACTTGAGGGTGCGCAGTGGGCTGGCGGCGTTGGCTGGCTCGGCGTGGGCGCGGCTGGAGTAGACGGGGAAGCCGTCGGCGGCCCATGCGATGAGGAGCATTTTGGATTCATCACCGCCGAGGTTTTGGATGAGGCCGTTTGGGAGCGCGTGGTAGTGGTAGGCGCCGGGGGGTTGGACATGGGCATGGTGCTCGTCGAGGCCGAGGTTGAGAAATCCGGTGGCCGCTTCGTAATGCCAGCCTGAGCGCATGTCGTTGTTCCATGCCTCGCCGGTGCCGGGTTCGAAGGGGACCCCGTTCACGGCGATGGCCCACCAACCGCCCCGGCTGCGGATAGGCTCTGGTGCTTGCACGGGATGGAGCGGGACTTGGAACCGGTGACGTTGCGGCTCTGGAATGTTGGGGTTGCCGCGCCTTGGGAAACTGCCGGGTGCGTGGTCTGGCCAGCCATTGGACTCGATGATCCTGCGGTCGCTTTCCACAGTGATCCGGACTTCGTTGCGCGGGGTGTCGGAGGCGGTCCGGCGGGAGGGTTGTTCCGGTGGCGGGGAGGCTTGCGCGAGGAAGAATGCGGGTGCGGCGTCTGTGGAATCGGGATGTCCGGGATGAGCGAGGACTGTGCGTGTGGCGGGGGCGATTGCGCAGAGAAGGAACAGGAGAGGGGCGGCGGGGGTTGGGCGCATGGGAGGCGGAGGCGAAGTCTTTGCGGGGAGGCTGGGCGGGGGATGTTAAGAGGCGGTGGCTTTGTGTGGGTGAGTTGTTAAGAAACGGTAAAGGGAGAGATGCGGTGTCGGTGGAGACAGGGGGATGCGGGTGGGCAAAGGAGTTGTGAAGTGGGGCCGGAAAGCGGCATGGTTGCGCGATGGCCATCCGGTTCCTGGTTTTTCTGAATGTGCTGAGCCTGCTCGGAGCAGGGGCGCTTTGCGCAGACCCTGCACCGGCCAAGGAAGCGGACGCGCGGTTGCAGGCAGATGGCTCTGGATGGCGGCTGCAGAAGGCGCAGGTGACGGATGCGAAGCGTCCGCGCGTGCTGCTGGCGGGGGACTTCATTTTGAACGGGTACCTGGCCGGGGTGACGCGTGCGCTGGAGGGGAAGGCGTATGTGGATGCGTGGGTGAATCCGTATCACCAGGCCTCGGCGCGTCTGCATACGATGGTGGCGGAGGTGCTCGCGCAGGGGCCTTACGACGTGATCCATTTCAACATGGGGCTGCATGGGTGGCAGGCGGGCAGGATTCCCGAAGGCGAGTTTGATCATCACACCGAGGTGCTGGTGGACGTGCTCAGGAAAGCGGCGCCGAAAGCGCGGCTCATTTGGGCGAGCACGACTCCTGTGACGGTGAAGGGCAAGCCGGGCGAACTGGATGCTGAGATCGATTCGGTGATCGTGGAGCACAACCGGATCGCCGCGAATGTGATGAGGGAGAAGGACGTTCCTGTGAACGATCTGTACCTGCTTTTGGTGGACCAACTGGCGCTGGCGCGTGGGGATCAGTTCCACTGGACCGGGCCCGCCTACAAGATGCTGGGCGAGGCGGTGGCGGCGGAGGTGACAAAGGCGCTGCAGAGTCCGCGCTGAAGCGGTGCGCGCGGCGTGATCTGCTGGCGCGCGATGGGGATGGCGCGCGTGGTCAGCGCGCGACGAGGAGCAGGGTGAGGGCGATGATCAGGACGAGGGCCACCACCCACGCATAGCGGACCATGAGGGGTTGGCTGTTTGCGTCGTGGGCTGGGTGTTCGTTGTCGTAGGGCTCTGGAAGGTCGAGTCCGTCGTACATCGACTCCTGGCTCCAGCCCGAGCGTTCGCAGGCGCCGCAGGAGGGGCAGGCGCGGTCGTCTGCGGAGAGTTCCTCGCCGCAGACCGGGCAGGTGAAGGGGGTTCGGGATACGCGGGGCCGCATGGACAAGGAGTGTGACCGGGGCGTCAAGGGTGGCGCACGCGCCGGCGTCGTGTTGCCTCGTGAGGCAGGGGTCCGGAGTCCCGGCGTGGATGGCATTGCGTTGCGGGATGGCAATGGGTTCAGTGCGGCCTGTCATGAAGCTCCTCCCCCTGGTCTTCGCCGTCCTGCTTCTTTGCGCGCAGCCTGCACTGCACGCCGCCGGGAAGCCCAACGTGATCCTGATCCTCGCCGATGATGTCGGGCTTGGGAACCTTGGTTGCACGGGTGGTCCGTTTGCGACGCCGCACCTCGATGCATTGGCGAAGGGGGGCACGCTGTTTTCGCATTGTTTCGCGATGCCGCAGTGTTCGCCGAGCCGGTGCGTGCTGCTGACGGGGCGGTATCCGTTTCGCACGGGGCTTTTGGGCAACCATGACCGTGAGGATGTGCTTCCGAAAAACGAGGGGATGTTTTCCTCGGTGATGAAGCAGGCGGGGTATGTCACCGCGAGCGTGGGCAAGTGGCATGTGGGGCCGCTCGGGCCGCGGGAGTGGGGCTTTGACGAGGTGTTCCTTTTTCCGGGAAGCGGCATGTACTGGCGCGGGCAGAAGGCGCAGTCCAAGCATTACGAGGTGAACGGAGCGGAGCGCGAACTGGCGGAGGGCGCGTATCTGCCGGATCTGCTGCATCAGTTCCTGACGGGATTTTTGGAGAAGCACCGGTCGGAGCCGTTCTTCGTGTACTACCCGATGTCGCACATTCACGGCACGATCACGCGGACGCCGGAGACGCCTGCGGGTGCGGATTCCGGGCGGCATTACGCGGACAACATCGCTTACATGGACAAGTTGGTGGGCAGGCTCGTGGGGGAGCTTGAGCGTCTGCATTTGCGCGAGAACACGCTGGTGCTGTTCACCGGTGACAACGGGACCTCGGGCGATTTTGCGCGGCAGTCCACGGTGGACGGCAAGCCGCTGAGCGGCCACAAGCTCAAGCTGCTGGAGGGGGGAAGCCGCGTGCCTCTGATTGCGAGTTGGCCGGGTGTGACTCCGGCGGGCCGCGTGGTGGACGATCTTATCGACTTCAGCGATTTCTTTCCGACGTTCGCCGAGATCGGCGGGGCGAAGCTGCCGGAGGGCGTGAAGATCGACGGTCGCAGCTTCGCTCCGCAGTTGCGCGGGGAGGCGGGTGCGTCGCGGGATTGGGTGTTCGTTCAGTTGGGCGACGGGTGGTACGTGCGGGAACGTGGATTCAAGCTCACCAGCGAGGATGCGTTGATGGACATGATCGGTGCGCCTTTCAGCGAGAAGATTTCCAAGGACGCGGACGCGCGGGCCCGATTGAAGGCGGTGCTGGACGCGTTGAATCCTGGCGGCGGGAGGACGGTTCCGAAGGCTGCCGGGAAGAAACCCAAGGGTGGGAAGTAAGGCGGACGATCCCGAGTGGCAGGGAGACCGGGGGTTTGGTCGTGGTATTTGGGGACGAGGCTGCGATGCCGATGCGTGCGAGAAGTGAAGCCGACAGGGACACGTAGAATCTCCTCGCATCGCCGGTCTTCTCGCGCCCCGGGCTGGGGCGCGAGAAGGAGGACTATAGGGGAAACCTTGATTGCCCCTGTCGGCTCTACTGTTTGCAGGCGTCAGCGCACCAGCGTCGCCCATAAATGCCATTCCGAAGTCCCTCATCGAAGTCCCGTGCCGGACAATTCCTTTGTGGGTGCTGGGGCGGTGCTGGCGGGGTGTCTCCGGGTTTGGCTTCGGGGGCGGACTCTGCTGTTTTGTTGGCACCCCCCTATGCGAAATCTGCTTCCTGTTCTGTTTGTTCTCACTGCGTTGCGTGCATCGGCTGAGACGGTGATTCCCCTGTGGCCTGAGGGCGTGACGGGGCCGCGGGTGGCGGCGTCCGAGGCGACGCTCAAGCGTGTGCAGCAGGGCGGTCCGAACAAGCCCGGGCACGAGAGCGACATTTTGGAACCAACGATCACGGTTTATCCCGCGGCCCATCCCAATGGCGCGGCGGTGGTGGTGTGTCCGGGAGGCGGTTACTGGTTCCTCTCCACCATCAACGAAGGGACGGGCGTGTGCGAGTGGCTGAACAGCATTGGGGTGACGGGGATCCTGCTGCGTTACCGCACGCCGACGGCCGATGAGACGCTTCCCTACAAGTATCCGGTGGAGGATCTCCAGCGCAGCCTCGGCATCGTGCGGCACCGCGCGCGGGAGTGGGGCGTGGATCCCGCGCGGGTCGGCGTGATCGGGTTCTCGGCGGGCGCGAATCTTGTGGGCCATGCGTCATGGGATCGGACAGCGCGCACTTACGCGCAGAAGGAGGGCGTGGATGATCCGCGCGGACCGGCCTTCACGCTGTTCGTGTACGGAGGCGGTTTTCTGGACAAGGAGGATAAGACGCGCTTCCGCGAGGGGTTCAGTGTTCCGGCGGATGCGCCGCCGTGTTTTTTTGTGGTGGCACACGATGACCGTGGGAATCCGGTGGAGGCGGCGGAGCTTTATCTTGCGTACAAGCGGCAGGATCTGTCGGCGGAGCTGCACATCTACTCGCGGGGCGGTCATGGGTTTGGAACGCGGAAGACGAAGTTTCCCATCGACGGGTGGTTGGATCGCGCGGCCGAGTGGATGGGGGCGTCGGGTTTCCTGAAGCCAGTCACTCCTTGAAGCCATGAATCTGCGTCTTTTTTGGGTGGTGGTTTTCAGCGTGGCCGTTCAGTGCGTGGGTGCGGAGGGGTCTGGATCGGGCAATGGTCTTGTGGGCGATGGGAAGGCGGATGACACCGCCGCCTTGCAGCGCTTGATGGACACGCAGGGTGCGGTGCGGCTCGTACGCGGGCGTTATCGGCTGACGCGGACCGTGCGGGTGGATTTGAGCGTGAACGGTTTCAGTGCGTTGAGCGGGGATGGGACGGCGACGCTGTTGATGGAGGGGGCGGGGCCGGCGCTGCACTTTGTGGGTTCGCATGGCGGGACCGCGGCGCCGCCGACGGTGAAGCCGCAGGTGTGGGAGAAGGAGCGGGCGCCGATGGTGGAGGGGATCGAGATTGTGGGCGGGCACGCGGAGGCGGATGGGATCGAGGCGACGGGGGTGATGCAGCTGACGCTTTCGCGGGTGGTGGTGCGGGAGTGCCGGCACGCGGTGCATTTCACGGAGAGGAATCGGAACGTGCTGTTGAGCGCGTGCCATTTTTACCACAACCGCGGGATCGGGGTTTTTTACGACCAGGTGAACCTGCATCAGTCGAACATTGTGGGCTGCCACATCAGCTACAACGGGGGCGGCGGGATCGTGTCGCGCGGGGGCGAGGTGCGTAATCTGCAGGTGGGGACGTGCGATATTGAGGCGAACCATGCGGAGGACGGGCCGCCGACGGCGAACCTGCTGCTGGACTCGCGCGGGGGATCGATCGCGGAGGTGGCGGTGACGGGGTGCACGCTGCAGCACACGCGCAAGGCGCCGGGGTCTGCGAACATCCGGATTCTTGGGGCGGGGAATGATGCGTCGCTGTTGCGGCGGGCGGGGCGTGAGACGACGCGGGAGGGGCATGTGACGATCGTGGGGAACGTGTTCAGCGACGTGCAGGTGAACATCGAGGTACGCGAGGCGCGCGGGGTGACGATCAGCGCGAATACTTTTTGGGAGGGGTTCAGCCGGGATCTTGTGGTGGAGGACAGCAGCCATGTGGTGGTGACGGGCAACAATTTCGACCGCAATCCGCGCTATCTCGTGAATGGCGCGGCGGATGCGGAGAACAACGGCGTGTTGCTGGTGCGCTGCGAGGATGTGGGGTTCACGGGGAATGTGGTGTCGGGGGTGCGTCACCAGCGCGCGGCGGTGGAGGTGCGCGGGGCGAGTCGGCTGCAGTTTTCACACAACAGCATCCTGGACTCGGACGGGGTGGGGCTGCGGTTGGAGGATGTGCGCGACAGCATTGTGACGGGGAACATCGTGCGCGATGAACGGCCCGCGGGTGAGCGCAGCACGGCGCCTTCGCTCGAGCAGGTGGGGGTGCGCGACAGCCGGGTGGACGGCAACTTGCTGGGCAATCCGTAGGAAGGAAGCGGGTCGGGAGACTGGCCTGTGGAGCGCGGTGGTGGGCGCTGGTGTCAGACGGCGGGCAGCGGCTCCGTGTGGGCCGGGGGCGTTGGTTCGAAGCGGCCCCATTTCCATGCGATGACGGGGAGGACGAGGAGGTTGAGGGCGGTGGAGGTGAGGAGTCCGCCGAGGATGACGGTGGCCATGGGACCTTCGATCTCGCGTCCAGCTTCGCCGCTGCCGAGCGCGAGTGGCAGGACGCCGAGTGCGGTGACGGTGGCGGTCATGAGGATGGGGACGAGGCGTTCGGCGGTGCCGTGGATCACGGTGTCGAGGGACCATGGGAGGAGGTCCACGGTGGTGAGGTGCTTGTAGTGGGAGACGAGCATGATGCTGTTGCGCATGCTGATTCCGAAGAGGGTGACGAATCCGACCCATGATCCGATGGAGGTGGAGCCGCCGGCCACGCACACGGCGACGATGCCGCCGACGAGGGCGAAGGGGAGGTTGGCGAGGATGAGGGCCACATGGTTGGCGCGCGGGAACACGAGCGAGAGCAGGAGCAGGATGCCGAGGAGCGCGAGCGCGGAATGGAGTGCCAGTTCGTTTCCCGCCTTCTTCTGTTCTTCGGCGGTGCCGCTCCATTCGAGGTAGACGCCGGCGGGGGGATGCACGTCGCGGGCGATGCGTGTGCGTGCCTCGGCGACGAAGGAGGCGGTGTCGCGTTTTTCCACGTTGCAGGTGATGGTCTGCCGGCGGCGGCCGCCTTCGTGCCGGATGACGGGGCGTCCGTTGGTGAGGGTGATGTCGGCGAGTTGAGCGAGGGGGAGGCGGAGGCCGTCCGCGTTGGTGAGGAGAAGGCGGCCGACGGATTCCGGGTCGCGCCGGGCTTCATCGGCGAGGATGACGGCGAGTTCGTGGACTCGGTTGCCGCGGACCATTTGGGCGATGTCGGCGCCTTGGAATGCAGTCTGGACGGTCTCGAGGACTTCGAGCGGGCGGAAGCCGAACTGGGTGAGGCTGTCCTGGCGGAGGTGGACGGCGAGGACCGGTGCGCCGGGATCGGCCTTGATCTGGACATCGGCGCTGCCGTGCACGGCGGTGAGTGCGCGCTGGATGGAGCGTGCGGTGGAGTCGAGGCGGTCGAGGTCTTCGCCGAACACGTTGACCACCACGGCGGCGGTTTCGCCGGAGAGGGTTTCGCCGATGCGGTCGCCGAGGAAGGTGAGGACCTCGCTTTGAACGCCTGGGAATTCCTCGAGCAGGTCGCGGAGAAACGCCTGGGTCTCGACTTCGCGGCGCGGGCTGGTGCCGTGCTTGAGTTCGATATGGAACTCGCTCTGGTGGGGGCCCCAGGTGTCCTCGCCCTGTTCGGCGCGGCCGATCTGCTGCTCGACCGTGGCGACGTTCTCGTTCTCGAGGATGCTTTTGGAAAGGAGCGCGCCGATGCGCAGGGATTCGGCGAGGGAGGTGCCGGGGTGCGACTTGAGGCCGACGACGAAGTGGCCTTCGCGGAATTCCGGGAGCAGTTCGCCGCCGAGGAAGGGGAGAAGGGCGCAGGATGCCGCGGCGAGGCAGGCGGCGAAGGTGGCGGTGCGCGCGGGATGCAGTGCAAGGCGCAGCAGCGCGCTGCGGTGGAATTGCTTGAGGAGGCCGATCCACGCGGGATCGACATGGGCGCGGGCCCGGCGCAGGAAGACGAGGGCGAGTGCGGGGGTGACGGTGAGGGCGACGCCGAGCGAGGCGAGGGTGGAGAGGATGAAGGCGACGCCGAGGGGAGCGAAGAAGCGGCCATGGAGGCCGGACATGGCGAGCACGGGGAGGAAGACGACGGCGACGATGAGGGTGGCGTAGACGACGGCGCTGCGGACTTCGAGTGAGGCGTCGAGGATCACGCGCGCAAGGGGGAGAGGGGAGGGGAGTGCGGCGTTTGCGCGGAGGCGGCGCACGATGTTTTCGATGTCGATGATGGCGTCGTCGACGACGACACCGATGGCGACGGCGAATCCGCTGAGGGTCATGGTGTTGAGGGACACGCCGCGCCAGTGCAGGACTGCGACCGCGGCGAGGAGGGAGAGCGGAATGGAGACCAGGGAGATGAAGGCGAGGCGGAGGTCCGCGAGGAAGAGGAGGAGGACGAGTGCGACGAGGGCGGCGCCGATCCAGAGGGAGTGGAGGACGTTGGCGAGGGCGGTCTCGATGAAGGTGGCGGGGCGGTGGAGGCGCGAATGGACGGTGATGCCCTGCTGTTCGAAGACGGGCTGCATTTGCGCGAGTGCTTCTTCGAGTGCGTGGGTGACTTCGAGGGTGTTGGCGCCGAACTGGCTGGTCAGCGTGATCAACACGCCGGGTTCGCCCATGACCAGTGTGTCTCCGAACTTGGGCTCGGCGCCGAGGGTGACGCGGGCCACGTCGCGCATCCGGACGGCGGGCGAGCCCCTGCGCACAACGACGGCGCCGAGTTCCTCCGGGGTGAAGGTCTGTCCGTGGGTTTCGATGACGATGCGTTGCGCCGGGGTGTCGATGAAGCCTGCGCCGCGCACGCCGGTGGCGGCCTTTGCGGCTTCGAGGATTTCGGTGAGGGAGATGTCGTAGGCGCTGAGTCTTTCAGGAAGCACCTGCACTTGGAGTTGTTCGATCTCGCCGCCGAAGACGTTGGCATGGGCGACGCCGGCGACCGCGAGGAGGCGGGGCTTGAGCGTCCAATCCACGAAGGTGCGCAGTTCGCGGCCGGAGAGTTTTTTGGAAACCATGCCGACCTTGAGGAGGTCCATGGTGGAGGAGGTGAGTGGTGAGAGGGTGGGGGCGTGGACGCCGTCGGGGATCTGGCGGGCGAGTGCGCCAAGTTTCTCGGCGATGGATTGCCGGGCGGCGTAGATGTCGGAGCCGTCCTTGAAAACCACGGTGACGACGCTGAGGCCTTGGATGCTTTCCGAGCGCACGGATTCGAGGCCGACAGCGCCGTTGATGGCGCTCTCCACCGGACGGGTGACGAGGGTTTCCACCTGTTCCGCTGAAAGGCCGGGGGACTCGGTCTGGATGGTGACCTGCGGGGCGACGAATTCGGGGAATACGTCGAGAGGGATCTGGGAGGCGCAGTGGATGCCCCATGCGAGGAGGGCGACGGCCAGGGCGATCACGGGCCCCCGGTGGCGGAGGGCAGTTTGGACGATGGCGCCGAGCATTTTTAATCGGGCTCGGATCCGCCCTGGGCCTTGAGTTCTTCGGAGAGCAGAGATTGGGCGCCGGTGAGCACGAGGAGGTCTTCGGCATGGATGCCGCCCGCGGTTTCGGAGACGAACCAGCCGCGATCATCGTCCATGGGGGTGTCGAGCGTGACGGGTTTGCGGACGAACTTCTCCTCCTCCTCCTGGACGTAGACCCAGGTGCGGCCGTCGTGACGGAGCACGGCGGAACGTGGCAGCAGGAAGCCGGGGCGTGCGTTTCCTGGGAGCTGGAGCCATGCGCTCAGGGCCATGCCGGGGCGAAGGGGGAAGGGCGGGTGGTCGACGAGGAGATGGAACCCTTGTGCCTGAGTCTTGGGATCCACGGCCGATGCGGCGCAGAGGGAGTGGGTTTCCACGGGGATGGATTCGCGGCCGAGGATGAGCATTCGTGCATGGATGGGAGTCTCGGTGAGCGCATCGCCGGGAAGGAGGTCGACGCGGACGAGGGACTTCTCGCCGTGGGCGAGTGCATCCACGAAACGGCCTCGCTGCTCGGGGTCGTTCACCGGTGCGAGCGCTCCCCATTCAAGCTGGGCGCGGCGCTGGAGACCTTTGAGTTTGATTTCGTCCGCCCGGAACTGGGCTTGTACGGCTTCGGCGTTTTTGCGCGAGGTGTTTTCGCCGGAGGCGAGGAGCTTCTGGAGGCGTTCGTTTTCGGCGCGTGTGACGGCGAGTGCGGCTTCTGCGGAGGAGAGTTCCTCGTCGAGGGTGAGCAGGGGGAGAGGGTCGAGGACGCGTCCGTACGCGGTGCGGTGGGGAGGGAGGGAGGCCTTCTCCGGCTCGGCTCTGTCGAGGGCGAGGGCGTGCCACTTTTCTTTTTCCAGCCGGACGACGAAGTCCTCTGGTGGTTCCTCCTCCTTGGTTTCGGCGGATTTTCCGGGTGAATCCGTTGGGTTGTGGCGGAGTTGCGTCACGGCGATGCCTGCGCCCAGGCCGAGGGCGAAGCAGGCGGCGGCGAGTGTGGTGGTCCGGAGTGTGCCTCTCATTTTGCGAGGGTGGATTGGACGGCTTCCTCCAGCGAGCCGATGGCGGCTTGGAGTTCGACGATGGCGTCGAAGCGCAGTGCGCGGACGACGGCTTGTTCGACGCGGGCGCTCAGGAGTGCGAGCCGGTCGCCTTCGCCGGCTTCGACGAGTTTGGTTTCGGAGGCGAGGATCTGGTTTTGCGAGGCGAGGAGTTCCTCCGCGACCGTCTTTTTTTTGCGCGTGGCTTTCACGAGGGCGGTGGCGCGGTCGCATTCCGCGAGGGCTGCGGATTGGACGACGTCGAACTTTGCCGCGCTCTCTGTGCGCTTGGCTTCGGCTTCTGCGATGGGGCCGCGGTTTTGGTTGAGAATGGGCAGGGTGAGTCCGATGCCGAGGCCCCATTTGTTTTCGCCTGCGTCGAGTTGGTAGCCTGGTGCGAGGTGGAGGTCGGGATATTGCCTCGCGACTTCGAGGCGGAGGGAGGCTTCGGTCACTGCATATTCGGCGAGGGCGGCGAGAACGTCGGCCCGGTGAGTGAGGGCCTCTTTGTGCACCGAAGCTTTGAGGGACGGGAAGCGCTCGAATGCGGTGAAGGAGAAGCGGGCGCTGGTGATTGCGCGGGAGGAGACGCCGACGGCTTCGGCGAGGGCCGCCACGGCGAGGGCTTCGTTTTTGGCAGTATCGGCTGCTTGGAGGCGGAGTTGGGTGCGCGCGATGCGGGGCTGGGCGCTGGCGCTGCGTGGTTCTTCGCCGGCGGCGATCCGGGCGTCGAGGGCCTTGAGGAGTTCGTCCTGGCGGGCGATGGCTTCGTTGAGAAGGCGGCCGCGTGTTTGTGCGGCGTAGAGATCGAGGAAGGCTTTGCGCACGGAGGCGCGGATTTTCCACTGGGCTTCGGTGAGGCGTGTGGTGGCGAGCACGACGGCGCTGCGGGCGATGGCTTTGCGATGGGAGCGTTTGCCCGCCGTTTCGATGGGGAAGTCCAGGTCGATGCCGTAGGTGCCGCTGATCAGGGCGGTGTAGGGGGTGACGACCTGCGGGGTGAGCGCGAGCGTGGGGTTGGGGAGTTCGCCCGCGGTGAGTAGAGCGGCGCGTGCGGCATCAAGCTGGGCGCGCGCGACGGCGATGCTCGGATGCACGTGGAGGGCTTCCTCCCGGAGCGCTTCAAGGGACCAGACCTTGGGCGCGAGCGATCTTTTCTCAAGGCGTTCTGCAGTGGCTGCAGGGTCGATGGGATGGGGCGTGTAGTGCACGCAGCCGTTTGTGATCACGGCGAGCAGGACCGCAGCGAGGCACCGGGCCTTCATGCGTGCGTTACTTGGCCTCCGGCCGCAGCGTGCCGTCCTCGAGGAATTCCACTTCGGACTTCCTGCCCTTCTTCACGTAGAGAGCCTCGTAGGTGACGCCGTCGGCCCGCTTGATCCTGTTGACCCGCTCGATCTTTGCGCCCTTGCTGCCCGCCTCGATGGCTTTGCGCACAGGCTCGGGCGTTTTTTCCAAGGGGACGGTTTCTTCTTCGGCAAAGATTTTGCCGTCTGCGGTCACCGAGATTTCGCGGTTGGGGCGGCCGGGTTCGGTGAGTTCGATTTCGTAGATGGTGATCTTGCCGTCTTTCTCCGTGGAAACGGATTCGATCTTTGCGCTGCCCGCGGATTTTCTGAGCGCTTCGGCTGCGGGTGCTGGGATCTTGGCGAGCTTGGCGGTGATTGCGGCGTCTTCAGCGAGGAGCGTGGACGACAGGGCGAGTGCGGCGGCGAGGGAGAGGAGGCCGGTGCGTTTGCATGGGGGGTGGGGTTCTGCCGATGAGCGGGAACACCGCGTCCATAGGGCAAAGCGCGGGTGACTGGAAGACCGCTGTTGGATTCCCCCCTGTGAGCCGACCGGCACCGAGGGGTTTTGCCTGGCGAACAAGTTCGCCAAGTTTTGGGGCAAGGCGGGGCTGCGGGGGAGTGAGCCTCAGGGGCGCTTGCAGAGGGAGTCGAAGCGGGCGGCGGCCTCGGCCCATGCGGCGTCTGGGCGCGGATCGAAGCGTTCGATTTCGCTGGAGGCGCTGGCGGCGGCCTTCATCTGATCGAGGGAGGAGAGAGCGCCTGCACCGCGTGCCTGGACGAGGAGGTTGCCGAGTGCGGTGGCTTCGACAGGGCCTGCGAAGACGGGGAGTTGGCAGGCGTCGGCGGTGAATTGGTTGAGGAGTTGGTTGCGGGATCCGCCGCCGACGATGTTGATGGCGGCTACCGGGGAGCCTGTGATGTCGACGATGGCGCGCAGCACGCGTGCGTATTTGAGGGCGAGGCTTTCGAGGGCGCAGCGGATGAAGGCGTCCTTGGACTCGGGCTCTGGCTGACCGGTTTCGCGGCAGAAGCCGATGATGGCGGGGATCATGTCCGGCGGGTTGAGGAAGCGGGAGTCGTCCGGATCGACAAGGGAGCGGAAGGCAGGGGCGTTCTGTGCGCCGGCGATGAGGGCGCCGTAGTCGTTGAGGCCGCCGCGTTCTTCGAAGGAACGGCGGCATTGCTGGACGAGCCAGAGGCCCATGACGTTTTTGAGGAAGCGGTAGCGACCGTCGGTGCCGCCCTCGTTGGTGAAGTTTTCAGCGAGGGCGCGTTCGGAAAGGTTGGGTTCCGGAAGTTCGACGCCGAGGAGTGACCATGTGCCGGAGCTCAGGAAGGCGACCCTGCCGCCGGCTGCTGCGTCGAGGGCGGGAAGGCCGGCGACGGCGGAGGCGGTGTCGTGGGTTGCCGGGGCGATGACTTCGACTGCGGAGCTGAGGCCTGTGCGCGCGGCGATGGGTTTGAGGATGCTGCCGAGGCGCGAGCCGGGTGCGACGACCGGGGGCAGCATCTTGGTGGGGATGCCGAGGCGCGTGAGGAGGTCCGTGGACCAAGTGCGCTGCGTGGGGTGGAAGCACTGGGTGGTGGTGGCGTTGGTGAATTCGCCGACGCGTGCGCCGCAGAGGCGGTAGTGGAAGTAGTCCGGGATCATCAGGAGCCGGTCGGCGCGTGCGAGCATGCCCGGCTGTGTCAGCTCGGAGGCGGCGAGCTGGCAGAGGGTGTTGATCTCCATGAACTGGGTGCCTGTGGCGGCGAAGATCTCGGCGCGCGGGACTTTGGAAAGCATGCGTGCCATGACGCCGAAGCTGCGGCGGTCGCGGTAATGCCATGGCATTTCGAGGAGTCTGCCGGCGGAGTTGAGGAGGACGTAGTCGAGCCCCCAGGTGTCTGCGCCTACGGAGACGATGCTGCTGCCGAAGCGTGCTGCAGCTGCGGCGAGGCCGTTTTCGATCTGGGTCCAGAAGCGCTCGACCTCCCAGCGCAGGCCGCCGTCGTGGAGGCTGCCGCCGGTGGGGAAGCGGAGGAGTTCCTCGAGCCGCATGCGGGAGCCGTCCCAGAGGCCGGCGATGATGCGGCCGCTTTCTGCACCGCAGTCGATGGCGAGGTGGACTTGGTCTGGCATTGGGGTGGCGGCGTGGCGGATGCGGGCTCAGGATTGGAGCCTGCTCTCGGCGCGTTTGCTGCGGAGGTGGATGGTCTTGTGGCGGAGGTCGTGGACGGCGCGGATGTAGCGGACGGTGCGGCTGCGTTCGCGCATGAGGACGGAGTGGGTGACGGCTTTGTTGCCGAAGAGGCGGACGCCTGGGAGCAGGGGGCTGTCGCTGATACCTGTGGCGCAGAAGAGGGCGCTGTTGCCGTGGACGAGGTCTGAGCTGGTGAAGATGCGGTCGAGTTCGTGTGCGCCGACGAGTTTGAGGAGAGCGGTGCGTTCGGCCTGATCCCGCGGCCACATGCGCAGGAGCATTTCGCCGCCGAGGGCCTTCATGGCGGCTGCGGTGAGGATGCCCTCGGGCGATCCGCCGATGCCGTAGAAGAGGTCGACGCCGCTGTCGGCGAGGGAGGGGGAGACGGCGGCGGTGATGTCGCCGTCGGTGATGAGGCGCAGGGAGGCACCGGCTTCGCGCACGGCGCGGATGAAATCGGCATGGCGCGGGCGGTTGAGGGTGACGACGACCACGTCGTTGACGCGTTTGCCGAGGGCCTTGGCGACTTTGGCGAGGAGTTGGTGTGGGGGCTCGTCGAGGGAGAGTGGATCCATGCCGGAGGTGATGGCATGGACTACCTCGGGGCCGTAGGCGAGCTTGGCGGAGTAGAAGGAGGGGATGTTCTTCATGGCACGGTCCTCGCCGGCGAGTCGTTCGCTGGCGGCCATGACGGAGATGGCGTTGGGCATGCCGCCGGCGATGTTGGTGGTGCCGTCGATGGGATCGAGGGCGATGTCGAAGCGTGCGGAGCCTTGGCGCCATGTGCCGAGTTGTTCGCCGAGGAAGATGCCTGGGGCGTTGTCCTTGATGCCCTCGCCGATGACGACTTCGCCGGCGATGTCGACGAGGTCGAACACGCCGTAGATGGCATCGCAGGCGGCGGCGTCAGCGAGTTCCTTGTCGCCGCGTCCGAACCACTGGAGGGAGTTGAGAGCGGCGTTTTCTGTGGCGCGTACGAATTCGAATTCTACGGTGCGTTCCGGGTCGGTGGAGGTGAGGGAGTGTGGGGCATCGTTCACGGGTCTTTTTGTGCGCGGATGAGCCCCCTTGGAACCAGCGTTTTCACAAGGTATTTTCGCTCAGGAGTGAATCAGGAGTGAGCAGCGGTTGTGATTGCGACGTAATCGGCTCGGGGGCTGGCATGGAAGAGGAGTCAGGCGGAAGAGTTTCAAGCCTGAGGGAGGTGAACGCAGGACGCGGCGCGGGAGGTTCGCAGCCGAAGCAGGAGGCATGAGGAAGTATGTGGCGGAGTTTATTGGGACCTTCTTTTTGGTGAGTGCGGTGGGGCATACCGGAGTGGGGGAGGGGGCTGGGATGCTGGCGCCGCTGGCGATCGGGGCGATGTTGTTGGTGATGGTGTTTGCGGGTGGGCACCTTTCAGGAGCGCATTACAATCCTGCGGTGACGCTGGCGGTGTGGCTTCGTGGGCGGATTCCGTGGGGGCAGGTGCCCGGGTACTGGGTGGCGCAGGTGCTTGGGGCGTGGGTGGCGTCGGTGGGGGTGCTTGCGATGAAGCCCGGGGTGAAGGTGCTGGCGGTGGAGTTTCCGCAGGGGGTGGGTGTGCCTCTGGCGGCGGAGTTTCTGGGCACCTTTGCGCTGGCGTATGTGGTGCTCAACGTGGCCACCGCGCGGGCCAATGCAGACAACGGGTTTTACGGGTTGGCCATCGGGTTCACCGTGCTGTCGTGTGCGCTGGTCTTTGGGGGGTACTCGGGCGGCGCGTTCAATCCCGCCGTGGCGGTGGGCATGGTGGGGATGGGGCTTGCGCGCGCGAGTGAGCTCTGGGTGTATCTCGTCGCGGATCTGCTTGCGGCAGGCCTTGCGGCAGTGGTTTTCCGCACGCTCAGTCCCGGGGACGTGGAGTCGTCGGGCTCTGAATCCGAAGGCCGTTCGGGTGCAGGAGCCCCGGCGGGTGCTGGTGGTGGGGCGTGTGAGGGAGTGGCAAAGACTTCTCTCCGCAGCGATTCCGTGGAGTTGGATTGAGGGGTGGCGTCGCGGGGGGGGGCGAGGGCTACGGGCTTTGGTCGAGCTTGAAGTTGATGTTCACCTCGTAGAACGGGCCGTCGCTGAGGCCCGAGGGAAGAGCGGGGACGGCCTGCACGCGCTGGGCTGCGGCCATGACGCTTTCGTCCATGAGGGGGTTGCCTGAGGAGTGGGCGATCTCGCGGAGGAGGATGGACCCGTTCTTGGAGATGCGCAGTTTGAGCGTGGTGACGAAGTCCTGCGAGGAGCGCACGATGGAGGTGGGTTGGTGCCAGTGTTCGTCGAAGCGGTCCTTGAGGAGGGAAAAGTACCAGCCGAATTGCGAGGCTCCGCCCGGGCCCGAGCCCTTGCCGGGGCCATTGCCGGCCCCAGTGCCGGGTTGGTTGCCGGAGCCCGGTCCGGAGCCTTTGCCAGACTTCCCGCCGGAGTCGCCGTTTTCCTGTCCCTTGGCCGCCTTGCCCTGTGAGTCGCCGCCTTTTTTGGTGTCGGCCTTGGGATCGGCTTGCCCGTCGGTCTTTTCAGTTTTGTCGGTTTTGGCCGTGGTTTTTGGCGTGGTTTTTGGCGTGGTTTTTGGCGTGGCTTCGGCGTTGGATTTTGGGGTGGGCTTGGGCGTGGGTTTCGGTGTGGCGGTTGGCGTGGGTTTCGGCGTGGGCTTTGGAGTAGGCTTGGGTGTGGGAGTGGATTTTGGCGTCGGTTTGGGAGTGGGCTTCGGAGTGGGTGCCGGCGTCGGTTTGGGAGTGGGTTTGGGGGTTGCCAGATCGCTTGGAGGAAGAGGGTCCGGTTCGGGGATGGGTGTGGGGACCGGGGTGGGATCCGGTGGCGGAGGGGTTGGTGGCGGAGGCGGAGGGACGGGATCCGGCTCGGGAAGTGGCGGCGGGGACGGGGTGGGATCTTCCGTGGCTGCTGGTGCGGAGGTGGAAGGGGCGCCACCGCCCATGGATCCACCGTCGAGCCAGAGGATGGGTTCCGGCTTTTTCTCGGGTGCGGGGCGGGAGAGGAGGAAGAAGAGCAGGATGAGGACGCCGTGTGCTGCCCCGACGGCTAGCAGGGTGCGGCGGAATACGGGGGTGCCGTCGAGGAGGTCTGGTTCGTCGGCTGCGGCGCGCCGCATGGGCTAGTCCTCGGTGTGGGTGACGACGCCGACCTTGGAGATCTGGGCGCGCTGGACTGCGTCCATGATGGAGACGAGGGACTGGACGGGGAGTTCTTTGTGGGCGCGGATGACGACGCCGATGTCCTGCTGGTTCTGGCGGAGGTCGCTGAGGATCTGCTGGAGATCTTGGAGAGGGGTGGGGTTGCCGTTGAGGGAGATCTGTTCGTCGCGAGTGATGGAGATGGTCTGGACGGCGTCTGGTGGTGGGGCCTTGCTGGAGGCCTCGCTGGAGGGGAGCACGAGGTCGACGCTGTTCTCCATGAGGGGGGTGGTGATCATGAAGATGATCAGGAGGACGAATGCGAGGTCGAGCAGCGGGGTGACATTCAGTTCGCTGATCGAGTGAAGCCCGTGGCGGTCGGAGAAGCGGCGCATGGGTGGTGGAAGGTCAGCGCTCTGGTGTGCTGCGAGGGGTGTCGCGTTCGCCGTGGTCGACGTGGCGGTGTTCGAAGCTGCTGGCGAGTTCGGCGGAGAAGTTGTCGAGTTCGACGATCATCGCGCGGAGTGTGGTGATGAGGTAATTGTAGCCGAACATTGCGGGGATGGCGACGAGGAGGCCTGTGACGGTGGTGATCAGCGCGGCCGAGACACCCGGTGCCATGGCGGCGAGGTTGGCTTTTCCCGCGATGGCAACGTCGGCGAAGGTTTCCATGACGCCCCAGACGGTGCCGAGAAGTCCGAGGAAAGGTGCGCCGCTGACGGAGGTGGAGAGGATGATCATTTGCGCCTCGAGTTTGAGGGCGGTTTCGCCGACGGCGCGTTCCATGGCGGAGGTGACCACGCGCATCTGGGCTGGGGAGATGCGGGATGCGCCTGCGAGGCGAGCGCGGAAGGTTTCGTCGACGTCCGGGGCGCCGAGCAACTGGAAGGCGAGTTCGCGGCAGCCGGCTTTGTAGACGGCGAAAACCGGGGCGCCCTCGAAGCGAGCGCCTTCGGAGTAGAGGGTGAGGGGCTGGCGGTCTGCGCGGAAGCGTTCGAGGAATTTTTCGCGCCTGTATGCTGCGCGGCGGAACATGCGGAACTTGGTGACCATGACCGCCCAGCTGAAGACTGAGGCCGCGAAGAGGCACAGCAGCACGGACTTTCCGGGCAGGGTGGAGTTCTCGAAGGCGAACACGAGGCCGCCATCGGTGGCCAGAAAGGGCAGCAGCACTGGGGTGGGGGCCATGAGACTGGGTTCGGTTTAGAGCAAACTGTGGCTGGCTGAAAGGGAAAGCTTTGGAGGGGAGAGGAATTCAACGGACCGAAAAACCGTTGCCATCGGGCAGAAATCCGCCTTGGGTGCTGCTGTGCGTGTGATATTCCGCCTGAAAATTTTGGTGGTGCTGTTTTTGGGGTTGGGCGTGGCGCTGGCATCGGGTGCCAAGCCCGGTGGTAAGAACGGCCTTTTTGCCGGTATTCTGACGCCGTTCACGAAGGTTTTTGCCAAGAAGAGTTCCTTGACCGATCGGACTCTGCAGCTGGAGCTGCGGCTGGAGTCGATGACCGGTCTGCCCGCGGAATTAGCTGGGTCGAGGGCGAGCGTGAAGCTGGCGGCTCCCGACAAGGTGCTGTTGAGCGGGCCTGTGATGGGGCAGGAGGTGACTATTTGCCGGGACGGACAGGAGTTCTGGGTGTCGCCGGGCAGCAAGCTGGATGCCGTGCTGGCGTCGGCGGAGGCCGCGGGCAGGCTGGGGAAGGTGGATCCGAATGCGCGTGTGAAGGCCATGGAGCTGCCGCTTTCGGAGCTCCAGCTGGTTTTTTTGCCCGCCCTTTTTCAAGTGCAGGAGCTGGACTCGGAGACGCTGGATGGCGTGGCGTGCCGGGTGATCGATGTGGAGATGATGCCTGAACTGGTCAAGATTCTGAAGGGGTCGGGTTGGAAAGCGCGGGTCTGGGCCGGCGAGGATGCCGTTCCGATGCGCATTCGGGTGCGGCAGCCGGACTGGGAGGTGGTGGTGCGCATTGATTCGGTGCGGTACTTCGCCCCCCTCGGCGCGGATACGTGGAAGCCCAGCGAGGAGCAGAGCAAGGATCTGCGGCGGCTCTCCGCCGGCCAGTTCCGACAGCTGCTGAATTTGGTGACCGGCGGAAGGGAAGAGAAGACGCAGGATTCCAAGTAGCTCGGTCCATGGGGCTTGCGGAGGGCGTCCCGGGTGCGGGGTGTGTTGGGTTAAAAAACCCTGTTTTCTGCGGACGAGTAATTGCCGCGGCCGAGGGGGTCTGCTAGAACCTGCGCACTTTTGCCGCAGAAGGCAGCCCCGTCCCCGTGGGAGGCCCAGCGGCGCCACCCCGTTTTCCAATGCCTAAAGACACCTCGCTTCGCAGAATTCTCCTGATTGGTTCGGGTCCCATCGTGATTGGGCAGGGTTGTGAATTTGACTACTCTGGGGTGCAGGCTTGCAAGGCGTTGAAGGAGGAGGGGTACAGCGTGATTCTGGTGAATTCGAATCCGGCCACGATCATGACGGATCCGGAGTTTGCGGACCGCACGTACATTGAGCCGATCACGCCGGAGGTGGTGGAGAAGATCATTGAGCGGGAGAAGCCCGACGCGTTGCTGCCGACGCTTGGTGGGCAGACGGCGCTCAACTGCGCGATGAAGCTGTACGAGAGCGGTGTGCTTGCGAAGCACGGGGTGAAGATGATTGGTGCCAATGCGGAGGCGATTCACAAGGGGGAGGATCGGCAGGCCTTCAAGGATGCGATGTTGAAGATCGGCCTCGACATGCCCACCTCGGGGACCGCCCACGCGATGGAGGAGGCGCGGGTGGTGGCGCAGAAGATCGGGACGATGCCGCTCATCATCCGGCCGGCGTTCACGCTCGGGGGTTCGGGCGGTGGCATCGCATACAATCGGGAGGAGTTTGAGGTGATCGTGGCGCGTGGTCTGGATCTTTCGCCGGTGTCGGAGGTGCTGATTGAGGAGTCGCTCCTTGGTTGGAAGGAGTTCGAGATGGAGGTGATGCGCGATCGCAACGACAACTGTGTCATCGTGTGTTCGATCGAGAATCTGGATCCGATGGGGGTGCACACGGGCGATTCGATCACCGTGGCGCCCGCGCAGACGCTGACCGACCGGGAGTACCAGATGATGCGCGATGCCTCCTTCGCGGTGATCCGTGAGATTGGCGTGGAGACGGGCGGTTCCAACATCCAGTTTGCGGTGAACCCGGACAACGGGCGGATGATTGTGATTGAGATGAACCCGCGGGTTTCGCGCAGTTCGGCGCTGGCGTCGAAGGCGACGGGGTTCCCGATTGCGAAGATCGCGGCGAAGCTGGCGGTGGGTTACACGCTGGACGAGGTGCGCAACGACATCACGCGCGAGACGCCCGCGAGCTTTGAGCCGACGATCGACTACGTGGTGGTGAAGGTGCCGCGGTTCACATTTGAGAAATTCCCGCAGGCCGATGCGACGCTGACCACGCAGATGAAGAGCGTGGGCGAGGCGATGTCCATCGGGCGGACCTTCAAGGAGGCCATGCAGAAGGCGCTGCGTTCCTTGGAGATCAAGCGCTTCGGATTGGGCGGGGATGGCAGGACGCTGCCTTCCTGGACTGGGCCCTTAAGCCGGGCCGAGGCGGCCGGACATTACAAGGCGGAGGACGTCTTTGATCTGGAGCTCATCAAGGGCAGGCTCGCGGTTCCGAATGCGGAGCGGATCTTTTTCCTGCGCGATGCTCTGCTGGCGGGTTTGGGAGTGGAGGAGATTTTTGAGCTGACGAAGATCGACCGGTGGTTCCTTGAGCATCTGCGTCAGATTGTGGAGGAAGAGGTGCGCCTTCAGATGCCCGGTGCGAGCCGTTCGATGGACAGCGGGCTGCTGGCGCCCGGTGGTGGGGAACGGTCTGTGCTTGAGGATCCCGCGGCGCTGCGGCGTGCGAAGAAGATGGGTTTTTCCGATGTGCAGCTGGCGGTGGCGGCGGGTGTTTCCCTTGAGAAAGTGCGCGCGGCGCGCAAGGCGGCTGGGGTGGTGCCCACCTATCGTCTGGTGGACACCTGTGCTGCGGAGTTCGAGGCGTACACGCCGTATTATTATTCGACGTACGGTGATGAGAACGAGCGGCGTGAGACGGGTCGGCGGAAGGTGATCATTTTGGGCGGCGGGCCGAACCGGATCGGGCAGGGGATTGAGTTCGACTACTGCTGCGTGCACGCGGCGTTTGCGCTCAAGGAGCTGGGGTTTGAGACCATCATGGTGAACTCGAATCCTGAGACGGTTTCGACGGATTACGACACGAGCGACAAGCTCTATTTCGAGCCACTGACTTTGGAGGACGTGCTGAACATCTGCGAGCAGGAGAGCGAGAACCTGCACGGGGTGATCGTGCAGTTTGGAGGGCAGACGCCGCTGAACCTTGCCGCGGGGCTGCAGGCAGCGGGGGTGCCGATCATCGGTACATCGCCTCAGAGCATTGAGATCGCGGAGGACCGCAAGCTGTTCTCGGCGATGCTCGACAAGCTCAGCATCCGGCAGACGCCTGGTGGCACGGCGACCAACGAGGACGAGGCGGTGGCTGTGGCGGCGCGGATTGGTTATCCGGTGCTGGTGCGTCCCTCGTTCGTGCTGGGTGGGCGGGCGATGGAGCTGGTGCACAACGAGGCCGACCTGCGCCGGTACATCCGCACGGCGGTGGAGGCCAGTCCGGAACGTCCGGTGCTGGTGGATCATTTTCTCGAGGACGCGACGGAGGTGGACGTGGACTGCATCTGCGACGGGGAGACGGTGGTGCTGGGTGCGATCATGGAGCACATCGAGCAGGCAGGGATCCACAGTGGCGACAGTGCGTGCGTGATTCCGTCGTTCTCGCTGAGCGAGGCGGTGCGTGGGGAGATCAGCCGTGCGACGAAGGCGATGGCGCGGGAGTTGAAGGTGAAGGGGCTGATGAACGTGCAGTTTGCGGTGAAGGACGAGCAGCTTTACGTGTTGGAGGTCAACCCGCGTGCGAGCCGGACCGTGCCCTTTGTGAGCAAGGCGATCGGCGTGCCGCTGGCAAAGCTCGCGGCGAAGGTCATGGCGGGGCACAGCCTCAAGGAGTTGGGGTTCACCGAGGAGGTCACACCCGGGTATTACTCGGTGAAGGAGGCGGTGTTCCCGTTTGTGCGGTTCCCGGGCATCGACATTGTGCTGGGGCCGGAGATGAAGAGCACGGGCGAGGTGATGGGCGTGGATGCCAGCATGGGGCTCGCTTATGCGAAGGCGCAGATGGCGGCCCAGCCGCCGCTACCCACCGGGGGCAACGTGTTTTTGAGTGTGAAGGACAGTGACAAGCCGCACATCGTGGGGATCGCGAGGCAGCTGGCGGAGCTCGGGTTCCGGTTGTTTGCGACGAGCGGCACGGCGCAGGCCCTGAAGGAGGGCGGGGTGGATTCGATCAAGCTCTTCAAGCTTGCCGAGGGGCGGCCCAACGCGCTGGACATGATCAAGAACGGGGAGCTCAGCCTCATCATCAACACGCCTGCGGGGAAGAATCCGCGCGTGGACGAGGTGAAGATTCGCAGTACGGCGGCCGCCAACCGGCTGCCGATCATGACGACCCTGCGGGCTGCGAGAGCCAGTGCGGAGGGCATCCGCGCGCTGCGCGAGCACGGGCTCAGCGTGAAGACGGTCCAGGAGTTCCACAAGGATCTGGCGGCCAGGCGTTAGGCGGGTTCGGAAGACCAGACTCCCGCCTTGGGGGCAGTTTGCCGGGGTGGGGCGTGGTTCCCATGTCCCACTCAGGTGGCGTGGTGGCGTGCCATGGTCGGAAGGTGGGTGAGTGAAACGTGCGCTTCTGCTTCTTTCTTTGTGGATGGCGGTATCCCCGTGTTTCGCGGAGGAGGTGGTGAGTGCGTTTCAGGCGGTCCGGCTTCTGCCCAAGCAGGATGCGGCGCGCGTGGTCCGCGTGGTGGGGCGCGACGGAGCGCTGCAGCCGGACCGATGGTATGTGCTCGTGTACGATCCGGCTGCGGAGAGTGGCGTGCGTGAGTATGCGGTGGTGGGGGGGGAGATTGGTGCGGTGCGTGAGATTTCGCAGTTTGCGACGAAGCTGCTGCCTGAGCAGATCCTCGGGCAGGAGACGCTGCGCGTGGATTCCGATAAGGTTGCGCGCATCGCGCGGGCCTATGCGATGTGCAACGACGTCCCAGTGAGGCGCCTGCACTTCGACCTCGCCAAGGACGGCGAGCGGGCGGTGCCGGTGTGGTTGGTGGCGTGCATGGATGAGGGGGGGCGCAAGCTGGGGCAGCTTATGGTGAGTGCATCGGGTGGCAGCGTGTTGGCGCATGATGGGCTGCCGATCGTGCCGGCTCAGATGCAGGTTTCTACTCCACGTGATGTGCCGCCGGTCATCCCCGAGCAGCGGCCTGCGCGGCCGGCGGTATCGGCTCCTCTGGAGGCGACGCCGATCATCCCTGGACAGCGATCTCCGCGGCCGACGGTTTCCACGCCGTTCGAGGAACCGCCGATCATCCCTGCGCAGCGACCTTCGCGGCCGGCACCCCAGAGAACGGTGGGTGTTGGAGGGGAGGACAGGGGAAGGTCGGCGGGGGGGGGGACGCGGCCGGGTGGATCTCCGATTGGGAGGTTTTTTGGACGGTTTCTGCGCAATGGGCGGGGGGGGTGATGGTGCGGGTTGGCGGGCTTTCTTTCCTGTAAGTATCCATTGCAAGTTGGGGCGGAGGCGTTATCCTGCGCGCTTTTTTCTAATGGTAAGTACCGCTTCCAGAGTGCTTTGGCGAAGAAGGATGATGAACATTGTGTTCATCGTGCTGCTGGCTGGCGGCCTCTGTGCATTATTCGGACTAAGGTTGCTGGGTGGGGTGAATGGCGCCCGTTCGAGTGGGCGTGAGGGGGGGCTTCACGAGGGGGAGGTCGTGTTGAATCCGGGGCCGTGGGGGCGGGTGGTGTGTTCGTCGGTTTACCTTGAGGCCCCAGCCGAGTTGCTCGAGCAGTTCCCGATGCCGAACACGGCGACGTATTGGGTGTTGGAGGGGTTCAGCGAGGTGGGTTTCCGGGCGCTGCTGGTGAAGGCAGGGCTCGGTGGTGAGGCGGTGGCGAAGCTTGGTGCACCGGAGAACATGCGTGCTGACGAAGGGGCGCTGGTTGTTTCTGTTCCGGTGGCGGAGTTGGAGTCGATCACGCCGGAGGAGCGCGCGGTGATCTACCGGGAGTTGGCGAAGTCGGAGCGGAATACTTATCATAAAGATCCTGTGTTCATTTCCTCGGGAGATGTGGGGGAGTGGTTTCGCAACAGCGGTGTGCGTCCGGAGTTGGAGGAGAAGATCCGTCGGCTGTGTTATCCGAGGGGGGATGGGTTGGCCTTCAGTGATGTGTCGGCGCTGCTGGGGTATGCGGAGTCGGATTCGGAGGCGCGGCAGCTTTTCAGGCTGTGCTCGCGGACGCGTGCGCTGATTGCGCGTTTGCGTGTGGACGCGGGTGCGGACCATGCGGCGTTGCGGGAGTATTGGAGCAACCAGTTTCATTTCAGGGAATCGCTGCCGCTGCTGGACTCGTTTTTGGAGTCGGAGGCGGTGGAGTTGGATGTGTCACACCTGATGCCGGCGGGTGGGCGCAAGCTGCTCTACAGCTTTCCGACGCTGGGCACTGCGGCGGGTGGGCGTCTGCCGGACTGCCACTGGACGTCGCTGAACTTTTTCAGTGCGGTGCCGCAGGATCTTTACCGGGACACGCGGATGGCCACGAGCAAGGTGCTGGAGAGCTATGTGCGGGTGGAGGGGGCGTGGCGTTTCGGCGATGTGTTGATGTTTGTGGAGGCGCAGACTGGTGGTGCGCTGCATTCCTGCGTCTATCTGGCGGACGACCTTGTGTTCACAAAGAACGGCGACAACCTGCTGACCCCGTGGATCCTTGTGCGCATCAGCGATCTGAAGCAGGTGTACTTCTCAGACAGGGACGGGACGGTGCAGGCCTATCGGCGGAAGGTGGATTTGGAGCCTGTCGCATCAGGGAGTTGAGGCGGGGGAATTTCTGCGGTTGCCGGGGCCCGGGGGGAGGGCCCCATAGTGTGCAGCGATGAAACTCGCAGTGCTCAATCCCGGTGGCAACGATCCTGAACTGGCCTTTCCCGACTTTGCCGGCGCACCTTCGGAGAAGGACCACGCACCGGTGAACTTCCACGGGTTCGCGGCATGCACCGGCGGGAGCTTTCATCGGAGGGATGACCGGATTCCTTCGGACACGGGGAATGTGTTGGTGCTGATCCGGCGGGACCTGAAGGCAGCGCGACAGGCGCTGATCGAGTTGAGGCGGGCCGGGAAAACGGTGTTGGTGAGTTTCAAGGAGACTGGGGCTGCGCAGATTGCGTCGCTGATGGACAGTTCCTCGAGGCTGAAGCTGGTGCGCGAGATCTGCAGGCGCGCGGATGGAGCGCTGGCGGCAACGTCGGACGCGGTGCAGTGGCTGCACGCGCTGGGTGCGCGGAGTGTGGAGATGATCCCGACGCCTTACCCTCTGGAGGATGAGCGCTGGAATTTTTCGGTGCCTTTGGAAGAGCGGTCCGGGATTTTGCTGGGGACGCGGGAATGGGACGTGCCATCGCGCAATCATCTTGCCGCGCTGCTGATGCTGCGGCCGCTGGCGGAGGCGATGTACGAGCCAGTGACGGTGTTCAATGTGGATGGGTGGAGCGGCCGACGGAGGCTCGCTGGTCTTGAGTATCCTGAGGGGTTGCTGCGCGTGGTGGAGGGCAGGCGGCCGTATCCGGCTTATCTGCGCATCATGGCCAAGCACAAGCTGGTGTTCCAACTCGACGCCAGCGCGGTGCCGGGGCAGGTGGCTGGCGATGCGCTGCTATGCCGGGTGCCGTGTATCGGTGGCGACGGGGCGGTGGAGAGGATCGCGTTTGGGGAATGGTGCGGACACGGGCGCACGTTCGAGCAGCTTTCTGACATGGCGGCGCGCTTTCTCGAGCATCCCTACGACTCGATGGAGATGGTGGACCGTGCAATGGAGCGGGCTCGCGGGCAGCTTGGCTACGAGGCGGTCCGGCGCAGGCTGGGGGATTTCCTGCGGCGCGTGGGGAGGAGTTAGCTTGCGAGGATCTGCTCCCGGCCGATGCCGTGGAGGTGGAAGAGGCGGAGGATGACTTCCTCGATGAGGTTGTTCGGGCAACTCGCTCCGGCGGTGATGCCCACCGTGAGAGGGGCGGGCTTGAGCCATGAGGCGGAGGCGATCTCCTGCTTTGCGTGGAGGTCGAAGTGGACGATGCGGTCGCAGGATTCGAGGCGGGAGCCGTTTCGGATGAAGTAGGTGGGAAGCTTAGCCTCGCCCATTTCTGCGAGGTGCGAGGTGTTGGAGCTGTTGTAGCCGCCAACGACGAGGAGGAGGTCGAGGTTCTCCTGAAGCATGTCGCGCAGGGCGTCCTGGCGTTCCTGGGTGGCGCCGCAGATGGTGTCGAAGAAGCGGAAGTTGCCGGTGTTGGCGGTTTCGGCAGCGTGGTCGCGGTCGGTGATGGCGGCTTGGAGGCGTCGCTGGACCTCCTCGGTTTCGCCGCGCATCATCGTGGTCTGGTTGGCGACGCCGATGCGGGCGAGGTGCTTTTCCGGATCGAAGCCGGGGCTGTGTGCGCCCTGAAAGCGTGCGAGGAATTCCTCGCGGCTGCCGCCTCTGCGGAGGTAGTCGCAGACGTAGTCGGTGTCGGCGAGTGTGAGGACAATGAGGTAGTGCCCCTTTCCATCGAGGATGGCGCGGCTGGCGGTGGCCTTGGTCTCTTCGTGCTCGGCCTTGCCGTGGATGATGGATGTGACCTCGTCGGAGGCATTCTGTCTGACGCGTTTCCATACGCTCATCACATCGCCGCAGGTGGTGTCGACAATCTGGCAGCCCTTTGTGCGGACGGTTGCGAGCGTCTGCACATCCGTGCCGAAGGCGGGGACGATCACGACGTCCGCAGCGGTGAGGTCTTCGACGGCTGCCTGCCTGTGGTCGCCAATGAGGTTGCGGATGCCGAGCGCGCTGATCTGCTCGTTGACCTCCGGATTGTGGATGATCTCGCCGAGGATGAAGAGCCTGCGCCCTTGGAAGACCCGCGCTGCCGCATAGGCGAGGTCGATCGCCCGTTCCACTCCGTAGCAGAAGCCGAACTCCTTCGCGAGTCGGACGGTGAGGCCGCCGCGTCGGAGAGTGCCTCCGCTGAGACGGAGTTTTTCGACAACTTCGCTTCGGTAGTGGCTTTCGACCTGTGCCTGAACGGCCGACATCACATCCGGGGTGCGGAGATTGATGCGGGGAGAAGGCGTCGCCTGTGTGGTCATGAGGATGCAGTCATGCGCGGAGCGCGAGTGGGCGGGGGAACGGCGGTGCGGCGGGGTTCCCGAGGGCGGCTATTGCTCCTGGAGGAGCGGGCCTGCCGGGTCTTGGAACCAGCGTTCGGAAAGGAGCAGTTCGCGAGGGGGGTCGGGCAGCTGGCTTTCGTCGAGTTTGCGGACGGAGGCGCCGTACTTAGCGTCTTCGGGTTGGGAGCGCGCGATGTTGACGGGGGTTCCGACGCGCACGAGTTCGTAGAGGCGTGCGGCGGCTTCGCGGTGCAGGCGGATGCACCCATGGGTGCGGGGAGCGGGATGGACGAAGCCCTCGTGGAAACCGTAGGCGGACTGGAACTCGCACCAGTATGCCATAGGATATCCTGCGTCCGGATTGCTGATGCGGCGTTTCTTTTTGATTTTATCGAGAATGGAGAAGTTGCCGAGGGGTGTGGCGTTGTTGGCGCCGACGCAGCCTTGGACGGCCATGAGCAGGCGGTCGCCTTCCATGACGTAGATGTTTTGGGTGCTTGTGGAGACCTTGATGCGGACGCTGGCGGGGTCCTTGGGTTTGTAGGCCGTGACTTTGTAGGAGGTCTTGGAGCCGGTCTTGGGGGCCGTGGCGCAGGCGCCGAGCAGAGCGGCGCAACCGATGAGCAGGAGGATGCGTTTCATAGTGGTGTGGGAGGGTGGGTGAAGGAGAGTGGGGATTAGTGCTGGTGCTTTCTTTTCTTCTTGTTGTCGTCGCCTCTGTATTTGGAGTCGTCCGAAGTGTATTGAAGGCGGACTTGGGTGGGAGGGGGTGGGCAGTAGGGGCGCTGGTGGGTGGTGTAGCCGTGTGAGTAGATCGGCGGGGGCGTCTCGCGGTAGCTGCGGCGGTAAGAGGTGGTTGGTTGGTAGTAGACGGTCTCGACGGCGGGGCTGCCGTAATAGACCGGTAGCCTCCTGCCGTAGTGTCGCGGCGCTCCGTAATGGTCCTCTACGCAGCCTGAGCAGAGCAGGGTCATGAGGGCGGCGTTCAGCCAGAGGAGGGCGGTGGGGCGCACGGCGGGGATGGGATACCGTTGGCCGGAGAAAGTCAACGGGTCGGGTGCTGTTCCACGGAGGAGGCTCTGAGGTGCTCGAAGAGGATGGATTCATTCGAGTACGCGGGAAACCTGCGCGCGGTGTCGCGGGGCCTGTAGCGGAAATGTTTGTAGGCCCAAAGGTAGAGCTCGGGTCTGGCATGGAGAAACGGCTCGAATTGATTCCAGCAGCGCTGGGCGATTTCCCGCGGGCTGGCGTCCGATGGAAAGCTGACGGGAGCGAGAGCTTTGACCCTGCACTGGCCGTTGGGAAGGGGTTCGGTGAGTACCGGGACGAGGGCGGTGTTTGCGCGTTGGGCGAGGACGGCATGGAGGATGGGCACGCAAATTTCCATGCCGAAGGCCTCGATGATGGTGGCGGCTTGGGTGGGTGGCAGGGTGAGGTCGACGAGCATGCCGAGTGCCTGTCCGCGCAGGGCCGCCCGCAGCATCCTGAGCATCGAGTTTTCCTGCGCGATGATCTTCATGCCGGAATGTTCCCTGGCGGTGGAGAAAACACTCGTGAGGCTCGGGTTTTTGAAATTCTCGGCGAGGGTGAGGGTGTGGACGCCGAAGAAGCCCGTGCCGAGGTTGGCCCATTCCCAGTTGCCCTGATGCACGCACATGAGCACGCAGGAACGGTTGGTTTGGGAGAGGGTCGATCGCAGTTCGTCGAAGCCTTCGAGGCGGATCCAGTCGCTGAAGTTTTCCGTGGTGAGCCTGCGCGCCCAGAACAGGTCGAGCATGGTGCGCGCGAAGTTGCGGTAGGATGCATGCGCGATGCGGATGCGTTCCCCGGGGGAGTGCCTGTCCCCGAAAGCGCATGCGATATTGTCGATCGCGACTTTGCGGCCCCGGCGGTCGATGTGGAATGCGAGGGTGCCGAGAAGGTGGGCGAGGCTGATGCACCGCTGGCGGGAGAGCATGGGGATGCTGCGTGCGAGCGTCCTGCAGGCTAGGGATTCAAAGTGGTGACGGATTTTTTTCCAAAGGCGCATAGCGCGAGAGGGGGGAGTAT
Organism: Chthoniobacter flavus; assembly: GCA_945861435.1. Taxonomy (GTDB): domain Bacteria; phylum Verrucomicrobiota; class Verrucomicrobiia; order Chthoniobacterales; family Chthoniobacteraceae; genus CAIURC01. The sequence continues at coordinate 30,282 of CAMAUX010000029.1, read as the reverse complement.
TCCACCGTCGCTTGCCCGAAAGCTACGGCTTTGTAGGATACCGCTTCGCGATGTCTCTCACCCAAGTTGTTCAGCGATTGCTTGCGCAGCCCACCGCCCCGTTTCACGAGGAGGCGGTGCGTGCCCAGGTCCGGCGTGAACTCGAGGGGTTGCCGCATGTGGAGCTGGTGCAGGATGACTTCGGCAACTTGATCGCGCATTACAAGCGGGGGCGGCTCAGGGCGCGGTGGGCGTTTGCGGCCCACATGGACCATCCAGGGTACGTGAATGATCCTGGTGGCGGTGAGCGGGTTTTCTTGGGTGGTGTGCCGGAGAGTTATCGTGCGGCGGGTCCTGCTGTGGAGGAGTTCGGGGAGTTTGCGATGTGGGCGCTGCCGGCGTGTGAATTGCGCGACGGGCGCGTGTATTCGCGGGCGTGCGACGACTTGATCGGGTGCGCGGTGATCGTGGGGATGATGCAGGAGTTGGAGCGCACGGGCGCCCAGGCGAGTGTGTACGGGGTGTTCACCAGGGCTGAGGAGGTCGGGTTTGTGGGGGCCATCGAGCTGGCGAGGTCGGGGCGTATTCCCAAAGCGGTGCGCTTTGTCTCTCTGGAAACCAGTTCGGAGCGGGGTGGTGCCTGCACGATGGGGGCCGGGGTGATTGTGCGGGTGGGGGACCGGACTTCCATTTTCGATTCGGAGAGCACGGCGGCGCTGGTGGAGTGCGCGCAGCGGGAGGGAATCACATTCCAGCGGGCGTTGATGAGTGGTGGCACATGCGAGGCGAGCGCCTACCAGCTTTATGGATACACGACGGCTGCGCTGTGCGTTGCGCTGGGCAACTATCACAACTGTGGCGAGGCGGACCGGATCGAACCCGAGTACGTGGCGGTGAGTGATGTCGAGGCGATGTGGCGGCTGTGTTGTGCAGCAGCCGTCGCGGGTCCGTCCGATCCGCTTGGCAGACTGAGGGAGCGGCTGGAGGCCGGAGTGGAGAAGCACCGCAGGTTTACGGAGCCGCATCGCTCCGCGTGATCGGGGCCGTTCAGGCCTTGGTGGTGGGTTCCTGAGGTTCGATGCGAGGGAAGAGCGGGACGGGGCGGCTGAGTGTGTGGCCGTCGGGGAGTACGCCCCAGTGTGCGTCCTCGATGCGCAGGGGGCCTTGGAGGCCGAGCTGGTCGAAGATGCCGCGCGCGGCAGAAGGGAGGACGGGGGAGAGGAGGATGGCGCTGATGCGGAGGGCTTCAGCGAGGAGGTAGAGGATGGCGTCGAGGCGGTCTGCGAGTTCCGGGTGCTTGGCGACGGTCCATGGCTTCTGGGTGTCGATGAACTGGTTGCAGGCGGTGACGAGGGCGAACACGCGTTCGAGTGCGGCGTGGACGGCGTGCTGGTCGAAGTGTGCGCGGTACTCGGGGGCGACGCGGTCGATGGAGAGTGCGTCGCGGGTGAGGGTGAGGAGCTCGGTGGAGGTGGTGGCCCGGAGTGCGCCGTGACGGTACTTGTGGGCCATGTTGAGCGAGCGGTTGAGCAAGTTGCCGAGGCTGTTGGCGAGGTCTGCATTGAAGCGCTGGATGAGGCGTTCCTCGTTGAAGTCGGCATCGCGGCCGGTGGCGATGTCGCTCATGAGGTAGTAGCGCAGGGCTTCGGATCCGTACTGGTCGGCGAGGATGCTGGGATCGACGCTGTTGCCGAGGCTCTTGCTCATCTTGGCGCCTGCGATATTCCACCAGCCGTGGACGAGGAGGGTGGGCATCGCGGCGTCTGGGAACCCGAGAGCCTTGAGCATGATGAGCCAGTAGACGCCGTGGGCGGGGATGAGGATGTCCTTGCCGATGACGTGGAGGGCGGGCCACCAGCGTTCAAACTCGCTGAGTTGCGCCTGAGGAGCCGGGTTATAGCCGGGTGCGAAGCTGATGTAGTTCACCAATGCGTCGAACCAGACGTAGGTGACGAAGTCGGCGTCGAAGGGGAATTCGATGCCCCAGGTGAGGCGGGACTTGGGGCGTGAGATGGTGAGGTCGCCGCTGAGCTTTTCGACGGCGTTGCGTAGTTCTGCGCGGCGGAAGTCCGGCTGGATGAGGTGGGGCCGCTGGTCGAGGAGGTTGAGCAGCCAGTCGCGGTGTTCTGCGAGGCGGAAGAGGTAATTTTCCTCCTCAAGGAAGACGACCTCCCCCCATTCGGGGCCGAACTGGCCGTCTTCGCCGCGCTCCTTGTCAGTGAGAAACTGCTCCTGACGGACGCTGTAGTGGCCTGCGCGCGTGGCTTTGTAGAGATGGCCTTCGTCCATCAAGCGCTGCAGAATGTTGCGGACGCACTCCTTGTGGAGGGGATTGGTGGTGGCGGCCCAGCGGTCATACTGGACGCCGAGCTTTTCCCAGAGTGCGACGAATTTTTCAGTGACGCCGTCGACGAAGGTCTGGGGCGCGACAGCCTGCTTTTCTGCGCTCTGCTGGACCTTCTGGCCGTGCTGGTCGACACCGGTGAGGAAGAAGACCTCCTCGCCCGTGAGTCTGTGGTAGCGAGCGAGGACGTCGGCCAGCACCTTTTCGTAGGCATGGCCGATGTGCGGCGCGCCGTTGGTGTAGTCGATCGCCGTGGTGATGAAGAAGGTTTCGGCCATGGGAGTGCAGAAGTTGTGTGGCGCTAATGAATTAGGCAATGCCGTTGCTCGGTGGCGGCAGGTCCTTAGGTTGGTCGGTGGGCTTTTTGATTTTTCCGCCCCATCCGAGGATTTTGGCTTTTGCGCCGGCAGCCTCCGCCTCGCGGATCTGCTGGTTGCGGACGTAGAAGAGCGAGAGGCTGGACCATGCGAGCTGGTCGTTGGGGCTGAGTTCGACGGTGCGCAGGCCGGCGGTGATGGCCTCTGGAAAACGTCCGAGCTTCATGAGCGCCATGCCGAGGGCGTGCCAGGCGTCGAAGAAGTCGGGTGCGAGTTCCGTGCAGCGGGCGTACTTCAGGGCGGCGGCGTCTAGTTCGCCGAGCGCGAGGTCGTCGTTGGCCGCGTCGAACAACGCCTCGACGTCAGCAGGCAGTGTCATGGGCGGTGTGACTCAGCTCCGGCCGGAGTCCACCTTGGCGAGGCCGCGGCGTTCCTTGATCCAGAGTTCGAGTGCGGCGGACTGCTTGCCGCGGATGATGTTCTCTGAGAGGCCGGTCTTTTCCTGTTCGAGCTTCTGTTCGTCGATCGGCAAGCGTTTCTGAACGCAAACAAGGGCGCTTCCATCGCTGAGGGGGATGGGCTCGCTGAGTTCGCCTTCCTTCAGGTCGAATGAGCGTCCGGCGACCATCCTCACTTCGGGTGCCTCGGACTTGGGCGGTTCCGCCATGGAGAATGCCGGGAGGGATTCTGCTTTGAGACCTGCAGCTTCGACAGCTTCAGCAAAGGGTTTTCCCGCCTTGAGGGATTCGGCGAGTTTGGCGCGCGTCCCGTTGACCTTGAGTTCGAGGGACTCGCGGGTGCGTTCGTCGCGCAGTTGTGTTTCGAGTTTGGGTTTGGCTTCCTCCAGGGTGAGCGGTCTGGCTGGGGTGATGCCGGCCAGTTCTACAACAAAGTACCCGGTGTCGCCTGTGAGCACATCGCTGTGGGGTTGCTCGGTGGTGAGATGGAAGACAGCCTGACCGACCTGCGGGGAAACGCCCAGCTCCATAGGGAGCGCGTCTGCGGCGAAGGATTCGGTTTGGGTGACCTTGACCCCGAACTTTTCCGCGACGGCATCGAATTTTGCGTCTTTCTCCGTCATCGCTACGGTGAACTCTTGGGCGCGTTCGCCGAGTTTGGAGAGTGCGGTGGCGCGTTCCTTGCCTGCGAGGGGTTTCTCCTGCTTTTCCAAGGTGAATGCGACAAGTTTGACTTTCCGGAGTTCCTCGGAGTTGAGGCCTGCCTTGCGTTCCTCGAAGAGTTTTTTCACGTCTGCATCGCTGATCTGGACTGCCTTGGAGAAGTCCTCAGTCTTGAATCGCACGAAGCTGACCTCGCTTTTCTGATGCTGGCGTTCAAAGAGGCTGCGGACTTCGGTGGGGGTGGCGCCCATGGTGGCGCTTAGGAGGCGCTTGATCTTCTGGAGGCGAAGGTCGTCCCGGACGATTTCCTCGACCTGTTCGTTGGTGAGGCCCCTTGGCAGGATGCGCGCGAGGAAATCCTTGTACTTCGCGTTGTCGAAGGCGGCGTTGGTTTGGAAGCTCGGCATCTGCATGATGGCGTTGGCAACCTCCTTGTCGGAGGGGGCGATGCCGAGGGCCTCTGCTTCGTGTCGGAGGATGATGGTGTTGAATACGTAGTTGTCGACGGCCTGCGATTCGGTGCGGGCTTCGTTGCCGACGAGAGCGCCGAGGAGGTCGAACATCCCGAGGAACTGCCCCAAGCTGAACTTGCGGTACTCCCTCTGAAATTGGGCCATTGTGACATTTTGTCCGTAGATTCCGGCCACCCGGTCGACGGCGCTGCGTTGCGTCTTCTGGCCGTTGTAGAACCAGACAAAAGAAACGATGACTACGGCGGTGACCAGGAGCATGATGCTCTGCTGGTACTTGCGCATGAGGTTGACCATGGGGAGTGAGGCGGACGGAGGTTTCGGTGTTGCTTTTGAGTCGGGCCGAGACTTAGGATGTCCCACCCCGAAAAAGCGCATGAACCTACGTGCCGTTTTCCCCCAGCGACAACTTAATTTTAGCAACACCCCGAGTTGGGGCTCTTTGCTTGGAGTCGTTGTATCTTGCCTTGTGGGCGTTCAAGGGGTGTTTGCCGACGCTTATACGACAATCGACGGGAAGCGTACCGAGGCGAAGATTCTCGAGGTGAAGGGGCAGACGATGATGGTGAGCGTGGGGACCGGGCAGATTGGTGTGCCGCTGCGCAATGTGCGCTCGGTGGAGATGCCGGTGCCTCCGGAGGTGGCCCAGGCGCAGAAGTTGGTCGCGGCGAAGGAGCACGAGAAGGCCATCCAGTTGATTCGTCCGGTTGCGCAGAAGTACCGGGGCATTCCGGTGTTATGGGCTCGGCAGTCGTTGAGCACCATGGCGGGCTTGTATCTCAGTCTTGGGGATTTCAAGGGTGCTGAGGACACTTACAAGGAAGCGCAGGCTTATTATCCGGGCAGCGGCTCTCTGGAGTCCGAGGTCGGCATGGCTCGCATTGCGGTGGCAAAGGGTGAGGGGGCGTCAGTGAAGGGGAAGCTTGAGGAGGTGACGCAGAAGGCGCTCGCCGACAAAGCAGTTTCCCGTGAGGCTGCTGGAATCTATTCGCAGGCGTTTCTTGCGCTTGGGCAGCTTCGGGAGAAGGAGGGGGAACTCTCCGCGGCTTTGGAAAGTTACCTGCGCACGGTGGCGCTGTTTCCCCAAGACGCATCGGCCGCTTCGTTAGCTCAGGAGCGGGCGGACGAGCTAATAGCAAAAAAAGTCACCGTTCCTTGATTGTTTCCTGAAAAAGATTTTGGATCTTTGCTCTTGCCCGACTTTTTCAAAAACGGTGTTTTGAAATCCTGATCCATTCGCATAAAGAACATCATTCAACCCTCAACGACCACATGAAGTCTTCCCGCCTGTTTCGTTCCCTTCCTCTAGTGCTTTTGTTTCTGGCGCTCACCTTTCTGCCCGTGCTGAGTTTTGCTGAGGAAGAGGGCGGAGGTGAGGCCGGTTCCCACAGCGTCATGCATATGATTCTGAGCGGTGGCGCCGGTGTAGTGGCCGTTTGGGTGGTCATTCTGATTACCTCGATGATCATGCTGACTTTGATCATCCAGAACGTGATTGAGTTGCGGGTCTCGAAGCTGGCTCCCCCGGCGCTGATCGATGTGCTGCGTCAGCAAATCAGTTCGGGCAATTATCAGGAGGCTTGGGTGACCTGCGGTGCCAACAAGAATTATGTAGCTAACGTTCTCAAGGCCGGTCTTTACCGCCTCGGGCAGGGGAAGACGTCCATGGAGGATGCCCTGACCACGCAGGCGTTGCGCGAGGCCTCGCTGCTCCGTACCCGGAACAGCTATCTTTCGGTAATCGGGGTCGTGGCGCCCATGATCGGGTTGCTGGGAACCGTTATCGGCATGATGGGTGCGTTTGCGGTGTTGTCCGGTTCGGGTTTCGATCCGCGCGCGCTTTCTGGAAAGATCGGTGAGGTGCTGCTGGCGACGGCGACGGGCATTGGGATCGCGATCCCAGCTTTCGTTTCCTACTATCTGTTTCGGAACATCTCTCAGACGTGCATCGTGCACGCTGACGACGTGGTTAGTGCTTTGGTGGAAGACATCAACCACGACGAGATTCACGGGATGAAGATCGGCGAGAATTTCAGCCCCGGTGCTCCTCTGGGTGGAGCTCGCAAGATGTCAGTCGCTTTCAGCACGGCCTGTCCCGTTTGCAACGGGGGCGTCGAGGCCGGAGTGAATCCGTGCCCGCACTGCGGTTCCACGTTGGATTGGGCTGCCTGATTGGCGCCAGTTTCCTGAGTTACTTTCCCAAGGCGTATGTCTGGCAGCGCTCACGGTCGTGGCGGTGGAAAAAAGGCGGAGACGCGCCTGCCTCCCGAGGAGGATCCGGAGTTTCAGATCGCGCCGATGATCGACATCCTTCTGGTGCTCTTGGTGTTCTTCATGTCGATCAGTTCGACTGAAGTTCTGCAGACAAACGAGAATGTTCGGTTGCCCGTGGCTAAGGATTCGAAGGAGAAGAAGAAATTGGCTGCTGGGGAGGGGCAGTTGTTGATCAACGTTTTGTGGAACAGCAACACCAACTCGGGGGCGATCGAAATTGATGGGCAGCCGGCTTTTGAGAGAGCGGATCAACTTGGACCGATTTTGGTGACCAAACTCGCCGCAACCCCGGAGTTCCGGGTGCTGGTCCGGGCGGACAAAGAGGTGCGTTATGAGTATCTGCGTACCATCCTTTCAGCAGCAGGCGCCAACGGCGTGAGCAACGTCACCTTCTCCGTGGTGGACAAGGAAGAAAGCAAATAACCCACTTACTGCGCTATGGCCGGATCAGTTGGATCAGATGATGGAGACATGGGGTTTCAGATAGCCCCGATGATCGACGTGGTGTTCGTGCTGATGATCTTTTTCATGGCTAGCGCTGGCGCCAAGGTTGTGGAGAAAGAGCTCAACATGAGCCTCCCCGCTGGCAAGGGCGCGGGTGGAAGCGCGGTGACCCCAATCATTATCGACATCGCCGGTGATGGTACCATCTCCATGAACAGCCAGAATTATGGGGCGCCAGCGGATCGTTCGCTTGGCACCCTGCGCGATTGGTTGAAGAATGCCATTGAGAGTTTCGGTGACAAGGATCCGGTCATCATCCGGCCCGCGCCTGATGCGCGGCACGAGCGGATCATCGACGTGCTCAACGCCGCCTCGGCCTCCGGGGTGAAGAACCTCACCTTCAACTAAAGTTCGGCTGAGCCCGAGCGGGGCGACCCGGGTTCTGCCTCTTCCTCCGGCAACATCGGATTTCTCAGATTTTCATTCTGAGCCCAGCCCGACCGGCGGCTCCTAGATCGGATGGGCGCAGCCTCAGACGAGTTGTTCCCCTGATTCCAAAATGGTCGGCTGCTCCTGCGGCCACCCGCGCAGCATCTTGAGGGTTTCGTCCAGGTGATGCGCTTCGTCGTCGGCGAACTGCTGGAGATGGTTGGACAGGCCCACTTCGCCCAGAGCCTCGGCCTGGGCGGTTCGCGCTGAGAACGCATTGCGGGCTGTCCGCTCGGCTTCGAAGATATTCTCGAGCATGCGTCTGGCCTCGGTTTCCGGAAGGACTGTTTCTGGTTCGACGGTGGGCACCTCGCCGAAAGTGGCGATCTTGTCGGCGAGATACCGAGCATGGCGCAGTTCATCTGGAATTTCCTTTTCAAAGAATTCCTTGAGTTCCTGCCTGTACGGACCTGTCACCGAAGCGGCGTACTGAATGTAGGTGATGATGGCCTGATACTCACGGCTCAGGTCTCCATTCATCAACCGCACCAGTTCCTCCTTGTCAACGATGGGGACCCGCTGGTCTCCGACAGCTATTTCGTGTTCAGATATCGCGTGCATGACTGCTGAATCGGGGCCGGAGCCGAGGGTGGTCGCCTTGGCGTGATTGTGAGTACGGGGGATCGGATGCGTGGAGCCGCGGACGGTGTGGACGGAGTCCGTGTCCTGTCTCGGTGCTTGACTGGAGGAAGCAGATTGCCTCGAGTGGAAGTGGCCGCTTTTGGCCGCCTGCGTGAACTCCCCCGGTTCAGGTTCTCTTATTCGCCACTCCGTGGAATCCCTTGGATTCACGCGCAGGGAATGGCTGCGTGTGGGTGGGCTTGGCACGCTGGGCGTCTCGCTCTCATCGCTTCTGAGGACGCCTGTTCTCGCGTCGGCGTCTGGGCCTGCAGTGCCATCCTTCGGACGTGCGAAGTCGTGCATCCTGATTTTTTTGAGCGGTGGCCCACCGCAGCATGAGACGTTTGATCCAAAGCCCGGGGCGCCCGTGGAGATCCGAGGCAACTTCGGATCGATCCCGACTTCCGTCCCGGGTGTGCATTTCTGCGAGACGTTGCCGTACACGGCGCGGGTGGCGCATCAGATGGCGGTGATTCGATCGATGACTACCGAGGTGAACAGCCACTCTGCGGGTGGGTATTTCATGCTGACGGGCTACCGGCATTCTTCGAAGGCGGAGAGCGTCCCGCCGGATGTGTCGGACTGGCCGAGCATCGCATCCGTTGTGGGGGCGATGAAGCCGTCGGTATCTTCGCCCATGGGTTCGGTGGTGCTGCCGGAATCGATCCACAACAACCCGAACATCACGTGGCCCGGGCAGAACGGCGGGTTCATGGGTGCGGCATGGCATCCGCATGTGCTGCGGTGCGATCCGCGGGAGGCGCAAGTGCATATCGAGGGGATGAGTCGTCCTGCGGAGGTGAGTGAACTGCGGTTGCAGGAGCGCACGGATCTGCTTGGTCAGTTTGACCGGCACTTTGCTGAGAGTGTCTCAGGAGCGGGGCTTGCCGATTTCAGCCGGGTCCAGCAGAAGGCTTTTGAATTGCTGCATGCTGCGAAAAGTCGCGAGGCGTTCGAGATGGACCGCGAGCCTGCCTCTGTGCGCGAGGCGTACGGGCGCCACAAGTTTGGCCAGAGCGCACTTCTGGCGCGGCGTCTGATCGAGGCCGGAGTGCGGATGGTGCAGTTGAACTGGCCGCGCGAATCCGGCGACACCGCGGTCGGCAACCCGCTTTGGGACACGCATTCCAAGAACGCGGAGCGGGTTCGTGAAGTGCTGTGCCCCCAGTTTGACCGCACTTATGCGACCCTGATCGAGGATCTTGCCGCCCGCGGACTGCTCGATGAAACGCTTGTGGTTGTGATTGGAGAGTTCGGGCGGTCCCCCAAGATCAACGCGGCGGGGGGTCGCGACCACTGGGGGCAGGTGTTCTCCGTGGCGCTGGCCGGTGCGGGGATTGCGGGCGGGCAGGTCATCGGTGCCAGTGACCGGATCGGCGGGGTTCCCGAGGATCGTCCGGTGCGGCCGGCGGATCTTGCGGCGACGATTTTTCACCTGCTCGGGATTCCTCCTTCCAGCGAGTTCATCGACCCGCTCGGGCGCCCGCGGATGGTGACGGATTCCGGGTTGGCGCTGCGCGAATTGGTGGGGGTGTGAACGGGCCGCAGGGCCCCGTTTGAGTAGTGTCTGGCGAGCGGGATGCTGACTTGGATTGTAAGTCCCTATCCATCAATGGCGCATCTGGCGTTCCAGCGTTGGATTTTTGTCTGAATTCTCTTCAAAGAGAAGGCGGGCTCGCGGATTGACTCTTGTGGGGGAAAAAGGTTCCCGGCGGCATGAGGCTCCGGCAACTCTATTTTCCCCAGAAAACCACCCCCATGATCACGATCTCTGGCAGCAAAGGCGGCCGGTTCTGCGATGGTGTTTCCCGTCGCGATTTCCTCCGCATCGGTGGCCTCGCGCTCGGCGGTGCTTCCCTTCCTCGTGTGCTCGCAGCCCAGGCTTTGAGCGGCGCGGCCACTTCGGCCAAGTCCGTCATCATGATCTTCCTGCCGGGCGGTCCTTCGCATCAGGACATGTTTGACTTGAAGATGGATGCCCCGGGCGAGATCCGCGGGGAGTTCCGCCCGATCGGGACCAATGTGGCCGGGATCCAGATTTCGGAGCATCTTCCGCTTCTGGCAAAGCGGATGGATCGCTGCACGTTGATCCGTTCGATGGTGGAGTGCGATGTGCAGCACGACGCTTTCCAGTGCCTGACCGGGCGCTCGCAGAAAAACCAGCCTCCGGGCGGGTGGCCTGCGTTTGGTTCGGTGGTGTCGAGTCTTCAAGGGCAGCGGGACCTTTCGGTTCCGGCCTTCGTGGGGCTGCCTCCGAAGATGGGGCACATGGAGTGGGCGCGTTCCGGTGAGCCCGGATTCCTTGGTGTGCGGCACGCGCCGTTCCAGCCGAACAAAGGCAGCGGGGTGGAGGACATGACGCTCAACGGGGTGACCTTGGATCGGTTGGCGGATCGGCGTGCGCTTCTTGAAGGCTTCGACAAATTCCGCCGCGATGTGGACGGATCCGGATTGATGGGAGGGCTCGACACCTTCAACCAGCAGGCGTTTGGGGTGCTGACCTCGAGCAAGCTCCTGGATGCGCTCGATGTTTCCAAGGAATCCCCCGCGCTCTTGGAGCGCTACGGCAAGGGGGATGCGAAGAACCGGGACGACGGCGGCCCGAAGCTGATGACGCACTTCCTCGCGGCACGTCGTCTCGTGGAAGCGGGTGCCCGGGTGGTGACGGTGGCGTTCAGCCGCTGGGATCATCACGGCGACAATTTCGGTGCGCTGCGCCAGGATCTTCCGTTGCTGGACCAAGGACTGACCGCGCTGCTCGATGATCTGCGCGACCGCGGCATGGAGAAGGATGTGGCGGTGGTGGTTTGGGGCGAGTTCGGGCGCACGCCGGTGATCAATAAAAACGGCGGCCGCGACCACTGGCCGCGCGTCTCGTGCGCGCTGATGGCCGGTGGGGCGCTGCGTCATGGACAGGTGATCGGCTCCACAGATCGTCTCGGCGGCGAGGCGGATGAGCGGCCGGTGCGTTTTGGCGAGGTGTTCTCGACGCTCTACCATCACCTCGGCATCGACGCTGCAAAGGCGACTCTCAACGACCTCTCCGGCCGGCCCCAGTACCTCGTGGAACCTGGGTGCAACCCGTTGCGCGAGCTTGTCTGATCCCGACAGCTTCTCGTCCTTCCCCCCCATGCTGACCATTCCCGGCAATCTAGGACGCGCTTTTTGCGATGGTGTTTCGCGCCGCGATTTCCTGCGGATTGGCGGCCTTGCGATGGGTGGAATCGGTCTGCCGCAGCTGCTGCAGGCGGAGGCGGCTTCGCGTGTGGGCAGATCCGCGAAATCGGTGATCATGATCTACATGGCGGGCGCGCCGCCTCATCAGGACATGTTCGACCTGAAGATGGACGCGCCGCTCGAATACCGCGGACCTTACAAGCCGATCTCCACCAAGGTGCCCGGGATCCAGATTTCCGAGCACATGCCGCATTCGGCGCGGATCATGGACAAGCTGGTGCCGATCCGCTCGATGTGGGGGTCGGTGACGGGCGACCACGATTCGCACGTGTGCTACACGGGCCGCAGCGCGAGGGGCGTGCCGGTGCCGCCCGGAGGCTGGCCTTCGATTGGATCGGTGATGACGAAGCTGGTTCCCCGCAGCGCCCGTGAGGTGCCTCCCTTCGTGGGGCTTGCACCGAAGGCGGGTCACCCCCCGTACGGATCGCCCGGCCATCCCGGTTTCCTTGGCCCCGCCTATTCGGCGTTTCGACCGAACGGGGAGGGGGTTGGTGATCTGACGCTCAACGGGATTTCTAGCGATCGTCTTGGCGATCGGCGCGCGCTTCTTGGTGCGTTTGACAGAATGCGTCGCGATGCGGATCAGAGCGGGCTGATGGCGGGGCTCGACACCTTCAACCAGCAGGCCTTCGACGTGCTGACCTCCAGCCGACTGCTCGAAGCCCTCGATGTCTCCAAGGAAAGCGCCAAAACCCGCGAGCGCTATGGCAAGGGCGACACCAAAAACTACGGCGATGGTGCGCCTCGCAACAACGAGCACTTCCTTGTCGCGCGCCGTCTTGTGGAGGCCGGGGCGCGTTGTGTGACGATGAATTTCGGGCGCTGGGATTTCCATTCCGCGAACCACTCGGAGCTGCTCACGCACCTGCCGCTTTTTGATCAAGGGCTGACGGCGTTGGTGGAGGATCTGCACGAGCGCGGTCTCGACAAGGATGTCGCGGTCGTGGCGTGGGGGGAGTTCGGCCGCACGCCGCAGATTAACAAGGACGCTGGGCGCGATCACTGGCCGCGAGTGGGATGCGCGGTGCTGGCCGGTGGCGGCTTCAAGACCGGGCAGGTGATCGGAGCGACCGACCGCCTCGGCGGCGAGCCCACGGATCGTCCGGTGCATTTCGGCGAGGTTTTCGCGACGCTTTACCACTGGCTCGGGATCGACCTTGCGAATACCACTCTGCCTGATCTTTCCGGCCGCCCGCAGTACCTCGTCGACGGCTGGTCGCCGATGAGGGAGCTCCTCTAGACGATCCGTCCCCCACCAGATCAACCCCCGCACCACCCCATGCGCCTGAAGCTACCGATTTTAGAAACCGCCGTGCCACTCATTCACGGAGGGCATGGACTTCATGGATGGCGTTCGGCGGGTTGGTTTGCGCGGACTCTTCAAGCTTCCGCGGCATGCCTCCTCCTTGTGTCTGCGGGCGTTGCGCAGGCTGCGTTGGAGCAGGCTGCGGCGGGATCTTCCGGGGTGCTGCAGTTCGAATTCGCGGAGTTGGCGAAGCCCGCGAACGGGGAGCTGCTTCTTCGGGGTGCGGATGCGGTGCGGCAGCTGAACATCGCGCTGCGCGCTCCAACCGGCGCGCTACGCGACGCCACCCGGTCCGTGAAATTCACGATCGAGCCCGCGGGCGTCGTTCAGATCGATGAAGGGGGGCGGATGAGTGTGCGCGGGAATGGCAGTGCGGTGGTGCGCGCGCTGCATGAGGCGAGTGGGACGCAGGCCGAAATGCGCGTGCGGGTCGAGGGTGCGCAGGCGGCAAAGCCGATCAATTTTGCCAACGACGTCGTCCCGGTTTTCACGAAGGCCTCCTGCAACTCGGGCGGATGCCACGGGAAATCCGGCGGCCAGAATGGATTCAAGCTGTCGCTGCTTGGGTTTGAGCCGGATGAGGATTACGAGCATCTGGTGCGGGAGGCGCGCGGACGCCGTCTTTTCCCGGCCTCACCGGAGAACAGCCTGCTGTTGCTCAAGGGCACGGGGATTTCGCCGCATGGGGGTGGAAAGCGCATGGATACGGCATCGGACGACTACCGTCTGGTCCTTCGCTGGATCCAGCAGGGGATGCCCTGCGGCAAGCCCGAGGATCCGAAGGTGCAGTCGCTGGAGGTGTTTCCGGATGCGCGGGTGATGGCGCTCAAGGGATCGCAGCAGCTCGCGGTGCTGGTTCGTTACAGCGATGGCAGCGTCGGGGACGTGACGCGCAGCGCCCTCTACGAGCCCAACGAGAAGAGCCTCGCCACCGTGGACGAGGAGGGCAACGTGGCTGTCGCCGACCAACCTGGTGATGTCGCGGTGATGGTCCGTTACCAGGGTCTCTCGACCGTGTTCCGTGCCACGATTCCGCTGGGTGCGCCGGTCGACCACCTGCCGCAACCTCGCAACGATGTGGACCGCGCCGTGTTCGCGAAGCTCAAGGCCATGGGCATGCCGCCCTCGGACCGCTGCGACGACGCGACCTTCCTGCGCCGGGCCAGCATCGATATCGCGGGGCGCCTGCCCGATGCTGCGGAGGTGGCCGCGTTCGTGGTCGACAAGAGCGCGGACAAGCGGGATGCGCTTGTGGACAGGCTTCTGGAGAGCGACGAGCACGCGGAATACTTCGCCAGCAAGTGGAACGCCTTGCTGCGCAACAAGCGCACAAAAGCGCAGGACGCGCCGATGAACTTCGCGTTTGCGCAGTGGCTGGTGGATGCGTTCCGCACCAACAAGCCGTACGACGCGATGGTGCGCGAGGTGCTGGCGGCAAGCGGCACCCCGGCCGAGAACCCGCCCGCTGCATGGTACAAGCAGGTGAAGGAACCGCAGCAGCAGCTCGAGGACACGGCCCAGCTCTTCCTTGGCACCCGGCTGCAGTGCGCGCAATGCCATCATCATCCCTTTGAGAAGTGGAGCCAGGCGGACTACTACCGCTTCTCGGCGTTCTTCACCCAGGTGGGCCGCAAGCCGGGCGACCTTGTGATGCACAAGCGCGGTGAGGCCGCGGCCGTGAACAAGAAGACGAAGCAGCCTGTGAAGCCAGCCGCACTGGGCTCCGGCGAGATGCGCATCGCCCCGGAGGTCGACCCGCGCGTGGTGCTTGCCGATTGGATGCGTTCGCCGGAGAACCCCTTCTTCGCGCGCGCGCTCGTGAATCGTTACTGGAAGCACTTCTTCAACCGCGGGATCGTGGAGCCGGAGGATGACATGCGCGACACCAACCCTCCCTCGAATCCCGAACTTCTCGACACGCTCGCGCGGCACTTTGTCGCGAGCGGGTTCGATCAGCGGGCGTTGATCCGCGAGATCACGCGTTCGGAGACCTATCAGCGCAGTGCGATCCCGAACGCCTTCAACAGCGCCGACCGGCAGAACTTTTCGCGTTATTATCCGAAGCGTCTTCCGGCCGAGGTGCTGCACGATGCAATCAGCCGTGTGACGATGGTGGGAGGGAGCTTCGCGGGGCTTCCGCAGGGCACGCGCGCCATCAGCCTTCCGGACAACAGCTTCAATGCGGGCAGCTACTTCCTCACCGTCTTCGGGCGGCCCGAATCCTCGAGTGCCTGCGAGTGTGAGCGCAGCCAGGACGCGAGCCTCGCGCAGGCCCTGCATCTCATCAACGCGAAGGACATCCAGACCCGCCTTGCGTCGGACACTGGCGCGGCCGCCCGTTACGCACAGGGATCCGATCCGGACGAGCGTAAGCTGGAGGAACTCTACCTCGGTGCGTTGAGCCGGCCGCCGATGCCCGAGGAATCGACCCTTGCGCTCAAGCATCTCCGCAAACCCCGCGTGGGTGGGGACGGGCAGCCGGTGGATCCGGTGAAGGGCCGTCGCGAGGCCTATGAGGATCTTGTGTGGACGCTCATCAACTCGAAGGAGTTTCTCTTCAACCACTGATGAGGCACTCGCCGAGCCCCTGCTGTACACGGATGCGCGCCCGCACTCCATGGATGCCGTTGTGGATGTGCTGCGCTCTTCTGCTGGCTGCGCTTCCGGCGCCCCGGCTGCACGCCCTCGACCTGCCGATCGCTAAGATCGACTCCCTTTCCTGCGCATCCTTCGCCCCCGGTCCGGATGAGGCGCTGGTGCTGGCCGGAGCCGATCTCGAGGGGGTGGACCGCCTCTGGTTCTCGCATCCAGGCATCTCCGCGGCCTTCGTGAAGGACAAGGCGTTCACCGTGAAGGTGGATCCCTCCGTTCCCGAGGGCCTTTATGACGTGCGTGCCGTCGGCAAGAACGGCGTTTCGAATCCGCGTACGATCATGGTCGGCCGATCGCAAGCGCAGCGCAGGACTGGTGAGTGCTCGCTCGCGCTGCCCATGGACATTGCGCTCGGCGTCCCGGTCTCAGGCGCGACGGTGGCCGCGGCGCGCGATCACTTCCGCATCAAGCTCCGGCAGGGCCAGAGGGTCACGGTGCGCTGCGCGGCTCGCGAACTTGATTCCCGGCTCGTGCCGTTGTTTTCCGTGCTTGGTGAGGGCGGCCGCCGGCTTGCCTCCAATGAGCGCCGCGAACAACTCAGCTTCACTGCCCCCAAGGAGGGTACCTATCTGGTGGTCTTGAACGACCTGCAGTTCGGCGGCGGGGCCGAGTTTGGCTACCGTCTGCTGGTGGACGAATCACCGATTCTCGAGGCGGTGGTGCCGTCCGCGGTGCAACCGGGGATGAAGAACCGCCTCACCCTTTTCGGCCGGGGTCTTTCTGGTTCCGTGCCGGCGCCTGCTTTTGCGGGTCGGAAGGGCGAGCCCATGGAGATGCTCGCGGTGGAGGTGGAGGTGCCGCCGCTCGATACGCTGCGCGGCAGTGCAGACGCCACTCTCCCGCCTTCCGCGGCAGGTCTGCCCGTGTTCGTGTACCGGTTGCGCGGTCCCTCCGGCGCCTCCAATGGTCTGCCGCTCGCGGTGGTGGACACGCCCGTGCTGGCGGTGCAGGGGCAAGGGACGGCCGGCGCCGCATCCGCGAAGGATCAGCCCGCGCCGCTCGTGCCGGTGCCCGGTGCGTTCTCTGGTTTTTTTGAAAAGGGCTTTGGCGGTACGCGCCTCGAGTTCGACGCGAAGAAGGGGGAGGTGGTGTTCGCCGAGGTTTTCGCGCAGCGGCTTGGCTTCCCGTCCGTGAACGCGTTCCTGCGCCTTGAGAAGGCCGGGGCTCATCTCGCCGAGGCCTACAGTCCCGAGCAGAACATCGGCGGACCGAAACTGAACCTTCTCCACAACGACCCGACGATGCGCATGGACATCAAGGAGGACGGCCGCTACAGCGTCGTCGTCTCGGATCTTTCAGGCGCAGATCGTCCCGGGACGACCGCCGTCCACACCGTGGTGCTGCGCCGCGACAGTCCTGATTTCCGGCTGGTCGCAGCCCTTGATCCTCCTGCTGCGGATGCCAATGACCGCAAGGTGGAGCCTCGCGGAGTGACCCTCCGGGCCGGGGGGACTGTGGGCATTCGCGTGGTGGCGCTGCGTGGCGGCGGGTTCAACGAGGCGATCGAACTGGGCGCCGTCGAACTTCCGCCGGGCGTGGCCTGCGAGCCGACGCGGATCCCGGCAGGCAAGACAGAGGGAGTGCTGATCCTGCGAGCCGATCCCGGTCTTGCGAAGGGATCGGCGGTCGTGCGGCTTGAGGGCAGGAGTGCGGATGGAAAGCTGGTGCGGCCTGCGTCGGTGTTGGCGACTGGCTGGACCATTGCGGATACCAACCTGGACACAGCCTCGCAGAGGCTCGCGCGCGGGGAGGGGCTGGTGCTCGGAATGGCCGCCGAACCCGCGCCTCTGACGCTCGCCGCCAGTGTGAATGGAGCACCGGAGGCGACGGTGGGCGGATCCCTGGAGGTCGGCGTCAAGCTGACCCGCGTGCCCGATTTCAAGGAGGTCCTCAAGGTCAAGGCCGCCGGGTTTGCAGGGGCGGAGACGGTGAAGGAGGTGGATGCCGATGCGAAGACCGGCGAGGTGAAGGTGAAGCTGGATCTCGGTGCGCTCAAGGTTCCCGCCGGGCGCCACACCGTCTACTTCACCACCACGGGGAAGGCGAAGATCGCCGGACGCGATGTCGTCACCACGGCGTATTCCACCCCCGTATCCTTTGAAGTGCGTCCGCCGGCGCCCAAGGCTGAAGCCAAGCCGGACACCAAAGCCGAAGTGAAACCCGAAGCCAAGCCCGCCGTGCCGGGAGAATCTCCCAAGTGATGAATACGAAACGTCTTCTTCCGTGCACCGCAGTCGCTGCGCTGCTGTGTTGCGGTGCAGTGGAGGGGGCTCCAATCCCTGTGCAGGAGCCGCCTCCGGAGCGTGCCGTGGATTTCCTCGCCGACATCGCGCCGTTCCTTGCCGACAACTGCGTGTCGTGCCATTCGAAGTCCACCCACAAGGGCGGCCTCAATCTCGAGACCGCCGCCGACATCCTCAAGGGCGGTGATTCCGGACCAGCTGCCATCCCGGCCAAGGGTGCTGAAAGTCCGCTGCTCGAGGCTGCACGCCACGCCGACGCGGATGCGGCGATGCCGCCGCGCGACAACAAAGTGAAGGCGAAGAACCTCACCCCGGCGCAGATCGGCCTGCTCAAACGCTGGATCGATCAGGGAGCGAAGCCCGGCCGCGCCGTGGTGCGGGAGCTGAAGTGGCAGCCGCTTCCGCCGCATCTGCGCTCGATCTTCGCGGTGGCCGTCTCGCCCGATGGACGTTTCGCCGCCTGCTCGCGAAGCAACCGCCTCTTCGTTTACGACACCCTGCTTGGCCGCGAGGTCTTCCGCACGGAGGCGCATCCGGACCAGGTCCAGTCGCTCGTGTTCTCGCCGGATGGTGGCACGCTGGTTTCCGGCGGCTTCCGTGAGCTGAAGCTCTGGAAGCGCGAGGCATCCGCGCCCGCGCGTGTTGCAGGAGTTCCCAAGGGGCTCACTGTGTTCTCCGAGGACGGTCAGTGGACCGCGACGGCAGATGGCGCTTCGGTGACCGTGCGTGCCTTTGGGAAGGAGTCTCCGGCTCCCGTCGTATTCCAGTTTACGGAGCCGGTCGTTGCGATGGCGTGGGATCCCGCGGGTGCGCAGCTTGCGGTGGTTGGGAATGGGAAGAAGCTGGCGGTGTGGAGCCGCGAGCAGGCACGGCTTGGAACGCCCCTCGAACTGCCCGCCGCGGCAAAGGCGCTCGCATGGCGGGCCGATGGCAAGGCGGTGCATGCTGCGGGCGGCGACGCCGTCGTGCGCGAATGGGACGTGGCGGCCGGCACGATGGTCCGTGAGCGCAAGGGGCATCCCGCCGAGGTGTTGGCCTTGGCACGCGTAGGGACGCGCCTCGTGTCGGGTGGCACGGACGGAGCGATCTTCGTTTGGGATGGCGATGGAGCTGAACCCGCGGTCCGCATCAAGGCACCCGTCGCAGTGACCGCAGTGTCCGTGAATGCTGATGGGAGCAGGATTCTCGCAGGTTGTGCCGACCAGACCGCGCGTCTTTTTGATGCCGCAGGCAAGGTGCTGGCTTCGGTGAAGGGGGATCCTGCGGCGACCGCGGCGGTGGCTCTCGCCCAGCGGAAGTTGGAGATGGAGGATGGCACGGTTGCCTACCGCAAGGAGATGCTGGCCGAGGCTGACAAGGCCGTTCAGGGCGCAAAAGACCGGGTTAAGAAGACCGCGGAGGCCGCACCTGCAAAGGCGAAGGACGTCGAGACGAAGCAGAAGGCGCTCGATGATGCGAAGACTCAGCTGGCCGCAGCGGACAAGAAGGTGGCTGATGCGGAGGCCGCGTTGAAGGCAGTGTCCGATCCTGCTCCCGCCCCGGCTGCAGCAGCCCCTGCGGGCACACCGTCACCGGCGCCGAGTCCGGAGGGCGATGCAAAGCCGGCGGTTCCTGCTGCTGCTCCCGCGCCTGATCCCGCGAAGCTGGCCGAAGCCGCGAAGGCCGCGGAAGCGGAGATCGCAAAGCGGACGGCGGCACTCAAGACGGCGAAGGACGAGCAGGAGGCCGCTGCGAAGCGGCATACCACGGCGGGCGAGCAGCGTGATTCGGCGGAGAAGGGACGGATTGCCGCGGCCCACGAGGCCGAACTCGCGCAGGCGGAGGAGAAGACGACGGCGACAGCGGCTGAGAAAGCCAAGGGTGCGCTTGCGGCGCAGGAGGCTGTGAAGACCGCAGCGGCGGCCGAACTTGAGGCGCGCAAGAAGGCGGCGGCGGCAGCGCCAGCCATTACGGAGGTGCTCTTTTCAGAGAAGGACGGTGTTCTGGTGGTCGGGCACGGTTCCGGTTTGGTGCAGGTGTGCTCTGCCACGAATGGCGCGGTGTTGGGAAGTTTTGGCGAACGGCGCGAGCAGGGCGGTGCTGTCCGTGGAATCTCGTGCGCTGGGGGTGTGGTGGCCGCGGCTGTGGAGGATGGCGCTGCATGGCGCTGGCCTCTGGCTGAGCGTTGGAAGCTGGCGCGGACCCTTGGCGACGGCAAGTCGGTGACGCCGCTCCGAGATCGTGTGCTGACGCTCGCGTTCAGCCCGGATGGCAGCCTGCTCGCGGCTGGCGGAGGTGATCCGTCGCGCGAGGGGGAGATCGTGCTTTGGAAGACGGCTGCGTTGGATGCAGCGCCCGCGCGGATTGCCGGCGTGCATTCAGACACGGTGCTGAGCCTTGCGTTTTCGCCGGATGGAAAGGCGCTGGTGACGGGCGGCGCGGACAAGACCGCGCGCGTCGTGGATGTGGCGTCTGGCAAGGTGGTGAAGAGCTTCGAGGGGCACACGCATCATGTGCTGGGCGTGGCATGGAGCCCGGAGGGACGCGCCATCGTGACGGCCGGCGCCGACAATTCCGTGAAGACATGGGATGTCGCCACGGGTACTCGCAGGAAGAGCGTGGAGGGCGTGGACAAGGAGGTCACTGCGGTGCGCTTTCTCGGCGCTGGAAACCAGTTCGTTGCGGCTTCGGGGGATGGAAAGGTGCGCGTGCTGGCGCGCGATGGGACGGTGGCGAAGACCATGTCCGAGAACGGCGACTTCGTGAACGCCATCGCCGTCCCGGTTGATGGAGCCAGGGTGCTGGCCGGCGGGGACGACGGCGTGCTGCGTTTATGGAATCCCACCGACGGCGCCAAGGCCGCGGAATTCCGCGAGGCTCAGTGATGCAGACGCCCGGCTTTGCCGGGTTGATGGAGACCGCGCCGGATTATTCCTCGGCCACCGGGTTGGTGAGCCGGCCGATGCCCTCGATGTCGATGGTGACCACATCGCCGGCACGCAGCCACCGGGGTTCGGGCTTGGCCGCCATGCCGACTCCGCTCGGCGTGCCTGTCAGGATCACGGTGCCGGGCAGCAGGGTGGTGCTTCCGCTCAGGTACGAGATGATGGTCCGGACGTCGAAGGCCATGTCGTTCGTGTTGGAGTCCTGAACCGTCTCGCCATTGAGTTCGGTGCGGATGCGCAGAGCGTTCGGGTTGGGGATGGAAGCAGGGGTCACGAGGCGCGGCCCGAGCGGTGCGAAGGTGTCGAAGAACTTGCCGCGGCACCACTGGCCGCCGCCGAGCTTGATCTGGTGGTCGCGCGCGGACACGTCGTTGGCGCAGGTGTAGCCCAGCACATAGTCGAGAGCGTGTTCCGGAGAGACATTCTTGCAGGGTTTGCCGATGACAACTGCCAGCTCGCACTCGTAGTCCACCTCGTCGCTGCGGAGGTGGCGCGGCAGCAGGATCGGCAGTCCGGGATGTTGGAGCGCGTTGTTGCCTTTTACAAAGAGCACCGGGCGTTCGGGCAGCTTCGCACCCGTCTCCTCGGCGTGCCGCTTGTAGTTGAGGCCGATGCAGAGGATCTGGGTCGCCGCCACCGGAGCGAGGAGCTGCGCCACGTCGGCCGCGTCCTTGGTCACAGTGAAGCTGCCGTAGATGTCCCCTTCAATGCGCAACGCCGAGCCGTCGGGTTGCTCGGAGGCGTACTGGGTGCGGGACTGTGAGTCGAGATATCGGATGATATGCATGGCGGTTGAGGGCTGTGGGGAAAGGTGGATGTTGTGCGGTCTCCGTGGGGCGGGGAAAACGCAATGGCTTCCGCTCCGACGGAAAGGGGGGGCGACTGGGAAGGATGGTGAGCGGCCGCCGGGTTCGCGTGAAGTTTTTTCTAGTGCATGGGTGTGGAGATCCTGTTCCGGGGATGCTCGGCGGTCTTTCCGATCGGCCTTGGCCGGACGTTCCTTGCGCGGGGAGGGGTGGATGGCCTGCGCCGATCAGGAGTGCCGGTCGTTTGATGGGCTTCCTGCTGCTTGCCCGTATCCATTTTGGTCGCTGGCGTTCCTGTTTCCGACCCAAGCCTCCCCTCATCCTCGCCGTGCGATTCGTGCGGGTTTGAAAAATTAAGAGGCAGTGGGAGTCGGTGGCATGGTTTTTTGCCTTTCGTCCGAAGGGAAATGGCCGATGATGAAGGAATGCGACTTGTTGATCTCTCGCACCCCATCAAGAGCGAAAGCCAGTCCCTGTTGAGCGGGACTCATCTGAAGAGAGGAGAGTCGCATGCGAAGTTTCTGCCTGCGCGCCACAAAGCGCCGTCGATCACGGTCGGCACGCATCAGGGCACACATGTGGACGCGATGAGCCACTTCATTCCTGATGGCCGGTCGGTGGATCAGATCCCTTTGGACTGGTTCTACGGAACCGCCCACGTCCTGCGTCTTCCCAAGGAGGCGCGTGCGGACATTACGCCCGAGGATCTGAAGCCCTTTGAGGAAATCCTCCAGCCTGAAGCCAAGATCGTTATCGCCACGGGTTGGGGGATGGAGTTTGGCACCGTCCGTTTCTTTGTGGAGTTCCCCTCGCTCACGGAAGAGGCGGCTGAGTATCTGGCCTCCCGTCGTCTGCGGATGCTGGCCATGGACACGCCCACTCCCAGCCGCGAAGCGACGCGGGTCCACGAGATCCTCTTTGCGCCCGGTGTGGAGATGGTGCTCGTGCAGTCCCTCGCCAATCTGGAAAGTTTGCCGGACCAGTTCACGTTCATGGGCTTCCCTCTCAACGTGCCCGGCAATGATGGATCGCCCGTCCGCGCTGTTGGGCTCGTGGAAGACTGAGGCTTGTCGGTGAGTGCTCACGGCTTGTGGAAGCCGGGGTGTGTTGGCTACGAATGGTGTTGCGGGTGCGCTGCAATCTGCTGCGGCGTCCGTTCCTCCCCCCTGACCTTCGCTCCCATGCTGCGCCTTTCTGCTGCGGTGTTCTCCTGTCTGTTTTTGTTTGCTGTGATTGGTCCGGCCGCGGCCGAGGGACGGCCCCCAAATATCGTGGTGATCCTGGCGGACGACATGGGGTACTCGGATATCGGCTGTTTCGGCGGGGAGAT
Organism: Chthoniobacter flavus; assembly: GCA_945861435.1. Classification (GTDB taxonomy): domain Bacteria; phylum Verrucomicrobiota; class Verrucomicrobiia; order Chthoniobacterales; family Chthoniobacteraceae; genus CAIURC01. Next base: position 7,725 of record CAMAUX010000029.1, on the reverse strand, counting down.
CCGGACGCCGAATCTGGATGCGCTGGCGGCGGGCGGTGTGCGTTTCACTCAATTTTACAACACGGCGCGGTGCTGTCCGACGCGTGCCGCCTTACTGACGGGCCTTTACTCCCACCAAGCCGGGATCGGGCACATGATGGAGGACCGCCGTGCGACCGCCGGCGAGGCCTATGCGGGTGAGCTCGGCGGTCACGCCGCGACCCTGGCGGAGGTGCTCAGGCCGGCCGGATACGCAACGTACGCGGTGGGTAAGTGGCACGTGACCGCGAAGACGGCGCCCAAGAACGCTGCGGACCGCGGTAACTGGCCGCTGCAGCGTGGTTTTGAACGCTTCTACGGAACCATCCACGGGGCGGGGAGCTTTTACGATCCGAACACTCTCGCCCGGGACAATGCGTTCGTTTCGCCGTATGCGGATCCGGAGTATCAACCGGAGGCATTTTATTACACCGATGCGATAAGCGATCATGCGGTGCGGTGGATTGGAGAGCATGCGGTGCGGACGCCGCAGAGGCCGTTCCTGCTCTACATGGCGTACACGGCGGCCCATTGGCCGATGCATGCGAAGGAGGCGGACATCGCGCGGTACCGCGGCAAGTACGATGGGGGATATGAACCCGTGCGGCGTGCGCGTGTGGAGAAGATGCGTGGCCTCGGGTTGTTGGATCCGCGTTGGGAGGTGTCGGCTCAGACGGGGGATTGGGAAGCCGTGGCGAACCGCGAATGGGAGTCGCGTTGCATGGAGGTGTTCGCGGCGATGGTTGACTCGATGGATCAGGGGATCGGCCGCGTGCTGGAGGCCCTGAGGTGCAGCGGGCAGTGGGAGAACACGCTCGTCTTTTTCCTGCAGGACAACGGGGGTTGCGCTGAGATGCTGGGGCGGAATCAAAAGCAGTCCGCGGTGCGTGCCGACCATCCGACGCTGCCTCCGATGGAAGCAGGGGCCTTGCAACGCGACATGATCCCGAAGCAGACGCGGGATGGGTACCCCGTGAGGCAGGGGGTTGGCGTGATGCCGGGACCGCCGGATACCTTCATCGCTTACGGACGCGACTGGGCGAATGTGAGCAACACTCCCTTCCGCGAGTACAAGCATTGGGAGCACGAGGGCGGCATCAGCACACCGCTCATCGCGCACTGGCCGGCGGGGATTCCTACGGCGAGGGCGGGATCGCTTGAGCGGCAGCCCGGTCATCTCATCGACATCATGGCCACCTGCGTGGAAGTGGCGGGGGCTCGGTATCCCGCGCAGAGGGACGGGCGCGCGGTTGCGCCGATGGAGGGGGTGAGCCTGGTGCCTGCGCTTGCGGGCCGGTCGCTCGGGCGCATGCAGCCTTTGTTTTGGGAGCATGAGGGTAACCGGGCTGTGCGGGTGGGGGATTGGAAGCTCGTTTCCATGCATCCCCGGGGGTGGGAGCTTTATGACATGGCGGCCGACCGCACGGAGATGCACGATTTTGCAGCGCAGCATCCCGAACGCGTGGCGGAGATGGCGGCGCTCTGGAGTGTGTGGGCGCAGCGCGTCGGTGTGCATCCTTGGCCGATCGAGGCTAAGAAGTCTGGGAAGGCGGGGAGGCGCGGAGAGTCCGGCGCCAACTAGGGTTGCGGGGCCGTTTGTTCCTAAGAACCAGTCTGGCGTGGGGTCGCCCATGAACGAAGACCGGAGGGCTTGCCGGGCCGGGAAGGGCGGGTTAAGCCTTCTGCCTTCTCATCCCCCCCAGAAATCCACCCCCCTGTCATCTTCGGCTTGAGCCTTGTCTGGCTCACGGCCTCACCCCCTCCACGCACGCCCTGCTGACTGTCTATTAATGCTTATGAAAACGAGCCTCCGTCTCCTGTTGTCCCTTGCCGCCGCCTTCTGGGTGGGTGGGCTTTCGAATGTGGTCCATGCCAATCCCGTGATCTACGCGGCACCTTCCAAGGCCGGGGTGAAGGGGAAGAAGATCGTGTTGCTCGCGAGCGACCACGAGTACCGCTCGGAGGAGACGATCCCGGCGCTGGCGCGGATCCTCGCGATGCACCATGGGTTTGAGTGCCACGTGCTCTTCGGTTTGGACAAGAACGGGGAGATCGAGGCGGGTGCGTCGAACATCCCCGGGCTTGAGGCGTTGAAGGATGCGGACGGTCTGGTGATCTTTGCGCGGTTTCTTGCGCTGCCACCCGAGCAGATGAAGCACATCGATGCGTATGTGCAGCGTGGCGGGCCGGTGGTGGGCCTGCGCACCTCCACGCACGCGTTCAATTACTCCAAGAAGGACGACCCGTTTTATAAATACCACTTCAAGTACGATGGGGCTGATTACCGCAACGGGTTCGGCCACCAGGTGCTGGGGCAGACGTGGGTGGGGCATTACGGAAGGAATCATCAGCAGAGCACCCTGATGAGCATCGTGCCCGCGCAGGCCCAGCATCCCATCCTGCGTGGCGTGCGGGACGTTCATGTCCAGGCCGGCGGTTACAACGCCGAGCCCGCCCCCGATTGGACCATCCTTACCATGGCGCAGCCGCTCAATGGCATGGAGGCCACGGCTCCTGCGGATCCCGCCAAGAAGCCGATGGCGGGTGAGTGGACCCGCACTTACAAAGGCGCCAACGGCCGGGAGGGCCGCGTGTTCACCTCCCTCTACGGGGCGTCCGAAGACCTGCTCAACCCGGGCTACCGCCGCATGCTGGTGAACGCCGTGTACTGGACGCTGGGGCTTGAGAGCCAGATCCAGCCGGACTCGGAGGTGGGTTTTGTGGGCAAGTACGAACCGAACACCTTCAGCAACATGGGGCATGCGAAGGGGATTAAACCCGCGGCTTACAATGGTTTCGAAAGCCCGATCCCTGCCAATCACGAGACTGCCAGGAAAGCGGAACCGAAGAAGGCCGAACCAAAAAAGGAGGAATCGAAGAAGGAGGAACCGAAAAAGGAGGAACCGAAGAAGGATTCAAAGCGGCAAGAAAAGAAGAAGGAGGAGCCCAAGAAGGCCGAGCAGGCGAAAGCGGCGCTGCCGAATGTGGAGGTGCCTGCAGGTTACAAGGATCCGGCGCCTTTTGCTTTCCAGCAGGGGGATGTGGTGGCGCTGCTTGGCAACGGGCTGGGGGATCGGATGCAGCACGATGGATGGCTGGAAACCGTGCTCCAGAGCCAGTTGCAGGGCAAGGGGGTGCGTTTCCGCAACATGGCGGTGAGCGGCGACACGGTGGACGCGGCCAAGCGCACGAGTGGAATGCCGGGGGTTGCGCAGCATCTGCTGGAGGTGAAGGCGGACGTGGTGTTCGCGTTCTACGGATACAACGAGTCGTTCGAGAACAAGCCCGACGATTACCGGCGCAAGCTGGTGGAGTTCGTGCAGAAGACGCGCGCCCTGCAGCCCAATGGGAAGGGCTTCCCGCGCATCGTGCTCTTCAGCCCCATCGCACACGAGAATCTCAAGAGCCCGAACCTGCCGGACGGCCGTGAGAACAACGTGCGTCTGGAGGCGTACACCAAGGCCACTGAACAGGCGGCGAAGGAGGCGGGGGTCGCGTTTGTGGACTTGTTCCATCCGATGCAGGCGCTTTACGCCGGAGCGAAGACGCCGCTGACCCTCAACGGCGTGCATCTGAGCGAGGACGGTGATCGGCAGTTGGCGGAGGTGGTGGCGAAGGCTTTCTTCCAACGCGAGGTGGGGAGTTCCTCCTCCATGGCAAAGCTGCGCGAGGCCGTTCTCGACAAGGACCATCACTGGTTCAATCGGTATCGCGCGACGGACGGCAATGATGTGTGGGGCGGGCGCTCGACGCTCAAGTTCGTCAACGAGCAGTCCAATGCCGAGGTGCTCGTGCATGAACTGGCCATGTACGAAGCGATGACCGCCAACCGCGACGCGCTGGTCTGGGCGCGTGCGCAGGGCCGGGAGATCAAGGTGGACGACAGCAACGTGCCCAAGCCCGTGCCGGTGATCTCGAACGTGGGCGGCGGCAGCAAGAGCTCCAGTCAGATGAAGGAAGGATTGCTCACTTATCAGGACGGACAGAAGGCCATCGAGCAGCTCGCCGTGACCAAGGGATTCAAGATTGCGCTCTTTGCCGACGAGAAACGCTTCCCGCAACTCGTCAATCCGGTGCAACTGCAGGTCGACGCCAAAGGCCGGCTCTGGGCCGCCGTCTGGCCCACGTATCCGAAGTGGGAGCCAGGCAAGCCGATGGACGACGCACTCGTCATTCTTCACGACGACGATGGTGACGGAAAGGCCGACCGGGTCACTGAGTTTGCCAAGATCCAGAACCCGCTCGGGTTCGAGTTTTGGAACGGGGGCGTGGTGGTCACCACGGGGTCGGAGATGGTTTTCCTGAAGGATACGGATGGAGACGACAAGGCGGATCAGCGCACGGTGTTGCTGCAGGGGTTCGGGACGGCGGACACGCATCACGCGGCGAACAACCTCATCATGGGGCCCGACGGCGGCATCTACTGGCAGAGCGGGATCTTTCTCGTGAACAGCTTTGAAAGTCCGTGGGGGCCTTCTTTGAACACGGGTGAAAGCGCCATGTACCGCTTTGATCCGCGCCGTTCGAGCGTGGCGATCCAGGCCAAGAACAGCCCGAACCCGCATGGCATCTCCTTCGACACATGGGGCTACCAGTACGCGACCGACGGCACCGGCGGGCGGGCTTACCAAGTCCGTCCGGCAGGCGCGGGCTTCAAGATGTTTGAGTTGCTCAAAAAGGAGGTCCGTCCCGTGACCGCCTCGGAGATTGTCTCCAGCAGCCATTTTCCAGATGCGATGCAGGGGGATTTTCTCATCTGCAACGTGATCGGTTTCCGCGGGATCAAGCAGTACCACCTTGCGCGAAACCTTCTGGACGGAAGCGTGTGGGGTGAGCCGGCCGGGGATGAGCTCAAGGTGGACGAGGTGCAGCCCGACGGTTCCAAGACGCCCCAGACTTCGCGCGGCTTGCTGATGAGCGGCGACAAGAACTTCCGCCCGGCGGACGCCATCTTCGGCGAGGACGGCGCGCTGTACGTGGCGGACTGGCAGAACGTGATCATCGGTCACATGCAGCACAATGTCCGCGACCCGAACCGCGACCATGCGCACGGCCGCGTTTACCGGGTGACTGCGGAGGGGCGTCCCCTGCAGCCCAAGGTGGCGATCGCTGGCCAGCCCATCGCGGCCCTTCTAGAGAACTTGAAGCATCCGGTGGACGGTGTGCGCCACCGGACGCGCGTGGAGTTGAGTGGACGCAACTCGGCCGAGGTCGTGGCGGCCGTGAAGAAGTGGGCCGGGCAGTTTGATGCGGCGAAGAAAGAGGACGCGCATCACCTGCTGGAGGCGCTTTGGGCGCAGCAGCAGCATGGGGTCAACGACAGGGAATTGCTGGGCAAGCTTCTCGCCTCGCCTGAGCCGCATGCACGCTTCGCGGCGCTCCACGCGCAGCAATGGTTCAATGCGTCTCCGGCCACGACGAGCCTCGCCTCCAACGAAAAGGAGACCACGCTTTCGGGGAAGTCCGGGATCGTTTCGGACAAGCCCGAGCTCACCGAAATCCGGATCGCGACGGTGGTGGAGAAGATGAGCTACGACGTGAAGGAACTTCCGCTGAAGGCTGGGAAGAAGATCCGGCTTACGCTCGCCAACCCGGACCACATGCCGCACAACCTCGCGGTGGTGAATCCGGGTAAGGCGGATGAGGTGGCCATGGCCGTGGCGGCTCTCGGCGCAAGGGCCATCGAGCCGACCTTCGTGCCGCAGGGCCCCGATGTGCTCGCCTCCACCAAACTCATCGACGGAGGCAAGCAGGACACCATCGAATTCACCGCGCCCGCAGCACCGGGGGATTATCCTTTCGTGTGCACTTTCCCCGGTCATCACCTGCTGATGCGCGGGGTGTTCAAGGTGAAGCCTTAGTTACCCGGAGGGCGGAGAAACACGCGGCCTGTGCAGGGTTCGATCCTTTGGGATCGTGGCGGTGTCGCGCCGTAGCCTGGTTGGATTTCCTTCCTGTATCCGTGCGCGTGGTCTGTCTAAGATTGCGGTTCACCTGTCATGCGCATCTCCAAGAAAGCTGAATACGCTCTGCGGGCCCTTGGGGTCATGGCGAGAGAGCCCAAGGCATGGCGGACTGAGGAATTGAGTGTTCGGGAGAAGATACCGGTGAAGTTTCTCGAGCAGATCCTGCTTACTCTCAGGCATGCGGGGATGCTGAGTGCCAAGCGGGGGGTGGGCGGCGGTTATGCTCTGCTGCGCAGCCCCCAGTCCATCAGCGTGGGAGAGGTGATCCGGGCCTTGGACGGACCCCTTGCACCCGTGCCCTGCGTGGCGGAGAAACCCACCGAACGCTGCTCCTGCCCGGATCCACGCACCTGCCCGGTGCGGGCTGTAATGCAGGAGGTGCATAGGAACCTGAGTGCGGCTCTGGACCAGCGAAGCATCGAAGATATGTTGCGTTTGGCGGGCGACGGCGGTCCGGTGGCATTTGAAATCTGATTGAAATTTGAGGCCGGGGAGAGGTGCAAAAATCGGCGCTGTGAAGATGCGCCGCGCGCGTGCACGGCATCGGAGTATGCCGACTTTAGTAATAAGATACGGGGCGCATGGGTGGTGTTTATTAGAATACAAATCGTTGACGGGGATAACTTCGGACGCTAGGGAGTCGGCATGGCCCAGACTCACACCCTAACCGTTGAACAACTAAAGCGCGCGCTCGAGATCGCACAGCAGATCGAAAATCTGGAGGCGGAAATGGCTCAGATTTTCGGAACGCGTGATGCCGCCGCAGGTTCCCGCCGCGGAGGCCGCCGCAATCTTTCTCCTGAAGCCCGCGCACGCATCGTTGCCGCTCAGAAGGCCCGTTGGAGCAAGGTGCGCAAGACTGACGCAGGCGCTGAGAACGGCGCTGCTGCTGAGAAGGGGGCCCGCAAGGCGCGCGGTGGCAAGCGCAAGATGAGCCCTGCGACGCGTGCGAAGATGGCGGAGGCTGCTCGCAAGCGCTGGGCCAAGAAGCGCGAAGGCAAGGCCTAAGCGCCAGATAGAGTGTTAGTGGGAGTGAAGTAATGCGACGGGGGGTATGCGCCCCCGGATCGCTTGCTTACGAGCCTGTGGTTTCGGGCTGCCCGGCCTTCGGAAACGGCATGGGTCTTTGTATATCTCGCAATCACGATCTTGCGCCCGTTTGCCCTCCCTGCATCGATTCTTTCGATGACGGGGGGGAGATTGGGCATGATTGACGAACACTTCGCGCAGATCCGGGAGTCCTTGGAGGGGGTTGAGAAACTGTCCGCAGCTGAGAAGTTGCGGCTTTTGGAGTTGCTTGGGGAATTGCGCGCCGAGGTGGACGCTCTTGCGCGTAGTCGGGATCGCGATGCCATGGACGTTTCCCTGCTCGCTGCGGCTTCAGCCCGCGAAGCCGTCCGCATTCCTCGCCGGCCTGAGGTGCTTGGGGAGACGCTGCAGGGGCTTGTTGCGTCGGTGGAAGGCCTGGAAAACACCCATCCGCGCCTCGTGGCAGCCGTCAACCGCATCGCACTCACGCTTTCGGGAATGGGTATTTAGAGGGTTCTTTGGAGTGTGGGTGTGGGGTGATACTTAAAAAACGGTGATGGGACGGGCGGCGCCAATTTTTTTCTGTAAAAGCAGCGGGAGTCAGGCGGAAGGCGGGATGGATGGATTCATGTTGAGGTAAGTTTTGGAGGATTGCCAATCGTCGGAGGTTTCCGCGAGGAGAGCGGAGACGAGGCGCAGGAGGGAGGCTTCG
>CAMAUX010000028.1 GCA_945861435.1 Chthoniobacter flavus | reverse complement strand
TCCGCGATGTTGTTCAATGCCCCAAGGTAAGTCACCGACCCCGTCGTCGTGAAATACGCGTTGAGATCGGCCACCGCGCCGGTGAAGGTCTGCTCCGTTGCGCTGCCCTCCACCGTGATTCCCGCGCGCGGGTAACCATGGATGGTGCCGTCACTCACGCTCAGGGTGACCGTCAGAATGTCGCTATCCACGTCGGCGAAAGGCGTGCCGATGTAAGTCAGGTTCCCCTCCCTGCTCTCAATCATCGCGAAGACGGCCGGCGCCGGGTTCGGCATGGTCGGCGCATCGTTCACCGGGGTGACGGTGATCAACACGGTGGCGGGCGCCGAGTTGGTGGCGCCATCGTTGGTGGTGAAGGTGAAGCTGTCCGTGCCCGTGTAATTGAGCGCCGGCGTGTACGTCCGCGTGGCGCCGCTGCCGCTCAGCGTTCCATGCTGCGGATTGGTCGCCACCGCATAGGTGAGCGGATTGTTCTCAGCATCCGACCCCGCAAGGGTGACGGCCATCGGCGTGTCCTCCCCCGTCGAAAGATTCTGCGCGAGCGCAGCCGGCGCGCTGTTGCCCACCGTGAGGTTGAAGGAACTGCTCACGCTCGCCGATGCGGGGTCGGTCGCGGTGACCGTGATCGTGAAGGTGCCCGGAGCGCTCGGTGTGCCACTGAATGTTGCCGTGCCCGCGTTGAACGTCACCCCGGTGGGAAGCCCGCTCGCACCCAAGGCCAGCGTGTCGCCGGCATCCGGGTCTGCGAAGGTGCCCGCCGGGATCTGGTAATTGAATGCAGACCCGAAGGCGATCCCCTGCCCCGGGATCGGCGTGACCACCACCGGCGCGTCGTTCACCGGAGTCACCGTGATCGAGACCGTGGCGGGCACGGACGTCGACGCGCCATCGTTCACGGTGAAGGTGAAGCTGTCGGAGCCGTTGTAATTGAGCACAGGGGTGTAGGTGCGCGTCGCGCCGCTGCCGCTCAGCGTGCCGTGCTGCGGACCGCTCACCACCGCGTACGTGAGCGGATTGTTCTCAGGATCCGTCCCGATGAGGGCGATTGCCAGCGGCGTGTCCTCTGCAGTCGAGCGGTTCTGCGCCTGCGCCGTCGGCGCTTCGTTGCTGACCGTGAGGTTGAACGCACTGCTCACGCTCGCCGAGGCGGAGTCGGTGGCGGTGACCGTGATCGTAAACACGCCCGGGCTCGCAGGCGTGCCGCTGAACGTGCGCGTTGCAGCGTTGAAGGTCACTCCAAGCGGCAGTCCGCTCGCGCTGAAAGTCAGCGTGTCGCCCAGATCCGGGTCCGTGAAAATGCCCGTTGGCATCTGGTAGTTGAATGCCGATCCGAAAGCGATGCTCCGGCCCTCCATGGACGTGAGCACGACAGGCGGATCGTTCACGGCGTTCACCGTGATCGACACCGTGGCGGGCTCCGACGTCGACACGCCGTCGTTTGCGGTGAAGGTGAAGCTGTCGGGGCCGTTGTAATTGAGCGCCGGAGTGTAGGTGAGCGCAGAACCGATGCCGCTCAACGTGCCGTGCTGCGGGCTGGTGACCACCGCGTAGGTGAGCGGGTTATTCTCAGCGTCGGAACCGATGAGGGTGATCGCCAACGGCGTGTCCTCGTCGGTCGAACGATTCTGCGCCTGCGCGGCGGGCGGAGTGTTGCCCACGAAAAGGGCGAAAGAAGTGGTCGCCGACGCCCCGACAAAATCCGTTGCGGTGACCGTCATCGGATAATTGCCCGGTAGAGTCGGTGTGCCGCTGAAGGTTCCTGTGGCTGGGTTGAATGTGACGCCAGCCGGCATGCCGCTCGCGCTCAGAACCAGCGTGTCGCCCGCATCCACGTCCGAGAACGTGTCGGCCGGGACTTGATAGTTGAAGGCTGATCCGAAGGCGACGCTCCGGCCCGCAATCGGCGTGGACACCACCGGTGCATCGTTCACCGGCGCCACGGTGTGCTGGAGGCTCACTTTGGTCGCGGAATAGACCGAATGACCACCCACACCGAATTCCGATCCCACCCGGAACAGACGCACCTCCCGCAGAGCCGGATTGCCGCCCTTGGAGGAATCGGCGACGACGCGGACGAACCGGTAAGCCATCGTGCCCGAGGACAGGCTGAAAGGCTGGATCAGCGGAGGCACGCCGGGCGTCGCGAGCTCCAGTGTGCCACTCGCCACCGTCACGCCGTCCGTCAGCGCATAGGAAGTGGGGGAGGTGCCGGTGAGTTGATTGCCGACCTCGATGTGGAAATTCACCGTGCCGCGGTCATCGGGGTAAGCGTTGCTGGAATTAAAAATCTGGATCTGCGAGAGGGCTGTCGCGCCACCGAGGTCGATGAGGACGTGGCCCTTGCTGCTCCAATCCGAGGCGAGCCAGTAGTTCTCCGCAAAAACCTCCGCGCCGATGGGTCCGGTCTGCTCATCCAGAATTTTGTCGGCCCCGAAGATGGGATGATAAATCGTGCTCCAGCCGACCACGTTCTGGGGTCCCAGAACCAACTGGGAACCGACGCCCGAGATATTCACCACAGCACCACTGACGATCGGGACTTCGCCGAACTCCATCAGATTGGCGGCCAACTCGGTGGCGGGCCCGTTGTAATCGGGCGCTGGCACAAAGCGCAGCCGGTCCGTCGACTTCAGCGTGACTGCTGCGGCAAGGGACGTCGTGGGCAGGGCCACCCACTGGACTCCGTTGCTCGAGTACTGCCACGCACCGCGCGCGGAGTTGATCGTATGCGCGCTCACCGCCACGCCGGCGAAGGCGGAGGGGGACGTGTCCGCTGCGTCGCTGAAGTTCGCCGCAAACAAGTTGCCGATCGTCGCACCCAGCGCGGTGGTTCCCACATCCTCGGGAACCGGATTCAGAGTGGCGCTGCCGGTGGCCAGCGGCGCGCGGTTCAACGGAGTGAAGCGCAGCGTGCTGGTGGAACTCGCGGAGAGTTCGCCATCGCTCACCGTCGTGGTCAGCGTCCGGTCCGCCGTGTTGTCCAGCGCACCGATATAAGTGATCGTTCCTGGCGTCGTGAAGTACGCGTTGAGTGCTGGCACCGAGCCGGTGAAGGTGATGCCCGTCTCGGTGGCGTCCACCGTGATCCCCGCAGCTTGGTAACCTTGGATCGTGCCATCGCTCACGCTCAGGGTGACCGTCAGAGTGCTGCTATCCACGTCCGCGAAGGGCGTGCCGGTGTAAGTCAGGCTGCCCTCCCTGCTCTCGATGAGCGTAAAGGAGGCCGGTGCCGGGGTGGGCATGGTCGGCGCGTCGTTCACCCCCGCCACATAGATGGCGAGAGTCTTCATCGTCACCGCCGTGCCGTCGCTCACCGTTAGGGCGAAGTCTTCGGTCGCGTTGGTGTTCAGCGCGTTGATCGCCGCGGAATCCGGCGTGAAGGTGTAAGCGCCGGTCGCCATGTTCACCGACAGGGTGCCGTACGCGCCGGTCTGGGACATCACGCCACCCGCCTCAGAAACCGGTCTTCCGAGAGCCGGACCGGCGGAATCAAAACTCACACCGCCGTTGTTGAGAACCGTGTGTTTGTAAGGGCTGGAGTCCACCAGCATCCGGTCCGCGGATTCCGCTCGCAGCAACAGGACGGTGCCCGGCAGCACGGCCATCTCACTCTTCGGCACCGCGAAGTTCTCCGTGTAAATGGCCTTGCCCTTGATGATGCGGAAATTCGCAATCTTGCCGTCGAGATCGTAGGATCCATAACCGGCAAGGCTCCCGATGCGCGGGCTTGCCTGCGCGATGGTCTGAGGCCGGTCGCCGCTCAACACAGGGACGCCGTTCACGAAAATGGTGATGACCCCTGACCGCCGCACCACCGCGTAATGGGTCCATTGATTGAGCCATGCAGAGTCGAAGGGGCAGCTGAGGTCGTTGCCCGCATCGATGCGAATCTTGAGGCGCCCGCTTTCCCCCCAGAACGCAAAGCTGCCGCCGCCGTTCACGTTGTAGCCGCCGTCGTAGAAGGTGAAGTTGACGCCAGACCTCACAAAGGCCCACGTCTCGATCGTGAAATCGTCGGTTCCAAACCGGAACTCATCGCCATCGGCCACGGTGAGGCTCTTCCCGGTGGGAGTCCCAAAATCAAGGCTTCCCGAGGAAGCGAGTGACGCCAGCCCATACGTCAGCACGGTGCCCTCGTCCACATCGGTCGCAGCAAGGGTTCCCGTCGCCGCAAGGAAGGTGTCATTGGCGGTGGTATCCGCATAGACGATGGAATTCGTGCGATAGCGGACGATCACGATACCGGAACCACCCGCACCGCCGACCGGAGCCGCCGAATGGCCGCCACCGCCGCCACCACCACCGCCGGTGCTGGGCGTTCCATCGAGGCCGCTCGTGGGCCCCGGATTGCCATGGCCTCCATTACCGCCACCGCCCACGCCACCCGCGAGGCTCTTGAAGTCGTCCGTTCCCGCCGCTCCGCCGCCGGCATAGTAGGAATCCGAACCTGCGATCGGACTGGCAACGCCGGCACCGCCCACACCCGAGTCGTCCGGGCTGCCGCCGGCACCACCACCACCACCGCCATGATTATTGGGGACCGTGCCAAAGGTGCCGCCCGCATTCCCCTGGCCGCTCACTCCCGAACCCACCGTTCCCTGCCATCCGGCTCCACCGCCGGAACCCCCATTGAGGCCGATGTTGGAACCATAGGATCCACCGCCGCCGCCGCCGGATGCGACCAGTGAACCGAACTGACTGTTACCGCCACTGGAGCCGCGGATCGTGAAGGCGCCGCCTGTCCCGCCAGCACCCACGACGACTTCCACCGGGACGCCGGCCGTCACAGCATAAGTGACACTCGAAAGGACACCGCCGCCGCCACCGCCGCCACCGGCAAAAGAACCGCCGCCACCACCACCGCCGCCGACGACCAGCACCTCTACGACACCGGAGCCAGACGGCGTGAAGGTGCCGCTGCCAGAGAATGTATGAACGGCATATCCGGCCGCGACGCTCTGCGTTCCACCGACTGCCGAAAGCCCGGCGACCACCATTGGCGGATCGTTTGCCGGAGCAACCACCACCCGGACCTGGGCCGCGCTCGCCGACGCCAGCACGCCATCCCACGCCCTGACGGTGAATGCATTCAGCGTCCCGTTCGCATTCGACGCCGGCGTCCATCGCAAAGACTCGCCGGGACTGAGCAGCGTCTGACCGGGAGTGACCTCCATCCATGAATTGCCGCCGCCCTTTTCCAAGGTTCCAGAACTCACCGTATCGATGAGGAAGCTCAACGCATCGCCATCCGGATCCGCCGCATCGGCCTTCGCTGCGAGCATTCCATAGCCGATGGGGAAGGGCGCGTCCTCCGAGGCTCCCGAGAGTGTGCCCACCGCAGTCAACGTTGGCGCATCGTTCACTGGCGTGATGTTGATCTGGCCGCTGGTCTCAGTCCCCGTGCTGATCTTGATGTTGCGCACCTGACCACCAAATCCCTCCCCACCGCTGTGGTGCGCGGAGCCGAGGCGGATCGTCTTGTCCGCGGGATTAAGCGGTGCGGTGCCGGTGATCGTTTTCACCAAGGCACCGGCGGCGTAGATGCTCAGAGTGCCGACGGTGCCGCTCGTGCTGTATTGGATTTTGACCGGCACGAATGCGCCGTTGGTCGTGGTCCCTCCGAAGATGTCGATGGAGCCGAACTCCCCGCCCTGCAGGTAGTAAAGCGCGTCCTCGCGCAGGGTGCGGATGAGGATGCCGTCGGTGTACATCCCGTAAGAGAAGACCGTGTTGAGATCGTTCGAACCGGCCATCGCGAACTCGGCGTCGAAGGTCCAGTTCTGGCCGAGATCCTTCTCAATGATGAAGGGGTTGTAGCCGTTCCAGCTCAGCGTGTAGGGCGTGCCGGTCAGGTACAGGCTCTGGCCGCCCGCCCCCACACTGTTCTGGGGACCGTTGCCCGCGCCGCTTGCATTCACATCCACCACCGACCACCGCACGTTGCGCGAAGGCTGGGATCCGCGCGTCGTCGGATCGCTGCTCGTGCTCGAGTAGGTGACACTGCGCAGGGCGGCCTGGTAGTCCGCGAGGGCCGCGGTGCCTGTGAAAACCAGCGTCCCCGTGTCGGCGTTGTAGGTTCCAGTGATCCCATTGTTCGCCGTGAACCCGATCACGTCTCCCAAAACAACCGGGCTGATCCTCACCGTCGCCCCGGTCAACTCCACGTCGTCCGCATCCGTGATCACCAGCGCCGGATCCACCGCCTTCGGGGCTCCCTTTTCCGTGTAGGCAACGGGCCCGCCAGTGACGATCGCCGGCGGATCGTTCACCGGGGCGAAATTCAGAATGCTCGTCATCATCGCTGAAAGCGACCCATCGCTCACCATCGTCGTCAGCGTGCGGCTCTGCGTGTTGTCGGGCGCACCGAGGTAGGTGATCGTCCCGGGCGTCGTGAAATACGCGTTCAACGCGGACACCGTCCCGGCAAAGGTGCGCGCCGTGGCCGTGCCGCCGACCGTGACACCGGCCGCCGGGCTGCCTGTGATCGTGCCATCGTCCACGCTCAGGAGGACGCTCAGGTTCGTGCTATCGGGATCGGCGAAGGGCGTGCCGTTGTAGGTCAAGTTGCCCGCCACATCCTCGATCAGCGCGAAGGAGGCCGGCGCAGCCAGGGTCGGCGCGTCGTTCACCGCCGTGAAATTGATCGCGCTCGTCGCGCTCGCTGAGAGCGACCCATCGCTCACCGAGGTCGTTAGCGTCTGGCTCTGCGTGTTGTCCTGCGCACCCAGATACGTGATGTTGCCGGACGTCGTGAAATACAGGTTCAGCGCGGACACCGCCCCCGCAAAGGTCCGCGCTTTCGACGTGCCGCCCACGGTGATCCCGACGGCTGCGTTGCCCGTGATCACGCCGTCGTTCACGCTCAAGGTGACTGTCAGTTCGGTGTTGTCGACGTCGGCGAAGGGTGTGCCCGTGTAGGTGAGGCTGAGCAGCGCATCTTCGGTCACCGCGAAGGTGGCCGGCGCCGTCACCGTCGGCGCGTCGTTGACCGGGGTGAAGTTGATCGTGCTCAGGGCGCTCACGGAATGCGCGCCGTCGCTCACCGTCGTCGTCAGTGTCCGGCTCTGCGCGTTGTTTGGCGCCCCCAGGTAGGTGATTTTTCCAGTCGTCGTGAAGTAGGTGTTCAACGCGGACACCGTGCCGGCAAAGGTCGTCGAGGTGGGAGTGCCGCCCACCGTGATTCCAAAGGCGAAGTTACCAGAGGCCGTGATGACGCCGTCGTTCACGCTCAGCGTCACCGTCAGGTTGGTGCTGTCGACATCGGCGAAAGGCGTGCCCGTGAAAGCGAGGTCACCTGCCACATCCTCGGTGAACGCAAAGGCGACCGGCGCCACAATTGGGAGCGGTGCATCGTCCGCTGCCGTGAGATTGACCACCAGACTGGCACTGCCGCCCGCGGCGCCATCGCCCACCACGACGGTGAAAGTCTCCGCTGCATCCGCCGCCAGCGCGTTGATCGCGGCTGCGTTCGGCGTGAAGGTGTACGCGCCGTTTGCCATCGTGACCGACAGAGTGCCGTAGGTGCCGACCTTGGTGACGACCCCATTGGACACCGTGAGAGCCCCGGTGGCACCGCTGGGTGCGGTGCTGCTGTAGGAGACACCCGTGTTCGTCACCTGGGCGTTGAAGCTGCTGGAATCCGCAAGGAACTGGCCGCTGCTGGCCACATTCAAAAGGAGGATGGTGCCGTTCACGGGCATCGGCGGCTCGGTCGTCGGGCTGAAGTTTGCCGCGTACAACCCGGTGCCCTTCACCACCCGCAAGCCACTCATCAGCCCGATCATATTGTAGCCGTAGAAAATCTTACCGACCCACGGGGTCTGCTGTGTCACCGCTTCGGGGCGGCTACCGGAAACCCGCGCGACCCCGTCCACATAGATCGTCACCACCCCCGCGATCCGCACGGCCGCGTAGTGATGCCATGAGCCGACCCACGCATCCTGCATCGTGCAGGTGACATTCTGGCCAGCATGCCGCACACCGAGGGCCGTGCCATTGATCCAGAAGGCGAATCCCCCCGCATTGTTCAAATTACCGCCCGCATCGTAGAAGGAGTTGTTCCCGCCGTTCACCTTGGCCCAGGTCTCGACCGTGTAATCGCCCGTGCCCAGCGCATAGGCAGCATTGGTGGGCAGAGTCAGATACTGCGCACCGCCAAAGCTCAGACTCCCCGAGAGGGGGCTTTGGATTCCGTAAGTGAGCGTCGAGCCCGCGTCCACGTCGGACCCTGTGAGGACGCCCGTCGCGGGCGCGAAGCTGTCCGCGGCCAACGTGTCCGTGTAGTTGAGGACCGTTGGGGTCGCCAGCACGGGCGCATCGTTCACGGGTGTGAAGTTGATGGTGCTCGAAGCGCTTGTAGTCAGGACTCCATCGCCGACTGTCGTCGTCAGCGTGCGGCTCGCCGTGTTGTTCAGCACGCCCTGATAGGTGATATTCCCTGCCGTCGTGAAGTACGCGTTCAAGGCCGACACCGTGCCGGCAAAAGTCCGCACCGTCGCCGTACCGCCCACCGTGATTCCAGCGGCCGCATTCCCTGTGAGAATCCCATCGCTGACGCTCAACGTCACGGTGAGGCTGGTGTTGTCGATGTCTGCGAAAGGTGTGCCGGTGAAAGTCAGGTTACCCGCCACATCCTCGGTGAAAGCGAAGGTGGCAGGCGCCACCACCGAAGGCCCGTCATTAGCGGGACTCACCGCCACGGTCACCTGCGCCGTCCCCGCAGAGAGGAGGTTCCCATCCCATGCCGCGATCGTGAAAGCGTTCAAAGAACCATTCGCGTTGAGCGCAGGAGTCCAGCGCAACCTCTCGCCGACACTCACCAACGTCGTCCCGGCGACCGCCCCCACCCAGCTTCCATTCACCTCTTTTTCCAAAGCACCGGAGTTCAAGGATTCGATTCGGAAACTCAGGGGATCCCCATCCGCGTCCGCCAACATCACGGGCGAACGGTACAACTCAATTTCTGCGAGGCTCAAATACGATGATGTCCCCACACGGTTCCAGTCCGTGATGTTCAACCGATAATAGCGGTACGGGGTGGTTGCCGCGTAATCGAAGTCCACATAACCGCCAAAGTTCCCGGTGGTGCCGGGGTTGCTCGTCATCTGCCCGGCTCGTGTGTCGAGAACCACCCAGATTTGACCGTCCGCGGAGCCCTCGAAGGTCCAGTCTTTGGGGCTGAGGTTGAAGCTATAGTCGTTCTCGTGGAAGATCCGGTAACGTGTCACCGGCAAGGCCGATCCCACATCAAGGGTGAGTTTGGGATTGGTATCCGATCCATTACTGCTCGAGTACCATCCATTATTCGCCGTGGCTTTGATCCCGTCGATCGTCTTTGCCCCGGTATACCCGGCATTGTATGAGGAGGAGGTGCTGGCACTGAGGATGGTGACTTGCACCGGCGCAGCGGCCATCAGGTCTGCATAGTTGATGAGGAAGGGCGTGTCCTCAGTCGCACCGGTCAGCGCCACCACAGAGGAACCGATGACCGGAGCGTCATTCACCGCCGTGAAATTGATGACACTCAACGCACTCGCGGTAAGCACCCCATCGCTCACCGTCGTCGTCAACGTACGACTTGCCGTGTTGTTGGAGACACCGAGGTAGGTGATGTTCCCCGCCGTCGTGAAA
The DNA here is from genome assembly GCA_945861435.1 of Chthoniobacter flavus. Taxonomy (GTDB): domain Bacteria; phylum Verrucomicrobiota; class Verrucomicrobiia; order Chthoniobacterales; family Chthoniobacteraceae; genus CAIURC01. The sequence goes on along the minus strand of CAMAUX010000028.1, from coordinate 55,841 downwards.
TACGCGTTCAGCGCGGAGACCGTTCCGGCAAAGGTCCGCACCGTCGCCGTCCCGCCCAGCGTGATCCCGACGGCCGCGTTCCCGGTGAGAGTTCCGTCGTTCACACTCAACGTCACGGTGAGGCTGGTGTTGTCGACGTCGGCAAAGGGTGTGCCGGTGAAGGTTAGGTTGCCCGTGATATCCTCGGTGAAAGCAAAGGCGGCAGGCGCCACCGCCGTCGGCGCGTCGTTCACAGGCGTGACGGTGATCGTGGCCGTTCCGGTGTTGCTCGAATACGCCGTGGTGCCGCCGTTCACCGAGACATCCACACCGGATGCGCCGCCTCCGCCGACCGCAGCTGCCGCGACTTCCGTGGGAGACAGCATCTTCCCCCAGAAACGGATCTCATCGATGTTGCCTTGGAACGCCCCGCCCGGGAAGTCGTTGTTCAACGAGCGTCCGATGGAGAACGTCCAACCGCCGCCGGCCTCATCGCTGCCGCTGAAGGGCTTCTCTCCGTCAGCCACCCCGTTCACGTAGAGGCGGTAGGTGGTGCCATCGTAGGTGACGGCGACATGCACCCACTCGCCCGTGCGGACAGTGGTGTTGGAGTGCACTTCGTTGACGTAATAATTGTCGAAGCGCAGCTTCCCATCGTCGTCGACAAACAGGGCCGGATTATTCCCAAAAGCCCCGGACGACTTGGCCAGAATGACGCGCTGCCCGTCGCTGAAGTCCGTCTTGATCCATGCAGCCATCGAGAACGGCACCCCGTCGTCCATGTTCAACGCCGCGCCGTTGGCCAAATCGATCCGGTCCGTGGTGCCATTAAAGAGCGCCGAACGCGTCCCCGCACCCACGCCACTTCCCGGGGAATCCGCCACCAAGCTTCCCGTGCTTTCGCCCGACCACGTGCCCGATCTCAAACCCGAGTCCGAGCCGTCACTCAAATTGCCTTCGAAGCTGAGCGAAGCGAGGAGACCACTGGGCTCGGCCGGCGCTCCGCTGGTCTGGTCCCATGCCCGGTACGTCATCGTCGCCGCGCCGTTGTAATTCGCATTCGGCACGAAGCGCACCTTCGTGAGCATGTCATCGCCCCTCAGGAGCAGCGCCTTGCCCGGGCTCCCGGGAATGCCTGCACCCTGGATCTGGAATCCGCCGAATCGGCCGTTTCCGGAAAGCACGAATCGCAGCAGTCCATTCTGGCCGACCACGGCCTGTGTGAGCACGTAAGTCTTTTGCGCAACCCACTCCTGAGTGCTGGAGGTTGAAGTGCCGTCCAACGTCACAGGCGCGGACCCGTTGACCGAGAAGGTGACCCAGTTACTGCCGTAGGAGTAAACGTCATAAGTTCCCGGCTGCAATCCAGCCACCTGCACCGGGATATTACCCGGGCCTCCACTCCAAGCTCCGATGGCTCCGGCGTTGAGGACATTCGCATTGCCTGCCGTCTCGGCGTAGAAGTAGAGGCCCCTGTCTCCGTCAGGATAAGAGACGGTTGCACCGGTGGGTTGCCCGGTCGTGTTCACCAACGCCACAGGGACGGGGTTGGTGCTCGAATTCCAGGTGGACCAATCATTGGTGAAGCGGAGGTAATTCCACGTGTCCCCCGCCGAACCGATCGCCGCGGCACCGGTCATCAGCGGGATAGTTCCCGCGTTGGAGGTGAAATCAACGCCGATCAACCCAGCCTGATCCGCAACGACCGCACCCGCCATCGGCGTCCATGTCGTGCCCCCATTCCGCGAATAATACCAAGTGCCATGGGTGTTATCCACCGCCGTCACCGCGATCCCCTTCACCGCTCCGGCGTCCGTATCCGTGAAATTACCCACCAGCGCCGACACGAGCGTTCCGGGATTGGCGACATTCTCCACGTCTTCAGCGATTGTCGGCAGCGTGCTGTTCGCCGCCATCGGCGCGTCGTTTGCCGCCGTGAAGTTGATGGTGCTCGAAGCGCTCGCCGAAAGCGCCCCATCGCTCACCAACGTCGTCAGCGTCCGGCTCGCCGAACTGTCCTGAAGACCCTGATAGAACAAATTCCCCGCCGTCGTGAAATACGCGTTCAACGCGGAGACCGTTCCGGCAAAGGTCCGCACCGTCGTAGACCCGCCCACCGTGATCCCGACGGCTGCATTGGCGAAGATCACGCCGTCGTCCACGCTCAGCGTCACCGTCAGGCTGGTGCTGTCGATGTCCGCGAAGGGCGTGCCGGTATAGACGAGGTTGCCCGACACATCCTCGGTGAAGGCGAAGATGGACGGCGCCACCACCGTCGGCGCGTCGTTCACCGGGGTGAAGTTGATCGTGCTCGTCGCGCTTGCCGAGAGCGATCCATCGCTCACCGTCGTCGTCAGCGTCCGGCTCACCGTGTTGTTCGGCGCACCCTGATAAGTCACGTTGCCCTCCGTCGTGAAGTATGCGTTCAGCGCCGACACCGCACCGCTGAAGGTGCGCGCCGTGGCCGTCCCGCCGACTGTGATCCCCGTGGCGACATTCCCGATGATCGTGCCATCATCCACGCTCAGCGTCACCGTGAGGCTGGTGCTGTCGACATCGGCGAAGGGCGTTTCGGTGTAGACCAAGTTACCCGCCGCATCCTCGGTAAGAGCGAAGCTTTGCGGCGCTGCGACCGTCGGCGCGTCGTTCACCGCCGTGAAGTTGATGGTGCTCGTCGCGCTCGCCGAGAGCGACCCATCGCTCACCAACGTCGTCAGCGTCCGGCTCACCGTGTCGTTCAGCGCGCCCTTGTAGGTGATCTTCGCCCCCGCCGTGAAATACGTGTTAAGGTCCGACACCGCACCGCTAAAGGTGCGCGCCGTGTTCGTCCCGCCGACCGTGACCCCAGGGTAGGCTGAATTTCCCGTGATGATCCCGTCGGTGACACTCAGCGTCACTGTCAGGCTGGTGCTGTCGATGTCCGCAAAGGGTGTGCCGGTGAAAGTAAGGTTGCCCGACACATCCTCGGTGAAGGCGAAGATGGACGGCGCCACCACCGTCGGCGCGTCGTTCACCGGGGTGAAGTTGATCGTGCTCGTCGCGCCCGCCGAGAGCGACCCATCGCTCACCGTCGTCGTCAGCGTCCGGCTCACCGTGTCGTTCAGCGCGCCCTGATAAGTCACGTTGCCCGCCGTCGTGAAGTATGCGTTCAGCGCCGACACCACACCGCTGAAGGTGCGCGCCGCGGCCGTCCCGCCGACTGTGATCCCCGTGGCGACATTCCCGATGATCGTGCCATCATCCACGCTCAGCGTCACCGTCAGGCTGGTGCTGTCGACATCGGCGAAGGGCGAGCCGGTGTAGACCAAGTTACCCGCCGCATCCTCGGTAAGAGCGAAGCTTTGCGGCGCTGCGACCGTCGGCGCGTCGTTCACCGCCATCAGGTTGATCGTCAGGTTGGTCGTGGTCGTCGCCGTCCCGTCGCTCACGGTCATCGTAAACGTCTCCGTCGTCGCCGCGCTCAGAGCGTTGATCGCCGTTGCGTTCGGGGTGAAGGTGTACGCGCCACTCGCCACCGTCACTTCCAGAGTGCCATAGGTCCCGACCTTGCTGACCACGCCGCTCGCCGCGGTCCCCCCGGTGATACCGTAGGACAGCGTCGTGCCCGCATCCGGGTCGGTCCCGCTCAGAGCGCCCGTCACGGCCGCAAAAGAGTCTGCCGCCGCGGTATCCACATAATTGATCGCATTCGCGAGGTAGCGGACGATCACAATTCCGGAGCCTGCGGCGGTCGGAGCGCCACCGACGGCACGACTATCCGTGTCGCCGCCACCACCACCGCCTCCCGTATTAGGCACCCCCGCCGTCGCATCATTCGCAGTGCCGCCCCCGTTTCCACCGCCGCCCAATCCACCCAGCCCACGGGTCCCAGCGTAGACTCCGCCGCCGCCGCCGCCGGCGTAATAGGTCAACGTTCCCGAAATGGCCGATGCGAGACCATCGCCGCCTTTACCGGCCACCGTGCTGGTCGCATTCGCTCCACTGGTCCCGGCGCCGCCGCCCCCGCCGCCTTTGTAACCCGACGCGAAGCCATCCCCGCCCCGATTGCCCTGCCCAGCCACGCCCGCAGCTCCGGGGTAGGCTCCGAAGCCATCATTGGCGCCGCCGCCGCCGCCGCTTCCTCCCAACTTGGCCGCCGGTGAATTCTGGAACTGCCCGCCCGCTCCACCGCCCGTCGCGACCACGGTGGAAAACACGGAGTTTCCGCCATTGGTGCCTGCTCCGTTGTTAGGGCCGCCCACGCCGCCCGCCCCGACGGTCACCGGGTAGGTTCCACCGGCTAACGTTAGAGTGGTGGAAATCATTCCACCGCCACCGCCACCGCCCCCATCACTCCCGCCACCGCCGCCCGCAACGACGAGCACCTCGACCACACCGGGGCCGCTGTACGTAAACGTCCCATCCGCCGTGAACGTGTGAATTGTGTAGCCGTTGGCAGTCGTCTGCGTGCCGCCCGTCGCCGAAAGCCCGCCGCTCAAGAGCAGAGTTGGCGCGTCGTTGACCGGGGCGATCGTGATCGCGGAGGTCGTGCTCGCAGAGAGGCTGCCGTCGGTAACGGTCGTCGTCAGCGCCTGGTTCGCTGAACCATTCAAAGGCCCCTGATAGGTCACCTTCCCTGCCGTCGTGAAATAGGCGTTCAAGGCCGCCGCCGATCCCTGGAAGGTCCGCGAGGTCGCCGTGCCCCCCACGGTGACGCCCGTGCCGGAGTTCCCCGTGATCACACCGTCGCTGACACTGAGGGTCACGGTCAGCGTCGCACCGGAAGCGGCCGTGAAAGGCGTGTCGGTGAACACGATGTCGGTGGCCACATCCTCCGAAACGGAAAGAGTCGCCAGCGCGTTCACGGTGGGAGCGGTGCCCACGACAATCGAACCCGAACCCGATAGAGAGCCGGGATCCGTCGAAGCACTGTAGGTTCCCAACGGCTTGTCCACCCCGTTGATCCGCAAGGCATCAACCACCACGGTGTTGCCGTTCAAAACGACCGTGGCGCCGCTGGCGATCACAAGGCGGCTGGTCCTTCCGAAGGCCTTGGGACTCCCCGCCGCCAATGCACCGGAGTTGACCGTGAGAACCCCGGTAAAGGCGTTCTGGCCCACCAGACTCAAAATCCCGGTCCCGTTTTGGGTGACACTCCCTGTCCCCGAAATCGCCCCGGTGAAGGAGTAATTATCGGCACGGTTGAAAAGCAGGGCCCCGCTGTTCGTAATGTTGCCAACGACGGAGCCAGTCGCACCGCCCGCCCCCAATTGGAGCACGCCACCCGTGATCGTGGTGCCACCTGTGTAGGTGTTGGTGCCTTTTAATATCAGCGTTCCCGAGCCGGCAGCCGTCACTCCACCCAAGCCGGAAATGGGCCCGCCCACCGTACTGGTCGAGGTCGAGTTATAACGGAAGAGCGCGCCGGTCCCGGTGATGATCGGCGTCGCCGCGGTGCCGCTGTTCAAGACCGCGCTGCCTCCGATCTCCCAAGTCCCGGCAGTGACGGACATATAATTGCGGCTGTCCGTGAACGGAATCGTGCCGCTGCTCATGATGAGCGTTCCGGCCCCGGACTTCATGAGCCGTGTGGTCCCGCCCCAGCTCAACGGCATGGCGATGTCGAGGATGTCGGTGGCCCCATCGACACGGAACTCGGCCTGTCCGGCACTCATCGTCACGCCGGCTCCGCCACTCAGCGTCGACCGGCCACCCCCCGTCTTCAGCAGCCCGCCCGCGCCCGTGTTGCCCGCCTGCGAAATGGTCAGTGTTGCTCCTGCAAGCATCGTCAGATTGCTGAGCCCCACAATCTTCAGACTGCCGTTAATGGTGCCTGAGGAGAGCGAGACGGTGGGCTGGGCGGTGATGGATCCGGTGATCTCCTGTGCCGTGGTGGCCGCAAAGGAAGTCCCGCCCGCGCTCGTGGCAGTTCCTGCATCCACACCGTATTTGATGCCGCGCACGAAACCGCTCAGCCCCGTGCCTGCGCTCGTGTCGTAGACCGCGAAGTCGCTGCCATTAAAATAGGCGTTCTGGTTGGCAATCTTGAACCCCGTCTGGTTGCCCAAAACGATTTTGTAGTCGGTGCCATTCAACCCGCCACCGGCAGTGTCGGTGGTGACGAAATTCACGATATTACCGCATTCTGTCGCATTGGCCGAAAGTGTCGTGAAGATCAGGCTGACCGGCTGGGCTGCAGAGCGCGAAACCTGCACGATATTTTCGCTCGCCAATGCAAGCACAGTGGTGAGCGACGCCAGAGTCTGCGTCCTCGCTGCCGTCGCTCCCAAGTTGTCGTAAATAAAGGATCCGCGCGCCCCATCAAATCCGGTGCCGAGAGTCAGGCTTGCGGTCGAAGGCAGGACGCCGCCAGCCCCCGCATCCACCTGCAACGCGCCCCCGCTGACCGTGTACACCGTACTGGCCTGCGTGCCCACCAGCCTCAGCGTGCCGGCCGACACCGCCGTGGTTCCAGTGAAAGTGTTGCCCGACGCCGTCAGGAGCAGGGAACCCTCGCCTGACTTCTTCAGCCCCGCCGTTCCCGCGATCGGAGCGCTGATCGTCGCCAGAAGACCGGTGCCCACGGAAACGAAAGGGGTGCCGGTCAGGGTGAGGATGTTTCCGCCGCTCGCCGCGATCGTATCGCCCGTCACATTGAAAGTGAGCGATGCCGCCGAAATGCCCGCCGTGGAGAGGGTGATGGTGCTGCCAGCAGTGCCCCCAATGAACGCAGCGCTGCCATTCGTCCATGTGGTGCCCGACCAGTTGGCGCTCGAAAGGTCCCAGTTGCCGCTGCCCTGATTCCACGTGGGCGCCAGCGTCATGGTGACGGTCAGTGCGGACGACAGGGTGGCACCGTCTGAAGCCTGAATCGTGAAGGTTTTAGATCCGACCTCATTCGTTCCCGGCACATAAGTCAGATTCCCCAACTGCTTCGCGGGAATGACTTGGTTGAGCGTCACGGGCACTCCGAAAAGCTGCAGCGATCCGGTCGCTGGCAGGGAGGTCACCTTGATGCCCGCCAGCGACTGACCATCGGGATCGGAATAGGCGCTGAAGAAATTCTCCGTGGTGAAACCCAGGGGGGTGTTCGCTGACCCGGTGATGTTGATCGCAGTCAGCGACGGCGCGTCACTCACCGCCGTCACCATGATCGTCGCGACTGCCGTTGCGCTGGAATACGCGGTGCTCCCCCCATTGGTCGTGACATCCGCCGTGCCGCCCGCCGTCCCGCTAGTCTGATCCCAGGCGCGGTACGTCATCGTCGACGCCCCGTAGTAATTGGCATTCGGCACGAACCGCACCTTGTAGTACGTATCATCGCCCTTGAGCAGCCGCGCCGCCGTGGTGCTCACTCCTGTCAGCGTCGTCCACGTCGAGCCTGCGTTGGTCGAATAATACCAAGTGCCGTTGTTGGTATCGGCCGCCGTCACCGCCAGGCCCTTCACCGCACCGGTGTCTGCGTCCGTGAAATTGGTCACCAGCGAGGAGACCAGAGCGCCCGTGTTGAGGGCATCGGTCACGTCTTCAACAATGGAGGGGAGGGAACTCGCCGCCACCACCGGAGAGTCGTTCACCGCAACGACCGTCACCGTCGCGTTGGCGGTCGCACCGAGCGCCCCGTTTGCCGCACCGGATCCGTTCGCGTCGGCAACCTGGTAGGTGATCGTGCGCGTCGCGGACAGGCTGTCGGGCACCTCGTTCGTGCTGCTGAAAGCGACCGCCCGCAACATCGCTTGGTAGTTCGCCACCGACGCGCTGCCCGTGAGGGTCAGGACCCCGCTGCTGAAAGATGCCGTCACCCCGCCCAGCAGACTGCCGTTGGCAATCGAGAGAGCGTCGCCCTGTGTCAGGCCAGCGGCAATCGTCACGCTCGCCCCGGCGAGCAGGGAATCATCGGCATCGGTCAGGATCAGATACGGGGAGATGGGGGTGGCCGGCGCATTTTCCACGTAAGTCGCGGCGCCCACCGATCCGGAGCCGCCGGTGATTGAGAGGTTGTCGATCGCCCCGGAGAAGTGACTGCTCGTCTGATCAAGGCTCTGGATTTTCACGTACACGCTTCCACTCCCGTCGCCGGTGTAGGTGAAGCTCTGAGGGGTGAAAGTGTAGTCGGCGGCGTATTGCCCGGCCGCAACCTGGTAATCCTGCAGCACCGTGGCGGACTGGTTCACGATCTGAACTCTGAACCGGTCGACCGAAGTGGTTTGTTCGCTGGCAAACTTGTAAACGGCCGGAGCCAGTTCAAAGGCGACGGTGTAAGTCACCCCGCTGACGTTTGCAGCGATCGCGGTCGTGGTGGCGGCCACATTGTTGAACCAGATCATCAGCGCGAGGTCCGTCCCGCCCGCCACCCCGCGCCCCACGGAATGGAAGGCGTTGGTGCCGGTGCGCGTCCAGTTGGCCAGGGTGGCGCCGGCCTGCAGCGGATGAGAGTTGTTCAACTGTACGCCGTCGCTGACCCCGATGATGGCGTCGAAACTTTCGCCGAAAAGGACTCCGGTGAAGCGCGGCGCGTCGTTCACCGCAGTGAAGCTCATCGTACTCATCGCACTCGCCAAAAGCGCCCCATCGCTCACCGTGGTCGTCAGCGTGCGGTTCGCCGTGTTGTCCCGCGCGCCTTGGTAGGTGATCTTCCCCGCCGTCGTGAAATACGTGTTCAGGTCCGAGACCGCTCCGCTAAAGGTGCGCGCCGTGGCCGTCCCGCCCACCGTGATCCCCGTGGCGGCGTTCCCTGCGATCGTGCCATCGCTCACGCTCAGCGTCACCGTCAGGCTGGTGCTGTCGACGTCCGCGAACGGCGTGCCGGTGTACCGCAGGTTACCCGCCACATCCTCGGTCACAGCGAAGGTGGCAGGCGCCACCACCGTCGGCGCATCGTTCACCGGCGTGAAATTCACCGTGCTGGTGGTGCTTGAGGAGGCGGTGCCGTCGGAAACCGTCACCGTCAGCGTCCGACTCGTCACGTTGTTGTCTACGCTCTTGTAGGTGATCTTCCCCGACGTCGTGAAATACGTGTTCAGATCCGCGATCGTCCCGGTGAAAGTACGCGCCGTATTCGTCCCTCCAACGGTGACGCCGGTGCCTGTGTTGCCCGTGATCGTCCCGTCAGTCACGCTCAGGGTCACCGTCAGGCTGGTGCTATCCAAATCAGCGAAGGGCGTGCCTGCAAAAGTCAGGTTGCCTGCAACGTCTTCCGTGAGCGCGAACGTCGGCGGCAACGCCACAGAATCGACGTAAATCTGCAGCTTCCATCCCACCGCCCCAAGGGCCGTCGAACTCGTCCAGTCCGGGCTTCCCGTGGGCTGATTCCCGAACCCGATTTCCGGCGGCCCCGCATTCCGGTGCATGTTCCAAGCAAAAATCGTCTGCGCACCGGAAGCATTGTGCACCTGAAAAGAACCATGCCCGTCCACGTTCGGACCAACGGTGTCATCGAAATCATAGACGCCACCGCTGCCTGCCGGGAGCAGGCCCGAAGTCGACGGCGCATAATTGTAGGGCCAGATCTCCAAGCGCCCCGTGAAACCCGAACCATTCGTCACGGTGCTGTAGTTGGAATCGACCGTGAGATTCGTCACATTTCTCTGCAGGATAAAACGGTTGCCGGCGCTGTCATCCGCAGGCACCCGCAGGTCGGCCGCCGTGACGCCCGACCAAGCGTCAAAGATCGCTTCCGCATACTTGGCAACACCACCAACGGTGAGTTCCATGCGGTAGCGGATCCGGGAAATCGGGGCGCCGGACGCAGCGAAAATCGCCGCCGCATCGGAAGGGCCGGTGCCGTAACCCGCACTGTACACGATTGCCCCACTCGCATCGCGACTCGGGTTCGTTGTTTCGTAAAGCAGGCGGAACGCCGTGCCCGCGACCATCGGCGCGTCGGCCGCACCGGTCACGGAGAGAGTGAAAGTCGCCGTCGTTGTCGCCGTGCCGTCACCCACGGTCATGAAGAACGTCTCCGTGGCGAAGCCGTTGAGCGCGTTGATCGCGGAAGCGTTGGGCGTGAACATGTAAGCCCCAGTCGCCGTACTCACGGAAAGGGTGCCGTACGCGCCGGTGCGCGATGCCGCACCATTCACCGCGGCGACGCCCACCAACCCCGAGGGCCCGCCAGCGTCGAAGAGCACGCCCCCATTATTGGCCACCGTGTGATTATAACTGCTGGAATCTTCCAACAGCCTCGCTTGGGAGGTCGGCTGCAGCAGCAGCGAGGTGCCGGTCACCGCGGTCAGCACACCGGTCGGCGGAGTGAAGTTTGCGGTGTAAATCCCGGTGCCCTTGACGATGCGGAAATTCGCAAGCTTACCCGCCAGATCGGCATAGCCCGGATAACCCGCAAGACGACCAATATACGGACTTCCATTCGTGATGTTGTAAGGCGAGGAAGCGCTGACTTGTGCAACGCCGTTCACGTACATGGTGATCGTCCCCAAACGACGCACCACCGCGTAATGCGTCCAAGTGTTCAGCCAACCGCCATTCAAGGCGCTCATAATCTCATGGTTCGGCCCATCGATCCGGGTCTTGATCGATCCATTCTCACTCCAGAAGGCAAAGCTGCCGGCCTGATTCACGTCCCCACCGGAATCATAAAAAGTGAAGTGACTTGTGTTCGTGACATAGGCCCACGTCTCGATCGTGAAGTCACCGGTTCCAAACCGGAACTCATCACCCGCAGGCACGGTGAGATACCTGCTACCGCCAGTGCCGAAATTCAGGCTTCCCACATTGTAGGCGAGACCGAAAGTCAGCGTCGTTCCGCCCGGCAAATCACCTGAGATCACGGTTCCCGTGGTGTTGACAAAGGTGTCGGCCGCCGCCGTATCGATCAGACTCAACGCAACCGGCTGCGCCACGGGAGGGCCGGTGGAGGGAACAATGCTCAGCGCAAAAGTCTTCACCGTGGCGTCGACCCCGTCATTGGTCGTGCCGCCGTTGTCGCGCGCCATGACGGCGACCAGCGTGCTTCCCGCCGCATTGGTTGCCGGGGTGAACGTCAGCCGCCCGCTCGCATCCAGCGTCGGCTGCGCAGAAAACAAACTCGGGTTGGCCGTGCTCGTCGTCAGCGTCACGGTTTGCGTCGTTTCGTCCGGCGCTCCACCCCCCGCCACGACAAAGCCCGTGAAGGTTGCGGCACCACTGTTCTGATTCACTTTCACCAGCGGCATCTGCGAAAAGCGCTGGAGCCGATGCGCGCCGATGTCGGTCCCCCAAACGGCCCCGGAATAAGGCTCCACCGCCACCCCGAAGGCTTGCGTGAACTGACCGTTGGCCGAACCCGCGCCGCCAATCTGCCGCTGGAAGGCGCCCGTGCCACTGAACACCTGGATGACCTGATTGGTGGCGTCCGCGACATAAATGTTTCCGACGGAATCCAGAGCCACCCCGACGGGCCACTTGAAGAGGCCGTTGCCCGTTCCATAGGAGCCCATCGTGCGCACGAAAGTGCCGGTGGAACTGAACACCTGAACGCGATAGTTCAAGCCGTCGGTCACATACACATTGCCTGTGGAGTCCAACGCCACACACCAGGGATCGTTGAAGAGGCCATTCGCAGAGCCGTATCCCCCCCACTTCGTCAGGAACGTGCCGTTCGTATCAAAGACCTGCACGCGGTGGTTGCCCCGGTCGACCACATTCACGCGCCCCGCACTGCTCACCGCGATCCCAGAAGGGTTGGCGAACTGGCCGTCCGCAGTGCCAGACGTGCCCCAGGAACGAAGAAAGGTGCCGGCGGATGTGAACACCTGCACCCTGCTGTTCATCGTGTCGACCACGTACACGTTGCCAGTGGAATCCAACGCGATCCCGCGCGGCGCATTGAACTGCCCTTGGGCGCTGCCCTGCGTGCCCCATTTGCGCAGAAACACGCCCGCAGGACTGAACACCTGCACCCGATGGTTGAGCGAATCCACAACGTACAGGTTGCCCTGCGCGTCGCGCGCCAGTGCCGAAGGTTCGCTGAACTGCCCATCCGCCGTGCCCGACGACCCGACCTTGAAGGAGAACTGCGGCGACGCGAACTGGGAGAACCCAGAGAAGCTCACTTCCGGCGCATCATTCACCGCGCTCACCGTGATATTCACCGAAACCACCGATGAATACAGGCTCCCATCAAAGGCTTTGAACGAGAGCGTGTCCGTCCCGTTGAAATTCGCGTTCGGCGTGTAGACAAGATTGGGCGCCGTGCCGGTGATCGAACCGCTCACGGGGCTTGTAACAATCTGGTAGGTGAGCGTTTCACCATCCGCATCCGTCGCAAGAAGAGTGAACGGCACCGGCGTGTCTTCCTTCGTCGTCAGCGAGCCCGCAGTTGCCACCGGCGCAACACCACCCCACGCTGCTCCAACCCCGCAAAAAACGAGGAGCAACGGCAGCAAAAATCGCTGCAGTAGCCGAGCGGAAAACTTCATTAGGGGTGGCTGAACCCCTAGTTGATACACAACTCTAGCTCGGATTAAGAGAACAAACTGCGCCTTAAGTGCGGGGCGGGGCAGGCAGGGTCGTCCCCACGCCCCCCCACTTCAGAGGCCAGGAACAGTCCAGAACGCCCCCCCTGAAGCAGACGCTCAGGGAAATCTGCCCCTTTTTGCGCATGCCGACCGCTCCAAATCCAGGGCCCACAGCGGCGGCGCGATGGGGAGATCGATACGCACGAGGAACCGCGATCACCCCTCGTCGGCCCCCCTTTGCACCACGACCGGGCTGCAACCGGCTGCCTCCTTTCAATCCGCGACGGCACAAAGGCGAGCGCGACCAATTGCTGGTCACCGCCTAACTCACAAAACCTCAAATCCTGTGATTACCTTAACTCTAAATAGCTTATATCCAGACAAATGCAGGCTGATAAACTATATACAAAATTCGCAACTCGACTCCCATGAGCGCACGCCACTGGCCCCCCTGCACGCGCACCGTGATTCGCAGCGGCCCACGGAGCGCGCTGAACACACGGACCACGAACCAGCCTCCCTCCCTTCTCATCCCCCTCATCCTTTCCGTGTCGTCCGTGTGTTCCCGGCACCGCCACCCACTGCGCAACTGATCCCCCCTTGGAAAACCCCTTTGCCTCATCAGGCCCTGTGAGCGCGCCAACCCGCGGCCTTAGGAGCAGTTGCAGGAACCGCCGCTCCCAGCGCCCCCTCCAGAACCGCCCCCCTGCCCCGTCGACTCTTCGCCTGCGGGAGGCCGTTGCGTGCGTCGCATCCGCAAGATCGCGAGAAACGCCGCACCCAGAACCAACGGCAAGCCGGTCGCCAGAGACGAAGCATTGCGCTGCAAAAAACCACGCGAACGACGGGCCGCCATCCGACGCCGACGCAGCAGCAGTCCCAGCACCAGTCCTGCAAGTCCGGCCCCTCCGATACCCGCCCCCCCCCACAAACCGACCCTCCCCGACCATCCCTCGGGCCTTCCTATGCGGCGGACTCCCGCGGAAAATCTCCCGCGCACCCGGGCCACCAATGCCCCCGGAGCAGAGCGCCAACGGGCCACCTCCGGCAAATCGGCCTGATCCCCAAATCCGTCCGCTTCATCCTCCTCATGCGCTCCCAGCGCCTGCGAGGGCCTCAGAAGGGAGGAAAAAAATCCCGCCCCCCCCTGTCCCGTACTCCCTGTGATCGTGCCCATTGGTGCTCCCGTTGTTTTCGTTGTTCCTGCATTCTGAGCCGCGCCTGCGCGCTGCTCGGATTCGATGCCCGCCCCCGAGGCCCCGGCGACTCCGGGTCCAGAAATGACGGGCGGTTCTCCTGAAGTAATAGCTGAGTGTTGATCTTTCATGGCTCCGTGAGGGAATCGGCGGCGGCATCGAGTCCGCGTCCATGGAGGGAGGGAAGATTCCGGCGCACTTCACCCCATGCCCGTCGCAACCGCCGGGACACACGGCCGACCCGGAGAAAAAACATCCATCTTTTTGCTGCAATACGCAGCAGCCAAAGACTAACAAGATGGCAATCCCTGCGCCTCGGGAGCTTGATTTAAGCACTCGTTGCCCGGAGAGCGGAGCCGCCTCGCTTCGCCACCAATCGATCAAAAACTAATGATTATGCATCGCCTCCCCCGCATCCACGTTGCCCTCGCCCTCTCCGCCCTCTTGGCGGGCTGCGCGGAGTCCGACCTGCCGAGCTACCAACGCAACGAAGCCGGCGTATCCATGCGCGTCGAACGCGTCCAAATCACCGGGATCCGCCCTGTCGTGATCAAGGAGGGCACCACCGGCGTCGGCGCCGTCTCCGGAGGCCTCGCCGGAGGCATTGCGGGATCCATGATCGGTCATGGGAAAGCCTCGGGGCTTGCGGCCGTGGGTGGCGCTGTCGGCGGTCTGCTGCTGGGCAATCAGGCCGAAAAACGTCTGAACAAGACCAACGGCCTCGAAATCACTTACCGCCGGAACGACGGAAGGGAATCCGTCCTTGTTCAACGCGACAACGGCGAGGACTTCGCCAATGGTCAGATGGTCCGCCTCATTTCGGGCCCCAGATCCAGCAGGATCGAACGCTGAACCCTCTGATGCGCGGCCCGCGCTCCAACCCGCTCGGTTCTCGATCGGCATTGAGCGGTCGCCCCCGAAGGCCAGCGCCGACACAGCTCACAGGGCCGTTCTAGAATTCCAATCGGAGCCGGGCTTCAATCAGGATCAACGAAGGGAACGGGTAACCGGAGGCGGCTCAGCTCGCCAAACCGCCCGCCGCCTTGAGTCGCAGATACGGAGCGGCTCCACTGGAGCCTCCGGAGCTTTTCCAGACAGGAAGCCCCCCAATGAAAATCCCACCCGTCCTTGTCATCGTCCTGCTGCTTCTCGCCTGTTGCGCCCCTGCTCATGAACCAACGGGCCCTAACGCACGGGGCACAGGGTTGCGGGTTTTGGTGTATTCCAACACAGGCTTCTACCGGCACCCGGACATCCCCGGAATCAACCGGTGGCTGGTGCTGCTCGGGCACGAGAACGGTTTCGAAGTGGATGTGACGGAGCACGCCAAGGATCTCAAGCCGGAGGCTCTCGCACGCTACGATGTGCTGGTGCTCAACAACGCCAACGAACTCGACAAGGTGCTCGCCGAAGAATCGCGCAAAAGCGTGGAGGCATGGTTCTCCAAGGGCCACGGGATCGTCGGCCTGCACGCCGCACTCGTGCATCAGAGCGGCTGGCCGTGGCTCAACGCGCTCGGTGGTTGCGACTTCAACAGTGACTCCGATTTCACCAAGGCGCGCGTGCTCGTCGATCCGGCCGCACGGGAGCACCCCTCCGTCCATGGGCAGCCGCCGGAGTTCTGGATTGAAGCGGACTGGACCAATCACGACCGCAGCGTCACCGGCCTGCCCGGATTCCGTGTGCTGCTGCGCGTCGACGAATCCACCTACACCCCCGTCCGCGAATATTTCCAAACCCGCAACGGCAGGGCGATGGGCGCCGACCATCCCATCGCATGGACAAACGAGCCCGCTGATGGCGGCCGGTTCTTTTACACGGAGTTCGGCCACGACCTGCGCTCCCTGGCGACGCCCTTTGTGAGAAGGCACGTGCTCGAGGCCATCCGCTGGGCCGCCGCAAAGTAGCGCCTCGCACGGATGCCCGCTGGATCAGGCGCCGGCGGAGTCCGCGCCGCCCAGCACCGCATGCAGCGCCCCTCCCCGCGCGCAGAGCGCGTCCACCCGGCGCGTGACGGCGGGGTCTTCCACCAACGGGGGGGCGTGATGCGGCTTGCGGCGCGCATCGAGGACCAGCGGCCCTTTGCAGCCCCAGTGCTTGTGCTCGATGAAACTACGGATGCCGTGCACGTCGTGGGAAGGGTTGCTGCGGGTGAACGCCACCCAGAGCCAGTTGTTCATGGTCCGCGCAGCGAACTCGCTGTCATCCACCAGCAGCACCAGCGCCACGCCTTCCATCGGAATGTGCTCCATTCCTGAACAAAATGTGTCCGCCACTCCATCGCCAGTCCCGGGAGCCGTCACCGCAAGAACCCCTTCCATGCAGAAACGCGGGTCGGAGAAGCCGGTCGGAAGCTGGAAGCCGGCAGGCAGCGTGGAGGCGAGTGACCGGCGGCGTTCACCGGCGGCGGCGATCACCAGCTTGGAGCCCTCGTTGATCCCGGTGCCGGAATAATCGAGGGTGTCCATCGTGGTCCGCGTCTGGAAATGAAGGTCCCGCGTGCAGTCCACGCGCTCGAGCACATGACGGAAAAAGCCGCGGATATCGTGTGAATCGAGCGTGGGGGCGTCCTCATGGGCGGCGATGAGCAGGTACTTGGCAAGCGAGGCCTGACCAAACCCGAGCACCGCGTTGGCCACGGTGAGGAGTTCCTGCGGCCGCCTCTCGCGTGCGTAGGGCACGTAGCGTTCGTGCCCCACCGCCAGCAGCAGCGGATGCACACCCGCGGCATCCACCGCGTGCATCGAGACAAGACCGGGCACACTGAACGGAACCATCGGCGCGGCGATCTCGTGGATCAACGCTCCGAAAGTGGTGTCCTCCTGCGGCGGACGTCCGACCACCGTCAGCGGCCACACCGCGTCCCGCCGGTGGTAGACCGCCTCCACGCGCATCACCGGAAAATCATGCCGCAGCGAGTAATATCCGAGATGATCGCCAAAGGGCCCCTCGGGCTTCACCGCCCTTGGATCGATCGAACCCACGATGCAGAAGTCTGCATCCGAGGAAACCACATGGCCGTCGATGCGCGCATAACGGAAGGCGCGGCCGGCCAGCATTCCATTGAAGAGCACCTCGGACATTCCCTCGGGCAGCGGCATCACCGCACCAAGGGTGTGAGCGGGCGGGCCGCCGACAAAGATGCTCACCCGCAGCCGTTCCCCTCGTTCAGCCGCGCGGCTGTGGTGGACTCCCATCCCGCGGTGGATCTGGTAATGCAGCCCGACCTCCTCGTTGGATCGGTACTCATTTCCAAGCATCTGCACCCGGTACATGCCGATGTTCGAATGCAGGACGCCCGGGCGCGCCGGGTCTTCCGTGAAGACCTGGGGAAGGGTGATGTACGGACCACCGTCCATCGGCCAGGAGGTGAGCTGCGGGAGCTGATCGATCGTGGTTTTCCCAAAAAGCACGGGCACCCGTCCAAGGCTCCGGCGTGGCAGTGCATGGAGTCCCGCCCACGGCGCCTTCAGGAAACGGTGTGGCGCTTTGAGGAACTCCTCCGGTCTGGCCTTGAGCCGAACGGCTTGGCGCACCGACTCGAGCGTTTCCCGGAAAATGAACCGGGCGCGATCCATCGTGCCGAAGAGGTTTGCCACCGCGGGAAACGGGGAGCCTTTGACGCGCTCGAAAAGGAGGGCGGGCGCCTTGGCCAGATAAGCGCGGCGCTGGATCTCAGCCAGTTCAAGGAACGGATCCACCTCCACCCCGATGCGGACGAGGTGTCCATGCCGTTCCAGATCGGCAATGCAGTGGCGCAGCGAGTGATAAGGCATGGGATCCCTCTTGAAAGAGCGCTGCTTATTCTCAACAGGCCGCCCCGCATGCCAAGCCCGGCCATGGGTCTGGGCACTAATAAGAGATGCTGAGTGAGGTGGGGTCGTTAGTGAGCGGATGGGCCCACGGAATGCGCGGACGACATGGAAAGGAGGACGGGAATGAGGAGGGTGGGAGGCGGTTTCGGGGTCTGTGTATTCGGTGCCTTCCATGGGCCGCTGAGCATCACGGTGCGCAGGCGTTTGCCGGTCGGTGCAGTATCGCTGAGCTCCGTCTAATGAGTTGTCGCGTTGAACCAACAGCAAGTCCTCCATGGCGGGGCTCAATCTCACCGATGCCAGATGATTTTGCCTCGACCGCCCACTATCCGAAAAAGACCTTGCCGCCTTGAACACTATTACCGCCCCTGAGGAATCCCAGAAGCCACCCGTTGTCAGGCCCGTTGTGATTATGGCCGGCATGGCTGGCAACACGATGGAGTGGTTCGATTTTGGACTTTACGGAGTCCTTGCTCCCACCCTTGGAAAGCTTTTCTTCCCCGAGGGAAACCCGCTCGTCTCGATCCTCGCCGTCTTTGGGGTTTTCGCAGCGGGCTATGTGATGCGGATGGCAGGCGGGGCGGTCTTCGGCCACATCGCGGATCATCGCGGGAGACGGTTGGTGCTGATGCTTTCCGCAGGACTCATGGCGGTGACGACCGCGCTGGGCGGCATGCTTCCTGTCTACGCCAGCATCGGGATCGCGGCCCCGATTCTTTTCACGATTTTGCGTCTGCTCCAAGGGTTGTCCGTGGGGGGGGAATTCATCACGTCTCTCACGTATCTGGTGGAAAACGCGCCGCCCCACCGACGCGCTCTTTACGGCAGTCTGGCGGCATCCTCTGCCACCATCGGTCTTCTGATGGGCTCCGGGGTTGGGGTGGCGCTCTTCTCCATTTTCACGAACGAACAGGTCCTGCAGTGGGCGTGGAGGCTGCCGTTCCTGCTTTCCATTCCGCTCGGCCTTGTGATCGCGTTGTTGCGCACGTACCTGCCTGCTGAGGAGATTCCGGAGCGGCACGTCGGCTCCAAGGAGCGGCGATCCAGTGTCTTCCATGCCTTTTCCGAGTACCCGATGGTGATTATAAAGACCGCGATTGCCGGCTGGGCGACGCAGAGCGGGTTTTACATTGTCGCGATCTTCATGCCCTCCTATCTCGTGAGCGGGCACCTCTTCCCGCAGTCCACGGCGCTGGCGTTTCAGGCTGCCTGCATGGGGCTCGTCGTGCTGCTCAACCCGCTCGGTGGTTTTCTCGCCGACAAGATCGGCCGCAAGACAATGGTGCTGCTCTCCTCCGCAGGGTGCGCGATCACCGCCGTGCCTCTCTTCATGATCGTCAACACAGGGGTGCATTCTTACACACTGGCCGCACTGCTTGGGTTCTCGCTCATCGTGGGGCCTGGTAATACGTGCTATTCGGTGTGGGCCGCAGAGAGGTTTCCACGGTCGCTCCGCGCAAGCGGACTGGGCCTTTCCTACAACATCGCGGCTGGCATCATGGGGGGCATGACCCCGCTGATCTGCACGAGCCTCATGGCAGCCACGCACAGCAGGATTGCCCCCGCTGGATTGGTCATCTTCGCCTCGGTGGCCACCATCCTCACCAGCTTGCGGGTGAAGGAAACGGGCGACAAACCTCTCCGGTAAAATGCGGCCGGGGGGCCTACAGCCTCCCAAAAAATGGCCGGTCTAGACCGCGCGCAAGCGTCGGTGACGGCCTTTATCCCGCAGGGCTCTGCGAAGCTGTACCCGACCAAGGCTCCTTCACGTATTGGCACCGACCCGCCCTCCACACCAAGCCCGCCGCGGGTTTCGACACGGATTAAAAGCAGGCCGAAAGAGGTGAAACCCGGCGCCGCTTTTCCCTTCCTGCCTTGACGTCCCGGGGCGGAATCAATGCTTGAGCTTGCCCTGAGGCACTTTCCGGTGTTTGATCCCCTTTCGTGGGAGGCCCAATGGGTACCTTGGCCAAGGGAAAAAAGGCGGATGCGCCTCGGCCCTTGGGTCGGCTAGCTGAAGACGGCCGTTAAGCCGCCGTCATTCCTCCATCTCCCCATCTCCCGCTCATCACGTTCATTCGCTCATTCCGCAGTCTCACGTCACCACCCAGGGCGCCCGGCAAACGCCCGGGATTGCACCTCCTTTCACTCCATCACTTTTCATGCAGACATTTCGTCAACAACGGGGCGGGCCCTTTTCCCGCGAACAATTCAACGACTGGCTCATTGCGCGGCGCACGGAGCTGCAACTCCCCGCCTATGTCCCCAAGGAGGGGCGGCCCATCTTCAAGTCTTGGCTGCGCGATGCATGGCACGCCCTCCGCGACCTCCCCGAGGCCGCCGGACTTGATCTCTTCTGCGAGAGGGATGTCGTGATGCTCGCGTGCCGCTACAGCGAGCGACTCCTCCTCGGCGGCCACCCCTGCCATCTCCAACTCCACGATTTCCTCCACATCAACCGCCCGCGCACCCCCGAGATTTTCATGGCGCGTCTGCGCGAAATCGGCGCGGAGTCCATGCGTCGGCGCGTGGAACTCGAGGCCGAGGTGCGCGCCCAGATTCCCAGGGTCGAGGCCGCCCTTGCCGAACATGGGGAACGCCTCAGCCCCGCGGAGATCGCCGGCGAAATGCGCCGCATCGACGCGGACCTATCCACCCGCGAATTCCCCGAACGCATCCAGCGCATCGTCCGGGAGCTCGCCCTGCGTGCCGCCAACCACCGCATGGCCGAGGGCATCGCCCTGCACAGCTTCCACGAAACCTTCCCCGCCGCGCGGACTCGCCAGCGCGAACTCCTCCTCATCGCGGGCCCCACAAATTCCGGGAAGACGCACACCGCTTTTCAAAAGCTCGCCGCCGCCAAGCGTGGCGTCTATCTCGCCCCTCTGCGCCTCATGGCTGCGGAGTTCTGGGATCGCATGCAGGCTGCGGGTGTGCACTGCTCGCTGATCACGGGTGAGGAGCGCATCGTCGATCCGTTTGCCGAACACATCTCCTCCACCATCGAGATGCTCGCCACCGATGCCGAGTACGACGTGGCCATCATCGACGAGGTGCAGATGATCTCCGACAAGGACCGCGGCTGGGCCTGGACCCAGGCCGTCGTCGGCGTCAACGCCAAGCTCGTCATCCTCGTCGGCTCGCCCGACGCCGAAGGCGTGCTGCGCGAGATCGCCACCCGCCTGGGCGAACCCCTTGAGATCCAGCGCACCGAACGCCTCTCGGCGCTCACCGTCGCCGACGAACCCCTCGACCCCGACGCCCCGGTCGAAGCCGGCACCGCCTTCATCTCCTTCAGCCGGCGCGATGTGTTGTCCTGGAAGCAGACTCTCGGCGCCTCCGATTGCGCCGCCATCTACGGTGCTCTCTCTCCCGAGGTCCGGCGCGAGGAAGCGCGCCGCTTCAGTTCCGGCGAAGCCAAGATCATCTCCGCCACGGACGCCATCGGCATGGGGCTCAACCTTCCGGTGAAAACCATCGTGTTCACCACGCTCGACAAGTTCGACGGGGAGAAGGAGGTCGTCGTCAGCCACCCGGCCATCCGCCAGATTGGCGGCCGCGCAGGCCGCTTCGGCATGCACGAGACGGGCGTCATCACCGCGCTTAACCGCAAGGATCTCGATTACATCCGCCAGGCCCTCGACGCCCCGCCCGAGCCGCTCCCGCTCATCGCGCCCATCGCGCCGCACACGAAGATGCTCGAGTTTCTCTCACGTGAGACCGGCAAGACCGACCTGCCCTCGCTACTCGACTGTTTCAGCGCGCTCCCGGGCAACAACGACCTCTTCTGCAAAGCCGATGTCTCCTCGATGCGCGACCTTGCGGGCGACATCAGCGATTCCAAACTCCCGCTCGATGTCCAGTTCACCGTCTGCGCCTGCCCCGTGGACACCCGTAGCGGCGAGCACATCACGCACTGGCGCCAGTGGGTCCGCAACATCGCCCTCAACCAACCCTCCCCCATGCCCCGCGGTCCGCGCTATGAACCGGACCGCAGCACCAGCTCGCCCGTACAGCTTCAGGGCGCAGAAACCCGTGTCCGCCTTCTCGCCGCCTACCGCTGGATGCACCAGCGCATGCCCGAACTCTTCCCGGACGCCGAGCAGGCCGCCTCCGTCTCCTCGCTCATCAACCAGTTCATCTCGAACTCGCTGAAGGAAAAGATCGTCCGCCGCTGCCGGCGCTGCGGCAACGGCCTCCCCAACGAACACCGCTTCTCGATCTGCGAACCCTGCTTCCGCACGCGCTCCAAGCGCAACGGCTGAAGCCCGGCTCGATCCATCTCAGCACCGGCGATCTCCGCCCAACGCACCATGTCGCCACTTCCTCCGGACAACGACACGGTCTTCAACCAGTTCCTCGAGAAGCTGGGCCGCACCGGCCTGACGCTTTATCCGGCGCAGGAGAACGCGATCCTCGCGCTCTTCGAGGAGCAGAACGTCATCCTCAACACGCCCACGGGCTCGGGCAAATCGCTCGTCGCCTCCGCCCTTCATTTCAAGGCGCTCGCCCAGGGGCGCCTCTCCATTTACACGTGCCCGATCAAGGCTCTCGTGAATGAGAAGTGGCTGGCGCTCTGCCGCGAGTTCGGTCCTGAGAACGTGGGCCTGAGCACCGGCGACGCCACCATCAACCGCGACGCCCCCATCCTCTGCTGCACCGCTGAGATCCTCGCCAACCTCGCCCTGCGCCACGGCTCCGACACACCTTTCGCAGACGTGGTCATGGACGAATTCCATTACTACGCCGATGCCGAGCGCGGCACCGCATGGCAGGTCCCCCTCCTCACCATGAGCCGCAGCCGCATGCTGCTCATGTCCGCCACACTCGGCGACACCACCTTTTTCGAAAACGAACTCACGCGGCTCACCGACCGCCCCACCGTCACTATCCGCTCCACCACGCGTCCCGTGCCGCTGGAGTTTTCCTACAGCGAGGTCCCGCTCGCACGCGCTGTCGAGGACCTGCTCGCCGATGGCAAGGGCCCCATCTACGTCGTCCACTTCACCCAACGCGAGGCGGCGGAAAGCGCCCAGGATTTCACCAGCCTCAAGGTCGCCACCACGGAGGAAAAGGCCGCCATCGCCCGCGAACTCGAAGGCTTCAAATTCTCGAGCCCGTACGGACCCGAGATCAAGAAGCTCCTGCGGCACGGCATCGGAATCCATCACGCGGGGTTGCTCCCCAAGTACCGCGTGCTCACCGAAAAACTCGCGCAGAAGGGCCTGCTCAAGCTGCTCTGCGGCACCGACACCCTCGGCGTCGGCATCAACGTGCCCATCCGCACAGTCCTCTTCACGCAGCTCTTCAAGTTCAACGGCGAAAAAACCGCCATCCTCTCCGCACGCGACTTCCACCAGATCGCCGGGCGCGCCGGTCGGAAGGGGTTCGATTCCACCGGATGGGTCGTCGCCCAAGCGCCCGCGCACGCCATCGAGAACCTCCTTCTCGAACAGAAACAGGCTGCGGGCGGGAAGAAATTCGTACGCCGCAAACCACCCGAGAACCGCTTCATCAACTGGGATCGCCAGACCTTCGCGCGCCTCATTGATGCAGCACCCGAGCGCCTCAGCAGCCAGTTCAAGGTTTCGCACGGCATGCTCCTCAACGTGCTCAGCAGGCCCGGCAATGGCTGCGCCGCGATGCGCGCGCTCATCGAGGCCAGCCACGAAGGTCCGAAGCAGAAGGATGCCCACCGCCGCCGTGCATGGCAGCTCTTCCGCGCACTCCTGGACCGCCGCATCATCGAGTTCATTCCTCGGACCGCCGAGGGCGCTTACCTCCGATTGAACCTCGATCTGCAGGACGCCTTCTCGATGGACCAGACCCTCTCGCTTTATCTGGTCGACACCCTCGCCCAGATCGATCCGCAGGATCCCCGCTATCCCTTCGTCCTCCTCACCCTTGTCGAATCGATCATCGAGGATCCCGACCTCATCCTGCGCCGCCAGCTGGACCGCGTGAAGACCGAGGCCATCGCTGACATG
The DNA here is from genome assembly GCA_945861435.1 of Chthoniobacter flavus. Classification (GTDB taxonomy): domain Bacteria; phylum Verrucomicrobiota; class Verrucomicrobiia; order Chthoniobacterales; family Chthoniobacteraceae; genus CAIURC01. The sequence goes on along the minus strand of CAMAUX010000028.1, from coordinate 32,430 downwards.
AAGGCCGATGGTCTCGATTACGACACCCGGATGGCCGAACTCGAAAAACTCGAGTACCCGAAACCCGAGCGCGAGTTCATCTACTCCACCTTCAACGCCTTTGCCGATGCTCACCCGTGGGTCGGCCGCGAAAACATCCGCCCCAAGTCCATCGCCCGCGAAATGTTTGAGGGGTTCATGTCGTTCTCCGACTACATCAAATCCTACGATCTCCAGCGCGCCGAAGGCCTCCTCCTCCGCCACCTCGCAAGCGTCCACAAAGTCCTCGCACACACCGTCCCGGATTCCGCCAAAACCGATCCCGTGCGCGAGATGGAGCTTTATCTCCGCACCCTCATCCGGCACGTCGATTCCAGCCTCCTCGACGAATGGGAGAAGCTCCGCAACCCAGCCTACCGGCCGGCAGAACACGCCGGCGCATCATCCGCGGAACCGCTTCCCCCGGGCGCAGCCGAGGCTGCAGCGGACATCACCCGCGATCCGGCCCGCTTCACCGCGGCCATCCGCCAGACGGCCTTCCGCTTTCTACGAGCCCTCGCAAATCGCGACTACGTGCACGCTCTTGAGACCCTCCTTCCACCCGAGACCGCAGGAGATCGAAAAGAGGCGGACTCCGAAGCACAACGCATCCAAGACGACCAACCCGCGTGGACCGCCGACCAACTCAAGACCGTCTTCGAGGATTACCTCGCGGCGCGCAGCAGGCTCCGCCTTGATCCCGAGGCCCGCAACGCCCGCCACACCCACATCCGCCGGGCTCCGGAGGAAGACGCATGGATCGTCGAGCAGATGCTCGTGGATCCGGAAGAAGCGAACGACTGGATGATCCGGTTCCACGTCGGGCTCTCCGCCTCGCGTGCCGCGGGGGACCCCATCCTGCAGCTGCGCCATCTCGGTCCGCTGGACCTGTTCGCCGCCGGGGCCGCACCATCACCGGAAGCCTGAGGCGCCGCACGGATTTGGGCACGCCTTCCATCCAGCCTCGACTGTCAGTTCCCTGCGACTGGGCTTTTCATCATGCAACGGCTAGCGCTTGAGGATTGCTGGTGCGGCATCCCAATCGCTATTACCCGGGGACATGCAGTTCACCGTGCCCCAGGCCATGGAAGCGGCTGTCGCTCATCACCAGGCCGGACGTCTGGCGGAGGCTGAGGCATTGTACAGGCAGGTTCTCGCGGCGGCACCGCACCACGCGGATGCCCTGCATCTGCTGGGTGTTCTGGCCTCCCAGTGCCGGCAGCACGCGCCGGCTCTGGAACTCATCCAGCAGGCCATCGCGATCAGCCCTGCCAGCCTCAATTTCCAACTCAACCTCGGCAACGTGCTCCTCGCCAGCGGTCGCAGGACGGAGGCCATCGCAGCCTTCCACAACGAACTCCGTCTGAACCCGCGTTCGACGATCGCATACAACAACCTCGCAGCGGCGCTCAGCCAGGAAGGACGTGCGGCGGAGGCGGTGGAACACTTCCGCAAAGCGATCGCACTGGAGCCCGGTTACGCCGAGGCGCACAGCAATCTCGGGATTGAACTCGCGAAGCTTGGATTCACCGAGGAAAGCGTCGCCTCCTGCGCGCACGCCGCCGAGATCGCACCGCAACATCCCGAGGTCCAATACAACCTCGGTGCGGTGCAGCGCCAGGCCGGGGACAAGGCTGCCGCGACCGCTGCATACCGCAGCGCACTCGCCTTGGACCCGCGCCATTTCAAGGCACTCAACGACCTTGGAGCCGCCCTGCTTGAGTCCGATGAATGGACGGAAGCCGAGCTGTGCATTCGCCATGCTCTGGAGCTCGCGCCGGATTTCTCGCAGGCCCACAACAATCTCGCGGGCCATCTCAAGGACTCGGGCCGCATCGACGAAGCGGTGCTCCATTACCGCAGAGCGCTCGAGCACGGCGCCCATGGCCGCGACGCAGAGATCATCCGCTGCAACCTGCTGGTCACCCTCCATTACCAGGAGGGGATCACCCAAGCGGAACTGCGGGCGGAGCACGAACGCCTGGCGCAGTTCCATTCCGCGGCCGCTCCCGCCTGCCCGCCCCATGCGAACCTCGTGGATCCCGCCCGCCCGTTGCGGCTCGGCATGGTCTCCCCTCACTTCGCGAGCCATCCCGTCGGGCACTTCCTTGTGCGGTTGTTGGAGAACCTTTCCGCAACGGAGTGCGAGGTCATCTGCTACAGCGACACCACCCGCTCCGACGCCCTCACAGCGCGGCTTTGTGCCGGCGCGGCGCATTGGCGCGAAACCCGCTCGATGAACGATGCGGAGCTTGCCGCTCTGGTCCGCCGGGACGCGGTGGACATCCTCTTTGACCTCGCGGGTTGCACGGCCAACAACCGGCTCGCGATGTTCGCCCACAAACCCGCCCCCGTGCAGGTCACATGGCTCGACTATGTGGGCACCACCGGCATGCCCGAGATGGACTACCTCCTCGCCGATCCCATGGAAGTGCCAGAAGGCGCGGAGAACGGCTACCGCGAGAAAATCCTCCGCATGCCGAAGGACTACATCTGCTTCGATCCGCCGGCGGACACACCCGCAGTCGGTCCGCTGCCCGCGCTCACATCCGGCCACGTGACCTTCGGTAGCTTCAACATCCCCGCCAAGACAGGCCCCCAGGTCGTGACCCTCTGGGCGCGCATTCTTGCACAGGTGCCGGGCGCGAGGCTGCTGCTCAAAAACCGCGGCTTCGACAACGAGGCCGTGCGCCGCCATTACCACAGCCTGTTCGAAGGACACGGCATCGCCGCGGAGCGGGTGGATCTGGAGGGATGGTGTCCGCGCGAGGAACTCCTCGCTGCGTACGGTCGGGTCGACATCGGCCTCGACACCCTTCCCTACAACGGCGGCCTCACGACCTGCGAGTCCCTGTGGATGGGCGTTCCCGTGGTGACGTGCCCCGGTGAACGCTTCGCAGGACGGCACGGCCTCACGCATCTCACGGCCGCGGGAATGCCCGCGACGATCGCGCGCGACCACGCGCATTATGTGGAGCTGGCGGTTGCGCTGACGCGAGATCTCGAGGCCCTCGCCTTGATGCGGAGCGGGATGCGGGAGCGCATCGCCACCTCGCCCCTTTGCGACGGCGCACAGTTCGCACGCAGCTTTGAAAAGATCATGCGCGGAGCGTGGCGGTCCTGGTGCGCACAGCAGCCACAGGGCTTCCTCTCCGCATGAACACGGCCTCAGCAGCGGCCCGCGCGGCGACGCACAGGGGTCAGGCCGCCGCAGGCTGCGGAACGCGTCCGCGGCGGTTGACCAGATAGACGCCGGAGAGGGTGACTGCCCCGCCGACAAGCGCGGAGGGCGCCGGGAGTTCGCCGAGGAAAATCCAGCCCAGCAGGATCGAGGCGAGCGGGATCAGGAACTGCCAGCTCGAGGCACGCGAGAGGGACCAGTGAGCGAGCACATAGCTCCAAAGGGTGTAGCACAAGGCGCCGGGAACCGCACCGAGCAGGACGACCGTCCAGAGCGCCTCCGTGGAGGAGGTGCGCACGACAGAGCCAAGGTCGAGGCCGGTCGGGACAAGGCTGAGCGTGCCAGCCCACACCGCCCATGTGGTGACGTTGAGTGGATGATGGCGACGGAGCAGATCCTTGCTCAGCAGACCAAAACCCGCCGCGCATACTGAACCGGCGAGCACAAGAAGCGCACCAGTCGAGAGTCGCAGCCCGCCTTCTTCCCGGAGCGTGATGATTGCCACTCCAGCGAAAGCCACGGCCGTTCCAACCCAACCCGCGGGCAGAAGGCGCTCCCCGAAAAACAACCGCGCCCCGAGGGTGAGCATCACAGGGATGCTCGCGGCGATGAGCGAACCCGCGCCGGCGGTGACCGTCTTCTCCCCCGCATTGATGGCGAGATTGTAGAAGGTGAACCCGAGCAACCCCATCGCCACCACGCGCAGCCAATCGCGGCGATCCGGCCAGCCGCCGCCGCGCATCCACCAAAACGGCAGCAAAACAGCCGAGGCGACAAGGTAACGGCCGAGGGCAAGCGGGCCCGGCGGGAATTCGTGGACCACCGCGCGGATCCCGACCCATGCCCATCCCCAGCCTGTAATGGAGATGATCAGACTGGCGATCACCGCCCAAAACCCAAGCGCTCGCGACGCATCCGGATGCACGGACGCACCAGCCCTCGTGGGCGCGGAGGCTTGTGCTTCGGAATCCATGAGGGGCAGTGCGGGGACGGACGGACGGGGGGCGGGATTCTGCCACGGCGCCGCCGGTGTGCGAGGAGATCCTTGCGGCACGCCATGATCGTCTCCTTCAGATTTACAGAGGTCTGATCCTATTGGGCGTCGTACATTACGGTGACACTCGGAATGCCCCTCCTCTGGACGCTGCTCGGTCACCCTATTTCGCGATTCTCAATAAAAACGTGAATGGACGACCCACGGAATCACGGACGACACGGAAGGAATGGGGTGGATGAGAAGGCTGAGAGTCTGTTGCGTGGTCCGTGCATTCAGTGCGTTCCGTGGGCCATTGGGAACTCTCCGGGCTCAGGCGACCGCTCAGCCCTCTCAATGTCTGGGTACTTGAGGATAACAGCCATGTCGTTACCGACGTTGAAGATCGCTCAAAGAGACTTACCCAACGGGTGAGGCTGAAACGGGATGGATTTCAGCCGCAAATTCCGTTTCCACAGAAACTCACATTAGATCCGATGAGATTTCATCGCCGCGTTTAGGTTGATTTGGAGGCAAGGTCGCCTCCCTCGTTGGCTGGTTGTCCGGACAGGGTCCTGAGACACAACCTATGGGTTGCTGTACCACGCCTATTGGGTGCTTTTCACGGACAAGATTCAGAGGGCCATGCCATTCCGGGGAGACGGTCGGTTGCCAGTTCCCGCTGGATCACCTAAACAAAGGGCTCCTCGAATGAAAAAAAGCGTCATCCTGTCCGAGCCCGCCTTGGGTCGAGAGGCCAAGCCTCAGGCCGGAAACGACGCGGTGCGGCTGCCTGCCGTCGGTGCGACCCGACGGGAAGGGACGTTCCTCTAAGCGCGTATGTGGATCGTCCGCCTCGCCCTTAACAGGCCCTACACCTTTGTCGCTGGAGCGATTCTGCTCCTGCTCTTGAGCCCCTTTTTTCTGCTCAAGACGCCCGTCGACATCTTCCCGTCGATCGACATTCCGGTCATCTCAGTGATCTGGCAGTACGCGGGCCTCAATGCGCAGGAGATTGAGCAGCGGATCATCTACAGCCACGAGCGGTCGTTGAGCGCCACCGTGAACGACATCGAGCACGTGGAGTCGAACTCCTATAACGGCGTCGGCATCATCAAGGTGTTCCTGCGCCCGGGCGCATCGGTGGACGCGGGCGTGGCGCAGATCACCGCCGTGGCGCAGACCATCCTGCGTTACATGCCCCCGGGCCAGACTCCGCCTCTGGTGATTCGTTACAACGCCTCCACCGTCCCGATTCTCCAGTACAGCCTCGCCAGCCGCACGCTCTCTGAGCAGGAGATATACGACCTAGGGCAGAACCAGATCCGCGTCAGTCTTTCGACGGTGCAAGGAGCCCAGATTCCGTGGCCCTACGGTGGCAAGACGCGCGTGGTTTCCGTGGACATCGACCTCGCGGCTCTGAAGGCGCGGGGGCTCCGCCCACAGGATGTGGTGGATTCCGTGAACTCCCAGAACCTGATCCTGCCTGGGGGTTCGGCCAAGATCGGCGACACGGAATACTCCGTGGAGATGAACGGGAGTCCGAAGGTTTTGGATGAACTCAATCGGCTTCCGATCAAGCGGGTGAACGGCGCCACGATCACTCTGCGGGAGGTTGCCCAAGTGCGCGATGGCTACCTGCCCCAGCAGAACGTCGTCCGCAAAGACGGGGTGCGTGGCGCCCTGCTGACCATCATGAAGAGCGGAGCGGCCTCCACGCTGGATGTGGTGGCGGGGATCAAGGCGGAGATGCCGCGCGTCCTTGCGGGAATGCCGGCTGGTCTCGAAGTGGCCACGTTTTCGGACCAGTCTTTCTTTGTGCGAGCGGCCATCAACGGGGTTGTGAGGGAGGCCGTCATCGCGGCGGCACTGACGGCGCTCATGATCCTGCTCTTCCTCGGTTCGTGGCGGAGCACGATCATCATCGCCCTCTCCATTCCCCTTTCGGTGCTCAGTTCCATCGCCGTCCTCAGCGCGCTGGGGCAGACCCTCAACCTGATGACCCTCGGCGGCCTCGCGCTTGCCGTGGGCATCCTTGTGGACGACGCCACGGTGGAAATCGAAAACGTGCACCGCCAGATGGATTCCGGTCTTCCGCTTCGGGAGGCGATCCTGGCGGGGGCGCGGGAAATTGCGATGCCGGCGCTGGTTTCGACGCTGTGCATCTGCATCGTGTTTGTCCCCATGTTTCTGCTCACGGGGGTCGCCCACCACCTCTTTGTGCCGCTGGCCGAGGCGGTCGTCTTTGCGATGTTGGCGAGCTACGTTCTTTCCCGGACGCTCGTCCCCACCCTTGTGCTCTGGTTTTACCGCAACGTGGAAATCCACGCGCACGCAGGTTCCCGGAGCATCGCCCGCGGCTGGATGCGTCCGTTCATCGCCATCCAGGAAGCGTTTGAGAAGGGTTTCGAGCGCTTCCGCAGCGCTTACCGAGGCCTTCTTGAGGTGGCCCTCCACAAGAGGCGTCCGTTCGCGTGGGGATTCCTTGGGTGCTGCGCAGCCTCGTTCCTGCTCATTCCCCAGCTTGGTCAGGACTTCTTTCCCAACGTGGACGCAGGCCAGTTCCGGCTCCACGTCCGCGCCCGGTCCGGCACGCGGATCGAGGAGGCTGTGCGGCTTGTGGATTCCGTTGAAGAACTGATCCGCCGTGAAATTCCGGCCGGGGAGATCGGAGGGATTCTCGACAACATTGGGATCCCAAACTCCGGGATCAGCCTCAGTTACACCAACAGCGGCCTCATCGGAACAGGCGATGCGGACATCCTTGTCTCGCTCGCGCCCGGCCATTCGCCCACCGAGGAACATATCCGCAGGCTGCGCATTGCACTGAATCGCAGCTTTCCGGGCACGAAGTTCTATTTTCTGCCAGCCGACATCGTCAGCCAGACGCTCAATTTCGGACTGCCCGCGCCGCTGGACGTCCAGATTTACGGACGCGACCAAGCCGGGAACCGGGCTGTTGCGCAGCGTCTTGCGGAACAAATGCGCCGGGTGAACGGCGCGGTGGATATCCGGGTTCAGCAACCCGCGGATCAACCGCGGCTCCAAGTGGACGTGGACCGTGCGCGAGCGGAGGAGCTTGGCCTCAGCGAAAAGGATGTGGCGGCTTCCGTGCTGCTGAGTCTCAGCGGCAGCAGTCAGGTGCAGCCCATTTTCTGGCTGAATCCGGAAAACGGGGTGCAATACGCAGTCAACGTGCGTGTCCCCCAGCACACGATGGATTCGATCAATGCCATCCAGGCACTGCCCATCAGCGTTGGCCGCGATATGGAGGGCGATGGGCAGATCCTTGCCAACATGGCTTCCGTGAACCGTGGCATGGGCCCTGCCACCGTCTCTCACTACAACGTCATGCCCGTCATCGATATCTTCGCAGGCGTCGACGGGCGTGATCTCGGAGGGGTTTACCGGGATGTTCTTCCGCTGGTGGAAGCAGCGAGGAAGGACCTGCCTCGCGGCAGCTTCATTATGGTCCGGGGTCAGGCGGAAACCATGAACGCCAGCTTCCTCGGCCTCGGTCTCGGGCTGTGTGCCGCGATTGCGATGATCTACCTGCTCCTTGTGGTGAACTTCCAAAGCTGGCTGGATCCGTTCATCATCATCACCGCGCTGCCCGCCGCGCTCGCCGGCGTTGTCTGGAGCCTTTTCCTCACGCACACCACCCTCAGCGTGCCGGCTCTCATGGGCTCGATCATGAGCCTCGGCGTTGCCACCGCCAATTCCGTGCTCATTGTGAGCTTCGCTCGGGAACGCCTCGCAAAGGGCGCTGACCCGCTGGAAGCCGCTCTCGGAGCCGGCTCCACCCGATTACGCGCCGTGCTCATGACCGCGATCGCGATGATGATCGGCATGCTCCCCATGAGCCTTGGCCTTGGCGAGGGCGGCGAACAGAACGCACCCCTCGCGCGCGCGGTCATCGGCGGTCTGCTTCTCGCCACGCTCGCCACCTTGTTCTTCGTGCCCACTGTGTTCAGCCTGCTTCACCACAAGCCTGCAACGCACTCCGACGGGCATCCCAATCTCACACCCGTTCCCTCCGAGGCCTGATCGCATGCAATCGCACACCAACCGCGTGACACTGGAAAAACTGGATGCCGAGCGCATGCACGATTCCGCGCGATCCGCATCCGCCTCCGAAGTGACCAGTGTTCCCGGTCTTCGTCATCCCAAGCGATGGGCTGTGGGCGCATGCCTTTTGGTGGGAGTCGGCCTGGCTGTCGGTTTCGTGCCCAAATGGGCCGCGCACCGCAGGGTTGCAGAGCAAACGCAGCAGCTTGCCGTCAGCCATGTCATCGTTGTCCATCCGGCCGCCGGCATCGCCCCGCCCCCCCTCACTCTTTCGGGTGAAATCCGTCCACTCACCGAGGCTGCCATCTCAGCACGGGTGAGCGGCTATGTGGCCGGATGGCATGCGGACATCGGTGCACGGGTGGAAGCCGGTCAGCTTCTCGCAGAACTGGAAACCCCGGATCTCGACCGTGAGGAAAGTCAGGCCAAGGCGGAACTGCAGCAGGCCGAGGCGGCAGCGCAGCTTGCAAGAGCCACCGCCATGCGCTGGAGCGAGATGCTCAAAAGCCGCACCGTGAGTTCCCAGGAAGCCGACGAGAAATCCGGTGATGCCCAGTTCAAGCTCGCCGCTGTGGACGCCGCCCGTTCGAAGCTGCAGCGATTGCAGGAGGTGAAGAAGTTCGCGCAGATCACCGCTCCATTCGCCGGCACCATCATCGAGCGCAAACTCGACCTCGGCCAGCTCGTCAACGTCGGCGCCGAACGCCCGCTCTTCCGCCTCGCGCAGACCGAAAAAGTCCGGGTTTTCGTTCGCGTGCCACAAAGCAATGCGCGGACGGTGGTTCTCCAGCAGAAGGCGGAGATCGTTCTTCCAGAAATTCCCGGCAAAAGTTTCGAGGCGCACGTGGTGAGGACCGCAGGTGCGATCGATCCGGTTTCCCGGACCCTTCTGGTGGAGCTGGAGTCCGATAATCCACATGGCGAGTTCATGGCCGGCAGCTACGCGCAGGTCCGCCTGAGCGATGCTCACCCAAAAGCCCCTTTCACGATTCCCTCCAACACCCTGCTCTTCCGTTCGCAGGGCCCGATCGTGGCCACCGTGACTGCGGGAAATCAGATCGCGCTTTGTTCAGTGACTCTTGGAAGGGATTTCGGCGCAAACGTCGAGATTCTGTCCGGCCTTCTTCCCGAGTCCCAAGTGGTGATCAATCCAGCGGACTCCCTTTCTGACGGCCTTCAGGTGGTTGTGGAGACGAAGCCTTGAGCCGTGTGTCCTATGCCGTGATGCGTGATGCGTGCGGTAAAGCACACCGAGGCGTCACCAAACCCTTCCCCGGTAAACCTAAAAACGTGAATGGACGGCCCACGGAATCCACGGAGCGCACGGAAGGAAATGGGGGGGAATGAGGGGAATGAGGGGGCGGAGAGTCTGTTGCGTGGTCCGTGCATTCAGAGCGTTCCGTGGGCCATTGGGAACTCTCCGGGTTCAGGCGACTGCTGAGTCCTATCAGTGCCTGGGTACTTGAGGGTAACAGCCCTGTCGGCACCGTCTTTGAAGATCGCTCAAACCCTGCTCTTCGGTTCGCAGGGCCCGATCGTGGCCACTGTGACTGCGGAAAATCAGATCGCCCTTTGTTCAGTGACTCTTGGCCGGGATTTCGGCGCAAACGTCGAGATTCTGTCCGGCCTTCTTCCCGAGTCCCAAGTGGTGATCAATCCAGCGGACTCCCTTTCTGACGGCCTGCAGATGGTTGTGGAGCCGAAGCCTTGAGAGGAGTGGCGAGGCGTGAGGCGTGAGGCGTGAGGCGTGAGGCGTGAGGCGTGAGGCGTGAGGCGCGAGGCGTGAGGCGTGAGGCGTGAGGCGTGAGGCGTGAGGCGTGAGGCGTGAGGCGCGAGGCGCGAGGCGCGAGGCGCGAGGTAGTACGCACCGAGGGGTCGTCAAACCCTTCCCGGAAAAAGCAGGACGCCGTCCCGGGTCTGCCGGTCCGGCGGCTGCCTTGATGGTGGGCGCTACAGTTACTTGCTTTGCGGCTTCGCGGTTCCGTCCAGCGGTTTGCCCGCGTCGAGCGGCTTCGCAGTCGTGCCGGACTTCGCACCCGCATCAGGCCTCGTGGTTTCCTTGGCCGCCGGTGCCGTCGGCGCGATTGGTGCCGTGGGGGCGGTCGGTGTTATTGGAGCGGTCGTGCTCGTCTGGGACTGGATTGCGGGCGCGAGTTCCTCCGCGTTCAGCTTTCCATCGTGGTTGCGGTCCTGCTTCTTGAAGTTCTCCTCAGCCTTCAAGGGTTCCTTCATGTTCATGGGGCCGGCCTTGAACTCTTCGAGGCTCACGGTTCCGTCATGGTTCTTGTCGAGTTGCTTGAGCAACTCCGCCCCGCTCAGCGCCGGCTTCGCGGAATCAACGGCCAAGACGGCGCTGCTGCCAAGGGCGAGCAGGGCGAGGATGTGTTTGGTGGTTTTCATGGTGTGTCTTCTTTCTGTTTTTTGGTCTGTGGTTTGTTGTTTTGCTCTGGATTCTGAATCCCGGAACATCCGGGGCTCTGTTGATTGAGACGCGCGCCCGCTGCGGTTATTCACGAAGTTCGGAAGAAATTTCAGAAACTGCATTTTGCGCCGCGGATTTCGTATTGCGCCCGCCGCACCCCGTCCGCGGGGCCGGTCTCTCCGGCTTTCGCGCGGCGCTCTCCGGCTTTCGCGACCCGGATTTTGCGACCCTGATTTTCCGACCCGGATTTTGCGACCCGGATTTCGCTGTCAGCGTTTTGCATTTTTTCCGGGTGCGGATCCGCTCCCGTCTCTCCGTGCAGTGGAAGGCTTCGCTGCGCTGCGGCGTTGATTGCTTCCCGAAGCCGCTCGTCGAAGGCCCCTCCCCACGCGTCCCGCGTTGTGCCCCGTCGAACGTGGTTCGGATTTGATGTGTGGGTGATCTGTAAGTGTGCAGGTGTGCAGGCTTCGCAACCCTCCTTCCGTAGCCGGATTTCTGATGACCGCATCGGTAGTAAAAGAATCGCCCCCGGGGCCGCGCGCGACCGTATGGTTGCGATAGTAGATCGCCCCAACCGGCCCGTTCTTTCGGGCCCCCATCCACCACGCCTCCTCGTACCCGTACTCTTACTCTTACTCTTACTCTTACTCTTACTCTTACTCTTACTCGTACTCGTACTCGTACCCGTACTCTTACTCTTACTCTTACTCTTACTCGTACTCGTACTCCCGGAATGGTGCGGCCCACCGGTGCACGGGAAAATGAGTAAGAGTACGAAGCCCCCGAAAGGGAGTACGAGTAAGGGTTAGAAGGGGGGGCGTTACTGAGCGCCGAGAAGGGAGCGGATCGCGTTGAGGAGAATGGGTTCGGCGGTGGGGGCGACGCTGGAGGAGGTGGGGCCTGTCTCGTAGCCGCCTTCCTGATAGGAGCAGGTGGTGCCGATGTAGCCGGGGCCGTAGTCGCCGTAGGCCGCGACGCAGACGTGGAGGTCGGGGCGCATGGCCTTGGCGGCGAGTTGGAACTCGACGAAGAGTTCGCCGGGAAGGTGGAGCATGCGGGCGGAGCCGATGCGCAGGCAGGTGAGGTCGATGGAGCGGCCTTGTTCGCAGCGTTTCACCCATGCGAGTTGGTCGGCGTAGGAGATGTAGCCCTTGGGAGGGCTGGCGCGCAGTTTCTCAGTGAGATCGGCGGCGTTGAGATGGGGGGCGAGCGGGAGTTGGACGGGGATGCTGCCCCAGCCAATATCGGCGGGTGTGAGCGGGAGTTTGACCGTGTGATCGAGGGCTTCCTTCATGCCGTCGGCGAGACGATTGGCGAGGAGCATCCGGTTGGCCCATGCGCCGTCGTTGTACTTGCCCGCGGTGACGTTGCCGCCCGCACCGTTGAAGTGGACGTGGAGGGTGTGTGGCCAGGATTGGCTGCGGATGAAGCGCGCGATACCGGGAAAGTCGGGGCTCGGATATCCGAGGCGGTAATAGCTTTGGGGATGGCATGCGTAGGTGGTGAGGACCGCGATGGGCCCCGCGGCATCCCAGAAGCTGAGGGAGGTGACGATGGGGTCGATGAGGCCCTCGGGTTCGGCGCGCACAGAGGGATCTTTGGTGGAGGAGGTGCGCGTGAACTTGACCCTGCCGTCGGGTCCGAGAATGCGGCGCTGGCTGGCCACCTCGTGGACGGTGGCTTCACCCCAGCCCCAGTGGGTGGCTTCGCGCGCGGTGGGGAGTGCACGGGTGATGGCTTCGGCCGCGCGTTGAATGACGCTGCGCTGGAAGGCGCCTTCAAAGCGGGAGTAACCCTGGATGCCGAGTTCGTGGATGAGTTTCTCCGCGGTGAAATCGCAGCCGGGTGCGTCGTGCTGGTGGAGTGCGTGGACGGCGACGCGAGCGGGGGAGGTGTGGGCGGCGGCGGCGAGTGCGGTGCGGAAGGCGTCGTGGCCTTCATTGGCGATACCGATCCAGTCGACGGCGCAGAGGACGATGGGATCGTCCGCGCCGGTGATGACGATGCCGCGGCAGCGCAGGGTGAGGTCGTCGAGGCGCTTGACCGGATCGTAGGCCATGGCGGAGCCGAGGGGCGGGGTGGCGTCGACGTCGAAGGTGGCGACCCGGACTGCGGCGGATGCGGAGAGGGTGAACGCGCAGAGCAGGACGAAAAGAGCGCATCGTGGTGACGATGTAGAGGGTCTTGGGAAGCGCATGGGTGCTGGATTTGCGGGAATCTCGGGTTGTGGTGTGTGGCGGGTTTGAGACTCGGAATAGGGTGTAGATACCGTGTGGAGGAAGGGCGCGCGGTGGTTTTGAAAAGGGGCGAGCGGGGTGGGTTACTGGAGGGATTCGATGAAGGTGAGGAGGTCCGCCATGTCATTGAGGGAGAGGGCGCCTTCGAGGCCTTCTGGCATGAGACTGCGGCCGTCGGAGGAGGTGCCAACGACATCGGCGCGCAGAAGGGTTTTGGTGATGCCGCCCGGCATAAGGAGGGTGAGTTGGGTGGCGTTGTCCTCGATGATCATGCCGAGGTGGGATTCGCCAGAACGGGTGCGCACGGTGAAGGACATGTATTGGGTGGCGACCTCCTTGTTGGGATCGAGGATGGCGGTGAGGAGCGCAGGGCGGCCCTTGTTCTTGACGGTGAGCAGGTCTGGGCCAAGGGCGGTGCCTTGTCCCGCTGCGCGGTGGCAGATGACGCAGGCGCGCTGGTAGACGGCCATGCCGCGAGCGGCGTCGCCCGGGAGGTCGAGCGAGGGCTGGAATTTTGCGGTAACGATGTCGCGCGAGGGAGGGATGACCCCGGCGAGTGCAGATCGCGCCTGGGTGGCGATGGCTGGGTCCTTGTGCTTGATCAGGGTCTGGATTTGGCTGGGATCGAGGGCGGTGGCGGGGATCCTTGCATCGGCGATGGCGGTGAGGAGTGCGGGGATGGCGCGCGGACGTTGAAGGAGCTGGGTGAGCGTGAGAGCGCGTGCGGCGGGCGGGTAGTCGTTCCAACGGGCGATGAGTTCTACAGGGATGTTCGGGGCTGGATCCGCGCCGAGTTGCCGGATGGCGTTGAGTTGGAGTTGTTCCGGGGTGCCACCGGTGAGGCAGGCAAGGAGGGGCGCGGTGGCAACGGAGGGCGGGGCGGCGCTCAGTAGTTCGAGTGCGGCGAGGCGGTCTGCGGCTGGAGCTTTTGGATCAACGGCACGGGATGCGGCGGTGGTGAAGATTTTGGAGAGGCGGCCATCGGCGTCGGCTTTTTCGAGTGAGGATCCGGCGCTTGCGAGGCCTGTGGAGAGGGCTTGGATCCATGCGGGGCGTGAGCCGTGTTGGAGGATGAAGTCGAGTTGGGCGGCGCGATCGGAGACGGGCTGTGAAGCGGCGCGGATGCGCAGGAGGGAGGCGATGAACTCGGGCGCGGATGCGAGGAGACTTGCTTCGGAGGCGAAGAAGGGGAGGAGGGAATGGGAAAGGATGTTTGGGTGGGCGCTGAGCACTGCGGGGCCGGTCCAGCGGTGGGCGTGGTCGGTGCGTGCGATTTGGCAGAGGAGCGGTGTGAGATTTGCGGGGTCGTCCGGAGTGGTGATGCTGGCGAGGGTGAGTGCGGTTTGGAAACGGATGCGCGGGGAATCGGATGCGGCGCTGGATGCGATGGCGGAGCGGATGGATGGAGAGGGGGGTTTGTTGGCAAAGAATGCGGCGGTGATCCAGAGGGCGCGTTCGCGTACGGCCGGGTGCGCATCGGAGAGGGAGGTGGCGAGGAGTTCCTCGCGCAGTGCGCCGAGTGCGTGGAGGAGGTTGAGCGCGTGGAGGCGAGCGAGGGGCTCTGTGTGGTGCGAGAAGAGGGATTGAAGAAGTGGGAAAGAGGCGGGGTCGTGTTTTTCAAAGAGGAGGCGGGAGGCGGTGTCGCGGTGCCAGCCGTTGGGATGAGCGAGGGTGTCGACGAGTTCTTGGATAGAGGCCTTGTCGAGGCGCACGGAGGAGCGGCGCTGCCAGGCGGGGTTGGCTGGGGCGATGCGGTAGATGCGGCCGCGGTCGTTGCCGTTGTTGAGGTCGAGGTGGGTCTTGATTTCGTCGGGGATGGACCACGGGTGTTCGATGACTTCGCGGTACATGTCGCAGACGTGGAGGCAGCCGTCCGGGGCGTTGGCGAAGTTGACGACGCGCACCCATGTGTCGCGGCTGGCGGCGAATTCGAAGTGTTGCTCGTCGGCGGGGCGTTCGCCGGAGAGGCCGACGCCGTCGGGGGCTGGGGAGATGAGTTTGCGATGGATGAGTTGGCCGCCTGCGTCGCCGGTGAAGCTGTTGTTTTTAAAGTCGGGCCCGTAGGCGTCGCCGCGGAAGATGGTGGTGCCTGTGGCGCCTGTGAAATAGCCGCTGACGCGTCCGCCGCCCTCGACCATACCGGGGACGGCGCCGGAGATCCGCCACCGGCTGCGGATGATGCGCCATGGCTCGTCGGGGCTGATGCGGTAGACCTCTGCGGCACCGCCGTCCTTGGCGATGCTGGTGCGTGAGGGGGGGAGTGCTTGGTGAGGGTTTTTGGCCGGGCCGTTGGGCTGGTAAGTCCAGTGCTGGAGATGATCGGAGTTGGCGCAGCCGAATTTGCGGCCGAAGTCGTCGAAGCTCATGCCGTACTGGGCGCCTCCGGGTTCGAGGCCGTAGGCGAGGGAGAGGGGGTCGAACCAGAAGTCGTTGCCGCCGAGTTCGACGGCGGGGAGGTCTGGGCGGCGCGGGCAGGAGACGGAGCCGCGGTTGCCGGAACCGGCGAGGAGGTGGATGCGCTGGTCGGGGCCCCATTGCATGCTGTTGGCGAGGCCTTGGACGTTGAGAAGTTTGAGGCCGGTGCCGAAGCCGGTGAAGAGGATCTCGCGGTGATCTGCGACGCCGCGGCCGGAGCGGTCTTCGAAGCGCCAGATGTCCGGGGTGGCGATGACGTAGAGGCCGCCGTTTGCCCAGAGGAGGCCGGTGGGCCATGGGAGGTTGTCGGCGAAGACGCGGCTGGTTTCGTAGATGCCATCGCCGTCGAGGTCTTCGAGGACGGAGATCCTGCCGAGGTGGGGGTTGGCGTCGCGTTGCTCGGAGTAGTCGATCATTTCGCACACGAACATGCGGCCGCGTTCATCAAAGCAGAGGGCGATGGGATCGCGGACCTGCGGCTCATGGGCGGCCAGTTGCAGGGTGAATCCGGGTTTGATTTTCCACGTGGCGACGGCCTGTGCCGGTTCGACGGCGGGGTAGCGCGGGAGTTCTTTCTGGGGGTCGACTTTCGGGGTGCCCTTGGATTGGCCGTAGGCCTTTTGGTAGGTGGTGGTGGATTGAAGACGGTCCTCGGCGCGGACACCGTGGGTGCTGAGGGACAGGCAAAGAGCGATGCCGCTGAGGAGGGCGACGGTTTGCGAGAGGGGGACGCAGTTCATGGCGGTGAGAGGGATGGGGGTGCGATCAACGACATGGACGACATGGACGACATGGACGACATGGACGACATGGACGACGTGGACGACATGGACCGGGAGGACCCCATGGACGCTGGTGTGGGGCGGCTTCCGCGCTGGGGGCGCGGCGCGGCGGGGCTGCGTTGACGCAGCTTTACGGGCAGATTACTTCGGCTGGGAGGCGGGCGCTTTTTTTGGGACGGGCGTGCTGGGAAGCGTGGAACTGGCGAATTGAAAAGGGGTGGCGGGTTTTTTGCCAAGGAGGTGGAGATTGAACCAGTCCGCCATGCGCGCGGTGTCGTCGGTCATTTCCACCCAGCCGCCATGGCCCGCGCCCGCACGGATGAGGACTTCGGCTTTGGCGCCGACTTCATTGGATTTTGCAAGGAAGCGGAGAGCCTGGCTGTGGGGGACGAGTTGGTCGGCGTCGCCTTGGACGATGTAGACGGGAGGCTGTTTGGCGTTGATCCAGGAGAGTGGGGAGAGGTCGTGGCCGGCGCGTTCGCGGCCCTCTGCCGTTTCGACGACGGGGCCGAAGGCGGGTGCACGCGTGGTGAGCGGGCCGACGCCCTGTTTGCTGTCGCCCTCGGCGGCCCAGTTGAGGAAGTCGACGGGTGGATAGAAGCAGGCGACGGCGTTGATTTCAGAGCTCACACGGTCGATGGGGTCGGCGGCCTTGGGATCGCCGGGCGAGACCCGCGTGGCGAGCATGAGGCTGAGGTGTCCGCCCGCGCTGCTGCCGGTGACGCCGATCTTTTGTGGGTCGATGCCGAACCGTTCGGCGTTGGCGCGGATGAAGCGGACGGCGCGCTGGAGATCGAGGATGATTTCGTCGATGTGGAAGCGGGGTTGGGTGCCATGGACGACGACGAAGGTGGTGTAACCGTGGCGCGGCCAGCCGCCGTCGCTGATGCCCTTGTGGTTGGAGTTCCAGCCGCCGCTGATGATTTTAATGACGGCCGCGCCGTTGGGATTGGCAGGCTTGAAGACGTCCATGGTGAGCGCGACGCCATCGTGTTTGGTGTAGATGATGTCGCTGATGCGTTCGGGTTCCTGCGCGCGGAGCGGGGCGAGGGGGAGAAGGAGTGCGAGGAGGAGGAGGCGTGGGAGCATTGGGGTTCTGGGGTGGGAGGGGTGGTTGAGGGGGTGAGGTGTCGGCCGTGGTTTTACAGCCTGAACTTGATGACGACCTTGAGGATTTCGGCCGGAGAATCAAGCTGGACGCCGGGTTGATGGGCGTCCTGTGGGTGGAAGACGGCGAAGTTGCCGTGACCGAGGGTGAGCAGCGCGGAGGGTTCGGTAGGGGCTGCGTATTTTTCGACGTCCTTTTCTGTGTCGTAGGGTTTCGTGACAGCGAGGCGCGCTTGATCTTTGTGGCCGCAGAATTCGAGGCCGCGGATGACGACTTGAATGTCGCCGTGAATGCGGTGGGCCTCCCACATTTTGTCGGCGGAACGGGCCGTGGTGTAGCGTTGGACGATGGCGACGAGGTCCCTGCCATCGATCTCGTATTTTCCATCCGGAGTGGAGGGGTCGAAGGAGCGCAGGTAGGCGAAGGCCTTGGGGAAATGCGGGTGGAGCGGTTCGTAGGCGGCGGAGCGGGAGAGGTGGTCGAGGATCATCGGAGAGGGGTGAATGGATTTGTGATGGAGAGCAGTTCAAGAAGATGCGGACATTGGCGGAGCTTCACTGGACGGCGGGCGGCCGGCGGTGTGGACATTGCGAGGCGCCGCACTGCCTGCGAACGGTTTTTCAGAGGGATTCGGGGAGGCCTTGGATCGATCGGGTGTCGTCGGGACCGTGGGCGAGAGTGAGCCAGAGGGTGGTTCGCGGGAGGAGGTCGCGGAATTTCTCAGCCCATTCCAATGCGAGGACGCCACGGGATGCGAGGTAGTCGTCGAGGCCGATTTGGAGGAGTTCGGAGGGATCCTCGAGTCGGTAGAGGTCGAAGTGGTGGAGGGGGAGTCGTCCGCCCGCGTATTCGTGGACGAGGGTGAAGGTGGGGCTTGTGACCTGGCCGGTGTGGCCGAGTCCGGCGGCGAGGCCTTTGACGAGGTGGGTCTTGCCGCTGCCGAGGTCGCCGGTGAGGCCGAGTACTTCGCCACCGCGCAGTGTGGCGGCGAGGCGCATCCCGAGTGCGAAGGTTTCCTGAGGGCTATGCGAAATGATCAAACCCATGGGCGGCGGGGGCGTTGTGTGGAGTGCGTTTGGTGGCGCGGGTCGGCGGGGTGAGTGCGCCGATGCGCGAGAGGGGAAGCCGGGGGAATGTGGTCTTCCATGCAGCCTCCAGAGCGGCGCAGCGGCGGGGCGGGAGGGCGAAGAGGAGTTCGAAATCCTCTCCATCGCCCAATGCCTGAGCGAGGGAGCAGCCGGGGTTGCGCGGGATTTTTTCCTCGTCGAGGTGGAAGCCGCAGTGGCTTGCGGCGGCGAGGCGCGGGAGGTCGGAGCCGATGCCGTCGGAGAGGTCCATCATGGCACGGGGTTTGAAATTTGAGACGAGCCAGCGGGCTTCTTCCAGACGGGGGATGAAGTCGAGGTGATGTCCTGCGAGCGAGCCACCAAGCCGGCCTGTGACGTAGAGCGCATCGCCCGGGCGCCCGCCGCTGCGAAGCACGCAGTGGGGGCGCGGCACGGATCCCGTGAGCGCGATGCTGAGGAAGAGTGGCCCTGGGGAGCGGGCGGTCTCGCCGCCGACGACATGGACGCCGAACCTGCGCGCGGCGGCCTCGATGCCGCGGTAGAGTGCGCGCAGCCATGCGGCTGGGAGGTCGCGACGGGCGGCGATGGTGACAAGGGCGTGCTCTGGAGAACCGCCCATGGCGGCGATGTCGCTGATGGGGCGGCAGAGAGCCTTCCAGCCGATGCGGCGCGGCGCGGTGTCCGGGGTGAAGTGGACGCCCTCGACGACGGCGTCTGTTTTCAAAAGCTGCCAGAGCGGGGCGTTGCGGGGGCCGAGTACGGCGCAGTCGTCGCCGATTCCCGTGCGCACGGAGGGGCCGGAAGCGAGGAGGGAGGAGAGTTGGGCGACGAGCCGATCCTCACCGAGGTCTGCGAGGGTGGTGGTTCGCATGCGGGGAGGGGGGTTCAGGGGGCGGTGGACTGAGCCTGCCAGAAGAGGTAGCTGAGGTTGGCGAAGTTGAAGGTGGCGTGCATGGCAGCGGGCACCATGAGGCAGCCGCTGGCCTCGTAGGCGGTGGTCAGGCAGAGGGCGAGAACGAAGAGGCCTGGGAGTGAGGCGAGATTTGCATGCGCCATGGCGAAGAGGGCCGACGTGAACACTGCGCCGGCCAGTCCGCCGCCGTAGCGTTTGAGGACCGGGTAAACGTAGCCGCGGAACACCAGCTCCTCCGAGGCTGGCGCGAGCACCACTGCAGAGAAGAGCACCGCGCCCACGGTCGTATAGTCTGAGCGCTGCGCGGCGTCGCGGAAGAGGGTCACCAGACCCTGCTCGGAGCCCGGATTGCTGATCAGGAGCTGTGCGAGCAGAGCAGCTCCGAGGATGAGTGGCAGGCCGGCCAGCAGGAGACCGATGCCCGAGATCACGGCGCGTCCGTGCCCCATGCGGTCGAACCCGAGGAGATGGCGGAGGCCCGTGCCGTGCTGGCTGAGAAGGAAGCCGATGATGACGATGAGCCCCGCTTGGGACGCAGCGTTTTCGAGCACCAGGCGGAGCGTGATCCCGGCGCTGGGCGCGCCCTTGTGGAGGGCGTTTTGGATCGCGGGGCTGATGAAGTACACTGCCAGCAGCGCGCACACGGCGACGTCCACGCCCCGGAACTCCGCGGTCCGCACGCGTCCGCCGCCAGAGTGGATGCGGCGGAGCAGGTTTTGGTAGACCCCGAGTGCGCCGGCGAGGCAGGCGATCAGGAGGAGGAGGATCGGGAGGGTGAGCTGGGATTGCACGGGCGGTGTTTCGAGCGCGTGCTAGTGGGCGAAGAGGCTGGGAAGGTAGTACATCCTGCCGGTTTCCAGCTTCGGGGCGAGAGAGGCGGCGAGGTCCACTTGGACGCGTGCCTGCTCGGAC
Organism: Chthoniobacter flavus; assembly: GCA_945861435.1. Lineage (GTDB taxonomy): Bacteria > Verrucomicrobiota > Verrucomicrobiia > Chthoniobacterales > Chthoniobacteraceae > CAIURC01. Next base: position 12,334 of record CAMAUX010000028.1, on the reverse strand, counting down.
TGGCCGAGCATCCGCAGCAGGCGTCCAAGCTTGAAGCCGGACTCGTAGCGGATGACGGAAGCGCCCTGTGCATTGGCGAGTTCCATGGCCTTGGCGTAGGCCTCCTCGATGCCGCCGAGTTGGTCGACGAGCTTGGCGCCAAGGGCATCCTTTCCGGAGACAACGCGTCCATCGGCGACGCCCTTGCGGAGGTCCGCTTCGGGAAGGTGGCGTTCCTGGGCGACGATGCCGACGAACTGGTCGTAGGTCTGCATGATCATGGCCTGCACGTAGGCTTTTTCCTCGTCGCGCATGGGGCGCGAACCGCTGAGCATGTCCTTGAAGGCGCCGCTTTTGAAGGTGAGGGTTTCGAGCCCGAGTTTTCCGAAGAGCTGCTCGTAGTTGAGGCTCTGCATGATGACGCCGATGCTGCCGGTGAAGGTGTTTTCGTGTGCCAGCACCCAGGAGGCTCCGCACGCCACGTAGTAACCGCCCGAGGCGGCGAGGCTGCCCATGGAAACCACCACGGGCTTTCCAGAATCGTCCCGCACCCGGCGCACGGCTTTGTAGAGGATATCGGAGGCCGTCACCTCGCCGCCGGGGGAATCGATCGCCAGCACCACGGCGGCGACTTGCTTGTCGGCGGCCGCTTGTTCGAGCTGAAGCTTCAAGTCGTCGATGGCCGTCAGCCCGACGTTTCCGGGCTCCGCTGCGGAGATGATGCCGCGCAGGGGGATGAGGGCGATCTTCTTCTCCGATCCGCTGGAGGCCTTGCGCACGAGGGATTCGTGCAGGGTTTCCGCGGGGCCCGCAGCGTCCGTGCTGGAACCGTTTGTGCCCTTTGACGCGAGGAAGCTTACGTTCACCAGCAGGCTGGCGCACAGGGCTGTTACGAGGACCACGCCGAGGCATCCGAGGGTCTTGTTGCTCATAAGAACGGGCAGACTGCCCCATCCCCCCCGCCCACAGCAAGGGACAAGCCTGCCGTTGCGCCGTGCTGCGGATCCCCACCCATCGCGGCCCGCCCGGTTGATCAGGTGGCGCCACCCGTGTTTGCAAGGATGGTGGGCGGTGAGCGCTTTGGAATCCAGTGAAGGCCGGCTTCTTGCCGGGAAAAGTCTCGTGGTTGTTGGAGGCACATCGGGCCCTGGTCTCTCCGCTGCGCAAGCCTTTGTGACGGCGGGCGCGTCGGTGGTCGTCGTCGGGCGCAACCGCGCGAACCTCGAGCGCGCCGCGCATCAATTGGGTGAGCATGCCATCCCCATCGCCGCGGATGCGCGGGACCCGGCGACCGCGGCGCGTGCGATCGCTCAAGCGGTGGCGGCCTTCGGGAGGTTGGACGGGCTTTATCATGCGGGTGGCGGCCGCTGGCCACGGGTGGCGGACGGCCCCCTGCACATGCTCAGCGACGAGGCATGGAGGCTGACTCTGGATGTGCAGCTGAGCTCGGTCATGTATTCCAACCGGGCTGCCATCCGGCAGTTCCTGCACCAGGGCGGAGGCGGGGCCGTGCTCAACCTTGGGTCTGTGATTGTGCGGAGCCCATCGGCGGACGGCAGTGCCTTGCACGCATTCACGGCGGCGAAGGCTGGAGTGGCCGGGCTCAGCCGGGCGCTGGCTGCCAGCTATGCCCATGCTCAGATCCGCATCAACGTTCTCGCGCCCCCTCCGTTGGAGCCGGACACAGGCGGCCCCGTGGTGGAGATCCCGGTGCTGGCGCGCCATCAACCGCTGGGGCGTGGCGGTTATGTGCATTCGGGCGATCTCGACGCCGCTGCGGTTTTTTTCCTGAGCGACGGTGGCCGGTGGGCTACCGGTCAGGTGTTGGAGATTGACGGTGGCTGGGGCGTCGCGAGCGCGGGGTAGGAGGATGGAGGGTTGCGCCGTCGCAAGACCGTACGTGGGAGCGCGCACGATTATTATGGGAGGGGGAAAAATCCATTAAATCCATAAAATCTATGAAATCAAAAAACGGCCGGACGAACGTGCGTGCAGAAGCGCACACAGAGGGGTGCATCGAAGTGCGTGACAGCACTGGGATGAGCACTGGGATGAGCGGGTTGGGGCGCCGGGTTGCTGGGGTGGTTGCGGCGGTGGTGCTCGCTGGTGGGGGGCTGCTGCTGGGTGGGTGCCAGAGCGGTACGCATCGTGTGGCCACCTACCAAGAGAGCCAGTACCGACACAGTTCCACGGGGGTGGGCAGTTCTGGGAAGAACGTGGTCAGGGAGGAGAGTTGGCGTTCCGAGCAGCGGCCGATTGGCAGGACGGGCAGGTCGGGCTGGACGAGCACCAGCACCAGCAGTGCGGACACGACGATTGGCGGTGCGACCACGTATCAGTCGCCTGTGACCTCTCTTGGAGCGTCGTGGCCTTACGACCCGCGCCGGATGAACTAAGTGTCCTGCGGTGGGCGAGGGCGGTGCGCGAGGGGGGCGGGGCTTTGGTGCGGCTCGGCGGTCTGGAGGTGCTGGTGGTCTCCGGCATCTTCAGGCCGGCGGGCGAGTCGCGAGATGTGGCGCTGGCGGGGTCGGCTCATCAAAGCCTTCAACCGCGTCGCGCTCCTCAGCCCGAGGCTCAGTCTCCTCCGGTGGCCCGCACGGTGGTGCATTGAGTTACGCTGTCTCTGCTTTAAGCCTCAATGCGGCGATGAAAACTTGTCGGATCTGATGTGAGTTTCTGTGGAAACCGAATTTGCAGCTTAAAATCATCCCGTTTTCTCACCCGTTGGGTGAGTTTCTTTGAGCGATCTTCAAAGTCTGTAACGACATGGCTTTCACCCTCAAGTACCCAGGCACTGATAGGACTCAGCAGTCGCCTGAACCCGGAGAGTTCCCAATGGCCCACGGAACGCACTGAATGCACGGACCACACAACAGACTCTCAATCCCCTCATCCCCCCATTCCTTCTGTTCGGTCCGTGGATTCCGTGGGCCGTCCATTCACGGTTTTACGATAAAAACGGCGATGAGAAGGGGCGTTGAAACGGAAGCCTTTTAAAGGCAAAGAATTCGCAGTGCTCCGCAATGAACTGATTGGGTGACATTACACTCCATCGTAAAAGGTTGCGTTTGCCCGCGCGCCCCCCGTTTTCGAGAAGTCCATTCCCGTTTTCAGGCTGAGTTTCGGCGATTTTAACGCGGCGATCCAAGCCTCCTGCTCTGGCTCAGGCTCGGGCGGATCTTCACCGCAGGCTTCCTCGCCTTCTTCTTTCGTATCCTATGCACCGGACGCCGCGTGCTCTCACCGCCCTCCTCAGTGGCGACGTGTATCGCCATGCACGCCATGCACGCCATGCACGCCATGCACGCCATGCACGCCATGTGGGCCATGTGGGCCATCGCTATGGATGCCATCTGCTCCGGGGGCCGGGGTTGGGAGCGCCGTGGCGGGGAGGCGCGCGGCTGCAAGCAGGAGGCCAGCCGCCTTGTCGAGCGTCTCCTGCCATTCGCGTTCCGGGTCGGAGTCGGCGACGATACCGGCACCGACGTGGAAGTGGACCTTGCCCTTTGCGGCCACGGCGGTGCGGATGGCGATGTTGAACTGGCTTTCACCATTGAAGCCGAACCATCCGATGGCACCCGTGTAAGCACCCCGCGGTCTGGGTTCCAACTCGGCGATGATCTCGCAGGCGCGCTTTTTGGGAGCGCCCGTGATGGAGCCGCCCGGGAAGCAGGCCTTGAGAGCGCTGACATGGTCCATTTCGGAGCGCAGGCGGCCTTCGACGGTGGAGGTGAGGTGGAAGACCTGCTCGTAACGTTCGAGGCGGAGCAGGTCGCGGACGGAGACGCTGCCGAATTCGCAGATGGCGCCGAGGTCGTTGCGCTGGAGGTCGGTGATCATGACGAGTTCGGCCACCTCTTTTTGCGAGGTCAGCAGGTCGTAGGCGGAGCGTTCGTCGGCGTGTGGATCCGCGCGTCTCGGGCGCGTACCCTTGATGGGACGCGTCCGGATGGAGCGTCCTGAGATCTTGAGGAAACTCTCGGGCGAACTGGAGAGCAGATGGCGTCCGCCAAGCGCAAGGAACGCGCCGTAAGGTGCCGGGGAGTAGTGGCGCAGGGCTTGGTAGAAGGTGAAAGGATCTCCGTCCCAATCCGCCTCAAAGCAGTGCGCGAGGTTGACCTGATAAATGTCGCCCGCGGCAATGTACTCCTGCGCTCTGCGCACCATCGCGCAATAGGCTGCGCAGTCGATGGTGGGCCGGAAGTAGAGTCCTTCCGGGAGGCGGCTGACCTCGGGTGATCCTGCTGGAGCGGGGACTTCCAGCGGGGCGTCGCCGAGCAGGGAACGCATGTCTCCGAGTTCGTACCACCGTTCTTCCGCGTGCCGAAAGAAGAGTGCGCGCCGATGGAAACCGAAGGAGAAGCCGCCCTCGTAGTCGACTGAACCCGCGGCGAATCCGTGGGGAAGGCCGTCGTCGCTGGAGGGGGGGAGCTGGCGCTCGTGGACTGCGCGGCGCAGCAAATCCCAGTCGGCGCCTTCGAGGGTGAAGTCCGGGCAGGCCGCGATGAGCGAGAAGCCCGAGGGATCTGGGAGTGCGCTGTCGAAAAATGCCAAGCCCGGGAGATGACGGCAGCGCGCGGCCACTTCGACCGGGGTGAGGTCGAGGTCCACGGGACGCGGGCGATGGGATGTCGGAGGCACCACCCCCCGCCTGTGCGTGAGGATGGAGCTCTTTTCAAATGAAATCTTCGCGTTATGCTTCGGCTCAACCCCGTTCACCCATGAAAGCTTCCGCTCCAATCGGCCTCCTCCTCGCCCTCTTCGCTTTTACAATCCCCCTGCGCGCTCAAGAGTCGGCCAAGGAGCAGGATAAGGATCAGCCCAAGGAATCGGCAAAGGAACCGGCAAAGGAACCGGCAAAAGAACCGGCAAAGGAACCGGCAAAGGAACCGAAAGAAGCGGCGAAGGAGACCCCGAAAGCTGAGGGGGCCGGAAAAAGTGCGGAAGAAGCCGCTGCGTCCTCGAGATCAGCGGAATCGAAGCCCGGTCGGGTGAGTTCCCTGCTGCCTTTGCTTCCCGATGGGGTCCAGAGTGTCATTCCGGGTGATGTGCTGGAGGCATCAAAGGATCTCACGCTTCCCAAAGAGGTGCGGGCCATGACCGACGGGCTGGATGCGAAAGCTGATCGGTCCAAGACGGAGGTGTTGGCTGACGAGCGTTCCGAGAGGGTTCGTTTCCGTCAGGTTCAGATTCGGGCGCTGAACGACCCCGTGGTGCAGGAGGCCAAGGCACGCGCGGTTTCTGCGCGGACGGACCGTGAGCGTCGCGCGGCGCTCTCGGAGCACTACGAACGGCTCTACGCTGTGATGCTTAAGATGGATCGCAGCTTGGAGGGACGGGTGAAGACATCCAAGGCGGCGGCGCTTGCCAGTTTCAATCCGAGTTCCCCGGGCATGGTGACTGTGCCGAGGGGGCAGGACGCGCTGCAGGTGCCCTGACCAGACCGCGCTTCTGTCGCTTGGCGAGAATCTCCACACAGGAGGTTCGGTGAGATTCCGTTTGCGCGCCTGACTGGCGTGCGGTAGCGTCCCGACCCCTTTCCGTGGGGGACGATTTTTAGTCACGGCGCGTTCGTCTAGAGGCCTAGGACACAGCCCTCTCAAGGCTGGTACACGGGTTCGAATCCCGTACGCGCTGCCACGTCTACTCGTTGGCCGCCAGTGGTGGATTACGGGTGGGTTGAAGTGGATGGCTTCGCGGTTGGGTTTTGCGCTCTCCTTGGTCACTTAAATTGACCCGGACGCAACGGAGTCCCAACGCCGTGATTTCCCCGGAAGCTTCGCGCAGGGCGTGACTGGATGAACCCCTCCGTGCTCGTGAACGATTTCCGCCGTCGTAATCACGCTGCCTCGATTCCCAAGCTCGCCAGCAAATCGCGAGCGTGTTGGGCGAGGGCTTGGTTCTGGAAGGTGAACCACTGGTCGCGCACCGCGAGGTCCTCCTGGACGATGTCCCGGAAGTGGCGAAAGGGTTTGTTGCGGGAGAGGGCGTCGGACAGGCGTGTCTTCAGGCGGGACTCCGGCAGCGAGAGGACGAAGTTTTCCATGATACGGAAGCGATCACGCGATTCGAGCGGTTCGATGAGCCGGAAGCGTTCGCCAAGGCCAGATTCAATGAGTTCGCGCACCTCCTCCGCATCGTCTAAGTCTTCGTGAATCAGGAGGATGTCTCCTGTCTCGGTGTCGAGGTAGTATTCGACGGGTTCGCCCAGGCCATTGTCCGTGTCTTCCATGGCGAAGAGCAGTTCAGCGAAGTCTATCGTGAGTTTTCGCAGCGGCGTATCGGCCCCGCCGGTTGGTTCATCATCAGCCAGCCTCACCGGGGCTGGTTGTGTTTTGGGTTCATCCTTCGATTCGAACTGTGGGCAGCCTTGTTGCTCGAAGGTGAGAAGACCGGCGCGTGGACTTTTCGGATTAGCGCAGACGCCCCAGTCGTCACCCGACTCGCATTGCAGGGGGATGAAATACCTGCAGCCTTGGGAACAATCCGCGCACGGCTTGCGGTGTCACGGACGCGATCGCCATGGGGAGTGAAGTCTGTGGGCAGCTTGCGGCACAGCGCCCAAAGGGTGTCGTGGAGTTCGCTCATATCAGGCTTTTTATCTAACGAGAGGTTGCCGGACCACGTTGCCGCTGACAAGTGAGCGGTGAGATACTAACGCGCCCGGCTATTTGATTTGAACTAACATGAGGCTGCCTGATTTTACCGTCGCAACCGTCTCGGTCGCGCCCGGACTTGCCGAGGTATGACGGACCCCATATCGATTCGCGCATGTCCGATGATTCGATTCATATTGAGTACAATCAGGAACTCAAGGCGCTGGAAGAACTGCTCGAGGGCGTCGAGCGGGCGGGGGATTTCTTTGCGAATGGCGTCGTGGAAATTCCCATGCCGAAAGTGGAAGTGACTGGTGTTGGGGTGCTGTCTTTTCCCGTTCCGCCAGCCCAAATCGCCTCACTGACTTCGCAGGCGAGCCGCGCGCCTTATGGTCGCGGCGAGGAAACCATCCTCGATGAATCGGTGCGCAAGGTGTGGCAGTTGCAGCCCGGAAAAGTGCGGATCACCGGCAAATCTTGGGCGGCGAGTTTCGACACTATTTTGAGGCAAGTCATCGTCGGGCTGGGTTGTGAGGGGCTGGCGGTATCCGCTGAATTTTACAAGATGCTCGTGTATAAGGAGGGCGGGTTTTTTCTGACGCATCGCGACACGGAGAAAGCCGGCGGGATGTTCGGCACGCTCGTGGTCGCATTGCCGTCGGCGCATCGGGGGGGTGAGCTGGTGATTCGTCACGCGGGGCGCGAAGTCGTGGTGGATATGAGCCGCGCTGAAGTTTCGGAAGCGAGCTTTGCTGCGTTTTACGCAGACTGCGAACATGAGGTGCGGGCCATCACGGAGGGCAGCCGTGTGTGTTTGATTTACAACCTCATTCAGGACCGCACTCGCGTGGAGGCTCGGCCGCAACGCACGAAAAAATCTCGCTCCCCCCGGCTCGGCAAGCCGTTGCAGATGGTGGAGGGCGATCCATCTGCGCTCAGTGCGCCGGATTACGAGAAACAAATCGCGGCCGCGGCGGAATTGCTGGAAAGAAATCTTTCCGCCTCCCGTGCGGCGCTGAAAGTCGCATGGCTGTTGGAGCATCAATACAGCCCGGACGGATTATCATTTGTCGGACTGAAGTCGGCGGATGCGGCGCGGGTGAAGGTGCTGGTGCAAGCGGCGGAACGCGCGGGATGTGCGGTGCATCTGGGGGTCGTGCATATCGAAGAGTCAGGGGCGGCGGAGGAATATTATGATCCCGACTCCCGCAGCGTTTGGGGGCGGCACCGCCATTGCGACGAGAAGGAATATGCCGGCAGCGACGATTTCGAAGTCATCGAGGTCAGTGACTGGCGGCATTATGTGAACCAGTGGCGGGACCTGAGCGATCAGTCGGTGGAGTTCGGGGAGATTCCGTTGGAGCCGGGTGAACTGCTTCCGATGGGCGCGCTGGACGGGGAGAAGCCCGACAGGCAGCGGCTCATGGAGGCGAGCGGAAATGAGGGCGCAAGTTTCGAGCGCTCCTATCATCGCGCGGCGCTGATGATATGGCGGCGCGAGCGTTACGCCTCGGTGCTGTTGCAAGCTGGCGTCACGGCCGCGCTGCCTTATCTGCAGGAGAGGATCGAAGAGTGCGCGGAGAAAAAAGCGTCGTCGATCGCGCGCAAAGGAGTTGTTGCACTCGCCCGGCAGTTGGTGAGCGCTTGGAGGAGAGCGCCTGAATATCCCGATTACTCAGAGCCTGCCCGGCCGGAAAAGAGGGACGGGATGTTGCGGCTGCTCACTAAACTTGGCGACGCTTCGGTGTTGGAGCAGTTCATCGCCGAAGTCGTGACGCGCGATTACGACGGAAGCGACAACGCTTCGCTCGTCGACAGTGTCCGGCTCCTGGGCCCGGAGAAAACGGCGGCACTATTATCTGAACTCATGCGTCGGCATACCCGGCGTCTGCACGGGGCGTGCGTGGAACTGATGTGCTCCATGGCGCGCGCGCTGCCGGAGCGCGGCTGTGTCGAGGGCGGTAAAGCCGCGATCCGGTCCCGTGAATGGCAAGGCGCATTGCGGCAGATTGCCGAGGTCGCGGTTGGCAGGCTGGATGAAGTGGGCGAAAAACAGAGCGACAACGAATGGAGCCGGCGGATGACGGAAGAACCCTGTCCCGTGAACGCCGCGCTGGTGACGAACTTGATGGAGGTGCTGGCCAGCCTGAAAGCGAGCGCCCTGCGTGTTGCAGCGGTGGAGAAGTTCGCGGCGCGTCCGGCGGTGTTTGATCCCGTGACGGTTCTTGTCCCGGCGCTGGGTTCATTGAAAACATGGGATGCAGCGACGACCCGTTTGTGGGAGCACAGCGTGGAGTTCTTGCTTCGGCGCAGCGGTCTTCCACCGGAAGCCCCGAGGGACTGGCGGCAGGACGTGAAGATGGCGGGTCGTCATTGCGCCGACTGCCGCGAACTGCAGGCGTTCACCCTTGATCCGGTGGAGCGGACTCACCGATTCCGCGTGAAAAAGGAGCGCCGCCAGCATTTGCACAAGCAAATCGATCTTTACCGTCTTGATATGACGCACGTCACCGACCGCAACGGCTCGCCGCAGACGCTGGTTTGCACCAAAGACCGGCGGAGTTACCAAAGGCTTTGCGAGCGATATCGGAAGGATATCTCCGCACTGGATGCGCTGGCAGGTCTGGCGGGTAGATTATCCGCTGGTGGTGAGGAATTGGGAAAGCGTATCGCCGAGGTCTGCGCGCGTGCGCGGCAGTGGTCCCCGGCAAACACATGAAGTAATTCAGGGTCACCGCCTCATCCCGACGGATATCCCGGCGGGCGGACGCTTGCGAGCGCGCCTCCAGCCGGGTCGAAAACCTTCAGCAGGTCCTCAGAGGGCCTTGTACTTTCCAGGGACCGGCAGCGGATAGGCACCGTTGGCGTCGGGTTGGATCGGCGCGGGATCCTGCAGGGATCGGATCTCGGGGGCCATGCGGACCTCGGACTTGATGGCGTCGTCCCACTCGATCTTCTGGCCGGAATAGCCGGCCATGCGACCCATGATGGCGGTCATGGTGCTCATGGCGCCGCGCTCGGCCTCGTTGTAGGGGAGGTCTTTTACGATCGCCTCGAAGAGGTCGTCGTGTTCGCGCTGGTACGGATCCACCTTGGGTTCCTCCACCGGGTAACGCCACGCATTCTTGCCCGTGATCACGAAGATGTTGCGGTCGTTCACCATCTCCACGGAGCCGAGGGTGCCGTGCGCGGTTTCTGCGACGTAATTGAAGCAGCCCGGGATCTGCCGGTTCTGCGCAAAGAGCCGCGAGCCGTCCGCGTACTCATACTCGATGGCGAAGTGGTCGAAGATGCAGCCGGCGTCCTTGCCGCGGCGCACCTCGGCTCCTGCGACGCCCACGGCGCGCACGGGGTAGGAGCCCTTCACCCAGTTGATGACATCGATGTTGTGCAGGCCTTGGTCGACGTGGATGTCGCCGCACTGCCAGTTGAAATAGAACTGGTTGTGAAGCTGGTACTCGAGCTCGTTCCATTCCGGCCGGCGCGGCACCATGGCCCGCGCCTCGCCCATGTCCCAGAAGGTGCGCGCGTACATGATCTCGCCGATCGCCCCGTCCTGCACGCGCTTCACGGTCTCCAGATAGCCGGGCTTGTGACGGCGCTGCAGGCCGACGCCCACCTTGAGGTTCTTTTTCTTTGCCTCCGCAGCGGCCGCGAGCACACGGCGGATTCCGTAGGCGTCCACCGCCACCGGCTTCTCCATGAACACGTGTTTGCCTTGGCGCACTGCCTCCTCGAACATCATCGGGCGGAACGTGCACGGGGTCGCGAGGATCACCACGTCCGCCGCCGCGATCGCCTGCTTGTAGGCATCAAACCCGAGGAAGATCCGCTCTTCGGGCACATCCACGTTGGAGGAGTGCTGGGTCTGGAGGTTCTTGATGGCGATGTCCGCCTTCTCTTTGAAAAGTTCCGCCACCGCCACCAGCTTCACGTTCGCCTTTGAGCTCAGCGCCTGATTCGCGGCCCCCGAGCCGCGTCCGCCGCACCCCACCATCGCCAGTCGGATCTGGCTGCCTCCCGCTGCATGCGCGAAGCGGGATGCGGGCAGGCTTGCAAGCAGCGCCCCGCTTGCAAGGGAGGTCTGCTGAAGGAAATGACGGCGGCTCACGAGGCGGGAGGGGAAGGGAGTGTTCATGTGGGTGCGGGTTGAAAGCGGGAGCCTGCCCCAAATGCGGCCCGCTGGTAAATTCCAAACCCAGCGGCAGGCCGGACAAGTGGGCTCGACTAAAGCTCCGCATATATGCTTAATAGATGCCATGAAGTCTTATCGTTCGGCGCGGTTTCTTTCCACATTGCTTGGCTGCGCTTTGATTGCCCTCGCCTGCCTGCCCGCACAAGCGGGTGACTGGGTTCTGAATATCACAGGAACGGTCCGGTACCTTCAGGACGTCAGCACCGATCCGGACTATGTGAAACCCGTCAACCGCAGCGTTAAAATCAGCAAGACGGCCCTCCTCGCGCAGGCGCTCGAGGCCATCGAGGACCCGGTGGACCCCGACACAGGCATCGCTTACAAGACATCCGACCTTGAGCTGATCTTCCGCGCTGCGGGCGCATCCTATGGTGAGGACGTCTTGGTTGAGGGTACTGGGATCGACGGTTCCGGCGAAGTCTGCGTGGTGGACAAGAAGTATGGCGCGACCAAGCTCATCATCTTTCAAGTCACCTCGGGCACTTTTCTTACCGACTACACGAATCTCCTTTCCCAGCATCTCGGTGTCATCACCACGGCCGATGACAACTACTATGGGGGCGCAGAGGGCACCGTGCTCGGTACCGTCCGGGCCACTGTGAAGACGGTGCGCTCCCTCAATCCAAACTACGATCCCGCCACGGATGATGTGAGCGACCGCTATCTGACGGCACTCCTCCTGCAGAATTACCTCTGGGCTGGCCAGTTCCAGTTCAGCCTCGACACCGATGCAGGCTCCGCCATCTACGCGGGTTCCCTCTCCACCACCAAAGCTTTTGTCCCCAAGCTCGTGGCTCCTGCCAATTGACCGCCGCTGAGCGCTTCGGCGCCTTTACGTCTCTCCCAACGCCCTCCCGGTTCGCCGCGGAGGGCGTTTCATTTTCCTGCTACAGGACTGATTTCAGGAGATAACCAGCCCGTTCCCGGCCGATCTGCACCTTGAGCTTGGCGCCCTTCTTCTGGCCGAGAAGCTGGAGTGCCAGTGGTGCCTTGGGTGTGAGCACCAGTACTTCACGCCCTTCCCAGACAAGCTCCGCTCCTCCGGCACACGGACTCAGGAAATACCATGCCGAGCCTCCCTTGCCCTCGAGCTCCACGAGCGCGCCGAGATCCACGGGATCCTGCGGCGTGAAGTCGCGCGGGGCGAAAGACCCGAGGAGTTCCATCGCCCGGCCCACCTCGAACGCCTGGCGGGTCTGTCCCTCGGCGAGGTAGGAGGCCTCCAACGCGCGGGTGTCGTACTTGTTCTCGGCCTTGTTCTGTTCGTGGGTCGCCTCGGCGTGAGCCGAACGTGCCGATCGTTCGAAGCCCTCCATCCGGGCTGCAAGATGTGCGATGAGTTGTGCGATGAGCCCTACCTTTTTCACGATCCCAGCAGTCTAGTCCCGGCGCCCGTTTCCAGCCAGCACTCCTCATCAATAGAGTAGGGAGACGAGGATGGTTTGCGGCCACAACCACTCCATGTCCTCATCTCCCCCTCATCGAACCGGACGGGCGGATTTCCCGCATCCGGCTCTCGGAGGCTGTTCTCCGGTTTGCTTCATGTGCATTGCCGTGTGGCGTT
>CAMAUX010000027.1 GCA_945861435.1 Chthoniobacter flavus | reverse complement strand
ATAATCGCCCTCTTCCAGTCGCCCTACGGGCTCCTTCCAGAGGGCCATTATCGCTCCAAACCCCAGCCCCCTCCGGTGTCACGAGTTATGAGGCAACGTATCGTCATTTTCTGCCTCCCCGGTGTCATTTTGACTTGAGGCAACACGTGCTCGGATCTTCCATGGGCAAAGATCGAGCCCCGAACCACCGCCATACCGCGACTAAAAAGGCCTGCAGACACTCAAGCCACTGCACCCCTCAAAAACCAAAACCTAACCGGCGGCGGAGTCCCTCCCAATGCGTTTTTCCAAGGCACGCACGCGCTCCTCTAACTTCGGCAGCCTTCTCACAGAGGCAATCTGCTCCTTGGCCTCGCGAATAGGAATCGCAGGCACACCCCAGACCTGCTCCTTGGCAGGAATATTCTTGGTAACCCCCCCACGGGCCGCCACCACGACCTGATCTCCCAACACCACATGGCCGGCCGTGGCGCTCTGCCCCGCCATCGTGACGTAATTCCCTAGGCGCGCGCTGCCAGCAATCCCAGTCTGCGAAACGATGATGCAATGCTTGCCCATGACCACGTTGTGCGCAACCTGCACCAAATTATCGATCTTCGTTCCAGCCCCAATCCACGTCCTCCCGAAGCGCGCCCGGTCGACAGTCGAGTTGGCCCCGATCTCCACATCGTCATCCACCTGCACGATGCCAGTCTGCGGGATCTTCAGATGACGACCCCCGGAAAACTCAAAACCAAACCCGTCGCTACCAAGAACCACGCCGCTGTGGAAAATCGCCCGGTCCCCAACCACACAGTGCTCTCCGATAGTGACCCTCGCGGCCAGTCGGCAGTCCGCACCAATCCGGGCTCCGTGCCCTACATAGCTGTGTGCCCCTACAACAGTCCTGTCCCCGATTTTCGCCCCATCCTCGACAACTACATAGGGCTGGATACTCACCCCTTCGCCCAATATCACCCCGCCTCCAATCACCGCCGTAGGATGGACCCCTGGGGCCCATTTCACGGGTGCAGGAGCAAACCGCTGAACAACCAAGGAGAAAGCCTGCGAGGGATTGTCCACCCGGATCACCACGGGCCCCACAGCCTCTTGGAAATCCATGGGCACAAGCGCCGCGGATGCCCCACTGCACCTGAGCGCCGACAGATACCTGCTGCTCCCAAGAAAAGTGAGATCCCCCTCCCCAGCCTCAGAGATACCCGCAACACTACGGATGATCCGCCCGCCGTCCGCAGGGGAATCCAAACTCCCCCCCACGAGCAGGGACAAGTCCTGAAGGCTCAGCTCCACGAAAGCGCAACCGATCTTACTTCTTCTTTGCAGGAGACTCCGCCTTGGGCGCCGCCTTGGCAGCAGGCTCGGACTGCGCCTGCTTGGGCCTGTTCTTATTGAGGGTTGCGATCACCTCATCGGTGAAGTCGAAATCCTTGTTTGCATAAAGCACCGTAGGCAGGCCCATGTTCGCGCTGGGAGCGTTCTTGTCGATGACGAGTTGGTAATTCTCTGCCTTCACCTTGTCGCCGACCACCTTCATCACATCTTCGTAGATCTCGCGAATCAGAGCGGCCTTCTTGCTGTTGAGATCATTCGACGCCTTGCCGTCATCGCTCCGAATTTCGTTCTGCAGCGAAGAAAGCTCAGCAATCTTCTCATCGCGCTGCTTGGCCTTGGCATCCCTAGCCTCCTTGCTCAACTCGGGCTTGTTGATCTCCGCCTCCAGCTTCGCCACCTCCGTGCGCCCCTTCTCAAACCCCGCGATCTTCTCCCGGATCTTCCCCTGCGCATCCTTTGCCGCCCTGTCCAGCTCCTGAGCTCCCTGCTCCGCCTTGTTGTAGGACTTGAGGATCTTCTGGAAATCCACAGTACCCACTTTCAGGGACTGCCCAAAGGAAGGGGCACACAGCGACAAAAGAAGGGTGAAGGAGATGAAAAATTTCGACGGTTTCATAGATTTCAGAAGTTGCAAAAGCGACCAGTCACGCAGGATCAAAACTGGTATCCCACGTTGAAGTTGAAGCGGCCGCCGCCATCGTTGTACTTGTCCGCGGCCATGGGGATTCCGTAGTCGATGCGGACCGGCCCGATCGGCAGATCAAGGCGAAGACCAACCCCCACGTCGCTGTTAAGATTGCCACCGAAAGAGTAGCTTTTCGAATTGACGGCACCCACGTCGTAAAAGACCGCGGCGCGCACCTTGTCCATCACCGGCATGGTGTATTCCACCGTCCCTCGCACCAGACTGCTGCCGCCGATGGGCTCGCCCTTACCAGAACTGTCTTTCGGCCCCACGTCCCGGTAGCGGAACCCACGAAGATTGTTCGCACCGCCCAAATACAGACGGTCGAAGATTGGGACCGAACTACCGCCCCCCCAGGTATCCACGTTGGCCACCTCCGCGTTGAGGATCAGGATCGTGTCCCAAGCAAGGTTGAAATACTTCGCACCCTCCAGAGAAAAACCATAGATCTGCACATCACCACCTAGGGGACCGCCCGCACCATAAGTCTGGAACTCAAGGCGCTCCCCTCGACGCGTCAGCATGAGGGAGTCCCGGGTGTCATAGGTGATTCCAGCGGAAAGCATGCTCTGCAGAAAACTCCTCTTTGAATCCTGAATTTCCTTCGGAGCATCCGGGTCCACATCGTGGATGTTCACATCTTCAAACCGGTAACCCGCACGGACAAACGTGAACTCATTAAGGGACTTTCGCGAGTTCAACTCAAAGCCGTAGCGGCGCTCCGCATACACGGAACTCACAAAGCTCGCATCCCGATAGAACAACTCCCCGCCGAGAGAAATCTTCTGATCCAAGAAATAAGGCTCTGTCAGCGAGATGATGAAATCCTGACGCCGCGTGCCGTACTGCGCCCGGATGCGGAACTTCTGCCCACCGCCCGTGAAGTTAGGCCAGTTGAGGGCGTCGAAGTTCGACTGCGTCAGTTCAGCGAAAGCCAGCAGACTGTCAATGGAACTGAACCCGGCCCCAAAATTGACCGATCCCGTACGCTTCTCCTCAACGTTGACGTTCACGTCCTTGCGTCCGGGGACGAGCGTGTCCGAAGGGTAGGCCTCCACCTTCGAAAAGTAATTCAGCCCCTGCAACCGCTGCCGGCTTGCATCCAAACGCACCGTGTTGAACACCTCCCCGGGCGCGAGCGCCAGTTCGCGCCGAATCACTTTGTCCTTCGTGCGCACGTTCCCCGTGACATTCACGTGCTCCACATAACTCTGCGTACCCTCTTCAAACCGAAACGCCACATCGATCATCCCGGAACCCGCGGGAATCGTGTCTGCCACCGCCTGAAAATCAACGTAGCCACGCGTGCCATACAAGTCCTGTACCGCCTTGACGTCCGCACGCAGGCGCTGGGGCGAATAGACCTCACCAGACTTCGTCTTGATCTTCGCCAAAATCTCGTCCGGGGTGAACACCCGATTGCCGCGATACGTCACATTGCCCACATGGTACATCTGCCCCTCACGAAGGCGGAAGGTGACATCCACTCTCCCTCCCACGCTTTCCACCTGCGCCGGGTCCACCTCCGCGTCCACATAGCCGCGGCTCTGATACAGCTCGCGGATGGCGATCGCATCCTGATCGAGTTGGTCCCGATCCAAGCGGCCCGTGTTCGTCAGGAAGCTGATCAAGTTGCGCGGCTTGGTCTTCACCGCTCGCTTCAAGTCCTTTTCCGCCACCACTTGATTCCCCTCGAACTTCACTGAGCGAACCTCAAGCTTGCTGCCCTCGCTCACCCGGAAAGCCACCCGCGCCTTCCCCTCCTTCTCATCCGTGTCAACGCTCGTACGAACATCCACCTCCGAGTATCCCTTGCCGCGGTAGTACTCGAGGATCTTCTGCCTGTCTGCCTCCAGCAACGCTTCATTCAGACCATCTCCAACCTTCACAGACAGTTGCTTGCGAACGCGGCTTTCTTTGAGCTTCTCCACCCCTTGAAGCCCTAACTCCTCGATCTGGGGCTTCGCCTGGATCACCACAATCACATTCACCCCCGCAGGCGTCGGCTGCCCGTAGATGCGCACATTGGTGACGTTCCCAGTTGCGTAAAGGTTGCGGATATCCTCCTCCACCGTCCGCTCGTCGTAAGGCCGCCCCTTGCGCGTCTGCATGTTCGCCAGCACTTTCTCCCGTGAAAGCTTTGTGCTGCCAGCGTACTGCACCTCAATAGATAAAATCTCCGGCGCCGACGCTGCTTGCTGGGAAAATCCGGCAACGGAAAAAAACAGCCCGAAAGCTGCCAGGTATACCGGTAAAAAACGGCGGTGGCTCATGAAGGGTGGTAAGTTTACTTCCGTCACAATATAGACAGAAAGCACTGGATTACATGGGCTTCACCGCGGAGCGTCAAGAAGGGTTTTCCCTCCCATCAAGCCCGCCCCTCCCATCCCGAGCCGTAACGACGCAACCTCCTGCGCCCAATTCCTCGATCAACTATTGATTCAACTATTGATTCAACTACTGATCCTTGATCAGCCCCTTCTGAAGCAGCTTCTGAAGCTTCGGACGAATCACCACTGAACAGTACGGATTGGCCCCGGCGTTCAGATTATAATAGTTCTGGTGATAGTCCTCAGCCGCATAAAAGCGGTCCAAGACCGTGATCTCCGTCACAATCGGTGCGGAAAAATCCTTCTGCGCAGCCGCCTTGCTCGCTTCCGCAGCCGCCTTCTGCGCTGGAGTTTCAAAGTAAATCACCGACCGGTACTGCGTCCCCACATCCCCCCCCTGCCGGTTCAGAGTCGTAGGATCGTGGGCCGCCCAGAAAACCTCCAACAGCTTCTCGAGCGGGAGCTGCGCAGGGTTGAAAACAATCTGCACCACCTCCGCATGCCCCGTCTCTCCGGTGCATACCTGCTTGTAGGTCGGCTTCGCCACATGCCCCCCCGCATAACCAGACACCACCTTCTCCACCCCTTTGAGCCGCTGGAACACCGCTTCCAGACACCAGAAACACCCACCGCCAAAAGTGACTCGCTCCATCCCAGCAGCGGGTTTCTCAACAGGCTTCTTGGCTTCAGCGGCCAGCACACTGGCGGCCAGGCCAACCAGACTCAGGAGGGAGAGGGCAATGGTGTTCACACCCTCTATCCTAACGCACCCCACCACCGAATCAATCCTGCGCAATCCACTCCCTCGCCGACCTATTGTCTATTGCCTGTTGCCTGTTGCCTGTTGCCTTGTGCAGGTACGCCCCCCTTGCCATCGTGCCGCCGTCCCCATGCAAACCATCGTTATCGGCCACCGCAACCCCGACATGGACTCCATCTGCGCAGCCGCCGCATACGCGGAGTTCAAGCGCCAAAGCGGCCATTCGAACGTGCTCGCCGCCCGCGCAGGCAACACCAACGCCCGCATCGACTACGTCCTCCAACGCTTCGGTGTCGACGCACCCGCGCTCATCAACGACCTCTCCCCCCGCGTGGCCGACGTGATGCAACCCAAGGTCATCTCCGTGCGCGCCGATTCCCCGGTCTACGACGCCCTCCAACTCATCGACCAGAAACGCCTCCGGGGACTCCCGGTGGTCGACGAAACCAACCGCTGCCTCGGCCTCCTCTCCGCATTCAAGATCAACCAGCACCTCTTCCCCTCCCGCGAGGAGGCCTCCAACGCCCGACTCATCACCGCCTCCCTCGCCGACATCGTCACCACCTTCGGCGGCGCCCTCGTCACAGGCGCGCTCTCCCAAGAAACCCATGAGCAACTGCTCATGGTCGGCGCCATGGCCCTTGAATCCTTCGGACCACGCATCCAGCGCCACCGCGACCGCAAAGTAGTCCTCTTCGTCGGCGACCGCCCACACATCCAAGAGCTCGCGGTCAGCGAACAGATCCACGCCATCGTCGTCACAGGCGGATTCCCCATCCCCGAGGATGTCCGCGCCGCTGCCCGTCAGGCTGGCGTCACCATGGTCAGCTCGCCCCACGACACCGCCACCACCGTGCTGCTTGCCCGCGGTGCCGTGCGCGTCGAACGGATGCTGGAGCCCGATTATATTAGCTTCCACGGCGACACCCTTCTGAGCGAGGCCCGCCACATCGCCTCAGAATCCGCGGCCTTCATCTTCCCCGTACTGGACGACGACGGCAGGCTCGTCGGCATCCTTTCCAAGTCCGACTTCATCAAGGAAATCCCGCGTCAGCTCATCCTTGTCGACCACAACGAACTCGCCCAAGCCGTGCGCGGCGCGGACAAGGTGCCCATCGTCGAGATCCTCGACCACCACAAGCTCGGCGGCTTCGCCAGCGACACGCCCATCCTCTTCTGGAACAACCCGCTCGGCTCCACCAGCAGCATCGTCGCCATGTGCTACCAGCATGCCGGCATCCCCATCCCCCAAAAAATCGCGGGGCTTCTCATGGCCGGCCTCATCTCGGACACCCTGAATCTCACCTCCCCCACCGCCACACCCTACGATCGCCAGATCCTCGCCGAGCTCTCCGCTATCGCGCAGACCGACCCCGCAGAACTCGCCGAGAAGATCTTCTCCGTCGGCTCCCCCCTGCTCACCATGTCCCCGCAGCAGGCCATCAACGCCGACTCCAAGATCTATCAGGAAAGCGGTCACCGCTTCGCTGTCGCACAGGTGGAGGAGCTCTCCTTCGCCCACTTTCCGGAAAAGCGCGACGCCCTCCTTGATGCCCTCCAGGCACAGCGACAGCGCGAGCACCTGCTCTTCAGCGCACTCCTCGTCACCGACATCAACGACAAAACCTCGCTGCTCCTCGTCCGTGGCGACGATGCCTTCCTCCACGCGATCGACTACCCGCACCACTCCCCCTTCATCTGGACCCTCGCCGACGTCGTCTCCCGCAAAAAGCAGCTCCTGCCCTACCTGCTCCAGTGCGTCGCCCGGATGAAACCCGGCGGCCCGTAGCCGCGCCGACGCCACCCGGTCATCCGGGCTCCCAGCAGGCGGGCATGTCGAGAGGCACACTCCCGTGCAGCAGTTCGTGCGGTCGGTACCGGGCCTTATAGGCAGTCGAAGCGCAGCCCTGCACCCGGTATCCAAGGTAAAGGTGATCGCGCCCACGGTCCCCGGCCCATGCCACCTCGAAGAGCACACTCGCACTCCCCAGCGAACGCCCGGACCACTCCGGATCATAGAAAAAATAAACGGAGCTCGCGGCGCGCGGAGTCTCATCCACAAACCCAACGCCCACCAACCGCTCACCATCGAAATAATCGAACTCCCGGGCGCATGGATGCGGAAAGCAGAAGGTCTCTGCATAATTCTCCAGCGTCTCGCAACTGGTCTTCCAGCCCCGCGTCTCCTCACGCATCCGGTGCCACGCAAGGTAGAGCGCGAAACGCTCCTCGTCCGCCACAGGCGCCCTCACGTTCACCCGGAGCCCACTGCAACTGCGCAGCGCACGACGCTGGCTCTTGCTCGGCGCAAAGCGTGCCACGGGCACGCGCAGCGAAACACACTCCCGACACGAGGCGCACACTGGTCGGAAATACGTCGCCCCAAACCTCCTCCACCCATGCTCGAGAAGCAGCTCAAGCTCTTCCGGATTCACATCCGTCATGAGCTTGTACTCCATGGTGGCCTGAAGCCCCTGCAGATAGCCGCAGGGTTCCTCAGCCGCCTCCAAATGCATGTGCAATCGGGCCATGCGTACGCAGACCCTCTATAAGAACCCCGCCGCCTGTTGCCCAGCCCAATGACACCCCTCGCCAGAACCTGTCTGGATCAACCCTCGCCCCATCAGCGCCGATCGGAAAAGCAGAGCACCTCCATAAGGCATCGGAAAATAACATCTCTCTCGCACTCCATCCTGACGCCCCTGCGGCAGAACCCGCCATGCCCGCGCTGCCGCAGACGCCAAAAGCGGCAGACAAAACGCGTCTCGCTGCCGCGATCGCTTCCCCCCAACTTTACTCCAAACCTGGGTGGCGCAATCCAATCTCCGACGGTGACACCTCCCGAAGCGCACTGTGGACTCCAGCCCAAACGGCACCTGGTCCGAGATATTATCTTTAACGACTTTACGGGTCGGGCTGGCTCGGAAAACCCGCGCACCGCGCGGTCAGATTTTTAATGGTCCTAATAAAGACCTGCCACCTGATCTTACTTAAATTGGGTCCCGATTCACCTCCGCTCATCGTATGCTTCGTCGCGTTCTCCTCTCCAGCTTCATCACGGCCCCGCTGGTCTTCCTCTGCGCACGCGCGGAAAATGGCGAGGTGAGTTTCGAGCGCGATGTGCGGCCGATCCTGAAAGCCCACTGCACCCATTGCCACGGCGAGGAAGAGCAGCCCAAAGGTGGCGTCGACCTGCGACTCCGGCGCTTCATGGACAAGACTCTCGATGGCGGCGGCCACGTCCTCGTGCCGGGCCAACCGGACGCGAGCGAGATGGTCCTGCTCATCCGCGAAGGTGAGATGCCGAAAAAGGGCAGGAGGCTTGCAGCCGAGCAGATCACGCTCATCGAGAAGTGGATCGCTCAGGGCGCAAAGGTTACGAAACCCGAGCCCGAGACGCTCGCACACGGTATGTTCATCACCGACCAGGATCGCGAGTGGTGGTCCTTCAAGCCCATCGAAAAGCCGGCGGTGCCGCAGCCGGAAAATGCCGCCCTCATCCGCACACCGCTCGATGCCTTCGTCCTCGCCAAACTCCGCGATCAGAAACTCGATTTTGCGCCCGATGCAGACCGCCGCACGCTTCTTCGCCGCGTGACCATCGACCTCACCGGCCTTCCGCCGAAGCCCGAGGAATTCGACGCGTTCCTCGCCGACACCGCACCGGACGCTTACGAAAAAGTGATCGATCGCCTGCTCGCCTCGCCAGCCTATGGCGAACGCTGGGCCCGGCACTGGCTCGACGTCGCCGGCTACGCAGACTCCAACGGCTACACCGAAGTGGATTCCGTCCGTCCCGAAGCGTGGCGCTATCGCGATTACGTGATCCGCGCCTTTAATGCCGACAAACCTTGGAACGACTTCATCGCCGAGCAACTCGCCGGCGACGAACTCACAGGTGCCACTCACGCCGACACGAGAAAGGTCGTGCTCGAAACCAAGAAGCGTGACGCGCTGATCGCGACGGCTTTTCTGCGCCTCGCACCCGACGGCACCGGCGATGCCGTGGACGACGCCAAGCTCGCCAAGAATCAGGTCATCGCCGAGGAAATCAGGGTCGTCACCTCCTCGCTGCTCGGCCTCACCGTGGCCTGCGCGCAGTGCCACGACCATCGCTACGATCCCGTCTCGCAACCCGATTACTACCGACTGCGCGCGGTCTTCGAGCCCGCATTTGACTGGCAGACATGGCGTACCCCCGCACAACGCCTCTATTCGCTCTACACTCCGGACGAGCAGGCGAACGCCGCAGAAATCGAGAAACAGGCCGCGGCGATCGAGGTGGAGTCGAGGGCCATGAGCAAGAGGTTCCTCGACGAGATCTTCGAAAAAGAGGTCGTCAAGCTGCCAGAGGAAGACCGCGAACCATACCGTGCCGCGCGCTCCACAGCCGAGAAAGACCGCACGTCGGAGCAGAAGGCGCTGATCAAAAAGCACCCGTCCGCACTCGCGCTCTACTCGCTCGATCTGTACGACGCCAAGCTCCAGAAAAAAGTCACCGACAAGACGGCCGAGGCGGCAAAACTGCGGGCCACCAAGCCGCCCGAGGGCAGGGTGATGGCGCTCACCGAGTTGAAGGGAAAAGCGCCCGAGACGCGCCTCTTTCACCGCGGCGATCACGACCAACCCAAGCAAATCCTCCAGCCCGGCGAACTCACTGTGCTCGAACGGGAGCCACTCACGATTGAGCCCACGCCCGCCGGGACCAGCGGCCGCCGTCTCGCTTACGCGAAGTGGCTCACCAGCGGCCGCCATCCGCTCGTGGCGCGTGTGCTGGTGAATCGCTTTTGGCTCAATCATTTCGGCCGCGGACTCGTGAACACACCCGGCGATTTCGGCGCACTGGGCGAAAAACCCTCGCACCCGGAACTCCTCGACTGGCTCGCGAGCGAGTTCATGAGCAGCGGGTGGAGGTTGAAGGCACTCCATCGCACGATCGTCATGAGCACGACTTACCGGCAGTCATCAATCCATGAGCAGTCGCTCAAAACCGACCCGGACAACATCTATCTTGCCCGCTTCAAGCTCCAGCGCCTCGAGGCCGAGGCGTTGCGCGATTCCATGCTCGCCACCGCCGGCACACTCAATCGCCAACAGTTCGGACCGCCTGTTTCCATCGCACGCGACACGGCCGGCCGCATCGTGGTCGGCGTCGACAAGGGCACCATCAACACCGCAAAAGTCGAGAGCGCCGGGAACGACGATTTCCGCCGCTCGATCTACGTGCAAGTCCGCCGCAAACAACCGCTCACCGTTCTCGATGCATTCGACGCGCCGACAATGACCCCCAACTGCGAGGCGCGCAATCGCAGCACCGTGGCCCCGCAATCGCTGCTGCTGATGAACGACACCTTCGTGCTGGATACCTCCAAGGCGCTCGCCACACGGTTGCGCAACGAGGTGCAGGGCGACGCCCGTGGTCAGATCGTGAAAGCCTGGCGCACGCTCTACGGCGAGCAACCAAGGGACACCGACATTTTCCGCTGCCTCGCCTATCTCGCCGAGCAGACCGAAGCCGTGCGCGCCTACCACCACGGCATTCAGCATGCAAAGGACGCACCGCCCCCCGATCCACAACTTGAGGCGCTCGCAAGCCTCTGCCAGATCCTCTACAGCTCGAACCGATTCCTTTACGTCGAATGAACCGCTCGCACCTCTGCTCACGACGACATTTCCTCCACGCGAACGGCTTCGGCCTCGGCTCACTCGCGCTCGCGTGCCTCTTGCGTGAGGGCAACCTCCTCGCCGGCCCGGTGAAGCCGCACACCGACGGCTTGCCGCACTTCGATTTGCTGCCAAAAAAGCCGCACTTCGCCCCAAGGGCCAAGGCGATGATCTCGCTCTTCATGATGGGCGGCCCTTCGCAGATGGATCTCTTCGACCCAAAGCCGATGCTGCAGAAATACGACGGCCAAAAATTCCCCGGCGAAATCAAGTACGACAATCTCGCACAGGCGTCCGCGAAGGTTCTCGGTTCGCCGTGGAAGTTCGAGCCGCGCGGCCAGTCCGGCATCGAATTGAGCGAACTGCTCCCGCACCTCGCCACCGTGGCAGACGACATCACCCTCATCCGCTCGATGCACTCCGGCGTGAACAACCACGCTCAGGCGCTCTATGCGCTCCTCAATGGCCGCACCTCCCCGGGCCGCCCCACCATCGGATCATGGCTCACCTACGGCCTCGGTACGGAATCGCAAAATCTGCCCGCTTACATGGTGCTCGCGCATCCCGGCGGGCTGCCCACCTTCCAAGGCGAACACTTCACCAACGGCTGGCTGCCCGCGCTCTATCAAGGCACCGTGATCCGCCCAAGCGAGCCGCGAATCTTGAACCTGGATCCACCACCGGCGCTCGCGGGCAGGGCGCAGGACCGCCAACTCGATCTCCTCAGGGAGTTCAACGAAACGCACCTTGCCGAACACCCCGGTGAACTCGACCTGCAGGCTCGGATCTCCAGCTACGAACTCGCCGCGCACATGCAGACAGCGGCAAAGGAGGCTCTCGATATTTCCAATGAGCCGGACTCGATCAAGCATCTCTATGGCGTCGATGATCCGAAGACAAAAGACTACGCCACGCGCTGCATCATCGCGCGGCGGCTCATCGAACGCGGCGTGCGCTTTGTGCAGGTCCTCAATTCCGGGCAGTCATGGGACCAACACGGCTCACTTATCACGGCGCTGCCGGCAAATTGCATCGCGACCGACAAACCCAGCGCCGCGCTCATCACCGACCTCAAACAACGCGGCCTTCTCGATTCGACGGTCGTGCACTGGGGCGGCGAGATGGGCCGCCTGCCGGTGCTGCAAAATGACGCAGGCCGCGACAAATGGGGCCGCGATCACAACACCTACGGCTTCTCCCAATGGGTCGCCGGCGGAGGCTTCAAGCGCGGTTGCGTCCACGGCGAGACCGACGACTTCAGCCACCACGCGGTCAAGGACATCGTCCACCATTACGACTGGCACGCCACGCTGCTCCACTGCTTCGGCCTCGACCACAAAAACCTGTCTTACAAACGCAACGGAACCAACGCCGCTCTCGTGGATGTGCCGGAAGCACGCGTCGTCACCGAGTTGCTCGCTTGAACATTGGCCGAAACCCGTGATCCCGGATTTCAACAGAACTTGACGCCGTGGTGCCGAGATTTCTCGCTTCGTTTGGCGCAGCAGACCCCCTCGCATCCCCAGCGCCAAACACCCAGCGGCGTTGCGCATTTCACCGCCCGCCAGGCAGCGGCCCTCCATCAATCCCACCGGCCACGAGGATCCAAAACACCCTCAGATCTCGGGGGAAAACTCGTGACGCACCCGCGGCAGCAACGCCTCCATCACCACAGCAATCGATTCTTCAAGACTCAGCTTCGACGTCGGCACCACCACCTCCGCATTCTCCGGACTCTCGTACGGAGCGCTGATCCCCGTGAACTCCTGGATCTCACCCGCACGCGCCCTCCTGTAGAGGTTCTTCGGGTCGCGCTGCTCGCAGACCTCCAGCGGCGCATCCACAAAGACCTCCAGAAATCCACATCCCCCCTCGAGCGCAATCTCGCGCGCCCGACGCCGATCCACCCGGTACGGCGAAATAAACGCGCTAATGACAATGAGCCCGCTTTCCGCCATGAGCCGCGCCACTTCCCCCACCCGCCGGATATTCTCCACCCTGTCCTCGGGCGAGAAACCAAGGTTCGAGTTGAGCCCGTGCCGGACATTGTCGCCGTCGAGGATCGTGGTGTGCATCCCGAGGTTGAAAAGCTCGCGCTCCAGCGCCTTGGCCAGCGTCGACTTACCCGAACCGCTCAGCCCCGTCAGCCAGACAATCGCACCCTGATGCCCGTTGCGCGCTGCGCGGTGACTGGCGGTCACTTTGCCTTCGCTCCAGAAGATGTTCTGACTCTTCACCTGCGTACGATCCGTGTAGGTGCCGCCCGAGAGGATGCCGCCACCACCCACCTGGTGACCGTCGACGATGATGAACCGCCCCAGCGTCGGGATGCGGTCATGGTTGTCCATCACCAGCGGCGTGCGGGTCTGAAGCGTGATCTCCGCCACATCATTGCGCGCGATGTAATTACGCGGCTCACCCACCGCCTCCAACGTCGATGCGTCGATCACCCGGTCCACCGACACCAGCTCGCAATCGAGCTCCTGTGTCGTGAGCTTCAACTTGTACCGGTTCCCGGCCACCAAGTTGTTCTTCCCCATCCAGAACAGGTTCGCCTTGAAACGGTTCGACTCGATGGGCGTGTCCTTTTCCTGCGAAGCCACATGGCCCCGCTGCACGAAGATCTGCTCCGTCAGCGTGATGGCCACACTCTCCCCCGCATACGCCACCTCGCCGGGCTCCCCGCTCCACCGCTCAATACTCGCCACCACGCTCGTCTTGTTGTTGGGCGAAAACAGCAGCCGATCCCCCACCCGCAGCGTGCCCGACTCAATCCGCCCGGCAATGATCCGCCGCTCGTCGAACCGGTACACGTCCTGCACCGGAAAACGCAGCGGCTGCTCGGTCGTGGGCTTGGGCGACTCAAACCGGTCGAGCATGTCGAGCACGCTCGGTCCCTTGTACCATGGCATCTCCACAGCGGCCTTCGACGCCACGTTGAACCCGTTGCGCGCGGAGATCGGAACGAACGTACGCGCCTCCAGCCCAATCTGGGAGAGGAACTGCCGGTACTCCGCCACCACCGCGTTGAAGGTCTCCTCCGAAAAATTCACGAGGTCCATCTTGTTCACCGCCACCACCACCTGACGGATCCCCAGCATGCTCAGCAAGTACCCATGCCGCCGCGATTGCTCGCGCACCCCCTCGTTCGCCGCAATCAACAGCACCGCCGCATCCGCACTCGCCGCACCAGTGATCATGTTCTTCAAGAACTCCTTGTGCCCGGGTGCGTCGATGATGACGTACGGACGGCGCGCCGTCTTGAACTGGATCTGCGTGGTGTCGATCGTGATGTTCTGCTCCTGCTCCTCCAGCAGCGCATCCAGCAGGAACGCGTATTCAAACTCCATCCCCTCCTCACGGCACGCCGCCTGGATCTGCTCCACCTTGCCGTCGGCAAGCGACTGCGTGTCGTAGAAGATCCGCCCGATGAGGGTCGACTTCCCGTGGTCCACGTGGCCCACAAAGACCACCTTCAAACGCTGCTGATCCTCGAACGACGCAACCGCAGACACGGGCTTGGATGATTGGATGACGGACATGGTTGTAAAAAGTTGGAAGGTTTCGGTGCGGCTTACATGAAGCCCTTGGCGCGCAGCTTCTGCATCGCATTGCGCTCGTGATGATCCTGCGCCCGGCCCGCACGCTCGCTCGTCTTCGTCACCGCCAGCTCGTCGATGATCTTGTCGATCGTGTCCGCCTCACTTTCCACCGGCCCGGAAATCGGCCAGCAGCCTAGAGAGCGGAACCGGTACCGCTTCCCGTCCGCGCCCGTCCGCGCAAAGTACATCTTCGGAATCGGGATCCCCTCCCGCTGGATGTAGAGCCAGATGTCGCGCTCGCTCCAGTCCAGCAGCGCCTGCACGCGCACATGCTCCCCGGCCCCGCAGCTCGATGTGAACTGGTTCCAAAACTCCGGCGGCTGATCCTTGTAGTCCCAGTCAAAATCCGCCGTGCGCGGGCTGAAATAACGCTCCTTCGCACGCGTCGGATCCTCGTCGCGCCGGATCCCCGTGATCAACGCATCCCACCGATGCTCCGCCATCACCTGCTTGAGCGCCTCCGTCTTCAACTCGTGCGTCACCGTCACCGGATCCGTCGTGTCGTATCCAATCGGTCCGCGCTCCGCATAAGCACCCCGCCCAGCGCGCGCGTCCTCGTTGATCTTCACAATCAGATTGAGCCCGTGATGCTCCACCGCCCAGTTCCGGTACTCGATCATCTCCGGAAACTCGTACGTGGTGTCGATATGCAGCAGCGGATACGGGATGTGTCCGCAGAACGCTTTCTTCGAAAGCCAGATCAGCACGTTCGAATCCTTCCCCATCGACCATGGCATGCAGAC
Source organism: Chthoniobacter flavus (assembly GCA_945861435.1). Lineage (GTDB taxonomy): Bacteria > Verrucomicrobiota > Verrucomicrobiia > Chthoniobacterales > Chthoniobacteraceae > CAIURC01. The sequence goes on along the minus strand of CAMAUX010000027.1, from coordinate 54,784 downwards.
GTTCTTGAAGTAATGATACGCCTCCCGAATCAGAAAGATGCTCTGCGCCTCCAGCGCGTCCAGATGCGCACAGTCCTCACGCGAGATCTTCTCAGGAAAAAAGGCGGCCTTCCCGTCCTCGGGCGGCGCAGGGTAACGGCCCGCATAGGCCGGATGTTCGGACATCTTCATGGGAATGGTGGGTTGGGACATGGGAAAAAGTGGGTTCAAGGGCTCAAAAGCAGCGCTCAGATGCTCTCGCCAAGAAAGGTGTGGATCCCGCACTCCGCCTTGTCGAAACCCGTCCAGCGTCCAGCACGCTCATCTTCGCCGCCGGCCGTCGCTCGCGTGCAAGGCATGCAGCCGATCGACCGATACCCACGGTCCTGCAGCACGTTATACGGAATCTGATGCCTGCGAATGTGCTCCCACACCTGCTCCCTGCTCCAGAGCACCATCGGGTTTAACTTCAGGATGTACCGATCCCTCAGCACGTCGAAGTGGTAAAGCTCCAGAATCTGCGCCTGCTCCCGCGTGCTCGCCTGTTGCCGACGCACCCCCGTCATCCATACCGCCAGATTCTCCAACTTGCGCTGCAGCGGCATCACCTTGCGCAAAGTGCAGCACGTATCCGGCCTCGACTTCCACAGCTCAGGCCCAAGCTCCGCAGCCTGCGCCTCGGGCGACTGCTCAGGCACCAGCGCCTCGATCTCAATCCCAAAAAACTGCTCCAGCTTCTGCTTCAGCTCGTAGGTCTCCGGAAACAGCAACTGCGTGTCCAACGTGAACACCGGAAAGCGAAACCCGGCCTCCACCGCGTGGTGCAGCATCACCAAACCGGCACCCTGAAAGCTGGTCCCCACCGCCGCCCGGGTCCCGAAACGATCCCACGCCCAGCGGAGCACTTCGCTCAGGGGTGCATCGACGAATTCCGCATTCAGGGAGCGGACTTCATCAGGCTGGATTTCGTGGGGCTGCAGGAGCATTGAGCCGGGATTTTCGTATTGTCTATGGGAATTGTCTGGAATTCCGATCCTCCCCTATCCCTCTCTCAGAGCCAAGAAAAAACCCACCCGAAAACCGCGCGCCGCCACCCCACCTCACCCACCCCAAGGCCCCCAGACAAACTGCGAATGCCGCCTCCTGAACAGGAAAGCACCATCCCACAACCAACTCGGGCCCAACGGCGGAACTCAGCGCCGCACCCATAAAACCCGCGCCATCCTGCTCAGCCTCTTCGGCTGAAGCGAACGCGCCCAGGCGCTGAACCGCACGCTCAGCGCAACTCGTACGGCTTCCAAAACTCCTCCGCAACCACCCCGCCCAAGGCCGCCTTCGTCCCCACGGGCGTCGGCACCGGACCATCCACTGAGTACGGCGTGGCGCTGTAGTCGCCCCCGATCCGATTCACCGGATTCGTCGCAGCCCGGCTGTCGGGCCTCAAGTAATACTGCACCTTGGTCCACGGCACCGGACTTCCCGGCGCAAGGCCCGACTGGATTGCGTACTGATCAATCGCACTATCGATTGCCTGCAGGTCCTCCAAAATCTCCCGCGCCTCCGAACGCTTCTGCGCCTGGAGAAACCGCGGCACCGCCACACCGGCCAGCAGCACCGCGACCAGAATCAGAAGCACGGTCTCAGTGACGGAAAACGCCCCGCAGGCGCGCACGCGGTTCTTCATCATCCCCCGACCATGCCACCGGTGCGGACCACCTCAACAAAATTCATTAGCCACAGCGGAAACAGGAGAGCGGATCCGCCAGTCAAACATCCCCCACGCTGGGTCCCGTCAGGACCCATCCCGCTCAAAACGGCTTCAAGTAACCCAACGCAGCGGCTGCCGCGCCCAGCACCAGCGCCAACACCACCGCCGCCGATCCCGGGAGAAGCTTGCGCTTCACGAACACCGGCAACACCGCCGCCACCACCCAGATCCCCACTTTCACCCACACCCACAACGGCATCGCCTTCATCAGGCTCAGCTTCGAAAGCATCCCAAACCCGCTCACCAAAAGCAGCAGCAACGCCGACCCGCGCAGGATCCCGCCCAGTTTGCGAAGACCCTCATTTTCCGAAGCGCCAAGCGCCGCTCCTGTTCCGGCGAAAAGCGCCATGACCGCGACAAGATGGATGATGTGGTAATAGGGCAGTGGCATCCCTCCCGATTAGCGGACGCCCTCCTCCGGCGCAACAGCCATCGCAGCACACGCTGCCTTCACTCCCCTTTGGGAAGCCCTCACACGTCGCACACCATGGCCGCGTGTCGGAGCGCCAGCACCGGATCCTTCCACGTCGGAATAAACTCATGCGCCACGAAGTCGTGGTAACCCGCCTCCACCACCGCACGCATCACCGCCGGGTAGTTGATCTCCTGCAGATCATCAAGTTCGCACCGCCCGGGATTCCCCGCCGTGTGCACATGCCCGATGAACTCCCGGTGCTGACGGAACCGCCGGATCACGTCCCCGTTCATGATGCTCACGTGGTAAATGTCGAACAGCAGCTTGAAGTTCGCGCTCCCGACCCGTTTCACCAGATCCACGCAGAACTCCACATCGTCTCCAAAATAGCCCGGATGCCCCTTCATCGGATGGGTCGAATCGCGCGAGTTCAGATGCTCCAGCACCAAGGTGATCCCCTTGGACTCCGCATGCCCCAGCACCGACTTCCACACCTCCACGCACTCCCGCGCCGCACGCTCCGGATCCATCCCCTCAAACCGCATCCCGGTGAACGTGATCACCTTCTTACATCCCACGTCCGCCGCCACATCCACCGCCTCGTTCAACTTCGCCACCACCTCGTCCCGGAACTTCGGATTGCACGGGCCATTCGCGAACCCATGCGAACCCACCAGCGAAATCTCCAGCCCGAGCTCCTTCATCGCGGGATAATACTTCCGGTCGATCCCCTCGATCCCCACCAACCCAATCTCCTTCGCGTGCCGCGCCAGTTCCACCATGTCCATCGGCTTCCAGCACCAACCCATCAGCGTGTGCCGGATCCCATGGTTGCGGATCCTGTAACGCGGATCCGCACTCTCCGGCCCCACCCCGCCCACCGCCGCTTCCTTCGCGATCGCTGGAGCTGCCCCCGGTAATAGCAGCCCGGAGGAAAGCGCGGCACCTGTGCCCGCAAGAAAATGACGTCGATTCAGCATGGTGGGGGAGTTCATGGCCCTCCCGTGTATCACAGGCGGTGTCCCGTGCAAACCCGCCGCCCTCGGGGATCACCGATGCTTCCACCAACTGCCCGTGTGCCGACGCCACGAAAGCACACAAGCACCGCCGACTGCCCGCACGCATCGACTTGGCGCGCACGTCAACCCCACTCGCCGCCCCCCCCAAGGTTCAGCGGCAGCGGGGCCTCCATGCGCTCGCGCACACGACTCCCCGACTGCCGCTCAACCAACAACCAACAACCAGTCGATCTCCGTTACTGGCAGGATTCGCAGGAACCGCCGTTGCGCATCGCCTCGATCGAACACGCCATCTTCGCCGCCTCGTCGGGCGTTGCAGGCGCAGCCTCGGTGATGCGGCGTTCGCGGTGGCCGGAGTCGATGGACGACTTGTTCATCGTGCGTAGGTAATAGGTCGTCTTCAAACCACGCTCCCACGCTTCCCGATACATGAAGCTCGCCTTGCGCGCGTCGTTGTCGTCCAGCCAGAGGTTCGTGCTCTGGGCCTGATCGATCCACTTCTGACGCGCCGCCGCACACTGCAGGATCCAGGTCGGCTCGATCTCGAATGCCGTCTTGTAGAGCCTCTTCACGTCTTCCGGAATCCGCTCGATGCGCTGGATGGATCCGTCGAAGTACTTCAAATCGGCCAGCATGTCGGAATCCCAGATCCCGTGGCGCTGGAGTTCCTTCACCAAGTGATCGTTCGTGCGGATGAACTCACCGCTCAGGTTCGACTTGGTGTGGATGTGCTTGTACACGGGCTCCACGCACGGGGTGGACCCCATGAGGTTGGAAATCGTGGCCGTGGGGGCGATGGCAAGGCAGTTGGAATTCCGCATCCCCTGCTTGGCAATCTTTGCGCGCAGTTGCTCCCAATCCATCCGACTCGTGCGGCTCACATTCACGGGAATGCCACGCTCCTGCTCGAGCAGTTCCAGCGTGTCGAGCGGCAGCAATCCGCGCTGCCACTTCGACCCCTGGTAACTGGCATACGCGCCACGCTCGGCCGCGAGATCGCTGCTCGCATTGTATGCGTAGAAGGCCACGGCCTCCATGAACTCGTCGTTGAAATCGACAGCCGCCGGGGAGTCGAACGGGACGCGCTTCATGTAGAGCGCATCCTGCAGACCCATCACACCGAGGCCCACGGGCCGGTGCTTGAGGTTCGCGTTGGCCGCCGCTGGCACCGGGTAGAAGTTGATGTCGATGACGTTGTCCAGCATCCGCATCACCGTCTTCACCGTCGCACGCAGCTTGTCGTGATCGATGCCACCATCCTCGCGCAGATGCGCCGGGATGTTGATGGATGCAAGGTTGCAGACCGCCACCTCGTCCATGCTCGTGTTCAGCTCGATCTCCGTGCAGAGGTTCGAGTTGTGAATCACCCCGCAGTGGTCCTGCGGCGAACGCAGGTTCGCGGGATCCTTCCACGTCATCCACGGATGCCCCGTCTCAAAGAGCGTCTCGAGCATCTTCTTCCACAGCGCCAGCACACGCACCTTGCGGCCCCAGATCTTGCCCTCCTCCGCGAGGCGCTCGTAGTGCTCGTAGCGCTCCTCAAATGCGCGCCCGTAGGTCTCGGGAAGATCCCGCACCTCGTTGGTGCGGAAGAGCGTCCATGTCGCCTCCTTCGAAAGCTTCCCGTCGGAAATCAGCTTGAGCCGCTTCATGAACAGGTCCGGAATCCAGTGGGCCGTGTTCATGTTGTGCGTGCGCCGACGGTCGTCTCCCGTCTCCTTGCGCAGGTCCAGGAAGTCCTCCACATCCGCATGCCACAGCTCCAAGTAGCTGCACAGAGCCCCGGGCCGCTTACCGCCTTGGTTCACCGCGATGGCGATGTCGTTGGACACCTTCAAAAAGGGAATCACTCCCGAGGACTCGCCGTTCGTCCCCTGAATGTGCGAACCGGTGCCCCGCACCGCCGTCCAAGAGCACCCCAGCCCGCCAGCCCACTTCGAGAGATGCGAGAAGCGGCTCCATGTCTCGGTGATTTCCTCAATGGAATCCCCGCAGTACAGCAGGTAACAGCTCGAGAGCTGCGGCCTGCAGGTGCCGGCATTGAAGAGCGTCGGCGTCGACGAACATGCCCGACGCGTCTTGTACACCCCGTAAAACTCGCGCGCTGCCTCCTCCTTGTTCTTCTCCCGCAGGGACAGCCCCATCGCCACGCGCAGCCAGAACATCTGCGGCGCCTCCAGCCGCACCTTGGTCCCGGCCTGCTGGTCCCGGATGTGGATCAGGTAACGATCGTACAGGTTCTGGATCCCGATGAAATCAAACTGCAGATCCGCGTACGGATCCAGCGCACTGGCCATCGCCTTCAGATCGAAATCCAGCAGGCTCTTGTCCAACCGCCCGGCCTCGATGCCCTTCGGGATCGCCGCCAAGAACGCCTTGCGATGCGCTTCTTTCAGAGCACCGATCCCATCACTGATCTTCCACGGAAGCGTCTCCTCGTAGATGTAGCTCAGGAGAATCCGCCCGGCGAAAAACCGCGAATCGGCGTCGACATCCAGAAGGCTCTTTGCATTGAGCACAATGGTGTCGCGTTGCTCCTCAGCGGTTAGGTTCATCGAAACGCTGCGCAGCAGACGGCCGATCAACTCCGGATCGCTCATCGTCAGATCCAGACCGATCCTAGCGAACGAAATCCGCGCCCGCATCTCGGTGAGTTGCTCGCGCGATGCCAACTCCAACTGCGCGTCCGTCGCCTGATTGGCGTCCTTGTCGATGTCGCGCAACGCCGAGCGCCGAGCCCGATACTTCGCGTACGCCAATGCCACCTTTCCATGCCCCAACTCGATCAGGGTTTCCTCCACCATGTCCTGCAACTGCTCCACATGGATGAAAAGAGGACGCTCCCGCTTCAGCCGGAACTCGATCTCCGCCTGCACCTGGTCCCCCACACTCACATCCGCACCGGTCGCCAGCGACGCCGCGCGCACCGCCTGCGCAATCTTGTGTCCCAGCCACGGCACCACACGCGGCTTTTCCGTCGATGAACTCGACACCTCCCTGCGGATCACTTGGGGATAATCCCCCGAAACTTCGGGGGCGAATTCACTATTGGTCAGGGCGAATGTTTCCAAACTCATTGCGGTCTCTTTCAGGGTGGCGAAGGGTGGCGGTGACGGTTTCTGGCGGCGACGGGATCAGCGCAGCATCAGGGGCCTGCAAACCACAACGGGTTGTGGCGGATCGAGCGAAGCACACAACATAACCGATGCGCGCCGCCCCCAGTCAAGTTGCGGTCTTGGGAAAAAACCTCGTAAAAACCACTTTTTGCTTGCGCGTCCTGACCCCGCCCGGGAGCCAAGAAAACCCAGAAAAAGGCATCACCCCCCCACCGCGAACCCGCATTTCCATGGGTTCCACGCCCCCCAGAGCGCCCAACACCCTGCTCACCGGCATTGCGCGCCACCCCTCCCCCCTGTTTGCTTGCTCCATGGACATCGCCGTCGTCGGCGCTGGTCCCGCAGGACTGCGCGCCGCCGAAATCGCCGCCAGCGCGGGCGCCAGTGTCTCCCTTTTTGAGGCAAAAGCCTCCGCAGGCCGCAAATTCCTCGTCGCAGGACGCGGCGGGCTCAACCTCACCTTCGCCCAGCCGCGCGAAGAAATGGCCTCCCATTACCAGAGCCCCGGCACCCCACCCATCCCGTGGCTGGAGCTGCTTGCCGAGGCCGACTGCAACGCCCTCCGTGAATGGGCCGCCGGCCTTGGCGTCGAAACCTTCGTCGCATCCACCGGCAGGGTATACCCACGCGAACTCAAGGCCGCCCCGCTTCTTCGCCGCTGGGTGCAGCGTCTGCGCAGCCTCCACGTCAACCTCCGCACCGGACACCGCCTCCGCGGAATGCGCCCGCTCACCACCCCGCAACCTGCATGGGAGCTGGATTTCGAGCACGACGGCCGCACTTCCACCACCACCGCAACTTGCGTCATCCTCGCCCTCGGCGGCGCCTCATGGCCGCAGACCGGTTCCGACGGCCTCTGGACTGAAGCGCTCCAGAACCTCGGCGCCAAGTGCTCCGCTTGGCAGCCCGCCAACTGCGGATGGGAACACCCGTGGCCCCCGTCCGTGCTGGAAAGCGCGGAGGGTCGCCCCCTCAAGAACCTCGCCGCAAGTGCTGGCGGAACGCGCGTCTTAGGGGAACTACTCGTCACCCGCTATGGGCTCGAAGGCAGCGCCCTCTATCGTCTCGGCCCGGCCCTGCGGGCACTGCCAACGCCCATCCTCCACATCGATTTCAAGCCCGGGGTAACTCCCCAGCGTCTCGCAGCGCGCATCGGCCCGGTGCGCAGCGGATCGCCCGCAAAGGCGCTTCAGCGCTTGAATCTGGGCGATGCCGCCACCGCCATCCTCGCTCACGCCGCGAACACATCAGACACGCCTTTCGAGTCACCGGAAGCACTCGCAACCCTCGTTCAATCCTGCCCCATCGCACTTCGCGGCCCCCGCCCCATCGCAGAAGCCATCTCCTCCGCGGGCGGCCTCTGCTGGCAGGAACTCGACCCATCGCTCATGCTTCCCAAGCTGCCCGGTGTCTTCGCCGCCGGCGAGATGATCGACTGGGAGGCACCCACCGGCGGCTACCTTATCCAAGGCTGCTTCGCCACCGGAACCCGCGCGGCCACAGGCGCGCTGCAATGGCTGCGCAACCACGACGGGGCCTGAGGACGCACCTGCCTCAACTCCGCACTCAAACGCTGGCTGCATCCGCGCCCCTATGCTTACACTCACCTTTTTTCCATCCCCTGCAGCCCCATTTTCCCGAGCATGAAAAAGTCCAAAACAACCGCCCGCCGCGGCCTCACCCTTCTGGGCAAGGCGGATGCCACCTACCCCGCCACCCCCGGCACCAAAGTGCTTGAGAGCTTCGAAAACAAGACGCCCGGCCGCGATTACTGGGTGCGCTTTGATTGTGCGGACTTCACCTCGCTGTGCCCCATCACTACGCAGCCCGACTTCGCCAAACTGCGCATCGAGTACATCCCAGACCGCCTCTGCATCGAAACCAAGTCCCTCAAATTCTACCTGGCTTCCTACCGCAACACCCGCAGCTTCAACGAGGAGGTCGTCAACCGCATCCTCGAAGACTTGGTCGCAGTGTGCAAACCGCGCCGGATGACCGTCCATGGCGAGTTCGCGGCCCGCGGCGGGATCAGCGTCACAGTCGACGCCTCCCACCCATGAACTCCCGCGTCATCGTGCTTCTGAGCGGCGGCATGGACTCCGTGTGCGCCCTCTACGAAGCGCGGACGCACCACGAAGTCGCCGCCTGCCTCAGCTTCGACTACGGCGCGAAGCATCACGCCCGCGAACTGCCACTCGCACGCCATCACGCTGAACTCCTCGGCGTCCCGCACACCACCGTGCCCCTCGCCTTCATTGGCCAGCACTTCACCTCCGCCCTCCTCCAGAACGGCGCCCCCATTCCCACAGGCCACTACGAGGAAGCTTCCATGAAGCAGACCGTCGTCCCCTTCCGCAACGGAATCATGCTCGCCATCGCCGCCGGATTTGCGGAAAGCCAGGGCGCAAGCGGACTGGTGATCGCCGCGCACGCGGGCGACCACGCGATCTATCCCGACTGCCGCGAACCCTTCATGGAGGCCATGGCCGCCGCCATCCGCCTTGGCAGCTACGGCTCCATCGAGGTCCACCGCCCCTTCATCGCCATGACCAAGGCCCAGATCGCACAACGCGGCCATGCTCTCGGCGTCGACTTTAAAAACACATGGTCCTGCTACGTCGGCGCAGAGCTCCACTGCGGCGAATGCGGCACCTGCGTCGAACGCCGCGAAGCCTTCCTCCTCGCAGAAATCACGGACCCCACCGCCTACGCACACTGCGGCCCGCTCCCGCCCAAGCCCGCCTGAACCCACCCCGTCACCGTGTGGATCTCTGAGATTTTTTATTCCATTCAGGGCGAGGGCGAACTGACCGGCGTTCCCTCCGTTTTCGTGCGCACCGCCGGCTGCAACCTGCGCTGCCAGTGGTGCGACACCAAATACGCGTCCTGGACTCCTGAAGGCCGCCAAATGAGCGTGGATGAGGTTCTCGCGGCCGTCACCGCCCACCCCGCACGGCACGTCGTCCTCACCGGAGGCGAGCCCATGGTGGCGCCCGAACTCCCGGCACTCGCCTCAGCACTGCGCGCGCGCGGCCTCCATATCACCATCGAAACCGCAGGCACCGTTCCTCCCTCCGGCATCGCCTGCGACCTCGCTTCCATCAGCCCGAAGCTCGCCAACTCCGCCCCGCAGACCCTCGGCGAGGAATGGGCCCGCAAGCACGAGGCGACCCGCCTCCAGCCCGGCGTACTCCGCCAATGGGTCACGCAGCACCCATTCCAATTCAAGTTCGTGGTCGAATCCGCCAACGATCTCCCCGAAATCGAATCCCTGCTCGCTGCAGTGGGCACGGACATCCCACCCTCCAAGGTCCTGCTGATGCCGCAGGGCACCGAACAGTCCGCCCTCAACGCCCGCGTGCACACCGTGCTCGAACTCTGCAAGTCCCGCGGATACCGCTACTGCGACCGCCTTCACATCACCCTCTTTGGCAACACCAAGGGAACCTGAACATCCATGCCCTACCGCATCTGCAAAACCTTCGAGGTCGAAAACGGTCACATGCTCTCCAAGCATCCCGACAAGTGCCAGTTCCCCCACGGCCACAGCCGCAAGGTGGAATGCGTGCTCGAGGCAGATGCACTCGATGAAAACGAGATGGTCTGCGATTTCAAAGTCGTCCGCGAAATCATGCACGCCTTCCTCGAACGCTTCGACCACGCCCTCTGCATGAACACCGAGGACCCCATGTTCGCCACCCTCCAAGCAGCCTACGGAGAGCGCATCATCGGCTTCCCGGGAACCGACCCCACCACCGAGGTCATGGCCAAAAGCTTCTACGACCACCTCACCGCCCAACTGAAAGAGTTGGCCCAGTCCGGCTCCACCCGCTATCCCATCCGCGCCAGCCTGCGGGTCGTGAAGGTGCGTCTCTGGGAGACGAGCAGCTCGTGGGCGGAATACTTCGAATAAGAGAAATGACCCACACCCCGCATCCTCAATCCCCCGCAACCACCGAGTTGGTCGACGTCCAGAAGACCCCGGACACCCGTGGCATCGAGATCCGCCAAGTGGGCGTCTGCGACCTCACCTACCCCGTCGTGGTGCTCGACCGCGAACACCAACGCCAGCAGACCGCCGCCCGTGTCTCGCTCTCGGTCAACCTGCCCCAGCACTTCAAGGGCACTCACATGAGCCGGTTCCTGCAGGTGCTCGCAGCTCATCAGGGCGAGGTCACCATGCACTCCCTCCCGGCCATCCTGCACGAACTCAAGCAGCGCCTCGACGCACAGGCCGCCCATATCGAACTCGACTTCACCTACTTCCTCCAGCGCACGGCGCCCGTCAGCGGACTCAAAGCCCCCATGGATTACCGCTGCTGCTTCATCGGCGAATCCAATGGCGACAGCGACGACTTCATCCTCCGCGTCACCATCCCCGTCAGCACGCTCTGTCCGTGCTCCAAGATGATCAGCGACTACGGCGCCCACAACCAACGCGGCTACGTCACCATCTCCGTGCGCACACGCACCGACACCAACGGCACATGGCAGATGCTCTGGATCGAGGAACTCATCGCCGTGGCAGAAAAATCCGCCTCCGCTCCCATCTACCCCCTCCTCAAACGGACCGACGAGCGCTTCGTCACCATGCAAGCCTACGACAACCCGGTCTTCGTCGAGGACGTCGTGCGCAACGTCGCCGCCCATCTGCGCCAGGACCCACGCATCGCATGGTTCGAAGTCCGCACCGTCAACCATGAGAGCATCCACAACCACTCCGCATTCGCGGTGGTCGAGATGCACCTTCCCGCACCCGCCGTCACCGCTTAGCCCCGGGGCGGCCCAACGAGTTCCCTCGCCCCCTCCGTCGGTCCGGCATCAACGATCGAAGTCCTCGTCCTCAGGGGCGCCCCACAGGTGCTCCTTGCTCCACTTCATCTCGTAGAGCCTGCACAGACCCACCGCAGCCGCCACCCCGCCGGAAAACGAGGCCGCCGTGGTGTACTGCTTGTCCTCGTCATACACCCCAACGGCGATCACCGCATGGTCGAAGTGCTCGCTGAGTAGTTCGAATACCTTGTCGATGGTCTGCTGTTGCGCCTCAGTCATCCCCCAAAGCTGTTTGCCACAGACAAAAAGGAAAAGGGCAATCTTCCACCCACACCCGCCCGCAACCCTCGCGCGTCCGCATACCCGCCCGCAAATGCGGCGCATGCACCAAAGAAAACGACCCCGGGGAATCGATCCACCGGGGCCGCTAAAATCCGAGCAATTCGGGGAAACTTATTCCTCCTGTCCGACCGCGTAGCGCAGGAACCGCCGAACCGTGAGGGTATCGCCAACCGCCTTGCCGGTCTGCTCCACCACCTGGCTCACGCTCAGATCAGGATCCTTCACAAAGGACTGGTCGACCAAGCAGGACTGGCTGAAGAAGTTCTTCATCTTCCCATCGATGATCTGCTCGATGATGTTCGCAGGCTTGCCGGCCGGCACCTGACCACGGCAGATCTCCCGCTCGCGCTCCACAATGTCCGCAGGCACGGAACCACGGTCCACGCTGATCGGGTTGGAGGCGGCCACCTGCATCGCAAGGTCGCACACCATCTGCTTGAACGCCTCGTTATGGAGGGTCGCCTCCTTGGTCACGCTCACCTCCACCAACACACCGAGCTTGCTGCCCGTGTGAATATACGCTGCCAGCAACCCGCTCCCCTCCGCGTCGATCCGAGCATGACGCCGGATACGAAGGTTTTCGCCCAGCATCTGCACAGCGGCGATGCGATCGGCTTCAAGGTCGGCGGAGGGATCCGCAAGAAGCCTCTTCGCAACGTCCGCGGCGAACGCCTTGAAGCTCTCATTCTTGGCAACGAAATCCGTCTCGCAGTTGATCTCCACCAGCAACCCAGCGTTCGATCCCGCAGCGATCGCCTGCGCGATCACTCCGTCCTTCGCCTCACGATCCGCCTTCTTGGCGGCTCCAGCGGCACCCTTCTTCCGAAGGAGGTCGATCGCCGCCTCGATATCGCCATTGGTCTCAGCAAGCGTGCGCTTGCATTCCATCAGACCGGCATTGGTTCTCTCGCGGAGGGTTTTGACCAGTTGCGCATCGATAACTACAGAACTCATAATGATTAGGATGTGTGGGTGGAAAAAAAGCAGAGACGAGAGCGGCTGCCCTCGTCTCTGCAAAGGTTGGAGACTGGGAGAAGGATTACTCGCTGACGCCGGCCATCGCGGCCTGATCCTTCACCGGTGAGCCGGGAGCGCCCGAAACAATGGCGTCCACCAGCTTCTGCAGCACGATCCGAATCGCACGAATCGCGTCGTCGTTGCCAGCAATCGGATAGTCGATCAGGTCCGGATTCGCGTTCGTATCCACGATCGCCACGATCGGGATGCGGAGCCGGCGCGCCTCAGCGACCGCAATCGCCTCGCGGGTCGAGTCGATCACCACCATCGCGTCGGGAAGCTTGTCCAGATTGCGGATCCCCTCGAGGTTACGCTTGAGCTTCTCCCCCTCGCGGCCTAAAGCGGCAAGTTCCTTCTTGCCCATCTTCGTGTAAATCGGGTCGCTCTCGATGTTCTCGATGAACTTCAGGCGCGCGATGCTTTTGCGAATCGTGGTGAGGTTGGTGAGGGTGCCACCAAGCCAGCGCTGATTCACGTAGAACTGATTGCAAGCCTGCGCGGCTTCTTTGATCGCTTCCTGCGCCTGCTTCTTGCAGCCCACGAAAAGCACGTTGCCCTTCTGCGCAGCGATCTTGGCCAGAAACGTGGTCGCCCCGTCCAACTGACGCACCGTTGCACCAAGGTCGATGATGTAGATCGCGTTGCGCTTCTCGAAGATGAAGGGCTTCATCTTGGGGTTCCAGCGCTTGGTCTGGTGGCCGAAGTGGACACCGGCCTCGAGAAGTTCCGTCATCAATTCAGTGGACATAAAGTGAGCTTAAAGGGGACTTGGATGGGTGGGCGGGTTTTTTAGAAAAGGGCGGGGAGAATGCCCCAGACCCGACCGGAGTACAAGGGCGATTTTGGAAAAATCACCGCCCCCCCACGCACCCTCACCCCAGCCATCCAGACAAATCCCCCCCTCAAACTGCCAGACGCCAACTGTAGTCCAACGCCTTCTCAAACGCGTGCAACTGCACCCCGCTCACATCCACATGACGCACCAAAATCCGATCCGCATTCAGTTGCAAGTGACTGAACCCGTGCACCGCACGCCCGTAAGGCATCGTGCGCTCAGGCTTCTTCAACTCCCGGATTCGCGCCCCGCCACCGCCCGAAAGCGCAAAGCTCGTACGGGAACCCTTCGCCTCCAGATGCTGCAGATCATGGTCGTGCCCGCAAAGGTAAAGGTGCACGCCCCCCTTCTCCAAACGCGGGGCGAGTTTGGCCACCAACTCCCGGGTGTCACCATGCATCCCATTGGAATAAACCGGGTGATGGCCCACCACCACGGTGAACCCCGCACGCGATGCCGCCAGCTGCGCGTCCAGCCACCGCCACTGCGCCGACTCTTCCTCCGGAGTTAAAAAAAGCGTGGGAGCGCCGCCGAAAGGGAGCTTCCCACTGGGCCCTCGCAGATTCGTGTCGATGAAGAGGAACGTCGCCACTCCTCCTAATTCCATCCGGTACCACTTGGCAGGCAGAGTCCAACGGGTGCCGCCTGCCTTCGCATACGCAAGCTGCTGCGGGGCGTCATCGGAGTAGTCGTGGTTGCCCAACACCGCCGGGCACGGACAGGGAAAGGCGTCCTGCGGATACATCTCCTCAAATCCAGCCTTCCACCGCGCGGGACTCACCCCGCCCAACCTCGAGCTTTTATAGAAGTTATCCCCGAGCATCAGCAGCCATTCCGGCTTCAACTTCTGCTGCTCCACATACAGACGCATCGCAGCCGCAACCGCCGCCTGCTTCTCGTCTCCACTTCCATAATCCCCCACCGCAATCAAGTGCAGGTCGCCGGACAACCCCGCAGCAGCCACCCGCCGGGGCTTCACATTGAGCGCAAGCGCCGCACTCGAGCAGAAGAGCGTCCTTAAAAAGCGACGACGATCCAGACGATGCGAGAAACTCAGAGGGGTGGCCAGAGGGGCGGGCATCCTCCCATCCTAACGCGAAGCCGGCTGTCCGTCGACCGCTTCAGCGCCCGTCCCCAACCACTGCGCCACCGGCCCGTCCACGGGTGCCTTCTCCCTCGCCGCCAGCGCACGCGCCTCCTCCGAACGACCCGACTCGCGGAGCAACTCCAGTTCGGACCCCAGCACCCGCCAGCGGTCCATCGCATCCGAGTACAGCGGACGCGCACGCCCCCACGACTCGAGCGCCGCCTCAGACTCGCCCGCCTGCTTCTGCAACAACCCAAGGGCCTCCAACATCATCCCGCTCCCCTTTTTCCGCGCCCCCTCGCGCAGAAAAGCAGCTCCAGCCGCGGAATCCCCCTGCCACAGCCGCGCCCCCTCCGCATACGCCGCCCACTCGTCCTGCAACGGCTTCGTGGGATGCTCGGGAAACGGACGATAAAGCGGATCTCCCACAAACGTGGTCATCCAGGACAACGCGCGCTCGGACATCCAGCCGCTCTCCGCAAACGTGTACCCCGCACGCAACCGCTCCCAGAACACATCCAAGTGCGGGGTCATCGTCAGGTAGGGCTCGTACACACTGCCCGCCGTCGCCGCCGCCCCGGCCGCGAGCAACGGCCCGCACCAATGCCGCGCAGGATCCCGCAGGGTCGCGGCTGAGAACGAATGCAAATGCACCGCCACCGCGCCCGGTACAAAGCAGTTCCTCCCCTGCGCCATCGGGCCCGACACGTGGTCGGCATACCATCCGAAGTACGCCGCGGCGCGCCGCATTGGATAGCCCTCTGGAAAACACGCATCACGCCGGTCGATCACCACCGGCAACCCATTGCGACGCCCATGCCTCGCCAAGTGATCCAACCACTGGTCCCCCTCCAGATACGGCCCCTCGCGCAAACCCCGCGCGTCCACATACAGCCACCCCCGCAGCCCGGACCGCTCCGCCGCAATGCTGTCGGTGATCATCCGCCTCACAATCTCCGCCGATGGGCCATCCAAACGTCCCACCAGCAAAAGGTCCGTCCACGCACCCGCTCCAGCAGCCGTAAAGGAGTTGAAACACGGATTGTCCACAATCCCGGAAATCCGCCGGTTCTCGCGTGCAAGCAGCACCAACTCCGAATCCACCGATGCCTCGTTGCGATGACGCACCGCCTCCGCACCCTCCGCCTCGTCCCCCGGATACCCCTCCACCGCCCCAATCCGCAATGGCACCCCGCGCATCAACGCCAGAAAGCTGATGTCACTCCATGCCAGCCCCCGCCCGAGCCTCCCCGGATCCTCGGGCCGCCACCAACCACGCCGCACGAACTCCGCCCGCAGCGGCTCCGCGATTGTCCGGTCAAAAGCCTCCCGCGTGATCTCCTCCTCCCGCGCACAGTCCAACCCCACAAGACGCTCCGCCGCGATCCCCCTCCGCCCCGCGTAGAAGCGCGCAAGCCCCTCCGACTCCGGATCTGTCCGGTTGTAAACCACCACCGTACGCGCCGCCAATTCCCCCGCAGCCACCGCCCTCGCGGAAAAAACCCTGCCAACCACCAGCGCGACCGCCAGCAGCACACACGGCATCAGCCGCATCAGCCGCATCAGCCGCACAAGCAGCCTCCCGCACCTCATAACTCCAGCTTCAAACCGTCGTACGCGATCCGCACACCCGGAGGCAGCGCGGCCTCCGTCTCCGCATGCCCCAGCTCATGGCAAATGTGCGTGAACCATGCCTGCTGCGGACGCACACGCGCCACCACCGCAAGCGCCTCCTCCACGCTCATGTGCGTCGGATGCGGACGATGCCGCAAAGCGTCCACCACCAGATGCCGCACTCCCGCCAGCAGCGGCGTCACCGATTCCGGCACCTCCTTGCAGTCGCTCAAATACGCCACCAGCGCCTCCCCCCCGCGCCGAAGCACATACCCAAACACCGTCACCCGTCCGTGCGGCAACGGCACCGGCACCAACTCCAATCCCCCCAAATGGAACGACCCCTCAATGATCCGCGGATCCGGATGAATGTACGTCGGATACCGGTTCTCCCCGTTGAACGCGAAGCGGAACGTCACCTGCAAATCCGCCATGGTCGGTGCCGACGCGTACACCGGCAGCATCTCCCCCGGTCGGCAGAACGGCCGCAAATCGTCAAACCCCATCACGTGATCCGCGTGCGCATGCGTGTACACCACCGCATCCACCCGCTTCACCCCCTCGCGCAGGCACTGGCTGCGGAAGTCCGCCCCGGTGTCGATCACAAAGGCCCCCTCCGGCCCCTCCACATACACCGAGGACCGCGTGCGCCGATCCCGTGGATCCTCCGACCGGCACACCACACATTCACACGCCAACATGGGCACCCCCTGCGAGGTGCCGGTCCCCAGAAAAGTGAACGTCGTCCCTGTCATTCAACGGCCACCCTACGACTACCCCGCCTGCCAGTCTAGCCCCCGCCCCCATCCGCCCCCATCCGATACCTTTCCCGGATAATCCCACCCCATCCCCCCGCTTCGGCGTTGCCAGCCCCCGGGCGTTCCACCCAAACTCCCCGGCTCTGTGACGAGCGCCACCCTCACCTCCCTCCGCATCCGCAACCTCGCCTTGGTCGAAGAGCTCGAATGGCAGCTCGCACCCGGCTTCACCGTAGTCACCGGAGAAACCGGCTCCGGCAAATCCATCATCGTCGGCGCACTCAAGCTCGTCCTCGGCGAACGCGCCGACAAAACCCTCGTCCGCACAGGCGCCGACAACTGCTCGGTCGAGTCCATCTTCGAACTGCGCGATCCCGCCGCCATCAACACCGCCCTCGAAGCCAACGGCATCGACCCTTGCGAAGACGGCCAACTCCTCCTCAAACGCGTCCTCACCGCCTCAGGCACCAACCGCCAGTTCATCAACGGATCCCCCACCACCCTCGCCTTCCTCCGCGAAATCGGCGACGGCCTCGTCGACCTTCACGGCCCCCACGACCACCAGTCCCTCCTCTCCAACGAAAAACAGCTCCTCCTCCTCGACTCCTTCGCCGGCGCAGAAAAACTCCGCCACGACTACTCCACCGCCTACCGCAAGCTCGCTGCCCTCACCGCAGAACACGCCGGCCTTGCCACCAGCGAGGCCGCCCTCGAACGCGAACTCGACCTCCTCAACCACCAAGTCCAGGAAATCGACGCCGCTCACCTCCAACCCGGCGAGGAAGACCCGCTCCTCGCTCGCTACCAAGTCGCCTCCAACAGCCGGCGCCTCCTCGAAATCAGCGGCCAACTCCTCTCCCGCCTCAACGAGGCAGACGACGCCGTCCTCGGCAGACTCAACGAAATGGGCAGGCTCCTGCGCGATTTCGAACGCCTCGATCCCGCTGCCACCCGCTTCACCGAATCCCACGCACAAGCCGTCGCCGCACTCGAAGACCTCGCCCGCGACCTCCAGCACTACACCGACGACCTCGACCTCGAGCCCGCACAACTCGCCGAACTCGAGGAACGCGTCGGCCTCTTCGAAACCCTCAAACGCAAGTACGGCGGCTCCATCGCGGAAGTCATCGCCTTCGGCAAAGACGCCGCCGCACGCCTCCACAAAATCAACTCCCGCGGCGAAGAACTCGCACGCCTCGAAAAAGAAATCGCCACCGCCACAACCGCCCTCAGGAAGGCCGGCGAAAAACTCTCCGAAAAACGCCTCAAGGCCGCCCCCAAACTCGCCGCCGGCGTCACCACCCACCTCCGCAACCTCGGCTTCAAAAAAAGCGAGTTCGCTCTCGCACTCGCCCCCCTCCCGCAGCCCGGCCCCCACGGCATGGAAGCCGCAGAGTTCCTCTTTGCCCCAAACCCCGGCGAACCCCAGAAGCCCCTGCGCTCCATCGCCTCCAGCGGCGAAATCTCCCGCGTCATGCTCGCCGTCAAATCCACCCTCGCCGCGCAGGACACCGTCGCTCTCCTCGTGTTCGACGAAATCGACGCCAATGTCGGCGGCGAAATCGCCCATGCCGTCGGCGCAAAAATGAAGGAACTCGGACGCGATCGCCAGGTGCTCTGCATCAGCCATCTCCCCCAGGTCGCCGCACAGGCCTCCGACCACTTCGTCGTCACCAAGGAATTCAACCGCCAGCGCACGCACTCCCTCCTCACCCGGGTCCAGGGTCAGGACCGCGTCG
Organism: Chthoniobacter flavus; assembly: GCA_945861435.1. Taxonomy (GTDB): domain Bacteria; phylum Verrucomicrobiota; class Verrucomicrobiia; order Chthoniobacterales; family Chthoniobacteraceae; genus CAIURC01. The sequence goes on along the minus strand of CAMAUX010000027.1, from coordinate 36,322 downwards.
AGGAGCTCGCCCGCATGCTTGGCGGCAAGGGCGAATCCGCTCTCGCCCACGCACGCACCCTTCTCCTATAGCGCCGCCACGCTTGCCCCCCCATGCTGCAGAGGCGAGATTTCCAAATGGCACGGCTCACCGTCTTGCTCCCATCTTTGTTCCTCGCAGGCTGGGTCCATGCCCAGACCACTCCCAGCCCCGTGGCCCTCGAGCGCTACAAACAGATGCTCGAAAAAAACCCCGCCGAAGGCATCGTCCTCGACCGCCTCTGGAAGGGTTACAGCGATCTCGGCCGCACCGCAGAACTCCTCGCGGACTTCGATTCCCCGGACGCCCGCAGCAGCTTCCCCCGCCAGATGCTCCTCGGCCAACTCCTGCGCAAGGCCGGTGAACAAAAACGCGCCCTCGAAGCCTTCACACGCGCCCAGACTCTCTCCCCATCGGATCCCGCCCCCGCACTCGCCCAGGCACGGATCCTCTCCGAACAAGGCTCCCACGCAGCCGCAGCCGCTCTCCTAGACAAAGCACTCCCCCTCCTCCCAAAGGGCGACCCTCGCACCAGCGACGCCCTCCTTCAACTCGGCTCCGCATGGATCCAGGCGCGCGAACCCCAGAAGGCCGTGGACGCATGGGAACGCATGGCCGCCCTCGACCCCGCCAACCTCGAGCTCCGCCGCCGCCTCGTCGACGCCTACCTCGCCAACCGCCTTCCGGACAAAGCCCTCCCACACCTCGATCTCCTTCGACAAAAAGCCCAGCCAGAAGGCCGCGTCCAAGCCCTCCAACAAACCGCAAAGATCCACCAGACAGCCGGCCGCCCGGACCCTGCCATCGCAGCCCTTGAGGAAGCTCTCACCCTCGTCGGCCCCACCAGCTGGATGCGCGGCGACCTCCAGTCCCAGCTCATCCGCCTCTGCCAACGCCTCCACCGCACCGAGGAGCTCGAGCAAAAATGGATCCTCGCCGCACAACAAAACCCTCGCGACCTCGCAGTCCACCTCCAGCTCCTCGACCTCTACGACCGCCTTGGTGAACAGGAACGCCAGCTCCCGTGGCTCGACAAACTCTGCGCACTCGCCCCGCAGAACACCGACTACCAACTCCGTCGCGCCAAACTCCACGGCCTCCTCGACCAGACCGACAAGGCAGCCGCTCTCTACGACCAACTCCTCGCCCAACCCAACGCCAGCCCCGAACTCACCTTCGAACGCGCTCGCATCGACGTACAGCGCGGCTCAATCGACGACGCCCGCCGCCGCATCCAACTCCTCCTCACCAGCCATCCCTCAGACGAACCCCTGCGCCACCGCGCCGCGGACTTCTTCGAACTCCACCACTTCGACGACCTCCTCGAAGCGCAACTCCAGCAGGACACCCTCTCCGGCTCCGAAGACGCCCGCCTCGCCCTCGCCCGCTTCTATTTCAACCAAAAGAAAACCCCGCAGGCCCGCGAAGTCCTCGCCAAACTCGTCGACCCCACCTCTCCGCCAGCCGCCCGGACCGCCGCCCACCTCCGCATCGCCCAGATCCTCAAGGAACAAGGCTACCCACCAGCCGCAACCGTGGAAGTCCGCAACGCACTCGCCCTCACCCCGGACCACCGCGACGCACTCCTTCTCCTCGGCGAACTCGAAACCGCAGCCGACCACCAGCCCGAAGCACGCACCGCGTGGGAAAAAGCCTTCACCCTCAGCCGCACAGATGAAGAGGCGTCGGAAGCCGACCAGAAACTCTTCGAACTCCTTCGCAACGCCCCACCCGGCCCCTCCACCATCGACCCCCTCCCCAGCCGCTCCCAGAAACCAACGCAGGAACCCGAACTCGCCGACTACCTCCTGCAACTCACCCGCGAAGCCGCACAAAATCCATCCGTCGCAGGCTGGCTGCGCATCGCCCGCTGGCAATTCTGGAACCACAGCCTCCGTATTGCCCAAGACTGCGCCCAGCGCGCGCTCACGCTCGATCCCGACTCCATCGCGGCTCACGAATTCCTCGTCCGCCTCGCCGCCTCAGAATCGCAAGTCCCCCTCGCCGTCACCCATCTTCAGGCCCTCATCGAGCTCAAGCCCGCCTCCAAGGACGACTACCTCCGCCGCATCGCCCAGATCCAGCTCGAGAGCGGCCAGGTCGAGGAAGCCCTCTCCAATTACCAGGCTCTTTCCACCCAGAATCCCGGCAACCTCCAAGCCCTCTCCGACCTCGGCCTTGCCCAGCAGCGCGCAGAACACTGGAGCGACGCCTTATCCACATGGCGCCAGATCGCCTCCCTCACCCCACCCGCGCGCCGACGGGAAGCCACCACCACCCTTCTGCGCATCTACGCTCGGCTCGCCATGCCGCGCGAAGCCGCCTCCCTCCTCCTCGAGCAGGTCGACTCCCAGCCCGACGAAAAAGCCCGCGTCAGCCTCCTCCACGAACTCCTCGCCCACTGCACCAAACACCACCTCCTCGAATGGCTGCGCGACCAGTTCGAGGACCGCCGCAAACAACTCGGAGAAGACTACTTCACCGAAATCGCCCTCGGCCGCGTCTACAAAGCCATGGGCGACAAAGTCTGCGCCTTCGACCTCCTCTCCCAAGCCGCACTCAGCGCCCCCAACCAAGCCGAAGCCCTACCGGAACTCATCCGCGAAGCCGAGGAACTCCATAGGCCGACAACCGCCATCCAACTCCAAGGACTCCTCCTCCGCACCACCCCTCAACTCCACCCAGACGGCCTCGAAAAACTCGCCAACCTTCAGGAGCAAAACAGCGACATCCAAAACTCCAGCACCACTTGGGAAAAAGTCGTCAACCGCTTCCCACGCGATTGCACCGCTCTCCAGCACGCAGCCGAATTCCAGCTCCGCTGGGGTTCCCCACGCAAGGCCCTCGACCTCTACCGTCGCCTCCACTCCATCGACCCCCTCAACCTTCAGGCCCTCCAAAACCGCGCCGAACTCGCCGTCGATTTCGACCACCTCGACGAAGCCCGCAGCTGCCTCGAACAACTCCTCGCCGCATCCGCCCCGGAACGCCCGGGATCCCCCATCCACTTCCCCGCCCGCAAAAACACCCAGCCCGGCAGAGTCCAGAACGCCTATCTCAACGCAGTCCGCCTCCGTGGCGCACAACCCAGCAACGAAGCCCTCCGCGCCCTGCGCACCTTCTGGACAGACCCCGTACCCGCCGGCGGCACCGACTCCGAACTGCGCCTCGGCGCCCTCCGCAGCCTCGCCACCCTCACGCTCGCCAAGGGCGACCCGGAAACCCTCGCCGCATGGGTCGCACGCTGGAAGAACACGCTTGCCGATCAACCCAGCGAAACGCTCTGGGCTCTCCATCACGCAGGCGCCACCGACGCACTACTCGACGCCCTCGAGCAACTCGCACAACGCAACGACGACGCCGCACCCGCACGCCAGGCCTTCATCTGGTTCGCCCTCAACGGCGGCCAGTACGCAAGACTCGCCAGCTGGATGCAGGCCCCCGAACGCTCAGTCCTCGAACGCGACTCCCTCTTCGTCGCCCTCGGCGAACACCTCCAGACCACCAACGGTCGCATCGACCCCGCCCTCCTCGACCAGCTTTTCAACGGCAGCTTCCGCCTCTGGCAAGCCGCCGCCGCACTCACCCAAAACCGCCAGCTGCGCACCGCCACGCAACTGGGCGAACGCGCCCTCAAACAGTTCTCCGGCCAGAGACCAGCCTACCTCCTCGAACTCGCACACTGGCACCTCATCCTCGGCGAACTCGATCCCGCCCTGCGCCTCCTCAACCAAGCCGCCCTCACCCCAGACGATTCCCTCGACGCCCCCGTCTACCAAGCCCTCCGCGAACGCTACCTCCTCTGCCCGCCAAAACTGCGCGCACGCTTCGCCTCGGACTTCCTCCACGACTCCACATCCTCCGACCACCTCCTCCACCAAACCCTCTGCTCCGTCGTCCTCCACGCCTGCGAAGGCACTCCAGAAGCCGACGCACTCGCTCGCACCGAACTGCTCCGCATTCTCGAAATGCGCGCCGTCATCTCCCTCGGCGATGGCGAACCCGGCAACGCCTCCACCCGCCACTGGAACTTCCTCGTCGCCGCAGGCCTCCAGCTCCAGCAATGGGGCCTCGACCCGCTCGCCATCTTCCTCTGGGAAAACGCCCTCCGCGATCCCGCCCTCCTCACCCTCCAACAGGCCGAACAGGGCGAATCCCTCCGCGCACGTATCTTCGAGGTCCGCACGGCCCTCGCCACCATGAAGATCCTCCGCGCCACCCCAGGCGAAACCGAACCCATCCTCCGCGATTATGCGCGCCAGAGCGGCGGCGAATCCCTCCTCCCACTCGCAGAAGCCCTCGAGTCCAGAGGCGGCCACCGCGCCGCCATCGCCATCTACCGCCGCCAGTGGGAGCAGGAACCCGAAAACACCCACGCCCTGCGCAACCTCATCAACGCCTGCCGCACGGCCCAGGACTTCACCACACTCGAGGACATCCTCCACAAATGCACCGCCGACGGCCGACACGCGGGCAGGGATCCCGCCAGTCGCGAACTCATGCTCCACCTCGCCGACGTCCTCGAGGAACGCGGCGAACTCAAAAGCTGCGAAGCCGCCCTCAACGCCACACTCGCAAACGCCCCTCGCGATTCCCGCCTCCTCCTCCGCCTCGCCCTCCTTCACCAGCGCCAGAACAGGGCAGCAGACGCGGAAACCCTCTACTGGCGCGTCCTCGTCGCCGAACCCTCCAACGGCGCCGCACGCGTTTCCCTTGCCAACCTTCTCCAATCCCAAAGCCGCTTCGACGATGCCATCGCACTCTTGGAACGCTCCGCCAACCCGGACTCCGAGACCAAACTCGTCGAACTCTACTTCCAAAACACCCAGCGGGAAGAAGCCGCCGCCCTCCTCGATCGCCTCCCTCTCGCCGCCCAGATCGCAGCCGCCAGCCCCGCCGCCGCAGAACTCGCACGCCAGGGCGCCGATTCCGCCGCCCGCGTCCTCCTTCGCAACATCCTCTCCCGCCACCCCGAACCCCGCAGCGCCTTCCCTCTCCAACTCCGCTTTCTCGAACTCCTCGAACCCACCACGGACCCGGACCTCATCACCCGCGAATGGCGCATCCTGCGGCGCATGGCCGGCGACGATCCCGATCTCCTCGAAAACTACTTCCAGTTCCAAAGCCGTCAGGCTTCGCGCCTCGGTTCACCCGAAAAGTTCCGCCAGCAATGGCGCGCAGAATGGGAGGACGGCCAGGGAACACCAGCCGCGGGCTTCGCACTTCTCGAGGCGGCACTCGCCGACAAGGACCAACCCTCCATCCATTCCCTTTGCGCAAAGCTCACCGCACGCGACGACCTCTCCCTCCCGCTCCTCGACCGTCTCATCCAACTCCTCGCAGACCACCCGGATGAACAACTCAAGGCCCGCGCCACACTCGCCCGGATCAACCCCGCAGACTCCGCCCCCGTGCTCGCCCTCGCACAGGCTCTCCGCAGAGCGGGCCGCACAGCGGAAGCCATCACCACCCTCGAAGCACTCGGCCTCCAAAGCGTCATCAACCCGGAAATCGCCGCCCTCGTCGCCCCGCTCCTCGCAGAATTGGGCGCCGACACCTCCGCCCGCTCGCTCTTTGAAACCGCACTCGCCGTCGACCCGGCCGCAAAACGCTTCCAAACCTACCTCGACTACGCACGCTTCCTGCGCCAGCACCGCGAGTTCGGTCGCGCCATCAAGGTCCTTCGCGTCGCCTTCCGCAACCCCGCAAACCAAGCCTGCGAGGAACTCGTCGCCACCCTCGCCGAAGCCGGCAAACTCGCCCGCCCGGAAAACCTCGACCACGAACTCGCCCCCTTCTGGCTCCCACCCAAGCTTCTGGAAACCGTCCGCAGACTCGCCCGGGAAGCGGCACCCGCCACCACCATCGGCCCCCTTCCCCCCGCTCGCTGAGCGTTCGGCTGAGCGTTCAGTCTTGCCCAACAACACCCGTTGTGGCATTGGCTCGAACAGCACTGTGCGCCGCCCCCTCCCAGTCTTCCTCCTGCTTTGCATCGCCCTCTGCGCCCAGTTGCGCGCTCAGGACAACGGCGAAAGCCCGCGCATGCGCGAAATCCTCAAGCCAGACCCCAACCGCCAATTCGATCTCCGGCAGGGTTCCATCAACCCGAAAACATTCCAAAACGGTTCCTCCACCGTCCAAACGGACAAGACTTTCGGCTTCCTCCAACGCTTCCGCAGCAAGAGCTACGACACCAAATCTTTCCAAGGGGGGAAGGACTTCTGGATGGGCGACTTCAAATTCTCGACCAAGGACGCCCCAACCAAGGGAAGGAACGAAATCCCCAACCTCCAGCGCGAAGTCCCCACCTCCAAATTCGCCGCGCGCACACTCCCCGAAGCCGAAAAGCAGGCCCCCACACGCCCGCTCCCAGACGGCCAGCGCACCTTCCTAGGCAAGGAGAACGACAAACTCCGCGTCGAGGTCGACCAACTCCGCCTTCCACGCTCGAACAACGACTTCCGCGAACTCAAGACCATCGAGGACGTCCGCGAACTCCTGAACAAAAACCGCTAGCCCCACTAGCCCCAACAAGGGCCCGGGCCTTCGGTTTCCACGCGTTCAGCCAATATCGCCCGCCCATTCGAAGCACGCATTTCGCGCGCTCCAAAACGCGGCGCTCACGTGCATCCACCCCCACCACCCGCCGTATCCGGCCCCGCGTACACCGCCGACAGGGGGCACGAGAAAGACGGCGGATGACGCGAGGAAACCTTGCCTGTGCCGAATGGCACTGAGTGAAGCCTGAAAACGTGAATGGAATTCCCGAAAACGGGGGCGTGCGTTCAAACGCAGCTTTTTACAACGGAGTGTATTCTCACCCGATCAGTTCATTGCGGAGCAATGCGAATTTCCTGCCTTTGAAAGGCTTCCGTTTCAACGCCTCGTCCCATCGCCGTTTTTAGGTTAAGGACATCTGCCATGCCTCGATGCGGTAGCCCGGCCACGAAACAGTCGCTCTCTCCGTCCGCATGCCGGAGGCATGAAAGCCGGTCGGTGAACACAATCCGCAAAGCGGATTGCGGGAACCACCGGAACCCGTTTCCCCACGCGACGCGCCCCGGTCTGGGGCGCGAGAAGGAGGAGTATAGAGGAAACCTCGCTTGTCCTCATCGGCTCCACTGTTTGCAGCCGTCTGCCTGCCGGCGTCGGCCCCCTCAAATACCACGACGAAGCCCCTTATCTAAGTGCCATTCTCGCCTGTCCCTATCGGCTCCCCAATGACATCCGGAAGGCTCATTCTCTGGGCGCGGAGCGGGTCACCCTATTTCGCGATCCTCAATAGTAAGGGCATCTGCCATGCCTCGATGGGATAGCTCGGCCACGAAACAGTCGCTCTCACCGTCTGCATGCCGGAGGCATGAAAGCCGGTCGGTGAACACAATCCGCAAAGCGGATTGCGGGAACCACCGGAACCCGTTTCCCCACACGACGCGCCCCGGTCTGGGGCGCGAGAAGGAGGAGTATAGAGGAAACCTCGCTTGTCCTCATCGGCTCCACTGTTTGCAGCCGTCTGCCTGCCGGCGTCGGCCCCCTCAAACACCACGGCGAAGCCCCGCCTATGTGCCATTCCCACCCGTCCATCCCGTCCATCCCGTCCATCCCGTCCATGTAGTCCATGTAGTCCATGTAGTCCCCCGTATTCACCTCGCCTCTCGCGCCCTCTGCCGGGGCGCCCCGCGTGTTTTTTCTGAAACCGGCGGTTCCCTGCGTCCGCTTTGCGGACTACGTCCACCGCCGGCTAATGGCTCTCGTGCCTCCGGCACGGCGGCAGCCTACCACGCTGTGCGTGGAGCGGCGTTGTGCGTGGAGGAGCGTTGTGCGTGGAGGAGCGTTGTGCGTGGACGGGCGTTGTACGCGGACGGGCGTTGTACGCGGACGGGCGTTGTGCGCGGACGGGCGTTGTGCGCAGACGGGCGTTGTGCGCGGACGGGCGCTGTGCGCGGACGGGCGCTGTGCGCGGACGGGCGTTGTGCGCGGACGGGCGCTGTGCGCGGACGCGCGTCGCGAGGCTCACCGCGTGAGCAGCCAGTGGATGGCGGCGTTGGCGGGCGCACCTTCGGAAAACCGCACCTTGAAACCCTTCGGCGTGCGTTCCGACACCATGTGCATCGTCATCCATGTGCTCTCCACAAAGATCACATACTTCTCATCCGCCTCCTCCTCCCGAAACTCCACGCCCACCTCCTTCGCGCCCGCGCTCACCGCCACTCCCAATCCGCGCAAGTTGCGCGCCTTGGTGTCGGATCCGGAGAGGCCCTTGATCTGTGCGAGACCTCCCGGGATCGCTGCACCACCGCCCTCAAAACGCAGCACTCCCTCGTCCGGCGAGACCGAGAGGCTGGCCCGCTTCGATGCGCCCTCCCCGCCGTAAGCCCATTGGATCGGCTGCGCACGCTCATGGGGCTGCAAAAAAAGGAGGGCTGCACCTTGCACATCCGCATTGAAAACGATGCCATTACGCGCCGTCGCGCTCAGATCGATCCACCGATCAAACACCGGCGCATGACTCCACCGCGTCTCCTGGTCCGTCGCGAGACTCCCTGAACCACCGCCAACCGAGAGGACGGAGTGCCGCTGCACCTGGCCCAGATTGCGCACGTCAAAATAGGAGGCCGGGAAACTGCCCGGCACTTCATCCCATGTCCAACTCCGGAACGGCTGGGGATGGAAGGGATCCGGTCCGATGGCCTGCTCCACCGGATCCCCGGGCGCGAAGTCGACCGCACTTCCCGCAAAAGGCGAGGGCGACAGCATCAGCACAGGCTTGGATCCCGGTCCGGGCAGGGCTTTGGAAACCTCATACACATTCACTCCAGGAACAATCGCGTACTTGAGCGGCCGCAGATTGCCGTCGAACGAGTAATTCGCAGGATTGTAGAGGGTGGGTGAGGATGCGGGTTTCGCCCCCCACCAGTGCCGCACGATCTCGATATCCTTCGTGCCGTCAGGGTTCGTTTTGACATCATGGATCAGATACCAGCGGCGGGCATGCGTGCCCTTCGGTGACTCATCATCCTGATCGACCGCAAAATACCGTCCGACGCACTCGGCGGACACTGGCGCCTCCTTCGAAAGACGGATCAGACCGCCCACATGAATGCCAGTAATCCCCAGATGATTCGGCCCCGATGTGGAAGGGTAACGCTTCCCCTCAAAGACCGATTGGGCGGGCTCATTGAGCGGGTCCGTCTCGGACTGCGCGGGACGCACGATGTAAGCGTCTCCAGCTGTCACCCACTTCTTGGGGTTCATGTTGAGAAGGGGCCGGCCCGAGCCGAGGGTCGCGGCATTGGCCCCGCCCTTGAAGACGAGTTCACCCGTCTCCGGAGTCCACTTGTCCACGGTGCTCTTGAATGCGTTGAGTTCGGCTTGGATGAAGGCGGCGTAAATGACGCCGTTCTCATCGCCCGCGGTGGAATGCACATCCCCCATGTAGCGGAACCGCGCATCGAGCAGGTAATTGTCGCCCTGCGAGTAATTCTTGCGAAGCAGATGGATGTCGAACGTCTGATTCTCGTTATGCGACGACGTCTCCATCTTCAGGATGTTCACGTGGTTCTTGTTCGAGAGCAGGATGCCCTTCTTAAAAGGCTTGGTCGTCTCCGCAACCAAGTACCATGCGCGCTTCTCCCGGTCGTACCCCAGCGACTTCACATACAGCCGCTCCACCGTGCTCCACGCATTGGCGTTGATGAACATCCCCGGAAACAGCCCCCGGATCGTCGCCACATAAAACCGCGCGTTCTCGCCGGGCTCCACATCCTCCTGCAGCCAGTCGTGGTAACTCGTCGAACCGCGCGCGATGACGTTCTCGAAGTTGAGCATCGGATTGTAATTCCAATGCGGCAGACTCTCGCCCTCCGGCAGATCCAGCACTCGGCGGATGTTTAATCCGGTGATCGGCGCCGGGTGAAACGTGGGCTGCTTCCCGCGCGGATCAAAGACCATCATTCCGGGCCCCTCCCTCCACGTCTTCGCGGGCGCGGGTGCCGGCGGAATGCGCAACTCATGCTGCCCTTGGTTTTTCGGAACCCATCCCGCCACCGTGTCGTTGGGAATAATGAGGAGACCACCGCCGCCGTTCTGGATCGCTTCCGAAGCAGCCTCGAAGGCGGCTTGGGCGCCTTGGGGCGTTTTGATCTTCCCGAACTGGTTAAGGTAATACACCGCCGAACCGGCCGGCTCGGCTGGGCCTGGATTTCCAGCCGGTGCGGACGCAGTGCCGGTCGTTGCCGACACCTTGGTTTCCTTCGGCGATTCGGCAGCGTGCGCTGCAGGGGACTGGAGTGCTGCAAGGGCGAGTGCTGCAGCGAGACAGAGCGCAGGAGGATGCATGGGGGGTGGGGTGATGAAACCCCGATCATAGATCGCCGGGAAAGGCACCGTCGAGAGAGAGCAGGCCATGCAGCCTTTCGCGCCCAATCACGTCTAATGACGTCTCATCACGTCTCACAAACCACAGGGACGCTGGCATCATGAAAAAGGCCGCACCCACACACAGACCACGCTCCGCACAGAGCAGACCAAGCACGCACGGTCCTGCACCAGAACTCATCCTCCACCGAGAACGCGCCGTGCAGTTTCCATGTACACGGGAATCCCCACGAGGATGTTCATGGGGAAGGTGATGCCCAGCGCCATGCCAAAGTACACAGAGGGCTGCGCTTCAGGAATGGCCTCACGCAGAACGGCCGGAACGGCAATGTAGGATGCGCTGGCAGCCAGCACCATCAGCAGACCAGCATCCCCGGGTGAGAGCCGCAGCAGCGCTCCCACACCCAGCGCAAGGGCCGCATGCGCAGGCGGTGCAAGGAGACCGTAGGCGAACACCCAGACCGACTGGCCCCCCGTGCACCTCAAGGGCAAGCGCTTGTCCCCGACCGCCCAGGCGTTCCTCGAGTTTCTCGGACATCAGGCCCGGCAGATCGCCGCGAGTTGGTGAAGCGCAGCGGCGCGTCTTCCCGATCAACCGCACCGCGAACGCACGGGACCGCCCATCCATGAAGGACGCAGAGCGCTCGAACCACCACGCTTACCGCAACCGCAAAAGATGCAGGCTGCGACGCTCAATCCACATCTGACCCGCTCCGGCCCGCAACTCCGCCACAAGCGTCACCGATCCCCCGCCCGACTGAAACTCGTACTCCACCTTCTTCCAATTCCCATCGCCTTCCATGCTGTTCTTCCCCTGCCGTGAAGCCCCCGAAATCCGCAGCCCCGCGCCGTCTCCGCTTGGATTTTGCAGCTTCCTCACCCCCGCCGTCTTCACCTTGGCCTCGAAACGGTAAGTGCCCGGCGGCACCGCAATCTGCAGGCGCCAGGAGCCGACCCCGTCCCCCGTGGCCTTCAGACTCAACGAAGGATGCTTGTCCGCATCCATCTCCGCCGCCTCGGAGTTCTCGGTCTGCGGCGTCCACGCCATCCCGCTCAAATCCACGCCCCCCGGATTATTCAGCGTCTTCAGCAGATCCCCGCGGGTCAACTGTTCGGCGACACCCCGCATCCGGTTGCGGATGTGGTCGCGCCCCTCGTTGATGCGCGGCTCGTATTCCTTGGCGAGATTCGGCCCCACCACCAGCGCGGCGGCGGCCACCTGTTTTCCGATCTGCTCCGCGCGCGCACCCCAGTCGACCCCCTTGATGGTCTTCTCGTAGATCTCACGCAAAATCAGATCGTAACGTTCCCGGATCTGCTCCCTGCGCCACAACACAGCACCCACGACCGCATCCGGAGCACGCCACAGGTTCCAGTTGGGATCCCCAAAAGTCTGATCCATCCCGTGGAGGAAGAAATGGAAACGGCCCGTCTCGGGATTCTCGTAGACCCGGTAATTGTTCCGGTTGAAGGAATAGCCATCCCAGTGGCACAGGATGTTTTCGAGTGCCACGTAGCGGAGGTACGCATCCACGTCCACCACCTGCTCCATACGCTGCTGCTGCTTGGCCTGATCTCCCTCGCCCAAGGCCCCGAGCAGTTCCGCAAGCCGCTCCTGATGGCTCGCATCTCCATGGTCGAGCTCCATGTCCTTGCGAACCTCCGCACAAAAACCCCCGTCGTACAGGTTCCCATCGGTGCGCTTGAAGAAGGGCGCGAGGAAATCCTCCGAGAACCCCTCCTTCAGCACATAGATGCCAAGCGGCCGGTCGTTCAGTTGCACGATCGCGTGCGAACAACGCGACGCAGGCACGCCCGCCTTGCGCGCAAGTTCACCCGCAATCATCTCGTGAAGCGCCGTCCCATCCTGCGCGCAGTTGTTCAGCTGAAACCTGTCCAACCCGTGAAACCGATCGCCCCCCTTGAACTTGCCCGTGTTGATCGAGAACCCCGGCCGGTCGTCGATCGGACGAAAGCTTCCCGCAGATCCCTTGAGCTTCAGACCGAGGTGCGAGTACGTCCTGCCGCCCGCCTCCTCCACCGTCACCTCCACATACGATCGCGGCTCCTTGCGCAGACGCTCCATGGCCTCCGGCGAAATCACAATCTTCACCACCGGGATCTGCCCTTCGCGGAAGAGCGTGTCCTCCTTCTTGCGCTCCGCAGCCTTGTCCGTCTCAGACTTCACCGGGGTCACCGCCTCGATGTCCACCCACACGGCCACGCGTTTTCCGCCCACCATCGTGCCCAGATAAATCTTGGGCAGGCGGATCTCCATCACCTGAAAGCGCTCCCCCTTCTTCGCCTCGCGCACCACCTTGTCGTAGAAACGCAGCGGTTCATCGCGATTGAGCTTCACGGATCCACCCACCACCAGCGGCACGGGCGTCTTGGCCAGAAGCACGCCCCCGGCTCCAAAGCACAGCACCAGCCAAAGCACACACCACGCGCAAAGAGCGCGGCAACACGATTTCTGAAGGCGGCTTTCCATGGGGGGCGGGCAGGCGGGTCCTCCGCCTCTCATAGCCCAAAGCACCCGGCGATCGATCCAATTCTCACCCGCTACCGAACCCCGCCGCGCGCCCAACGCTCCCATTCCTCCGGCCGGAACCCCACCAACCCGGACGCCGCACCGATGAGGAACGGGCGTTTCACGAGATTCCCATTGGTGGCGAGCAGGGCGAGAGCCTCCTCTGTCGTGAGCTCCCGCAGCCGTTCTCCGACGTTCTGCTCCCGGTAATCGCGGCCTGAAGTATTGAAGAGACGGCGCACATCCCCGCCGACAAAACCCAGCATCGCGCTCAACTCTCCGAGTGTGGGCGGTGTTTCACGCACCGGCACCTCCTCCACCGCGATGCCCTGCTCGCGCAGAAAGCGCAGCGCCTTGCGGCAGCTCTCGCACTGCGCGTAAACGTAGGCCCTCACAGCCGGCCGAGGTTGCGCAGGATGCTCGCCGTCGAGTGCGCCTTGTTGAGCGTGTAGAAGTGCAACCCGTCCACACCGGCCGCCAGCAACTCCTCGCACTGCCGCGTCGCGTACTCGATCCCGTAAGCGGTCACCGCCGCCTCGTCCTCGCCCAGAGCATCAATGCGCCCCAGGAACTCCGCAGGCATCCGCGCACCGCACAACTCCACGAAGCGCTTGGTCTGGTTGCGCGACAGCACCGGCAGGATCCCGGCGATGATCGGCACGTCCACCCCCAGCCGCCCGCGCAGATGCTCCCGGAACTCCAGGAAATCCCGGTTGTCGAAAAAGAGCTGCGTGATGATGAAGTCCGCACCCGCCTGCACCTTGTCCCGCAGATACCCCCAATCCACCTCCCGCCCGGCCTTGCACGCGATGTGCCCTTCCGGGAAACCCGCCGTCCCAACGCAAAGCCCGCCTGCATCCCGCAGGAAACCCACCAACTCCCGTGAAAACTCGAATCCGCCGGGCTGTGCCACAAACGCGCCGCCCCCCGGTGGATCGCCGCGCAGCGCGAGCACATTGAGCACACCGCGCTCCCGCGCCTCGGCCACAACACGCTCCAAATCCGCACGCGTCGACCCCACGCAGGTGAGGTGCATCATCGTCGTCAAACCGTGCTCCCGCTGGATGCGCTCCACAATCTCCAGCGTCTTCTCCCGCGTTCCGCCTCCCGCCCCGTACGTCACGGAACAGTAGTCCGGACGCGCCGCAAGCAGCGCCGGCAGCGTCTTCCCGAGCAGGTTGCCCTCACCCTCCACCGTCTTGGGCGGGAAGAACTCAAACGAAACCGCCGGACGCCCTTCCCGGGCGGCCTCGGTATGCAGGTCGCGGATGAATTTCATTAACCCCGAATGTCGCCATGGAAAGCCCCCCCGGCGCAAGGCAAACCACCGCGCACAAAGCAGAAGCTCCCCACCCCGCGGTTCCGAGCCCATCCCCGAAATGCGCCACCGGAACGGGACCGCGCCGCCGCGAAGAAAGTCGCCTTCCTTCGTCCCCGGCCCTAGCCTCCACGCCTTCTCCAACGCCCGCCCCCCATGCATCCTATCCGCCTCCTCCTTCTCGCCCACCTCACGCTTCTCCTTGGCGCACCGCTCCTGCGCGCGGAACCGATCCCTGCTCCACTCTACGAAACCCGATCGGAGCATGACCCCAACGGCATCGGGAAATTCTTCCTCGGGCGCGAAATCGCACACGTCATGGGTCACCAGGCCTGGGGCTGGCTCGAGCGTCCCGAACGTGAGGAAGAGGAACGCACCGACCTTCTTTTGGAAGCCCTCGCGATCCAGCCCGGACAAACCGTCGCGGACATCGGCGCGGGCAGCGGCTACTTCTCGTGGCGCATGGCGCGCAAGGTCGGCGACGAAGGCCGCGTCCTCGCCGTCGACATCCAAAACGAAATGCTCGAGATGCTCATGCGCAACATGGCCATGCGCCGCGTGGAGAAACGCGTGAAGCCCGTGCTCGGCACCATCACCGATCCCAAGCTCCCCCCGAACTCCTGCGACCTCATGCTCATGGTCGACGTCTACCACGAGTTCGACCACCCCTTCGAAATGATCACCGCCATGATCTCCGCCCTCAAACCCGGCGGCCGCCTCGTCTTCGTCGAGTTCCGCCTCGAAGACCCCAAGGTCCCCATCAAACTCCTCCACCGCATGAGCGAGGAACAGGTCCGCAAGGAAATGCGCCTCCACCCCGCCCTCAAGTTCCTCGAAAACAAATCTCCACTCCCCCAACAACACATCCTCATCTTCACCCGCCAATGAAGAAAACCACCACCCCTCGCTACCGCTGGCGCAAACTCGCCTCCGCAAAATGGGAGGACGCATGGGTCGAGCGCCTCACCTCCGTGGCCGACCGCCTCGCCATCACCAGCCTCCCATGCAGCAAATCCATCCGACTCGAGGCCTTCGAACTCACCAAAGCCCAAGCCACCGCACTCAAGACCAACTTTGGCGGCGATGTCACCGTCCAGCGCCAGAACCTCGGAATCACCACCTCCCCGCGGCCCCCCATCCGCATCCGTCAGAAACTCCTCGTCGTCTCCGATGAAAAACCGCGCGCATCCCTCGCCGCGGCGCATCCCAGGCGCCCCCAGCTCCTCGTCCCGGCGGGCCTCGCCTTCGGCACCGGCGAGCACGCCACCACCTCCACCTGCCTGCGGCTTCTTGCCGATCTCGCACCGGCCTCGGGCCCATGGAGCCTCCTCGACCTCGGCTGCGGCACCGGCATCCTCGCTCTTGCAGGCAGACTCCTCGGCGCGTGCCCCGTGCTTGCGGGCGACTTCGATACGACGGCCGTGACCGTCGCCAAACAGAATCTCGCCCTCAACCGCCTCGACCGCGTGACCATCCGCAAACTCGACGTGCTCACTTGGAACCCCGACAGAAAGTGGCAGGTCGTCGCAGCCAACATGTTCAGCGAACTACTCATCGAGAGCGCCCCGAAACTGGCTCGCTGCGTCGCCCCCGGCGGCCACCTCCTCTTCTCAGGCGTGCTTCGCTCCCAGGAAAAGGGCGTCGTCGCCGCCTTCAAGAAACAGGGCTTCTCCCTCCAGCGCATCGTGCGAAAAGGCAAGTGGGTCACCGGCCTCGCCTCGCTCTGAATCCCCTCCCAAAGAACTCAGCAAGCCCGCAAAAAAAGCATTGCAAGCCCCGGGCGCGGCTCCTAGTTTTCCCGTCCGCTCAAACGCGGGTGTAGCTCAGTTGGTAGAGCACTTCCTTGCCAAGGAAGATGTCGCGAGTTCGAGTCTCGTCACCCGCTCCACTCCCCTTCCGGGGTGGCCGCCGTATCGGCGGATCTGAAACCAAATCAAGGCCACCCCAGCCCAACTCCCATGCCCGCCTCAACCCAAGGCAGAAGGAAAGGGAAACCCAAGACAGCGGCCCCTTCATCCCGCGCCGACGTCGCCATCGCCCCCTCAGCGCAGGCCCGCATCGCCGCCCTCGAGGCAGAACTCAAGGAGTCCAGACACCAGCTCTCCGAACTCACCCGCCAGGGCCTCTCCCTCCGCCAGCAAGTCGCCGACCTCCGCGCCCTCTACGATTCCGCCTCTGCCGGACTAGTCGTCCACGACGGAAACGGCGATATCATCGAAGCCAACGACGCCGCCTGCGCCACCCTCGGTATCAAACTCGATCAACTCCGCGGCCTCAACACCCTCGACCCCCGCTGGAACGCGGTCCGGGAGGACGGATCTCCCTTTCCCTCAGAACAACTCCCGGGAGTCATCGCCCACCGCACCGTCACCAAGGTCAGTGACGTCATTGTCGGCGTCCCGCATGCCATCAATGGAGACACCCGCTGGCTGCTCATCACCGCAGCACCCGTCCTCGACGGGTCCCGCACGGTCGGCGTCGTCACCACCTTTGTCGACATCACCGACCGCAAACTCGCAGAGGACCAGCGCGCCGTTGCGGAAAACGCCATCCGCGAGACCAAGGAACAGCTCCTCTTCGTGCTCGAAGCCGGCTTCCTCGGCTTCTGGGACTGGCACATCCCCAGCGGCACCACGCGCTTCGGCGGCGAGTGGGCGGCAATGCTCGGCTACGAGCTCCACGAGATCGAGCACAGCTACCGATGCTGGGAGAGTTTCGTCCACCCCGACGACCGAGCCTCCACTCTGCGCGCCCTTCAGGACCACCTCGATGGGCGCACCAGCTTCTTTGAAAATGAACACCGCCTCCGCCACAGGGATGGCTCATGGCGCTGGATCCTCGACCGCGGACGCGTCGTCGAACGCGCCCCGGACGGCTCGCCCGTGCGCGCCATTGGCACCCACGCCGACGTGACCGAACGCAAACAGTTCCTCACGGCTCTCACCGCCAGCAACGAGAAACTCGCTGAAGCCCTCGCCGTCACAGACATCGCCACCTGGGAATGGGACCTCCAAACAAACCGCATCACAGGCTGCCCTAAATTCACCGAGCTCTTCGGCGACCCCGAAACCGGCGAGATCGAATTCGAAAAGGGCCTCGAACGCATCCATCACCAGGATCGCGATACCTGCCGGCGCGCCGTGGAACGGGTCATCGCCGACGGCAGCCCATTCTCTCATCACTCCCGGATATTCAACCGTTCCAACCAAACCCGCTGGTTCGCCAGCCGAGGCAAGCTCAGCCAGAGCCCGAGCGGTGAGCGCTGCGTCATCGGCACGCTCCACGACATCACCGAGCTCAAGCAGGCCGAAGCCATCCTCCAGAGCGCCAATACGGAACTCGAAGCCCGCGTCGCCGAGCGCACCCGCCAGCTCGTCACCGCTTTCGAAGATCTCAGCACCGAAATGAGCAGGCGCCGCTCCCTCGAAGCCGAACTCACCGAGATCTCCGAACGTGAACAATCCCGCCTCGGACAGGATCTCCACGACGGCCTCGGTCAGGAACTCACGGGCATCGCGCTCCTCTGCATCACCCACGCCCAACTCCTCGCCCGAGAAAACCATCCGAGCGCCGACCGGGCCGCCGAACTCGCCGACGCCATCGCCAGCACCATCGAGGTCGCACGCAACCTCGCAAAGGGCTTCTATCCGGTCGAACTCCAGCGCTACGGCCTCGTCACCGCCATCAAGGATCT
The DNA here is from genome assembly GCA_945861435.1 of Chthoniobacter flavus. Classification (GTDB taxonomy): domain Bacteria; phylum Verrucomicrobiota; class Verrucomicrobiia; order Chthoniobacterales; family Chthoniobacteraceae; genus CAIURC01. The sequence continues at coordinate 18,385 of CAMAUX010000027.1, read as the reverse complement.
CCTCCTCCAGGCCCGCAAGCGCTCCACCATCACCTACGAGCTCTGCCTCCCTCCCCGCTTCCAACGCCTCCCGGAAAACGTCGAAATCCACCTCTACCGTATCCTGCAGGAATGCCTCACCAACGCGGCCAAACACGGCGGCGCCTCCCGCATCCGCATCTCCTTGGAGACCGACCACAAGGGCTGCATCCTCGCCGTCGAGGACAACGGCTGCGGCTTCGACTCCTCCATTCCCCGCTCCGGCATGGGCCTCCATCTCATTGACTACCGCTCCCGCATCATCGGCGCCGAAGCCAGGATTCAGAGTACCCCAGGCAAAGGCTGCATCATCCATTGCGTGGTTCCCGCTGCCTCCAGCACACGCGCCGCCGAACCGCACGGCACCACACCGCCTTAAGCCCGGGAAGAACCGGTGAAACGCCGGCCCCGCAAACACCACCCCATGCATCCCCCGCTCGCCCGCCTGCTTCTTGCCGCCCACGCCTTCGGCCTGCTTCTCCTTGCCCCCACCGCCAGAGGCGCACAGCTCGAGCCCCTCTCCCACACCAGCACCGTTCTGCGCGACAACCCCCTCGGCGACCCCGCCCAGCGCCGCATCGCCGCACTCCTCCCCGACCGCTCCGACGCCACCACCCCGCTCCCCATGGTCATCTACCTGCCGGGCTGGGGCGGTTCCTCCGAAGACACCATCGGCCAAGGCACCTCGGGCTGGCTCGCACGCACCGTCGACACCCTCACCGCCGCGGGCCGCCCCGTGCGCATCGCCGTCGTCGATGGCAGATCCCGCTACGGCGGCAGCCAGTTCCTCAACTCCACCGCCACAGGCCGCTACGCAGACTACGTTTGCGAAGAAGTCGCACCCCTTCTCACCCAGCGTTACAAAACCTCCCAGATCCTCCTCGCCGGCCATTCCAGCGGCGCGTACGGCGCACTGCTTCTCGCCAGCCGCAACCAGAAGCAGTTCACCGCCGTCGCCGCACTCTCCCCCGACAGCGACTTCGAAGTGACCCACCGCCCCCTCGTCCAGCAGGCCCGCTCGCTCACCCCCGCCGAAGTCGACGCCGCCTCCGCCCCGGCCCCCAAATTCCGCATGCCCTCCAACGGCCTCGGCACCCTCATCCTCGGCCTCTGCGCCAACTACGCCCCCATCCCCTCGCAACCCGGCCGCTTCGAATGGCTCTACAATGCCAAGGGCCAGTGGCGCCCCGAAGCATGGCAACGCTGGCTGGACCTCGATCCCCTCACCATCGTCCGCAAAAATCCGGACGCATTCTCCCCCGCCCAACGCATCTACCTCGACGGCGCGGAACACGACGAATTCGGCGCCAACATCGGCGCGCGCAAAATCCACGCCGTCCTCAGGGAACGCAAAGCACCCGTTGAATTTCACGAACCCCCGGGCCATCACAGCGATCGGCTTTCCGAGCGCCTCGTCCGCGGTCTTCAGTGGATCTTCTCCCACTGACCACGCCCTCCCAGTCGCCTCCACACACACAGCGCGATGCACAGAATCCTCATCGCCCTCCTTCTGGGCGCTCTTCCACTTCTCGCCGCTCCACCGCTGGAACTCCGCGCCCAGCGCCGCACACGCTCCGGTGCAGACTCGTGGGAGCTCAAACAGGAAGTCCTCTCATGGCCTCCGCAAAAAACCGCCGCCATCGTCTGCGACATGTGGGACACCCACACCTGCCCCGCCGCTGCAGCGCGCGTCGCCGAGATGGCGCCCCGCATGAACGACCTCCTCAAAAACCTTCGCGCGCGCGGCGTCCTCATCATCCACTGCCCGAGCGACACCATGGGCTTTTACGCCGGCACACCGCAACGCCTCCTCGCCCAGCAGGCCCCCGTTTCCATCCCGCCCGTCCCCCTTCAAAAATGGTGCCGCGTTGATCCCGAGCGCGAACCCCCGCTCCCCATCGACGACTCCGATGGCGGCTGCGACTGCCCGCGCACATGGAAGAAAGGCGATCCCTATCCGTGGACACGCCAGATCGCGACGCTCGAAATCGCGCCGCAGGACGCCATCACCGACTCCGCCGAGGCCTATCATCTCCTGCAGCAGCGCGGCATCGACCACCTCATCCTCATGGGCGTCCACACCAACATGTGCGTCCTCGGCCGCCCCTTCGGCATCCGCCAGATGGTCGCCCAAGGCAAGCACGTCGCCCTTGTGCGCGACCTCACCGACGCCATGTACAACCCGGAACGCCCACCCCACGTCTCGCACGCCGAGGGCACCGCGCTCGTCGTCGCGCATATCGAAAAATACTGGTGCCACACCTTCACCAGCGACTCCGTGCTCGGCGGCACCCCGTTCCGATTCCACGAGCCGAAGCAGTGAAGCTTCCCTCTCTTCCACGGCTCCGAAGCTGGACACCCCGTCTGCCACGCTGACATAAAAGGAACCCATTCAGAAACCTTCCACCCCCAATACCCCACACACCATGCCTGTCTACATGACCCGTATCGAACTGCGCGACGCCACCCCCGCAGACTACGAAGTGCTCAACCGCGCCATGGCCGCCCAAGGCTTCCTCCAAGCCATCACCGGCAACGACGGCACCGCCTACCAGCTCCCCACCGGCAACTACCTCGGCCAGACCGAGGCCGACGCCCAGGAAGTCATGAACATCGCCGGCTTCGCCGCCTCCATGACCACCAAGTCCTTCGGCATCGTCGCCACCGAATTCGAGCGCACCTCATGGCGTGGCCTGCTTCCCGCGGAAGCACCCGCCAAGCAGTAAACAAGAGCGCCGACTCTGCCGGGTAAAACTTCCCGGCCCCCCACTCGCTCCCGGTTCCCGCTCGGGCAGAACTGTTCTGCCGAGTTCCATCGCACCCGCATGCTTGCCACAGAAGCACCTCCAGCCACCACGCTCTCCCCTCACCATCTGCGCTCGGGCATCGCCGCGTGGCTGGGCTGGTTCTTCGACGGTCTCGACATGCACCTCTTCACGCTCGTCGCGATGGCCTTCGTCGCCGAGCTCATGGGAACCCAGGAATCCGACCCCGCAGTCGCGCGCAACGCCTCCTTCATCCAGGCCGCGTTCCTCATCGGCTGGGCGATCGGCGGCGCATTCTTCGGCCGCATCGGCGACATCGTCGGGCGCAGCCGCGCTCTCGTCCTCACCATCCTCACTTACGCCGGATTCACGGGCCTCTCCTACTTCGCCCAGTCTTGGGAACAACTCACGGCCTGCCGCTTCCTCTCCGCCCTCGGCATCGGCGGAGAATGGGCCGTCGGCGCCGCCCTCCTCGCAGAATCGTGGCCCAAGACATGGCGCCCATGGATCGCCGCCACCCTCCAGAGCGCCGTCAACTTCGGCATCCTCCTCGCCTGCTTCGCTGGCAACCTCAACGCCGGACACGACCCACGCAACGTCTTCCTCGTCGGCCTCCTCCCAGCCTTCGTCACCCTCTGGATCCGACGCGCCGTTCCGGAAACCGAGGAATGGACCACCGCCCGCAAGGACCGCGTCTTGCCCGGCATCAGCGAACTCTTCAGCCCGGCGGTCCGCTCCACCACATGGCGCGTGCTCGTCATCTGCGCCGTCTCCCTCACCGCCCACTGGTCCTTCATGTTCTGGCAGACCAAGCACATCACCAGCCTGCCGGAAATCCACCTCCTCCCGAAGGTGGGCAAGGACCACGCCATCGTCATCGGACTGATCTGGCTCTCGGTCGGCAGCCTCTTCGGCAACTACCTCGCGGGCGCACTCGCCAAACTTCTCGGCTACCGCACCGCCATCGCCGCCATGCTCGCAGCCTACGGCATTCTCATGATCATCACCTTTTCGACCCCGTGGAGCTGGCAGGCCACCAAGCTCCTCTTCGCCGCACTCGGCGCATGCCAGGGCGCCTTCGGCCTCTTCACCATGTGCCTCCCACCCCTCTTCCCCGTCCTCCTCCGCACCACCGGCGCAGGCTTCTGCTACAACGCAGGCCGCATCTTCGCAGCAGCCGGCACCGTCTTCTTCGGCATCTTCAACACCGTCGATGACGTCAGCCGCGCCCTCCTCTACGCAGGCTTCCTCTTCATCCCAGCCACCCTCATCACCCTCCTCCTTCCCCTCGAAAAATCTTCTCCCATCCCAAGCCCCGCCACCCTCTGATCCACCTTATGTTCCGCCTCGACCACAAAAACACCCTCGTCACCGGCGCCGGCTCCGGCATCGGACGCGCCATCGCAGAAACCTTCGCCCGCCAAGGCGCCATCGTCTGGGTCGCCGACCGCGATGCGGAAAGCGGAAGCGCCGTCGTCGAATCCCTGCGTTCTTCAGGCGCCCAGGCTCACTTCGCCTCGCTCGATGTCAGCGACCCGGACGCCGCACTCGCCCTCGCCGCCACCCTTCCCGAGCTCCACGTCCTCGTGAACAACGCCGGCATCGGCCATGTCGGCAACCTCCACGAAACCAAAGCAGACGACCTCGACCGCCTTCACTCTGTCAACGTCCGCGGCCCCTTCAACCTCTGCAAAGCCTTCGTCCCCGCGATGCTCGAGCGCGGCTCCGGCAGCGTCATCAACCTCGCCTCCATCGGCGGCCTCCTCGGCGTCCGCGACCGCCTCGCCTACACCGTCAGCAAACACGCCGTCGTCGGACTCACCCGCGCCCTCGCACTCGACCACTCGCACACCGGCGTCCGCTTCAACGCCATCTGCCCCGGCCGCGTCGAAACCCCCTTCGTCCAAGCCCGCATCGCCTCGTACCCGGATCCCCAGGCCGCCTACCGCGACATGGCCTCCACCCAGCTCAACGGCCGCATGGCTCGCCCGGATGAAGTCGCCGCAGCCGCCCTCTACCTCGCCGCCGACGAAAGCGCCATGGTCACCGGCAGCTGCCAGCTCATCGATGGCGGCTGGAGCGCAGGCAAGTAACCCCATCCCCCCCAACCTCTCCGGCCATGAACCATCTCGGCAAAATCACCGGCATGCGCATCTGCGATGTGCGCTTCCCCACCTCCCTTTCCCTCGATGGCTCGGACGCCATGAACCCGGACCCCGACTACTCCGCCGCCTACGTGATTCTCTCCACGGACCGCGGCGATGGCGTCGAGGGCCACGGCCTCACCTTCACCATCGGACGCGGCACCGAGATCGTCGTCGCCGCCGTGGAAGCCCTGCGCCCACTGGTCGTCGGCCAGGATCTCGCGGCCTTCACACGCACTCCGGGCGCCTTCTGGAAACACCTCACCGGCGATTCCCAACTGCGCTGGATCGGACCCGAAAAAGGCGTCATCCATCTCGCCACAGCGGCCGTCGTCAACGCTCTCTGGGACCTCTGGGCGAAGCTTGAGTCCAAGCCCCTCTGGAAGCTTCTCTCCGACCTCTCCCCCGCCCAGATCGTCGAACTCGTCGACTGGCGTTATCTCACCGACGCCCTCACTCCCGAGGAAGCACTCGCCATGCTCGAGCGCCTCGCCCCCACCAAGGCCGCGCGCGAAGCCGAAATGCTCCAGCACGGTTACCCCGCGTACACCACCTCCGCTGGCTGGCTCGGCTACCCGGACGAAAAGATCCGCCGCCTTTGCCGCGAAGCCCTCGCCGACGGCTTCACCCACTTCAAGATCAAGGTCGGCTCGGACCTCCAAGACGACCAGCGCCGCGCCGCCATCGTCCGCGAGGAGATCGGCTCCGGCAACGCACTCATGATCGATGCCAACCAGCGCTGGGACGTCCCGCAGGCCATCGAATGGACCACCGCACTCGCTCCGCACCGCCCGCTCTGGATCGAGGAACCCACCTCGCCGGACGACGTCCTCGGCCATGCCGCCATCGCACGCGCCCTCGAACCCCTCGGCATCGGCGTCGCCACCGGCGAACACTGCCAGAACCGGGTGATCTTCAAACAACTCCTCCAAGCGCGCTCCATCGCCTACTGCCAGATCGACTCCTGCAGGCTCGGCGGCGTCAACGAAGTGGTCGCCGTCCTCCTGCTTGCCGCCAAGTTCGGAATCCCGGTCTGTCCGCATGCGGGCGGCGTCGGCCTCTGCGAATACGTGCAGCACGAGTCGATCTTCGACTACATCGCCGTGAGCGGCTCGCTCGAGGGACGCATCACCGAATTCGTCGACCATTTGCACGAACACTTCCTCGACCCGTGCATCGTGCGCGGCGGCCGCTACCTTACGCCCACCGCGCCCGGCACCAGCATCACCATGAAGCCGGACTCCCTCGCCGACCACACCTTCCCGGACGGCCGCACATGGCGCGAACTGCGCGCGCGCGTTCAGTGAGGAGCCGCGCCGCGGTGTGAGTTCCCGTGCAGTCCCGTGGAGGCCCCAAGGGCGCTCACTCCTCGCGTAGCACCGGCGGATTTTCCGCAGTGGCAGGCCGCCCATCGGCGTCATCGGCCGGGGCATGCTGGGAACGCGGGGCATGGGGGCGGCGGTACAGGCCCGCGCCGCCGCTCACGGCGGATGCGAGCAGACACACCACGAGCATGAGAAGACCATGCGTGGGACCGAAAATCTCGACGCCCATGAGAGCGCACGCGAGCGGCGTCTTGGAAGCCGAACCAAACACCGCGAGGAAGCCGAGACCCGCGAGCAGATCGACATGCACGCCCATCACCACCGCCAGCGCATGACCCGCGGCGGCACCGATGAAGAAGAGCGGCGTGACCTCTCCGCCCTTGAACCCGGAACAGATCGTCACGAGCGTGAACACCATCTTCCATCCCCACGCCCATGGGGATGCCGGCGCTTCTGAAAAGAACGCGGGGATCACCATCGCCCCGGGATCTGCAGACGATGCGCCGAGGCCCAGATAATCGCGGGTCCCGAGGACCACACAGAGCGCGACGACCACGCCGCCCCCGAGCGACACGCGCCACAGGGGCGACGCGACCCAGCGCGCCAGCAGGCCGGAAAGCCCGTGCGCGCAGAAGACGAAGAGCCTGCCAATGGCACCGAAGCAGAGCGCGGCAAAGACCACCTTGCCCAGCAATGAAAAATCCATGGCACCGAGCACTCCCCAGAACGTCGATCCGCTTTGGAACGTGATGCGAAGGGGCACGTGCGTTGCGCCACAGAAGCCGCACGCAAGGTCCCCCAGAAACCCGGCCGCAAGACAGGGCAGCAGGGCCCTCCACGGGAGGCGCCCCGGTCGCAGCACTTCCAAGGCAAATACCGCACCGGCCAGCGGGGTTCCAAAAAGCGCACCAAATCCGGCCGCAACACCCCCCATCAGGAGTAGACGGGCAAAGCGTTCGGAGGCGCCAGCCCAGCGGCAGACCGCAGCCGCCATGCCGCCCCCCATCTGAACGGCGGCGCCCTCGCGTCCGGCGGAACCGCCGCAGAGATGCGTGAGCAGCGTGGCGAAGAAAATGAAAGGCGCCATGCGGCGCGGAACGGCTGCACCGGGCTCCGCAGGCGGAGGCGCAGGCGATCGGATCGCCTCGAAGAGCAGCACGGAACCCCCCTCCGCCCTTCCTCCATGGCGCCGGTACGCCCACACCATCAGCACGCCCGCGACCGGCAGCAGATAGAGCAGCCATGGGAACTGGAAGCGGAGCGCGGTGACCTCGTCGAGACTTGTGAGAAAGAGCGCGGAGACCGCTCCCACTGCAATACTCATGGCAGCAAACCACGCCGATTCCACCAGCCAGCGGAACGCAGGGCGGGGAGAAGTCGGATTGGTGGAGCTGTCCGGGTGGCTCATCGATGAAGCGCGAACCTGCACGATCACCGCGCCCTTTTCCAACTCCAAGGCGGCCGACTCTACTCGGGACCGCGTCTGGGCCGCCCAAGGTTGCGAACAAAGAACTCCATGCGGCGGCGGGATCCGTAGGGGGTCTCAGCGGCGCCGTGGCCGGTGCCGGGCAGGACGAGCAGGTCGAATTGCTTGTCCGCAGCGACGAGGGCCTTCACGACTTGCAGGGTGGAGGCGGGATCGACGTTGTCGTCCATCTCACCCACGCAGAGCATGAGCGGCGCGCCGAGTTTGTGCGCATCCTCCACATTCGAGGAGGCCTTGTAGGAATCATCCACAGGCCAGCCCATCCACTGCTCGTTCCACCAGATCTTGTCCATGCGGTTGTCGTGGCAGCCACAGTCCGCATGCGCCGCGCGGTAGAACTCCGGAAACTCAAGCACGGCACGCATCGCACTCTGACCACCGGCGGATCCGCCATAGATCCCGACACGCGTGAGATCCATCCATGGGCGCGTGGCAGCAGCCGCCTTGATCCACGCCATGCGATCGGGAAATCCGGAGTCGCGGAGGTTCTTCCATGCGAGATCATGAAAGGCTTTGCCCCGGTGGTTGGTGCCCATGCCATCGGCCTGGACGACGATGAATCCAAGCTCCGCGAGCACATGCTGGCGCGACAGCGTGCCGAAACGCTTTGGCACGAAGGCTCCATGCGGCCCCGCGTAAACCTCCTCCAGCACCGGATAGCGCAGCGCTGGATCGAAGTGCGAGGGCTTGATCAGGATCCCGTGAATCGGCGTGATCCCATCGCGTCCGCTCGCAACGAAGCGCTCAGGCAGGCTCCATCCCGTCTCCAAAAGGGCGCGCGCATCCGCACGCTCCAGTTCCGCGATGCGCCGCCCATCCTCACAGGCACGCAATTCGACGACGGGCGGCTGGTCCGCGCGGCTCCACCGGTCGATGAAGAAGCGCTGACCGGGGGAGAAGGAAATCTCGTGATCGCCATCCCCTTCGGTGAGTTGCACGAGGCCGGTGCCATCGAGGTTCACGCGGCAGAGGTGCCGGTGGTAGGGATCCTCCCCCGCGCGGCGGCCGCCCGCCATGAACCAGAGCTGACGCCGCTCTCGATCGACACGGAGCACCTCGCGCACCACCCATGGGCCGCGCGTGAGCTGGAGCTTGGGCTGGCCCGTGGCGATGTCCTGGATCCAGAGGTGGGCCCATCCATCGCGCTCGCTCATCCAGAGCAGCTCGCCTGAATCGTCGAGCCACTCGCGCCAGATCTTGTTCGTATAGTCGATGAAGGTGGAGGCTTTCTCCTCCACCACCACGCGCGCCGCCGCTGTGCGCGCATCCACGGCAAGAACGCGGTAGAGCTGGTGGCCGCGCGCGTTGTAGGAAAAGTAAAACTCGCCCCCCTTCGGCGACCAACGCACGTCGTAGGCCCCGTCCGGCTCGAAAGGCTCGGGCGTGAGTTCGTCCCCCACCACTCCCACCATCCCCACCATTTGCGGCTCCGAATCCGCCCCATCGAAAAGCACCAGACGGGGCCGCGGCAATGCATCGCCGGGTTTTGGATAAGAAATCACACGCGTCTTCGGCTGCAGCTGATCCTTGGGGGCCGACTCGCGCAACTGCACCTCGCGCACGGGAACAAGGGCAACCCGCTGCACGACAAAGCAGCGCCCATCCGGTGACCACGCCACCGGGCCGCGGTAAGGCTGCGCGGCCGTGCCATCGCGGGTGAGGGTGCGCCTTTCACCCGTGCGAGGATTGCGCGTCACCACCTGATGATCCGCGAACTCCACGACCCACTCGCGCCTTTGTGGAGGATCCGTCTTCTGCTCCCGGCGGCCGGACGGGGCGTCGATCACCACCACGGGCACCGCCTCGCTGGCCTCCACCACCGCGATTTCGCGACCGCCCGGCCCGATCACGCACCAGAGGTGACCGGCAAAGGTCCTCATCTCCACGTCCTTCGCGTCCGCGAGCTTTCCGTACGAGCGGCGGCCCCCTTTGAAGTCCAACCAGAAGAGTTCCACTGCTGTGCCTGAGCGGTTCTGAAAATGCACCACCGTCTCCGGCCCGGTGCGTCGGGTTTTGCGGGGGCCATCCACCGGCTGGGAACTGGTGGTGACAGGGACCTGCGCGATGCCGGCGGATGCGGCGTCTGGAGCGCGCTGGATGCTCCCGTCGGCGGTCGACACCCGCACATACTCCCGCGTGCCGGGCCCGGTGCTCACAGTATACCAAAAGTGATCGTCGCCGCCCCCCTCCCACTGGGGTGCAACCTCCGAGCGGAAGACCTTGTCATTCCAATTCTGGCCGACCGCGGCTGCGCGTGCGTAGTCCACCGGAACGTTGTCTGCGGACTCACTGTTCGAGCCGGTGAGGAGGGACAAAAGCAGGGTCCAGAACGCCAGGCGGTGAACGGGGACACGGCGAAGCAAGGAGGGCGGCGGAGGATTTGGGGAGCGGGAGCACGGGTTCATGGGGGGGGATTGCAGGGGTGGCGCCGAGCCGGAGCATAAGGAGGCGCAGGCGTGGATGGCACTGAGATAAGGGCATGGGTCATGCCTTGTTGAGCGGGCAATCAACAGGCACTCGCAACTTCCGCATGCCGAAGGAGCCGATGAGCCGATGAGCCGATAGGAGCCGATAGGAGCAGATAGAGGAGCCGATGAGCCGAGCCGATAGGGACAGGCAAAATCTCGCAGGAGTTCGACCAGTTCACCGCTGCGCCCGATGCGGTGGCCTAGCCCGCATAAATCACCGCGCGCGAGTTTGGGGTCAGTAATTTCAGATTTGGGTGGGATAGCGGCCTTGGCGTGACGCGATCAGGCGCCGCTGCGCGGTGAGCCGATAGGGACAGGCAAAATCTCGTGGCATGAAGCTCGGCCCGCTCATCCCCAGCGGAGCCAAGGACGGCGTCGTACGCACAATGGCCCACGGAACGCGCGGAATGCACGGACCGCACGGAAGGAATGGGGTGGGAATGAGGGGGCTCAGAGAGTCTGTTGCGTGGTCCGTGCATTCAGTGCGTTCCGTGGATAAGCCGATAGGGACAGGCAAAATCTCGTGGGAGTTCGGCCAGTTCGCCGCCGCGCCCGATGCGGTGGCTTAGATGCGGTAGATGGCACTGGATTTGGCGGCGACTGGTCGCCTTTTGCCTCCAAAGAAGGAGCCGATAGGGACAGGCAAAATCTCGTGGCATGAAGCTCGGCCCGCTCATTCCCGGTAGGAGCCAAGGACGGCGGCGTACGCACAATGGCCCACGGAACGCGCGGAATGCACGGACCATGAAACAGAAGCTGCCCCCCCTCATATTGAGCTCACCCCCCTCATCTTGAGGTAAGGAGATTTTGAGCTGTGCCGAATGGCACTTAGTGAAGGGGCTTCACCGTGTTTCTCGGGACGACGGTGGCGCGCAGGCGAGTGCGAGTAGTGGAGCCGATCGGGACCGGGAACACTTTCTCGGATCATCGCCCTTCTCGCGCCCCAACCCGGGGCGCGTCGCGTGGGGAAACGGGTTCCGGTGGTTCCCTGCGTTCGCGATCCGAACTGCGGTCACCGACCGGTATGGGCTCCCATGCCTCCGGCATGCGGAAGTTGCGCAACTTCCGCATGCCGAAGTGAGCCGATAGGGACAGGCTGTTGCGTGGTCCGTGCATTCAGTGCGTTCCGTGGGCCATTGGGAACTCTCCGGGTTCAGGCGACTGCTGAGTCCTATCAGTGCCTGGGTACTTGAGGGTAACAGCTATGTCGTTACCGACTTTGAAGATCGCTCAAAGAGACTCACCCAACGGGTGAGTTTGAAACGGGATGATTTTAAGGTGCCAATTCCGTTTCCACAGAAACTCACATCAGATCCGACAAGTTTTCATCGCCGCATTGAGGCTTCACTCAGCGCCATTTGGGACAAGCGTCTTTCAACCCAGCGGATCGGCTGAGCATTGCCTCATGGTGCCTTGGTGAGGTGCCCTTGAGGCGCAGAGTCGCCACACCACGGCGCCAAGGCGCGGGGCACCAAGAAACAGGAGATTGCGGGAAGTGGAGATGAAATGAAGGGGAGATTGCCTGGCCCTTGCAGGCGTTGAACCTTGCAGGCGTTGCCCTTTGCGGACAGGGATTTACCGAAGTGCCATTCGGGGCGCGAGGTCAGGAGGGGGGTAGGGGGGACAATTGAGGGGAGGAAAGCGGGAGGGTAAAGCGCCTGAGATTTCGCTCAGAACCGGGGAGGAGACAGGCGGCTTTTAGCGACGCAAATGCCTCGCACACTGCGCTGTATGACCGATGACATACATGGCGATGATTGACGCAAAGCCCCGAATACCGTGGCTATGTTGATGGACATTCACAGCAGTCAGATGGACCTTTCTCAATGGACGACAAAAAGACCGAAAAGCTTCTAATCCGGCTCTCCACAGCCGAACGCGACCGACTGATGAAATGCGCTCGTCGCAAGGGGAGTAGCATGGGAGCGGTCCTCAGGGCGCTGGCGGAAGGCTGGTGCGACGCGGTGGAGGAAGGTCGTTCGGTGGATCTCCCGCTCGAGGTGAGTTCCAAGGAAAAGTAGAAAAGGGATCGGCCGCAAACGGGGTAAACGGGGTAAACGGGGTAAACGGGGTAAACGGGGTAAACGGGGGCGTAGAGGAACGAAGCACTTGGTCCATCCCCTCTAAGGGCGCAGTTTCTCACACCAAGCCGCAAAAAAGGGAGCGAATGCGTGGCCCGAGTGGCCAGACCTCGGTGAGCGTCCCGACCGAGAACCAGGCACTCGCAATGCCGTACACACCGTCATGCCGGAGGCATGAAAGCCAGTAAGCGGTCGGTGACCGCAAGTCCGGAACGCAGACGCAGGGAGCCACCGTATCGCGTTTCCCCACGCGCCACGCACCCCCGCTGGCAGAGGGAGGAGGGGACGATGATGCCTGTTCCTTGTTTGCAGGCTTTGCAGGCTCTCCTTGGTGCCCTGGTGTGCCCTTCAGTCGCAATTTCTCACACCGAGGCACCAAGGCACGGAGAAGCAAGAAGCGGGCTCACAGTGACACCCGGAAAGGACTCAGCTCCTTGCGGTGGCGTGTGGCCCTGTTGCGCGATGGTCAATCAGCGCCCTGCTGGACGGGCTGTGTCCGTGCAAAAGAAACAGCTGCTGCTTTCGTAACCCTGCCAGAGGAAAGGGTCAGACGACGCCGGAGGGCGGCGCACCACGGAGCGAGTTCCGCCTTCGGCACGGCCCCCTCCGTGGTCGCGTGCTGGATGGCCGCGAGGAGGACGGCGATGTCTTGGACCTCGCCCATGCGCACCTGCCCCTGGCGCATGCGTTCTAGTTCCTCCGAGGTGATCACAGGCAGCCACGGCTGCAGGATTTCGCACAGGTAGCGCAGTCGTTTCAGGGCCACGCGGGTCTGGTGGATGGTCTCGGGAGAACGGGCACGGACTTTTCCGCGCGCTACCACGAGTCTCGCGATGGCGCTGTCCAGGAGGGGCGCGAGGGTGAGAGCCGGGGCCGGGGCCTTCGCAACGCCGGCGGCGGCGATTTGCGCGGAAAGTTTCCGCAGCCTGCGCGTGACGGGCCGCGCACGCAGGGAGGCAATTCGTGCACGCAACTCGTGGACGGTGGATTGTTCGCGGTGCTTGAGGAGGATGGCGAAAGAGTGCGCGGCCGGGAATCGGGAGATCCAGGTTTTGACAAGGAGACGCTGGACTTGGAGGTCGCGCAGTGTGTTGAAGGCTTTGAGCCGTTTTTTGAGGAGCTTGCGCGGACGGGCGGTGGAGGCTTCAAAACCCAGTCCACGCACGAGGTCGAGCAAGGCAAGAATGCGGCGGGATTCGACCCGGAGGGCATGGACGGATTTTTCGGAGAAATGACGGCGGCAATGGCGGAGTCGGGATCGGTAGCGAAGGCGTGCCTTCCGGAGTTGTGCAGCGAGACTGACGGCAAGGCGCGCGGCCAGTACAGGAGCGGAGGGCGCGGCAGGAGAGGCAGGAGAGAAGGAAGAGGGAGATGCGGCGTGGGGATGTGCCGGACTCCCGTCACCAGAAGCGGGATGTGCGGGAATCGGCTTTGGATGGGGATGGGCGCTCACGTTGGCACAGAGGACTCCCCGGTTCCGCTGGGTTTTCCCGGGGACTGGATGCGCGGAGAATGCGTTTCCCCCGCCCCGACGTCGCGGCCCGGCGGGAGATCGGTGCTGTGAGGTGCATGAGGGCTCCGTTGTCCGGCCCCCTTCCAGAATCGGCGGACGACGCTTTTGCGGATTTCTTCGGAGAGAAAAAAGAAGAGGGCAAAGGGAAGTAGGAAGAGCCAGACGCTGGGCGGGAGGGGTGCGGTGCCGAAAAGAAGAGCGCCCCAAGGGGAGTAGACGATGAGGAGCAGGAGGAGGATCTCGCAGGCCACGCCGGCGAGCAGCAGGGGGTTGCTCCAAAAGGGGAAGGAGACCGCGGAGGCGCGGCGGCTTCTACAGAGGAAGACGTTGACCACCTGCATGACCACGATGGCGGCGAAGCAGGCGGTGGTGGCGCGGAGGTAAAGCGGGTCGTGCGGTCCGAGGGCGACACCCCATTTCCAGCCGCCCGTGTGCAGCACATAGAAGTACGCCGCCATGGCGGCCACGGAGGCGATGCCGCCGAGAAACACGTACGCACGCAGCAGCAGCGCGCCGTCCAGGAGCCGCTCAGAGCGTGGACGCGGCGGTTCGCGGAGTGTGCCGGGATGCGGGCGTTCAGCCCCCAGAGCGAGGGCGGGGAGCATGTCGGTGCCAATGTCGACGGCGAGGACTTGGAGAATGGTGAGTGGCAGAGGGATTCCGAGGAGCACGAAGGCCACGTAGGGAACGAGTTCGGGGACGTTGGAGGTGAGGACGTAGGTGAGGAATTTGCGGAGGTTGGCAAACACGGCGCGGCCCTCTTCGACGGCTGCGACGATGCTGGCGAAGTTGTCGTCGAGGAGGACGAGATCGGCGGCCTCGCAGGCGACGTCGGTGCCGGAACGGCCCATGGCCACGCCGATGTCCGCGCTGCGCAATGCGGGTGCATCGTTGACACCGTCGCCCGTGACGGCGACGACGTGCCCCTTGCCCCGGAGGACTTTGACGATGCGCAGTTTCTGCTCGGCGGCGACCCGGGCGAAGAGGACCTCCGGGGCGTCGAGCAGGAGCTGGAGTTGGACGTCGGTCATGCGGCCGAGGGTCTCGCCCGTCAGCACGTGCGGATTGAGTGCCAGCCCGGTTTCGCGCGCGATGGCCAGGGCCGTGCCGGGATGATCGCCGGTGAGCATGATCACCCGGATCCCAGCCTCCCTGCAGCTGCGCAGGGCTGCGGGGACTTCGGGACGCGGTGGATCCTCAAGGCCCGCAAAGCCCGCAAACACGAGGTCGCGCTCCCATTCGGTGCGGGGTGGGATGGGTTCGGGCAGGAGACGCACGGCGAAAGCAAGGACCCGCAGGCCGCGTCCCGCCATGGCGTCGTGTTCGGAGAGGAGGGCGGTGCGCGCGGTGACGCTGAGCGGATCGGTGCGGTCCGTGCCTTCGGCGGAGGTGCAGAGTGGGAGGACGGTTTCGACGGCACCCTTGACGAGAAGCCGCAGTCCGGCGGTGCTGCGGTGGAGGGTGGCGGTGCGTTTGCGGACGGGGTCGAAGGGGATTTCGTCCTCGCGCTCGGGAGGGCTTGCGATGCCGAGCACGTTGCGGCCGAGGTGAAAGAGGGCGAGTTCCATGGGGTCGCCTTGGAGCTGGAGGATACCGTCGCGGGAGACCTCGCGCAGGTGATGACAGCCGGCTGCGACTTCGTAGAACGAGGCGCAGAGGGAGGCGTCCGGGAATGCATCCCGGTCCCAGAGGCGGCCGTGGACGTGGATCTGGCGGACAGCCATGCGGCCTTCGGTGAGGGTGCCGGTCTTGTCGGTGCAGATGACGGAGGTGGCGCCGAGCGCCTCGACGGCGGGCAGGTGGCGGACGAGGGCGTTGCGGCGAGCCATGCGCTGGGAGGCCATGGCGAGGGAGACGGTGACGGTGGGCAGGAGGCCCTCGGGAACGTTGGCGACGATGACGCCGATGGCGAGGAGGGCGCCTTGGAACAGCGAAAGTCCCATCCATTCGGCCGCACCAAAGCAGGCGCTCCCAAGGAGGACGGAGATGACCGCGATCCAGCGGCTGAGGCGCGCGATCTCGCGCTGGAGCGGGCTGGAGGGCGCGGGAGCGGATTGCGTGAGGTGCGCAAGCAAGCCGAGGCGGGTGCGCGCGCCCGTGGCGAAGACCACTGCGCGGCCCTCGCCGGCGACGACGGAGGTGCCGGCGAGGATCAGGTTGCGGCTGTGCTCGATGCCGGGCTCGCGTTCCTCATCCACAGGGGAACGGCCGAGGATGGCGGATTCGCCGGTGAGGGTGGCGTTGTTGACGGCAAGGCCGCGTGCTTCGACAACGCGGCAGTCGGCCGGGACATCATCCCCGGCTTCGACGCAGAGGAGATCGCCGGGGACGAGGGCTTCGGAGGGCAGGTCGGTGATGCGGCCCGCACGCAGGACGCAGACCCTGCGGGGAAGGAGGCGTTCGAGGGCGTCGACGGTTTTTCCTGCGCGATACTCCTGCCAGAAGGAGAAGAAGCCGTTGATGAGGATGACGCCGGTGATGGTGGCGCCGAGGGTTTGCATCCCCTCGCCTGGGGCGTGCCAGTCGGCGAGGAAGGCGAGGGCGGCGGCGGTCCAGAGGATGAAGGCGAAGAAGTGGGTGAAGCTGGCGGCGCACTGGCGCCATACGGGGCGGCGGTGGATGCGTTCGAAGCGATTGGGGCCGTACTCGGCGAGGCGGCGCGCGGCCTCGGGTTCGGAAAGACCGTCCGGCGAACTATGGAGGGTGGTGAAGACCTCGGGGATGGGGATCCGGTGGAGTCGCATGGGAGCGCGGTGCCGTGGGCGTGGGAGCGCGACGCGTGCGGAATATGGGCCGGACGTGAAAGGAGCCCTCTCTGCCTGAAAACAAATCGGGGCTGGAGGGCGCAACGGACGGGGGTGGACCGACGTGGACCGACGTGGATCGACGTGGATCGACGTGGATCGACGTGGATCGACGTGGATCGACATGGACTGACGTGGACTGTCGTGGACTGACGTGGACCGACGTGGACCGACGTGGACCGACGTGGACCACGGACGGCGATGGACCACGGAGCGGTGGCGAGCGCACCCGGGGACGGCCTACGCTCGGCGGGCGACTGCGCTTACTCGCGCTTGAAGCGGCGGCGTTCGCGGTAGGCGAGGAGGCCGAGGAGGAGGCCGCCGGCGATCCAGGTGGAGGGTTCGGGCACGGCGGTGAGCTCGTAGTAGCTGTTGCCGTTGAAGCTCACCTGCGCCTCGCCTGCGATAGAGCCGTTGAGGCTGATCTGGCCGAGGACGCCGGACACCGAGTTGCTGAAGAGTACGCGGTCGGTGCCGGTGGCGCCGATGTTGGTGAAGGCCAGGGTCTGGCCGGCGGTGAAGGAACCCGCGCCGCTGAAGATGAGGATGCTGGAGGCGCTGGCACTTACCCCGAAGTCGATGGTGGAGGAGGCGCTCAGGGTCAGCGTGCCGAGGGTTTCGCTGAAGCCGTTGACGTTGAACGTGCCGCCCGCCATGGCGAGGGAGGCGGTGTTGTTGATGCGCTCGCTGGCTCCCAGGATCAGCGTGCCGGAGGTGACGGAGACGGCGGTGGCACCGGTGAGGGTGCCGGTCATCTGGAGGGAGCCGCCGTTGGCGTTGAGGGTGCCGGAGAAGTCGCCGGTGGTGCTGGTGACTTCGAGGGTGCCGGTTCCTGTCTTGGAGAGGGTTCCCGAGCCGCTGATGGCGCCGGAGAGGGTGAGGGCGTTGGAAGCGCCCACGTTCAAGGTGCCGCCGCCGGCCCCCACAGTGAGGGTGCGACTCGAGCCCAGATCGACTGAGGCACCGGTGGTCTGGAGGGTGCCGCCGCCGAAGGTGAGGGAGTTGGTGGCGTCGCCGAGATTGGCGCTGGAGGCGACGGAGAGCGTGCCTGCGTTGATATTGAGGCCGCCGTTGAAGCTGGAGTTGGTGGCGCTGAGGATGGCGGTGCCTGTGCCGGTCTTGGTGAGAGCGCCGCTGCCGCTGATGGCGCCGGAGAAGGTGAGTGTGTTGGAGGCGGTCACGTCCAGTCCGCCGCCGGAAGCGCCGAGGGTGAGCGTGCGGTTGGTGCCGAGGTCGACGGAAGCGCCCGTGCTCTGGAGGGAGCCGCCATTGAGGGTGAGGGTGTTGCCGGCGGAGCCGTTGCCGAGGTTGTTGCTGGCGGAGACGCTGAGGGTGCCTCCCGTGACATTCCATGAACCGCTGAAGGTCTTGGAACCGGAGAGGGCCAGGGTGCCGGTGCCGGTTTTATTCGCGGTGGTGGAGCCGGTGATGGCGCCGCTGAGGGTGAGGGTGTTGGAACCCGTCACGTCCAGGGAGCCGCCGTTTGTGCCGATGGCGATGGGGCGCGTGGTGCCGAGAGTCACGGAGGCGCCGGTGCTCTGCAGCGCGCCGCCATTGAGGTTCACGGCAATCGAGGAGGCGGAGGTGCTAAGGTTCGCGGCGGCGCCGATGGAGAGCGTGCCGGCGCTGACAGTGAGCGGGCTTGTGAACGTATTCGTGCCGGAAAGCGCGAGTGTGCCTGTGCCGATCTTGGTGAGAGCTGCGGAGCCGCTGACCACACCGGAAAGGGTGAGCAGGTTGGAGCCGGTCACGTCCACCGTGGCGCCACTCGCGCCGATGGC